>NZ_JBNJLS010000002.1:0-1026981 GCF_050510915.1 Streptomyces odontotermitis | reverse complement strand
ACACGTCCGCCGCTCCTTCGGTTGCCCCGGTTTCCGCCAATTCACCCGTCTTGGGGAGCGATTCGTCGAGGTGGGGCTTGAGGTGCCCGTGGTGGTGACGATGGCCGTTTCATGAGTTGACGAGTACATGAGAGGAGCGGGACCGTGAGCGCCACAGGTAAGGAAACTTTCCTAATAGACCTGAGAGACCTAAGAGAAGGGCCCCCACGTGCGTACTCGAACGCTCGCCCTCGCCGCCTCCGCCGGAGCCGCCCTGCTCGCCGCGGCGACGCTGCCCGGATCCGCTGCCGCGTCCCCCGACACCCCACGCGAAGGCTCGGTCAGCGCGGCCGAACTGCTCGCCAAGGTCACGTCCTGCTCGCAGTTATCGAACGGCAAGTACAGGTCCGACGAGGAGACGTCGGCGAACATCCCCGTGTGCGGGAAGAACGGCGCCGTGTTCTGGAAGGCAGACATGGACGTCGACTGCGACGGCCAGGTGACCTCGAAGTGCAACGCGGACACCGACCCCTGGTTCCAGGACGACACCGCGTTCCACCAGTCCAACGACAAGCCCCTGAACGCCGAGAAGCTCCCGTACGTCGTCGTGCCCAGCTCCAGCTCCATCTGGAACTACGCGAACTCCGGCATCAAGGGCGGCGGTGTCGTGGCCGTCATCTACAACAACAAGGTCGAGTACGCGGTCGTCGGCGACACCGGCCCCACGAAGATCATCGGCGAGGCGTCCTACGCCACGGCGAACGCACTCGGCATCGATCCCGACCCCGAGACGGGCGGCACTGACTCCGGCGTCACGTACATCCTGTTCAAGAACTCGAAGGTGTCGCCGATCGAGAGCCACAGTGCGGCGGTGAGTCTGGGGGATTCGTTGGCGAAGAAGTTTCTGCAGGACAACTGAGCGAGTTTATGGGCGAGTTGGACTGCCTGCCTGTCTACCTGCCTTCCTGTCTCGCTGTCTGCGTCGTCTGGCAACGGTGTGAGCCGCTCACCGATCAGAGACGCACAAGAGATGGCCGAGTGAGCCACGGTTCTGTGGTGAAGTGAGCGGTCCCTCTGAAGAATCGGGCAACGCATGGCATCCGTGCCCCGGGACAGCGATCAGGGACCAAAATCGCCGCTGGCAGAGGATCGTGGCCAACGGGCGGATCGTGGCCAACGGATCGTGTCCGGGGCGCGGGAGGCAATCACCGTGGAAGACGCCCGACCGGGGTGGACGGTCGGAAATCTGACGCCCGAGGTGACGAGCTTCGTCGGGCGAAGGGTCGAACTGGCCGCCATCGCAGATGAGTTGACCGAGGCGCGGCTGGTGACGCTCACCGGGGTGGGCGGGGCGGGCAAGACCCGTCTGGCGCGTCGCGCCGGAGCCGATCTGCGCGCCGTGTTTCCCGACGGGGTGTGGTTCGTCGAGCTCTCCGCGGTGCGAGGGGCCGCCTCGATCGCGCTCGCCGTGTACGAGGTCTTCCGGCTGACCGATCAGACCGCGGGGCCCGCGATCGATGTGGTGGCGGACTGGCTCGCCGACAAGCGGCTGTTGCTCGTCCTCGACTGCTGCGAACACCTGGCCGCCGACTGTGCCGAGGCCGTGGAGGTGCTGCTGTCCGCAGCGCCGGGAGTGCGTGTCCTGGCCACCAGTCGCTGTCGCCTGGAACACCCGGGTGAGCGTGTGGTGGCCGTGCCCCCGCTGCCGATCACCGTGACGGAACAGTCCCACGGGGTGGCACCGGCCGACGCGGCCGTGCTGTTCATGGAGCGCGCCGCGGAATGCGCACCCGGAGCGCTCAGCGCCGAGGACGACGGCGCGGCGGTGGCCGACATCTGCGCCCGCCTGGAGGGCATTCCCCTGGCCATCGAACTGGCCGCCGCAAGGCTGTCGCAGATGGGCTTGGTTGCTCTTCGCCGACATCTGCGGAACCGGTTCGAGACGCTCACCTCCACGGACGAGCGGTCCCGTGACTGCGAGCGGCGGCACCAAACGCTGCGTACGACCGTCGGCTGGAGTCATGAGCTGTGCGCTCCGCTGGAGCGGCTGGCCTGGGCCCGGCTCGCGGTGTTCGCCGGCGGCTTCGAGGAGGAGGCGGCCGTACGGGTCTGCGCCGGTGGGCCGATCGGCGATGCGCAGGTGCCGGGGCTGCTGTCCGCGCTGGTGGACAAGTCCATCGTGCAGCGTACGGACACCCCGTGCGGTCCCCGGTACGCGATGCTCGACACCCTCCGGGAGTACGGAGAGCAGTGGCTGCACGAGCTCGGCGAGGAGCCGTGCACGCGTCGGCGGCACCAGGACCACTACCTGCGTCTGGCCCGGCGAGGCTGCGACGAGTGGGCCGGGCCGGACCAGGTCCTGTGGTGCGAGCGCGCCCACGCCGAGCGCGCCAACATGCGCGCCGCGATGGACTTCTCCCTCACTGCGGAGAGGGACGGCACGGCCCTGGAGATGGCGGGGTGCCTGGGGTTCCTCTGGCGGCACTGCGGGTTCAGCCGGGACGGGGAGCGGTATCTGGACGTCGTCCTCGACCTGGATCCCGAGCCGGGCCCCGCACGTACCTGGGCGCTGTTCGCCCGCAGCTCCATCGCGTTCGCGCGGGGAGACCTGGAGGCCGCCGTCCGCTGGGGAGAGTCCTGTACGGAAGCGGCGTCGGAGCCGGGGCAGGAGGGCAGCGGTGCTGCTGCGGCCGCTGCCGCGGTCCTGGGAATGAGTCTGGCGATGCGGGGTGAGCTGGCCCGTGCGGCGGAGGTCCTCGACGGCGCCCCGTACCAGCGTGTCCGCGAAGCCCGCTACGAGATCGCCCCGCTTCAAATCCGTCTGTCCCGCCTGTACACCCACCTTCACCTGAGGGAGTTCACCCGTGCCCGCGTGGTGGCCGACGCCCTCCGTGCGGACTGCCGACGGTACGGCGAGCGCTGGGTGTGTTCCTACGCCGACTACCTGCGGGCGATGGTGGATCTCGGCCAGGGCGACGCGGACTCGGCGACGAGGCACGCCGGGGCGGCGCTGGCGGGACACCACGCGCTCCACAACACGACGGGAATCGCGGTGGTCCTGGACACGTTGGCCTCGGCGGTCCTGGCCGGCGGCGACGCGGAGCGGGCGGCCTGGCTGCTCGGCCTCGGCGGGCACGTCTGGCAGATCATCGGCAGCGCTCAGATGGACTCGCCGGGACTCGTCGCCATCCGCCAGGCATGCGAGCGCGGCGCACAACAGGCCATCGGTGAAACGTCGTACGAGGCGGCCTTCCGCAAAGGCATGGAAATCACCGTCGACGACGGCCTCGCCACCGTCCTGAATACGACCTGAGCCCGTGTGCCAGAGCGTTCGACATCGCGCCTCACGCGCGAGCGCACTCCTTGTCAGTGCCGTGCGCTTCACTGGCATCCATGGAGCCCACGCAAGCGACCGTCAACGATCTGCTGGTCCAACTCGGCCCGCGGGGCGGCCACATGTACCTGCCCGGCGACCTGGACCCGCAGAGCCTGTCCGACCTGCTCGACAGCAGGTGCGGCCCGGCGCGCACCCTCGTCCTCGACGGCTTCACCGACCCAACAATTGACGAGGCCGGAGGCGCGGCTCTCCTTGCCCCTTTCGAGAACCGGGCCGTGACGATACGGGCCTGGGTGTACGGGGCGCAGTGGGTCGGGATGGGTACGGCGCGGGACGTTGAAGGGACCGTGCGGCCGGTGTTGGCAGCCGCCCGCAGGGAGGTGCCAGAACCACTGGCGGTTGCCCCGGGCGAGGACGTCGACTGGGTGGAGCGGCTCGGACGGATCACCGGCTGGACGCAGCCCGCCCGGCGCTTGGTCGTGTCCTGGGCCGAGGTGGAGTCGCGCCTGGGCACGGCGCTGCCGAGTGACTACAAGGGCATGGTCGAGACGTTCGGCGAGGGAGCCTTCGACGGCTATCTGGACCTGAACCAGGAGCCGTGGGCGGGCCTCCGGGAGGACGGGCTGCTCATCTGGGCGAGCACTGAGCACGAGGACCTGTACTGCTGGAGGGTCGACGGCGACGATCCTGATGGTTGGCCGGTCGTTGTCCGGTCCTTCGATGGCGAAGATGTCGTCTTTGATTGCCAGGTCGCGGAGTTCGTCTGCCGTATCCTCATCGACCCGTATCACCCGTTCACGATCGCCCGGCATTTCGACACCCACCGGTTCATGAGCCACCAGGACTGGGAGTGACCTCTTGCGGTGATCGAAGGTGGGTTGAGAAGGGTGGCTGACGCGTTCTGGTCGGCGCCAGATAGCCAGGCCGTGTGGGAAGGGCTGCCCTCACTCGTACGGGAGGCGATCGTGCGATGTGACGCCGAGCAGCTGGCGGTGGAACGGTCACGCGTCGCGCCACACCTACGGGCGTCCATCGTGGAGCCCGTGTACTCGGTGGCGCACCGCTTCGCGTCCTGGGAGCGTGTCGTGCGCCGGATGGAACCGGGCTGGTCGAGCGAGAAGTTCTACCCGATCAGCGCCTACAGCAACGACTTGGACTCCCGGGACTCCCTGGCCGAGACCATGCGTTCTCTGCCTGCGGAAGCGCGGGAAGGGGAGCTGGGGAAGCTCCTTGCCCAGCTGGACGCGCGGTTTCGGGCGCAGAGCGTGCCGGATCCGGAAGGCTCGCTGCGCCCTTGGGTGCGTCCGACGGACGAGCGGCCGGAGGCCGGTCTCGGAGAGTGGTGGAGGCGCAAACCGATTCGTGAGCCCTGGAGTTGAAGAGTGAACCTCGGGTGGGTTGGCGATCACGCCCGAGGCCGTCTCCTGCCGACTGCCTTGCTGTCGAGCCGGGACCCTCCGTATACGCAGGCGATGATCACCACCCCGGCCAGGGCGAAGGACCAGACCGGCGCTTCGACGGTGCGCAGGAAGACGGCCACACCAACCCCTGCACTCGCACCGGCAAGCCCGAGGTGCTTGCTCTCCATGTCCTCCACGTCCTCCACGTCTTCCACGTCTTCCACGTCGTCCGGAATGGCCGGGGGGCGTCAGTAGTCCTTCTTGTCTGAATGCCAAGCCGCAGACCGGTCCTTCGGCGGCCACGTAGCGGCCGCCGAAGGACCCGCAGAGTCGCGTGCCATCGGGCTCACCTCAGGACTCAGGCCCCCGCGCACAGTTCTGCTCCAGCTCGTTGGCCGCCCACCGAATCGGCCCCGCCGGATCGTCATGGAGATACCGCAGCATCGGCAACGTCGCCCGAACCGCTGCGAGTTGAGCGTCACCACGCCCGCCGCGCGCCTCACGCACATCGGCAAGGTCCGCGATGAGCAGGAGAAGAGTGGAGCGGGCCTGGTTGTCCGGGTCGGTCATCAGCTCGGCGAGGAACGGGATCGCGGGTACCGCCGCGGTCGAGGACGCCTCCTTGGAGACGAGGAGGCGGTACAGGTCGTGCACCGCGTCCATCGCCGTCTTCTTGTCGTCCGAGCCCACCTTCACGATCAGGTCCGGGACTTGGTGGCCGGGGCCGCGCGCCGTCCACAGCGAGCCCCAGTCGATGTCGTCCATGCGCAGCCGCATGCCCCGCGCCGGCCACAGCTTCTCCAGGTCGAGCCGGAGCGAGGAGGTGCCCTCGGCGTCGGTGGTGTGGAGTGTGCCGTCCGGGTCGAGACCGAGGAACCTGATGCCCGTGCCGAGGCGGAGGTTGGCGACGTCGTCGGTCGCCATGTCCCGGATGCGGAGAAGCCCGTCCTGCCACAGGGCGGCCAGGGCGGGGCCCGTCGGGAGCACCGCCGAGGCGAGCGCCGTCAACGGCGTACTCCTGCGGTCCAGGGGTGCGCGCAGCGGCTTGCGGCGCGTGGGCCAGAAGCGGATCACGCCGTTCGCGTCGCCACTGAACACCCACCGCTTGCCGCTTTCAAGTCGCACGCAGGTGACGGCCGTTACTGGCGCGCGGTGGAGGGTGAGGCTGATGGTCTCGGGGTCTTCGTCGTCGGTCTCGCGGACGTGGACGACGCCCTCCGTGTCACCGGCGGCGAGGGTGAGGGCTCCCTCGTCGGCGGCCACCGACCTTACGGTTGCCGGGGGTTCGACGAGCGCGGCCGCGGCGCCGGGGACGGCGGTCGGCTGGGGGTAGCTGCGAGCGACGACCGCCCAGCGGCCGCGCGGGTCCCGCTCGCCTTCCGGGAGCGCGGCCGGGTTGAGGTTCTCCAACGGACGCGGGACCTCGGACGGGCCCTTGACGTCCTTGTCGTTCCACTCCAGGCCCAGGGTCCGGGCGACGTCGGTGAGGGCCTCGCGGGTGCGGGCGTTGATGACGATGGGGCGGTCGGCGCCCCGGCCGCGCCCGTGACGTATGACGGCGTCCGGAGCGCCGTACGACAGGGCGTCCGTGTGCATCTCCTGCCAGGGGAGGAGACCGAGATCCGTGTACGAGGACTCAAGGCGCCGCACGATCTCCGGGTCGGCCTCGACGGTGTCGCGGCCGACGCGCAGCGAGTAGCCGTAGTACGCGGGCATCCGCTCGAAGGCGAGCTGCATCAGGAACTCGGAGAGCGAACGGCTCTGGACCACCCACTCGCCGTTGAGGCTGACGAGCACCTTCGGGTCGGGGTGCTCGGCCTCGGCGGCCAAGTAGCCCCACTCGTGGGCGTAGTGGTACTCGGACATGAAGACACAGACGCGGGTGTCGTCGTCGGGGCCGATGAGGGCGTTGCCCGCGGCGACGTCGGAGACGGCGACGGCGCCGTCGGGGTCGACCTCGAGGTCGGAGATCTTCGGCGGCCACTGCGTGTGGACCCAGTACAGACGGGGGTTGAAGGCGAAGGAGTTGAGCGGCGAGTCCCACCACTCGTTGAGCGCGACGGGTATCGGCAACTCCCAGTCGATGCCGTGCTTCTGGTTCTCCCCGCCCCAGCGCGAGTGCCCGGGCTCGCCGCCCGGATCCTCGAAGCCCCACTCGCGCTGGACCTCCGCCAGCAACTCCCAGCGCGGGCGCCCCTCCTGACGCCTCAGCCGGTCCGCGAACTGTCCGTAGTCGATGATCTCGTGTGTCACCCCGGCATCGTACGAATGCGCGAAGCCGGTGGTGTCCCGGGAGTGTCACAGTGTGGTCAGCTTGATGGTGTGTCAGCGTCCCCGTCCCGCGGCATCCGCATTGCCGATTACGACCCCGACTGGCCCCGGCAGGCCGCTGCAGCGATCGATGCCCTCGGCGCCGCGGCACCTGAGCTGTTCGCGGAGATCGAGCACATCGGCTCGACCGCCGTCCCGGGACTGGCGGCCAAGCCCGTCATCGACCTGATGGCCGCCGTCGTCGACCTCGCGCTCGTGCCACGCCACCAGGCGGCGCTCGCCGCTCTCGGCTTTCATCCGCACGAGAACGGGATGACGGATCGGCTGCTGTTCGTCCGCGCGGACAACGGCGTCCGCAGCCACATCCTGCACGTGGTGACCCTGGAGAGCTGGCCCACCCGGAACCAGCGAATCCTCCGCGACTACCTGCGCGCCCACCCCGAGGAGGCGCTGCGGTACGCGCAGCTCAAGCGGGCCATCGTCGGCGCGGGTAAGGGTGCGGGGGCGGGAGTGGGGATCGGAGCGGGTGAGTACGCCCGGGCCAAGACGGCACTGGTGCAGGAACTCACCGATCGCGCCCGCGCACGGCTCGGCCTGCCTTCGGTTCCCGTGTGGGAGAAGAGGTGAGTCCCGTGCGGGCGGGCAGCGCCGCTCGGTCGCGCCAGTGGTCTGCGTCGCGAGGATCGGCCAGCCATGCGGTGAACCGCTCCGCGCCTGCTTGGAACGCCTGCGGGAGTGAAGTGCCCGCACCCACAAGCAGGCGGACGGAGTCGACGTCGTGCGTCGCGTGATCGGTGTCGCACCAGCAGGCCACGTTCACCGCTGCCTCAACCGCCAGTTGCCCCGAGACCGTCCACACCACCTGGAGCAGGAACTCCAGCTGGTCGCCCTTGTCTGCATGCGCGATGACATCCAGTCCGAGGATTACGTGCACCCATGGCTGGGGTCCTGGGAAGGGCACGTGATCCGGTGCCCACTCCCATTCCCATTCGCCTCCCCACTCCGTCCTGTCGTCGGGACGAGCCGTATCGACGACGCGGGCTGCTTGCTGCAGAGACCCGGCCTCAGCGCCCGAGAGGTGAGGAAAGAGCTCAAACCATGGGACGTCGTCCAGGGCACCTCGCCGCATGAGCATGAGCTGATACTCCGCGCCCTCCCGTTCAGACGGCAAGCCTTCACAGCGCCGTCAGAATCCGCGGCCCCTCCTCCGTGATCGCCACCGTGTGCTCCGAGTGCGCCGCCCGGCTGCCGTCGTTCGTGCGGAGGGTCCAGCCGTCAGGGGCCGCGTGGTAGTCGTCGATGCCGCCGGAGATGAGCATCGGCTCGATGGCGATGACCATCCCGTGACGCAGGGGCATGCCGCGGCCGGGGCGGCCCTCGTTCGGGACGCCCGGGTCCTCGTGCATGTGGCGGCCGATGCCGTGGCCGCCGAAGTCCTGCGGAATGCCGTATCCGGCGTCGCGGCAGACCGTGCCGATGGCGTGGGCGATGTCGCCGATGCGGTTGCCGACGACCGCCGCCTCGATCCCGGCGGCGAGGGCTCGCTCCGAGGTCTCGATGAGGTGGACGTCCTCCGGGCGCGGCGTGCCGACCGTGAAGCTGATCGCCGAGTCGCCCGCCCAGCCGTTGAGGAGGGCGCCGAAGTCGGCGGAGAGGAGGTCGCCGTCGCGGAGCCTGTAGTCGGTCGGGATGCCGTGCACGATCGCGTCGTTCACGGACGCGCAGAGGACTGCGGGGAAAGCCGTGGGGGCGAAGGAGGGGCGGTAGCCGAGGAAGGGGGATGTGGCGCCCGCCTCGCGCAGGACCGCGTGAGCGACCTCGTCCAGGTCGAGGAGGGAGACGCCGACGCCCGCCGCCTCCCGTACCGCCGTGAGCGCCTGGGCCACGACGCGGCCCGCCGCGCGCATCGCCTCGATCGATGTGTCTGTCTTGAGTTCCACCATGCCAATAACTATACCGGTATTTGAATGGGGTGCGGCCGCTGGGGGTGCGCCTTGGAGGGTGGAGGCGGATCTCTAGGGGCAGTGCGGGGACCGGTATTAGAATGGGTGCATGGTGCGGACCCCCCTGACCCCCGAAGAGCGCGAACGCGGCGAGCGGCTCGGGCAGCTGCTGCGCGCGGCCCGCGGTGAGCGCAGCATGGTGGAGATCGCCGCCACCGCCGGGCTCTCCGCCGAGACGCTGCGGAAGATCGAGACCGGGCGGGCCCCGACGCCCGCCTTCTTCACCGTCGCGGCGATCGCCGGCGCCCTCGGCCTCTCCCTCGATGAAGTAATGAGTCGGTGCGCACTGGTACCGGTGTGAGGGTGGGGGCGCGTAGCCTGCTCCTGCCGGCACCGGAAAACTGCGTGTAGTCGTCCCGTAACACGACTGGTGTTATCTTCCGGACCGGAAGACTCCAGTCTCCGCACGGGGTGGGCGGCTCAACATGGCAGTGGGACAACTCCCGGATCACGTAGGGGAGTTCGCACGTTATCTACGGGATCTGCTGGCGCGACTCGACCAAGGCGCCGGCTGGTGCGGCGTGTTCTGGCAGCGCGACCCTGACGGGATGCGGGCCTGCCTGGAGGGGGCGGAGGTGCCTCCTTGGGACGTCGTGCAGGCGCTCCTCCATGACCTAGCCGCCGACCGCGGCATACCCGAGGCCGAACGCGAGACCGGCCTCGCGCGCGAGCTGCACCGCGCCTCGCTCACGGCCTACGACTCCCGGCCCGGAGCCCGCCAACTCCTCGGCGAGCGGCTCGATTTGATGCTCCAGGAGCAGCGGTACGCCGTCGAACGCCAGCAGGAACTGACCAGTTCCCTCGCGTCCGCCGCCACCGCCGACGAGACCGACCGGCTCAACCTCGACCTGGCCTGGGTGCGGGACGACCACGAGCGGGCCAGCGCGCGCTGCGATGAGCTGCGGGAGCGGATCGAGAGGCTGGAGGAGCGGGAGCGGGAGCGGGACGGGGGGCGGGGAGGGGAGTGGGGCGGGCATCCGACCTTCGCCGTGCATGTGGATGTGGAGCACGGCGTTGAGGGAGGACAGGACCCTCCGGAGACCGACACTGGCTCATCGGTACGCGAGCGCGTCCCCGAGCCCCGCGAGCCCGCGGATGATCACCCGGCCTCTGGCCCTGGCCCTGGCCCTGGGCCAGGACCAGGACCAGGTCCTGGCCCGGAACCCGTGCCTGAAGCCCGCCCGCGCAAGCGGGGTCGCGGCGGTGCCCGGTTCGCCGGCCTGGGCGGGTTCGGCGGCGGCCAGGACACTGGCCCCGACCCCGTCTCCGTACCGTCGGAGAGTGCCCCGCAGCCCGCAGGGGCGCGCTCACCGCGCGGTGCCCGGTTCGCACACAGCGACGACGACGGGGGCAGGGGAGCGGGCGGAGGTTTTCCCGGATCCGGCATCGGTCCAGGTCCCGGCACCGGCCCCGGTGAGCACCCCGTACCCGTGGACCCGCAGGGTCCCGACGCGGCGGCCCAGCACCTCACATCCCCCGACGCCGTAGCCGAAGCCGTCGCCGCACTCATCCGCCTCCGCGGCGAGGGCCGCAGCGGCGAGGCGCACGGCGTGCTCGTCGAGGCGGCGGCCTGGCCCGCCGCCCGGCTGCCCCTGTTCGCGGTCGAGCTGCACCGCGCGGGCCTCGGCGCCGACTGGGCGACCCTGCTCTGGGAGGCCGCCTCGCTGCCGCCCGACCGGCTCGTGGCCGTGGCCGACGCGCTCGCCGGGTCGGGGCGGGCCGAGGACTGCCGGAAGCTGCTGCGGCAGGGCGTTGCCCGGCCCGCCTCGGACATCGCCGAGGCCGTGCTCGCGCTCGACGACGCGGGGCGCGGGAGGGAGGCGCGGGCGCTGCTGGACGCGTATGTGCGCGTGCGGGCGCCGGAGGAGGTGGCGGCGTGTGCGCACACCGATCCGTACCGTCTGATTCCGGTCCTTCTCGAGACCGCGCAAGGGGTGTCGGACGAGCACCACTGGGACCTGGTGCACGCGCTGCGCGTGGCGGGTTTCAACACCTGACGTGTGCCAGGCTGCGCGCCGCGCGACAGCACCAACCGCGTGATCCACATGCCACGCCCGCCTGATCGAGAACGTCCTCTTCTGACCCGCCCGAGTGCGAAACATGATCGACTCGGCTGGTTCACGGCGATGGTCTTGGCAAGGCCCTCGCTGAGGCATACGTTCATCTGTCTACGCACCAAGTCTACGGGCGTAGAGGCTCTCTGACGTCCCCTCAAGGGCAGATATAGGAGCGGAGCTCATGGCCAACGTCGTACGCGCCGCACTGGTCCAGGCGACCTGGACCGGCGACACCGAATCCATGATCGCCAAACATGAGGAACACGCCCGCGAGGCGGCCCGGCAGGGCGCGAAGATCATCGGTTTCCAAGAGGTCTTCAACGCCCCGTACTTCTGCCAGGTGCAGGAGCCCGAGCACTACCGCTGGGCCGAGCCCGTGCCGGACGGCCCGACGGTGACCCGTATGCGCGAACTCGCGCGCGAGACCGGCATGGTGATTGTCGTCCCCGTCTTCGAGGTCGAACAGTCCGGCTTCTACTACAACACCGCGGCCGTGATCGACGCCGACGGCAGCTACCTCGGCAAGTACCGCAAGCACCACATCCCGCAGGTCAAGGGCTTCTGGGAGAAGTACTACTTCAAGCCGGGCAACGCGGGCTGGCCGGTCTTCGACACGGCGGTCGGCAAGGTCGGCGTCTACATCTGCTACGACCGCCACTTCCCGGAGGGCTGGCGGCAGTTGGGCCTGAACGGCGCGCAGATCGTTTACAACCCCTCCGCGACCTCCCGCGGCCTGTCCGCGTACCTCTGGCAGCTGGAGCAGCCGGCAGCGGCCGTGGCGAACGAGTACTTCGTGGCCGCGATCAACCGCGTCGGCGTCGAGGAGTACGGCGACAACGACTTCTACGGCACGTCGTACTTCGTGGACCCGCGCGGCCAGTTCGTCGGTGAGGTGGCCGACGACAAGTCGGAGGAACTCCTCGTCAGGGACCTCGACTTGGGCCTGATCGAGGAAGTACGCCAACAGTGGGCGTTCTACCGCGACCGCCGCCCAGACGCGTACGAAGGACTGGTGCAGCCGTGAACACAGCCGCTGGCAAGGACTTGCTGGGCCGCCACAAGACGGTGCTCCCCGACTGGCTCGCGCTCTACTACGACCGCCCCCTCGAACTCACCCACGGCGAGGGCCGCCACGTCTGGGACGCCGACGGGAACCGCTACCTCGACTTCTTCGGCGGCATCCTGACGACGATGACGGCCCACGCGCTGCCCGAAGTGACCAAGGCGGTGAGCGAGCAGGCAGGCCGCATCATCCACTCCTCGACGCTCTACCTGAACCGCCCGATGATCGAACTGGCGGAGCGAGTAGCCCAGTTGTCGGGCATCCCCGACGCCCGCGTCTTCTTCACGACCTCGGGCACCGAGGCCAACGACACGGCCCTGCTCCTCGCGACCGCACACCGCCGCTCCAACCAGATCCTGGCGATGCGCAACAGCTACCACGGCCGCTCGTTCACGGCGGTCGGCATCACGGGCAACCAGTCATGGTCCCCGACAAGCCTGACGGGGCTCCAAACCCTTTACGTGCACGGGGGTGTGCGCGGCCGCGGCCCGTACGCGGGCCTGGGCGACGGCGAGTTCATCTCGGCGTGCGTCGCGGACCTGCGGGACATGCTCGGCCAGGCGCGCGGCGGAGTGGCGGCGCTGATCGCCGAACCCATCCAGGGCGTAGGCGGATTCACGTCCCCACCGGACGGCCTGTACGCCGCGTTCCGCGAAGTCCTCGACGAACACGGCATCTTGTGGATCTCGGACGAGGTCCAGACGGGCTGGGGCCGCACCGGCGACAACTTCTGGGGCTGGCAGGCTCACGGAGCGAGCGGCCCGCCCGACATCCTGACCTTCGCCAAGGGCATCGGAAATGGGATGTCGATCGGAGGTGTGGTGGCGCGAGCGGAGGTCATGAACTCGCTCGACTCCAACTCGATCTCGACGTTCGGCGGTTCGCCGGTGACGATGGCCGCGGGCCTGGCGAATCTCACGTATCTCTTGGAGCACGACCTCCAGGGCAATGCCCGGCGGGTCGGCGGCCTGCTGATCGAGCGTCTGCGGGCGATCTGCGCTCAGCTTCCCGTCGTACGGGAGGTGCGGGGCCGTGGCCTGATGCTGGGCATCGAGCTCATCAACCCCGAGACGGGCGAGGCGGACCCGCGGGCGGCCGGGGCTGTCCTGGAGGCGGCACGGGAAAGGGGCCTCCTCATCGGCAAGGGCGGCGGCCACGACACGAGCGTGCTGCGGATCGCGCCGCCGCTTTCGCTGACGGTGGCGGAGGCGGAGGAGGGGGCTTCGATCCTCGAAGGGGCGCTGCGGAGCGTGTAGTCGAGTAGAGCCGAGTCGACTCAAGCCGGACTCAAGCCGGACTCAAGCCGAGTCGAGTCGTACGTACGAGCGCAGGCGCCGTCATGCGATGCGTAGAAGTCGGTCGTAGGAAAGGGAGCGCACCACCATGAGCAACAACCGCACCCTGATCAGCGGCGGTCTCGTCATCACCGCCGCGGAGGAGATCCACGCGGACGTACTGGTCGAGGACGGCCGCATCGCCGCGCTGGCGGCGCAGGGGAGTACGGCTGCCGAGTCCTGGACGGCGGGCCGTGTGATCGACGCGACCGACAAGTACGTGATCCCGGGCGGGGTCGACGCGCACACGCACATGGAGCTGCCGTTCGGCGGGACGTTCGCGTCGGACACGTTCGAGACGGGAACGCAGGCGGCGGCCTGGGGTGGCACGACGACGATCGTGGACTTCGCGGTCCAGACGGTCGGCCAGTCGCTGCGGGCGGGCCTGGACGCCTGGTACGCGAAGGCGGACGGCAAGTGCGCGATCGACTACGGCTTCCACATGATCCTCTCCGACGTGAACGAGTCGTCGCTCAAGGAGATGGACCTGCTGGTGGAGGAAGGGATCACGTCGTTCAAGCTGTTCATGGCGTACCCGGGCGTCTTCTACAGCGACGACGGCAAGATCCTGCGGGCGATGCAGCGTTCGTCGACGAACGGCGGCCTGATCATGATGCACGCCGAGAACGGCATCGCGATCGACGTACTGGTGGAACAGGCGCTGGCGAGGGGGGAGACGGACCCGCGCTACCACGGCGAGGTCCGCAAGGTGCTCCTGGAGGCGGAGGCCACGCACCGGGCGATCCAGCTGGCGCGGGTCGCGGGCGCACCCCTGTACGTCGTGCATGTGTCGGCGGAGGAGGCGGTGGAGGAGCTGGCGCGGGCGCGGGATGCCGGGTTGCCGGTGTTCGGTGAGACGTGCCCGCAGTACCTGTTCCTGTCGACGGACAACCTGGCGGAGCCGGACTTCGAGGGCTCGAAGTACGTGTGCTCGACGCCGCTGCGGCCGAGGGAGCATCAGGCGGCGCTGTGGCGAGGGCTGCGGACGAACGACCTCCAGGTGGTGTCGACGGATCACTGTCCCTTCTGTTTCGTGGGTCAGAAGGAGCTGGGGCGCGGGGACTTCTCGAAGATCCCGAACGGTCTGCCGGGGGTGGAGAACCGTATGGACCTGCTGCACCAGGCGGTGGTGGACGGTCACATCTCGCGGCGGCGCTGGATCGAGATCGCGTGCGCGTCACCGGCCCGGATGTTCGGCCTGTACGGGAAGAAGGGGACGATCGCGCCGGGCGCGGACGCGGACGTGGTGGTGTACGACCCGGCGGTGGAACAGGTGATGTCGGCGGCCACGCACCACATGAACGTCGACTACTCGGCGTACGAGGGGAAGCGGGTCACCGGGCAGGTGGAGACGGTGCTGTCGCGGGGTGAAGTCGTCATTGAGGGGCGGGAGTTCAAGGGGCGGGCCGGGCACGGGGCGTATGTGGCGCGCGGCACGACTCAGTACGTCGGTTAGCCAGTACGTCGGTTAGCCGGTACGTCGGCTAGTCGGTTAACGGGGGACAGCGGGGGCTTGGCACATCGGTCAACGGGGGCGCAAGGCGGAAGGACGGACAACGTGGGCATGGACTTCGGACTCGTACTGCAGACGGACCCGCCGGCATCACAGGTGATCAGTCTGATGAAGCGCGCGGAACGGGCGGGCTTCCGATACGGCTGGACCTTCGACTCCTCGGTGCTGTGGCAGGAGCCGTTCGTCATCTACAGCCAGATCCTGGCGCAGACGGAACGGATGATCGTCGGGCCGATGGTCACGAATCCGGGGACGCGGACGTGGGAGGTGACGGCGTCGACGTTCGCGACCCTGAACGACATGTTCGGCAACCGGACCGTGTGCGGGATCGGGCGCGGCGACTCCGCGATGCGGGTGGCCGGGCGGAAGCCCAACACGCTGGCGAAGATCAGCGAGGCCATGAAGGTCATCCGGGCGCTGGGGTCGGGGGAGGAGGCGGACCCGGGGGGCGGTACGCCGGTGAAGTTCCCCTGGATCAAGCCGGGGGCTGAACTCCCGGTGTGGATGGCGGCGTACGGGCCGAAGGCGTTGAAGATGGCGGGGGAGGAGGCCGACGGGTTCATCCTGCAGCTGGCTGATCCGTTCCTGACGGAGTGGATGGTCAAGGCGGTGCGGGATGCGGCGGCCGCGGCGGGGCGGGACCCGGGTGACGTGACGATCTGTGTGGCTGCGCCTGCGTATCTGACGGAGGACGACTCGGCTGCTGCGCTGGCTCATGCGCGGGATGAGTGCCGGTGGTTCGGGGGCATGGTCGGCAACCATGTCGCCGACCTGGTGGCGAAGTACGGGGAGCACTCGGGGCTTGTACCGGAGGCGCTGACTGAGTACATCAAGGCGCGGGAGGGGTACGACTATGCCCATCACGGGCGGGCGGGGAACCCGGACACCGCGTTCGTGCCGGATGACATCGTGGATCGGTTCTGTGTGATCGGCACGGTCGAGCAACATGTCGCGAAGCTGCGGGAGTTGGAGGAGCTGGGGGTGGATCAGTTCGCGCTGTACGCTATGCACGATGCCCGGGAAGCGGTGATCGACGGGTATGGGGCCGAGGTGATCCCGGCCCTGGGGGCGTGATCCTGGCGCACAGTCCGACTCGTCTGCTTTACGGCCCTGACCAGGGGTTTCTCCCGGGGAGGGGTCGTTCGGCGTTTTGGGGGTGTGCTCCGCTGAGCTGGGGTTCCCGGAAGTTCCCGGGTGGTCGCGCATTGAGTGTGTGTTGATCTTGGAGTTTTCCGGGGGTGCTTGACGGACTTGAGGGTGCTGGCCCCGCCGGGTCTGGACCGCCTCAGTCGCTGTGGCTCGGTCGGCGACGGTCCAGAAGGCCGTCTGGCAGGCATCGGCAGGGCCACCATGGGAGGGCCGCAGGTTTGAGTCCTCGGCGGCAGCCGCAGGAAATGGCTGGTCGTGGGGGCGGCGCTGGCGCGGATAATCTGCGGGTTTGTGCGACGGTGCGGGTGAAGGGGCGGGGCGGGTAGTGCCGGTGGAATCGTCGGCGGCCTGCGGGTAGGGGGCGCGTTCGATGTGATCCGTAGCGAGTTGGCGAGGGCTCTGAGGAGCCATCGGCGGAGTGCGATGTGGATGGGAACGGGGCGTGACCAGTGGCTTCTTCCAGTACGGGGCAGTCGGGCCGTTGCCGAGCGTGCTGCCGACGTGAGTCATAGCGGGCGGATGTGTCCGCCGAGTGTGAACTGGCTGGTCCTCTGCGGCTCGGGCATATCAAACGTGTCGAGCTGTAGGCTGTCGACGGGCAGTGGCCACCCGCTCTCGGAACCTCCGAAAAAGATAACAATAGGTCGCAATCGTTTCGTACCATGCCCATCGGCTTTTCCGGACATGCTGGAGGTTCTTGGCGGTCATCGGCGCGCTGCGCCGGGCAGCACCCCGGGCATCCACCGCGACCTACTCGATCGGCAGATACGGACTCGGCTTCCCGTACCAGCTGATGCGCAGGGTGTCCCGGGCCCTGGTCGCTGCCACGAAGAGGAGAGACCGCGCCTTGCGCTCCTCGCGCGCGAGGCGCTGTGGGTCCGTGTCACGGTAGCGCTGGACGAGGGAGGCACGTGGGATGACGCCCTCACGGGCGCCGACGATGGCGAGTCTCTGGTATTCGAGGCCCTTGAAGCGGTGCATAGTGCCGACGTGGATGTCGCCGTCGCCCTTGACACCGTCCTTGGTCAGTTCGGCTACGGTGAGGCCGCCTTGGGTGACCAGGTAGTACATGACCTGGCTGACGGAGTCGTGGTCGGCCACGCAGACCGCGATGTTGCCGCGGGGGTCGCGGGGCTTTCCGTCGGCGGCGCCGGTGGTGAGTTCGTCGCGCCAGGTGCGCAACACGGTGGCGAGCCGGGTGAGTTCGTCGTCCCAGGAGTCGCAGGGGACGAGTTCTGGGGCCGGGCCGCGCAGCACGGAGCGGTAGCCGTTGAGGTTGTCGGTGCCGTCGTCGAGGTCGTCGAAGGTGATCTGGGCGCTCTTGGGGTTCACCACCGTCATGGCCTGGTCGAGGATCTCACGGGTGGTGCGATAGCTGAGGGTGAGCCGGGAGGAGCGGCCGCGGATGTGGACGCCGACTGTGCCGAGAGTGACCTGCTGGTTGTAAATGCGCTGATGGGTGTCGCCCGCGATGAACATGTCGTCTTCGAGGTCGGGGTCCACCATGGCGCGGAGCATTTTCCAGTGTGCGGGACGCAGGTCCTGGGCCTCGTCGACTACGACGTGACGGTAGCGGTGGCCGAGGTAGTACATGCCGGAGCTGTCGTCGCGGTGGATGAGGTCCTTGCCGCCCACGGCGTCCTTGTGTTCCTTGCGGTCCTTGATCTTGGAGGCGCGCTGCATTTCGAAACGGGCGGCGCGTTCGGCGGCCTGGCCCCAGGTCTCGCGGCCCTCCTTGTCGAGCCGGGTGGTGAACTGCTCCAGGATCTTCCAGATCTGGGCGCGTTCAGGGCGGCTGACGGCGCGCCCCCGGCCGGCGCGGCGGGCGTCGAAGTACGCCTTACGGGTGCCGAGGGACTGGCCCAGGATCACCTGCTCCCACTCCTCGTAGAGGAACTCGGCGTCCCAGCGCCTCTCGTTGAGTTCGGCGAGGATCTGACGGAGGGTGCCCAAGGCGACGCTGTCGTAGACGCGCTGCTTTCCAGCGCCGGAGAGGGTGTTCTCGTTGAGGACCCGGGCGGCGAGCTGGTCGATGTGGGTGATGTCGACCCGTGCGAGAAGTTCTGGGCCGATCAGCGAGGCGAGACGGGCACGCAGATCGGTGGTGAGGTTCTTGGTGAACGTGGTCAGCAGGATCGGCTTGGTGTGTCCCGGCGGGAGCTGCTCGACCAGGTGCTTGACACGGTGCAGGGCGACGATGGTCTTGCCGGTGCCGGGGCCGCCGGAGACGCGGGCCGGACCGCTGTAGCGGCGGTGGACGAGCTTGGCCTGAGCAGGGTGGAGGAAGACCTTCCAGGCGCGGAAGTCGCCCTCTTCGAGGATGTCCTTGAGATCGTCGTCGATGGTTGTGACGGTGGTGCGAGCCAGGGCCGCGCCCAGGTCCTCGCGCGCGTCCTCGGCGAGTTCGACGTCGACAGGTGCGGTGATCTCCTTGCGGACCTCGTCGACGGTCATGCCGGCGGCTAGGCCGTAGAGGATGTCCTTTGTCAGCAGGGGGGCGCCGGAGACGAGGGCGTCGAGTTCGCCGCTCTCGGTGACAGCGAGGGCAAGCTTGCTGAGCTGCTCCGCGACACCCAGGCCGACGAGATCGTCCTCGGTGAACCCAGAGAGGAGCGGCTCGGTGGTGCCGGTAGCCTGATCCGCCGGTTCGGCTACGTCGATTCCCGGTGGAATCTGGGACGTTGAGTCTTGCGTCGTGTCGCCGGTCTCAGCCTCGGTCTCCTCTTCGTCGGCCGGGGTGAGGGTCATCCCGGCGCGCTGGAGAACGCTCTGGCCGACCACCGCGAGGTCGACGAACTCGATCTCGCCGGTGATCCGGTTGATCGCGACGGAGAGTTCCTCGTAGACGTGCTTGCGGTGGCGAACGGCGACGACGAGCCACTTCTCGTAGCCGTCCCCATCGATGCCGACCTTGGCGAGGAGCGCCCGGTAGGACTGGTCGATCTTGGCGCGGTAGACGCGGCCGTCGCCCTTGAGGGGCTTGAGGTCGAGGCCCGGGTGGTCGGGGTTCTGACGGAAGCGGTGGCAGAAGTCGTAGAACTTGCCCTTGACCTGGCGGTCGAGCTTGTACAGCTCGTGTTCGGCCTTGTCGTACAGGCTGAGCCGTGCGGTCATCGGTGGGCCGGGCCTTCCGTGTCGGGGAGGAGGGTGAGCAGTGTGTCGAGATGGTCGAGCCAGTCGGTCGCCGTGCGCAGGGTCCAGCCGTCGGCGACGTACGCGGCGTCGCGTTTTTGGCGTTCTTCGCTGTCCTGAGCGTCCTCGTCGCCCGGGGTGTCGTGAACCCCGACGGTGCCGTCGGGGTTCACGACCACCGCGACCTTGACGCCGGAGTCGGTCCAGGCGAAGTCGGCCTGCCAGCCGCGGTCGCCGAGTTCGTAGCCGAAGGCGGGTGCCTTCTTGCCGCGTGCGGCGAGTGTCTTGGCGAGCCGGGTCAGATCAGAGTCGGGCTCGTCCTCTTCGAGGAGTTCGATGATCTCCTCGTCCCAGATCGCGTCGCGCAGCAGTCCTGCGACCTCCTGCTCCAGAGGGGAGGGTGCGGCCGGGGCGGAGGATGGCTGCCCGGTCTCCGCATTCTCCGAGGGAGCGGGCCGGTTCGCGTTCCCCGTGTCTGCCGCGGACTTCTCGGGGTGCAGTCGGGCGACGAGCGTTTCCAACTCGCCGACTCCGCCTCCGACATGGAGGACTTCCACGGCGAAGTCGGCGGCGCGGCTGGTAGCCATTTGCACACCGTCGCCGCCGGTGAAGGCGAGGAACTGCAAGAGGTTGGACCAGTAGAGCCAGGAGCGCCAGCGGAGTTTGTGCTCGGCGGTGCCGAGCTGGTCGCTGTCGTGGTCGTCCAGTACGGCGATGGCGCCCCAGCCGACCGAGGCACCGCCATCCGGTGCGACGTGGGTGGGATCGACCGTGAACAGAAGCGGCAGACCGTGCTCGTCGGTCGCGTGCAGGACGAGGATCTCCCCGTCCCCTGCGGCGGGTTCGGCGCCGGCCCTGGGGCTGCTCCCCTTCGCAAGCGAGTGCAGCGCGCTGCGCAGGGTCTCGCGTGCCTGTGCGCGGTCGACGCCCTGTGCCAGGGGTTCGGGAGCGCTGAGCAGCCCGCCGACCAGCGCCCCGGCCCGCCGCCCCCACCGGGCCCGGGAGGGATCGCGCAGGTAGCACAGAAGGGTTTCCATCGGGCTGGTGAAGATGGCGTCGGCCAACTCGGTGCGATCGCCGCCGAGTTCCTCGTACCAGTCCTTGGCGGTGTCCTGACCGGTACGCCGGTACGGCGGCCATACCGGGAGGGCCGTGGCGCGTTCGCCCTTCTCGAAGAGGTCGAGGTCGTCCCAGGTGATCTGGAAGACGACAGCTCCGCCGGCCCGCAGCTCGTCGCGCTTGGCGCAGTCGGCGGCGATGCGGTTGTGGGTGCGGGTGGCGTGATAGCGGTGGCCGTCGAGGAAGACGTGCACCTTCTGCGGCCTGCCGTCGGTGCGCTCGAAGGTGAAGTCGGTGCGGGTGAACTCCTCGTCGCGCTGGGGGGTCAGGCGCCAGCCGGCGGCCCCCGTGAAGCGGA
Organism: Streptomyces odontotermitis; assembly: GCF_050510915.1. Lineage (NCBI taxonomy): Bacteria > Bacillati > Actinomycetota > Actinomycetes > Kitasatosporales > Streptomycetaceae > Streptomyces > Streptomyces odontotermitis. The sequence continues at coordinate 1,006,326 of NZ_JBNJLS010000002.1, read as the reverse complement.
GGTGGCCGCTGTGGGCGCCGCTCTCCTCCAGTGAGGCGTCGTCCTGCCCGGTGCTCCACGCGCGCAGGGCATCGAGGAAGCGGGCCTCCAGGTCGGACTCGACCTGCCGGTCCAGGCCGATGGCGTCGGTCGTGGCCACCTGGGCGGTCTGCCAGTGGTCGATGATGTTGCCGTCGTCGTCGGTCAGCGGGCGGCCGTTCTCGTCGACGGGGCCCAGGAGGCTGTTGATGATCTCCAGGGCGTCGCGGCGCGACACGTCGTCCTGATGGCGCTCTCCTGCGTAGCGGTGCAGACAGCGGTGGCAGGCGCGTCGCCCCTCGTCCTTGCAGAGGCAGTCGACCAGGACGTCGCGTGCCGCAGCAAGGGTGTCGCGGAAGGCGCTGGGCTTGGTGAGCCGGTCGAGGTAGCCGGTGCCGCCGGGAAGCCGGTCGTAGAGGACGAGGAAGTGGCGTCGCTCGCCGGTCGGCTTGTCGGGCATCGTGGCGAGGGTGGTGTCCAGGTGCGCGGGGTCGCCGCCGAAGTGCCGGTCGACGCCGAGCCGCAGCGCGGCCTGAAATGAACGCAGCTTCTCGTCGACGAGGACCGTCGCGGCGGGGAGCAGGATCCGCAGGGCCTCGGTGGTGAGCTGGTGGGCGAGGAGGACGGGTTCCTGCCGGGGGGCGTCCTTGCCCTTCTTACCGCGCCGCAGTGGGCACCACGGCTGGTGGTGTTTGACCTCCGGCCGACGCACGGCGGAGGTGTCGAGGGCGTCGGTGTCGTGGTCGAAGACCGGCTTGCCGTCGGCGGTGGCCGCGCCGCACGCGGTGCACACATGGAAGGGGGCGAGGCGGACGTCGTGTCCGGCGAACTCGTCCTCGGCGCGCGCGTCGAAGCGCAGCGGCCCGACGTTGATCTTCCTGATGGTGGCGTGCCGGGTGTAGTCGATACCGAAGGTCTCGCGGATGTGCCGCCAGGACGCCCCGGGCTCGATGGCTTCCTGCGGGATGTCGACGGCGTCGATGACGCTGTAGAAGCGCTGCTCGCGGTCGTCCTTGTCGTCGCCGATGCGGGCGTCGTCCCGCTTGTCGCGGGAGGTGACGACGGTGGGTTCGATGACCTGGTGCAGGCAGGAGCCGTCGTCAGCGATCGCGGTGCTGTGGCAGCGCGGGCACGGGGAACGGTCCTCGATGGCGTTCTCGGTACGGACGTATCCGCACTCCCGGCAAAAACGCCACGGCGTCCAGTCGGGCCGGGTGGAGCTGCCGATCTCGATGCCGGTGATCTGGTGCTTGTAGCCGTTGACGTAGAAGGTGTTGCCGGGTGCGAGTTCGGAGAGGGCGTAGCGGCGCGGCCGGTCGTAGGTGCGCAGCTTGGAGTCGAAGCGTTCGCGGCCGGTCTTCGGGTCGGTGCCGTCGGGCCAGTACAGGGTGGCGGCCAGGGTGGTGACGGTGTCGATGAGGGCGTAGTTAGGCAGCAGGCCCAGGTCGCACAGGGCCTGCTGGGCGGTGGTGCGCCCGCGCTTGGCCAGGCGTTTGCCGACGGCCCGGTGTTCGGCTTCGAGTTCGGCCTTGCGGGTGCGCTGTTCGTCGTCGTTTTCGTGGAGTTCGCCGATGGCCTCGTTGATGAACTTCAGCCGGTGCCTTAGCTCTTCCTCGCTCCGCTTCCACTGCCGGCCCGCCTCCTCCACGGCGCCGCGCAGTCCACGACGCGCGTACGCGCGCAGGTCGTCGGCGGCTTGCGGGCTGACTCCTGTCGGGAACAGACCGAGGAACGTCTCGACAAGTTCGCCGGCGCCCGCGAGCGCGGCGTCGACGAGATCGGCAAGGTAGCCGGAGGGGCCGAACAGGGCGGGCGCCTCACGGGGAATCGCGGCGAGCGGCCGCCCGTCGGCCCGCCTCAACCGGCCCTGCGCGGCCAGGTCCAGGAGATGGGCGAGGTACTGGCGGCGCAGGATCTCGACGGCCGACAGATGACTGCCCGGCGGCACGATCTGCCCGGCGATCATCTCGTGCGGCTGGTCGAGGTAGTACAGATCGCGGCGGCTGCGGTCGGGAATGGTGAGCAGGAATGCGTTGCCGGTGCGGCGTCCCGCGCGGCCGACCTGCTGGGCGTAGTTGGCGGCGCGGCGCGGCAGCGCGGCGAGCACGACGGCCGACAGGTCGCCGATGTCGATGCCCATCTCCAGCGTGGGCGTGCAGGACAGCACGTTGGGGTCCTTGAACCCGCTGCCATCCCTGAACGCCGCCTCGACCCGCTCGCGTTCGGGCCGGGTGAGCATGCCGGTGTGCTCGGCGGTGATCACCTGGTAGGTGCCAGCCTTGCGATAGAGCCTGCGGTAGTAGTCGTCTCGGTAGTCGCGGTCGCGCTGGTGACGGCCGAGTCCCTCCGGGCGGTTCCCGGCGACCAGACGCCCTGTGCGGCAGCGATACGCAGGGCACTTCTGCCCGTCCCACTGTGCCAGCAGGTCAGGATGCACCGTCTGCTCCCAGAAACAGGAGGGACAGCGGACGAACGCCTCATTGACGTCAGAGTCCTTCAGAAGCTGTACGTCGATGGCGCCCGGCTTGAGCCCGTAGATCCGCAGGGAACCGTCCTGCGGGGTGCGCACGGCCAGCAGCCCGGCGTTGACCAGCTCCGGCAACAGCCGGGACCAGAACTCGGCGGCCTGCTCGCGCGGCAGCCCGAGGCTGCGCTGGGCCCACCGCTCGTACCAGGACAGCCGCCCCGTCGCGAAGTCGAACTCGCTCCTGGCCTTCGGCGTGCTCAGCAGGAACACGGGGGCCGCGATGCCCTTGGGGAAAGCCCGCATACCGGCGGGTCGCTTGCCCCAGATGAAGTAGCGGCTGGTCCCTGCCTCCTTCAGGTACGCGTCCAGCCACCGATGACCGATAGCGCCACGGGTACGCAGCCGCTCCAGGAAGATCCGCAGGAAGCCGAGGTACCGGTCGTCGTCCAGCGCGTCGGGGACGGGCAGCTGGCCGCCCTTGCCGTACGGAGCGGTATGCGCGTCCCGTACGAGCGCGACGGCATCCGCCACGTCGGGGATACGTACCTGGGCCGCGGCGGTGCGGGTGAGTTCGAGGGTGCGGCCGTTGCGGGACCGGAACCCGAACTCCATCAGCGCCTCGAACGCGAACCGCTCCCCGATCAGCTCCCATGTCTTGCGGTCCCCACCCCGGCCCTTGCCGGACAGCAGCCGCTTGACGCCCTTGAAGTCGTGCAGGTCGGTGGGGACGACGGCGGCGAGCGTCGTGCGGTCGGTGGTCGCGGCCACCACGTCGGCGATCAGGTCGTTCAGGGCGGTCGGAGCATCCTCCGACAGATGCCCCTTGAAGAGCGCACGCAAGGAGAACGTGTACGAGCGGCTCGCTACAAACCCGGACCGGTGCGCGGCGTCCTGCACCGAGTCGTTGAACATCAGCGTCTTCGTCTCGCCCTGGTCCGGGTCGAGTTCCCCGCCGGTGAACAGCTGGGTGACCGACGCGGCGGCCAGGGCGGCGGCGCCAGTACCGAGGAAGCGGATCGCGTTACGCGAGCCGCACGCCGGGCACCAGTCCTCCTCGGCAGCGGTGGTCGCGGTCTCTCCCAGATACACCAGGACGAACGCCGAATCCGAACCGGCCAGGCGCGGACTGCCGGTCTCGGGGTCGTAGTCCGCCACCGGGTCGGGCAGCCGCAACTTGCGCTGCGGGCCGTCAAGGACCCGCAGTTGACCGGCCCCCGCCACATTCAGCGCGTTCGCGTCAGCACGCCCGGCAGCCCGTCCCGCACCCTCCATGGGTGCGGCACCCGAGCCCTCCAACGCCTCGCCGTCAGTGGCCGCGACGAGGTTGCGTACCCGCATCTTGTCCTGACTGACCGAAGCACGCCGGATCTTGCGCGTGTCGACCTCGACGTCCAGGTCGTCGGACTCCGGGGTGAACACCGCCCAGCCGGAACGGCCACAGTCGCGGCAGTACACGCCGGGCAGGAACAGGTTCGCGGCCTGCCCGGCAGTCGCCGTCGTCACGGGGGCGGTGCGCACGGCCGCGCCCTCCGAAGTCTCCGGAGCACCGGCCACGTCCCACTGGAACTCGGCCTTCGGCCAAGGCAGTACGCCCCGTACGACGCGCGAGACGGAGCGGGCCCACTGGTGCACCTCGACCTGCACGAAGGGCCGCGGCTTCTCGGGAGCCGACTCCGGATCGCGCGCCACCGACAGCAGCGCCACAAAACGGGCGAGAGCCGTCGCCGCGACTTCCGGGCGAAGAGTGATGGTACGGCCCCAACTCTGCGCCCCACTGCGCCACATGAGGTCGAGCACCTCGGGCACGGAACGCACCTGCCCGTCCAGGGCGTGCAGCACGGCCGAGGTCAGCGGATGCCGCCTCAGCACCCGCCCGAGCTCGTACGGATCCGTGTACAGGCCGCCGGTGACCGCCTCGACCAGCGCGATGAACTCCGCCTCACCGAGCGTCGGATCGGGCAGCGCGGCCAGCTCGTCGGGCGTGGGGATCGGCGCGAGAGGATCGAAGGCAGCACGCGGAATGAACTGGTCGACGGACAGGCGCTGTTCACCGACGATCGCATCGGGGCCGAACTCGGTGCCGAACACTTGGGTCGCGACGTCAAGGAGCTGTTGCACTCCGTCGGCGTCCGACGCGGAGGCGAGGGTGGCGGAGGTGGCAACCGGGCAGATCGACCCGAGCGGACGGCCCTTCCGCGACGCACCGACGGCCGAGGCAAGTCGACGGAGCAGCATCGCCACGTCAGTGCCCTGGGCGCCGTCGTACGTGTGGAACTCGTCGACGACGACGTAACGGATGTCGGCATCCGCCCACAGCGGGGCGTCGTCGGCCCGCTGGAGCAGCAGGTCCAGCATCTTGTAGTTCGTGATCAGGATGTCCGGGGGCGTCACCTGCATGTCGGACCGGTCGGTGAACACCCGCCCGTAGCGGGTGGCGGCCCGCTCCCCGATGTACAGACCCGCCCGCACCTGGCCGAGGTCGGCGGCGAAATCGGTGAGCAGCGTGTTGATGCGCTGAGCCTGGTCGGTGGCGAGCGCGTTCATCGGGTACAGGAAGACCGCCTTGACGCCGGCGCGCCCGGCGGCCCGCTCGCGGGCGCAGTGGTCCAGGACCGGGTACAGGAACGACTCCGTCTTACCCGATCCGGTGCCGGTGGTGACCAGCGTGGGGCGCGGCGTGCGGCCCTTGACCGTGGACAGCCGCTCGAAGGCGACGGCTTGGTGCGCATACGGCGTCCACCCGTCACTACGCCGCCAATCCAGGTACGGCTCCCAGGAGTTTGGCTGCGCGGTCACGAACGGCGTGCGGATACGCAGGAACGGACCCCGGAACATGCCCGCGGTGTCGTCCCCGAGGAACCGGTGCAGCGCCTGCCGCGCGCCCTCGTCCGTGAGCGCGTACGTGGTGGACAGGTACTGCAGCAGGCTCTTCTTGAGCCCTTCGGCTTCGAGCGTGGGCCTCACGGCGTGGGCACCTCCTGCATCGCCCCCGGCGTGGCTTGCTTGGCAGGGTCCCACTTACCGGCGGCTACGGCATCGTCGAGCCGCTTCTGGAAGTAGGCGTGTGCCTCGCGCATTTCGGTCTCGCGGTCGGCTTTGTAGAAGGGTGCGGTGTAGCCGTCGGGGACGGGGGTGACGGGGGCGGGGTTGTTCTCGGGGTCTTCCTGGTGGGCCTTGAAAGCTGGGTCGGCCATGTACGCCTCGAACTGGCCCCAGGTTTCCTTGGTCTGGCGCTGCCCGATGGTGCGGGCGTTGCTCGCCAGTTTCCATCCCTCGGCGTCGAACCAGCTTGCTGCCTCGTACTTCTGAAGCACAGGGAAGCGGCCTCGGTAGGCGGCGATCAGTGCGTCGGCATCCATACCGAGCCAGACGGCGACCAGGGCATCGATCTCAACGAGGGCGGCGCGGCGGGCGTACTCGCTGCGGAGAGGTGTGTTGCGCTGCCAGGTCGGGGCTACGTCGTGCAGACCCGTGTTCATGCTTGGCCAGTTGAGAGCCCAGGGCTCGTATGCTGGCCAGGTCGTGTCGTACAACTCCTGCCAGAGGTCGGCGTAGGCGGAGGTGAGGCAGTTGAGGCGGAGAGTGCGGAGGAGGAGGGCGGGGGCTAGGGGGTGATCGTCGTGTGCCGCAGGTAGACGCTTAGCCTGAGCGACGTCCAAGTGACCTACCCCAGCAGTGCGCAGCAGGTAGTCAACTGGCAATCCTGACCATAGACCAGCCAGCAGCGCAGTACTCCGGTTGCTCAGGTTCGCGGCGGACCGCACGGCATGGATGTGGGCTGCACCCGTTGGGATAAGAGCCGGATAGAGGCTCCGCTCAGTGTCGGGGGCAATCATCTCGCGCCACGCCATCCGGTAGAACTCCGTATACGGCTTCGTCGCCCGCGCCACGAAAACCCGGTTCACCGTCTCGTATTCGATCTCCGCTGGCAGGCACTCCAACTGCTTGGCCAGCTCACTCCGCACGGCCCGGATCTCGTCGTCCGACGCCCTCAGCCGCTCCAACTCGGCGTAGTCCAGCCATCGGTCTTGAGCCGAAAGGTAAGCCTCTGATCGCCCGTCAGCCGTCACGTATGCGGTGTCGGGTACGAAGGTGTCAGGGAGGTCGGTCAATTCGACGCCATATGGATCGTTGCTGTTGGCGTCGTGCCGCTTGAACGCAGGCGTGGCCACACCGAGCTGAGGGCCCTTGAGGATGACCTGCTCCCACTGTGTAGGCCGGTATTCTTCGCCGGTCTCGGGGTCGACGCGGTTGTAGTCGATCAGGTTGTCCTTCTTCGCGCCGCTCTCGTCATAGCCGCGCGTGATCTGCGGAGCGAAGGCGCCCAGCCGCACGGGGTAGTCGGCGAGCGCGGCGATGGCCGATGCCTCGCCCATGCTGACGGGGAACAGCAGTCGAGTCTGCTCGACAGGCGTCTGTTCTTCGGCGAGAAGGCGTCGCCACACGCGCAGCGTGTCGACGTTTACGTGAATGATCCTGTCGCGATGGGGGCGCTCATCGTAGGGGCCACCTTGGCGACGGATGCCGGGGGTGTCGCCAGAACCTTCATGCTGAGCCGAGAGGCGAAGTGCATCCGCGGAGACCAGCCACGACAGATGTTGAAAATCGATCTCTCCAGCGGATGCGTAGACATGGATACCGAAGTGTGTCGACTCGCCAACGGGCTTCGGGAAGAACCGGTGCCCAGGGTTGAAGAAGTCACCGTGCACGCGGAGTCGGCGATAGGCGGCCGCTCGCAGCGCTCCTTCCTTATCACCCGTGAAGTGGGAGTCCGGGTGCACGAGTCCAGCTGCCCCCGAAGCCGAGGCGTGGGCCCACACCTGACACATGAAGGCGCGGTACAGATCCGGCTGGCTGCCGGCGATCAGCGGATACACCTGTTCTGCAGCCAGGTAGTCGGCCAGTGTGGCGGTCGATGTCACCTCGTGCAGCGCATATGCCATCACCTGTGGCCTGGCCAGTTCAGCCGTCCGTCGACGCGCCTTCTCGGCAGCCTGTGGTTTCTGCGTCAGCATGAACCACGGGTCAGATTCTGCGAGAACGGGGTTCTCCTTCCACTGAGGCCGCACCCACGGCGGATTCCCCACCTGAAGGTCAAAGCCCCCGCCCTCGGCGAAGGCGAGCGCGAAGTCCAACTCCCAGTGTAGGAAGCCCTGTTCATCCGCGATGTCCCGTACGACGCGCATCCAGGGGAACCTGTCCTCCGGGTTGCCCAGGTCCATGCCCATCAGACGCGGCAGCTTCTTCTCGAAGTCCTGAAGCGCGTCCAGGTTGTCGAACTCACTCAGCAAGTCCGCCTTGTCCAGCGACGTGGTCCCGAGCATGGCTTCAAGGAAGTCGATCCAGTCGTCGAGGTCCCGCAGAGGGATGACGCGACGGTGTGCGGCCCGCAGCTCCGCTTCCTTCTCCTTCGCGACCTTCCTCTCCTTGCCAGCCTGGCGCTTCGCCGTGTTCGCCGCCTTCTCGCGGGCGCGCTGCTCGTCGACGTACCCGGTCGGGTCGAACAGGCCGCCGTCGTTGTCCCCACCCGACTCGCCGGGCTCGGCATCGCTTCCGGTAGCAGCCACCGCAAGGTCCGGCTGCTGACCAGTGGTCGTCCCCAGCAGCGTGCTGAGTCCTTCCACCGCATCAGCGCTGCTCAACGGTGCCGCATACTCGCCATCCGTGCCGTCCAGCAGTCCCGCCTCGCCCGTCGGCCAGAACCACAGTGCACACCATGCGTCCATGACGTTCTTCAGGCGCCAGTACGGGGTGTCGATGGCCTCGAAGAGGTCCTTGTAGACCTGTTCCTTCGACAGCCGCGCAGCAGCGCCGCCGCCCGACCCTCCAGAGCCCGGCGTCTCCTTGCGCAGGAACGCGAACTCCTCCCCGTCGGGCCCCGCTGGATCCGCTCCCCACACATCGATGGTCCGGGCGATCTCCCGCTCCGACAGTTCCATGCGCTTGACGACGAGCGACCACAGGAACTCCACGCGCCGCGCGGCGTCCCGCAGTCGCGTGTACTGGGAGACGGGTTCGCTGCCGCCCGCCCCCTTGCGGCTCGGCACCCCCTCCTTAGTCCAGGCCCGCTTCGGCTTGGCGAGGATGCTCTTCTTCCACTCCTTGAGCTGTTCAACGCCATCACCAGCCAATCGCCCGAGCAGCTTCTTCGCGTCCCCGCTCGCGCCCGTGACCGCGGCCCATCCGGGCGTCGGCAGCAGGAACTGGTGCACTGCCCCGTCCGGCAGTTCCTGCCACTCCCCGCCCGCGTCGTTGCGTCGGAAGGGAAGCTTCGTCGGGGCGAGGGTGTCTTTGTTGACCGCCCACAGCGCCTTGCCCTTCCACGGCGCCACGTCCTGCGCCGCGTACACCGAACGCCGCCCGCCGATCAGCGAGTTGCCGCGCCGCAGGTGCAGCCCGAACCACGGTGCCCGCATGCCCGGGTGCATGGTGTTGAGCCACATCGACACCTCGGCGAGCTCGACGCCCGTACGGTTGAGGTCGACGCCGTAGGCGTTGTGCAGCGCGATGTATGCCTTGACCTTCTGCTTCTCCGTCAGCGCCTGGGCCGTTGGGATCGAGACGCCCAACTCGTCCTGCCTGCGCCGCAGGTACTCCTCGGCGACCTGGTTGATCGCCTCGTTGAGGAAGGCTCCCGAGCCCAGCGCCGGCTCGCAGATGCGGTACTTCAGCAGTTCGGACGCGCGCGTCTTGACGACCGCTCCGGCGGTGTCCTTCTCCTGATCGAGGCGGTGCTTGAGGGCGAGTTCGACGGTGACCTGGGTCAGCGACTCGGGCGTGTAGTACGAAGCCGACGTCTCGCGGTCACGGCCCGCCAGGCGGTAGACGAACGTCCCAGCCGGGTACTTCTTCGGCCCGCGCAGACCCTTCTCCTCACGGTCCCGCTCGTCGTACTCGACCCAGGTGCTCTCCGGGTACTCCTTGAGCCGGTGCGAGGGGATCAGCCAGGACCCCTTCTCCGGGTCGCCACCCTTGGCGACCTCGCACAGCTCCTCATCGGCGATGATGCCGGTGTACGACATCAGGCCCTCGTAGACCGCGCCGAGTTGGTTGATGCCGAGGTTGCGGTACGAGATGAAGCCGCCGCGCTCGCCGCGCCGCTTGGCCTTCTTCATGGTGAGCAGGCGCAGCACCTCGTGCAGCGCCGCATTCCGCAGACGAAGATCGAGCCAGGCCGGGCCCTCGTCACCCTCCTCGTCACGGCGCGGGTCGGGCGTGCCCCGCCCGATCAGCTTCACCGACGCCGGTTCGAAGAGTTCGCTGCGCAGGGGTTCGAAGCGCAGGCCGCGTCCCTCACTTCGCTGCTTCGCCTTTTTCTTGCGCGTTTCCGCGTCGTCGCCGGGGCGCTCGTCCCACTCCTCGGTGCCGTACTGGCGGTGGCCGTGGTTGACCTTGTTGAACAGGACGTCGAGGGAGGCGTGCAGGTGGAAGCCACCGCGGGCCGTCTCGTCCGTCAACTGTGCGTCGCGCTCGACGAGTTCACGCAGGCGGGCTACCGAGTATCCGGCCTCGTACGTGCCGTCGTCGGCGGGGAGGATGCCCAGTTCGGGGCGGGCTTCGGCGTACAGCAGGAACAGGATGCGGTAGAGGTAGCGCAGCGCCTCACGGGTGAGCTGGCGGGCGAAAGGATCGCCGGGCTGCTCCACCTCACTTGGCTGCAGGCCGGTCTCCTCCAGGCGGGCCAGGACCTCGTTGGCGATGATCTCGACGGACTTCTGCAGGCCCTGGCGCAGTTCACCGGAGACGCCGACCGCGTTGTCGCGGGAAGCCTTGACCAGAGCGTCGATGGCGGGGCCCTTGCCGTCCTCGGCCGGGGCGAGCGAGTCGTGGCTGAACAGGCCCGCGATCGTGGCGAGTTCGCCGTACTGCTTACGGTCGTAGCGCTCCAGGGCGGCGTCGAGGCTGGCGGCCAGATAGCGGCCCTCGCCCCAGGCATGTCGGTCGGCGAGGACGATCACGCCGCCGCACAGCAGGAGCACGAAGCGGGGCGCGCTGCCGTCTTCGCCACCCAGCTTGCTCTGGAACAGCCAGGTGGCGAGCGCGTGCCCCGACTCGTACGTCTCGCCGCTGCCGACCGTGCGCAGCGGGTACAGGAGACGGCCGTACGCGTCAGCGTCCAGGGCGATGTCGTTCTTCGCGGACCAGCCGCAGTCGAGGGCGACGATGCCGTCGCCGTGCCAGGCGACCTGGACGGTGTGGTCACGGCCTGCCCGGTGAACGGTCAGCTCACACGGGCCCGCCGCTGCCTCTCCCACCATGGGATAGCCGAGGGCGGCGAGGACCCGCTGGTGCCAGTCCGTGACGCGCTCGCGCCACTCCTCGTCCTGATAGGTGTTCAGGCGCTCCTCGAAGCCCTCCTTGTCGGGGTACTCGTCGTCCTCGGCGTCAGCCTTGGCCGCCTCGGCGAAGAAGCCGCGGTACTTCTCGTCGAGGTAGACGGAGCGCAGGCCGCGCAGGGCGACCCGCGGGGTGGAACGCGTGTCGTTCTCGTCGCTCTCGCGATCCGCCCAGGCAGCGAAGACGCCCTTCTTCAGTCCGTCGGCGAGCTGCTCGGCGAAGTAGTGCGCGGACAAGTACTCGCCGCGGTTGGAGAAGGAGTCGAAGTCGGTGCTCATCGGGCGGTCGTCTCTCCGGCGTCGGACGGGGCGGTTGCGGCGGTTTCAGCGAGTTCGTCGGTCGGCGACAGCGTGGGGGTGGCGGAGAGCGGTTCGAGTACGGCGAGCAGCCGCAGCAGCGGAGCCCCTGAGGTACGCAGTGAGCGGATCAACGTCCGACGCCTGCTCGCCCGGAGGTCGACATCCTGCCTGGCCTTGTGCGAACGGCGGGCCGCTGCCGTGAACAGCGCCGCCTGCCGCCACTCGGTGACCTTCTTCTCGTACGGCGCGAGCACGGCATCGATCTCCTGCGCGTACGCGCTCTCCTGGCTCTCCAGGAACTTGCGTGCCTCGGCGACCGCGTTCGGCACCAGGGACTGCAGGCGCAGGAGGTTCACCGGCGTGGCGCGGCCGGGCATAGCGGGGCCGACCCCGCAGGCGGCCAGGAACGCGTCGTTGATCCGGTGGACTCGCGGCGTGTCGGGCAGTCCGGTGACGGCCATCCACTCGACGACGGTGGGGCGGCCCTCCTTGTTCGAGTAGATGCCCTGGACGAAGTACAGGGGACCGTGGAGCGCGGACGGCAGCTGGGGATCCAGGTCGGCCGCCTTGTCGAGATCCGGGTCGAAGGCGAGCACGAACGCCTCGTCGTGGCGCAGCGCGGCGAGCGCCTTGTCGGTGATCCAGTCCAGGACGGGGTGCACGTCGGAGACGTAACTGACGTTGGGCCACTGGCTGTTGGAGTCCTTGCGGGCCACGTCGAGACGCTTGGCGGCCAGGCCCTTGTCGAAGGTGAGGCGGATGCGCCCCTCCTTGTTCGCGGTGGGCAGGATCTGTTGCTCCATCAGGTACGACTTGGGTAGTGCCTTCAGCCGGTAGAGAAGGTCCGAGGGCGGCTGGAAGGCGATCGTGCCGTCCTTCTCACGGCGCAGCTTGAGCGCGATGTCCGGGCTGATCGGGGCGCAGACCTGGCGGAGCGCCTCGTCGAAGTAGGCGGCGGTCGCGGCCGAGCCGCCCGAAGCGCCTGGCGCTCCGAACAGGGTGGGCACGACGGCGCGCGGCACGTCGTCGGTCGGCTTCTTCGCTCCTACGTTGCCCATGGCCCGCGCCAGCATGCCCTTGACACCGCCGCCTGCCGCCGACCGCGTGATCGACTCCTCGACGGTGCGGCCGGCGATGAGGTCACGGGTGAGCCGGTCCTCTTCCTCCTTCGACCGGTAGATCCCGGTGACGGCCTCCGCCGTGCCCGCGATGCGGTGGGCCTCCTCCTCACGGGCCAGGAGTTTGGCACCGACGAGCCGGTCGTCGAGGGGCAGGGGTTCGCCGGTTTGCGGGTCGGTACGCCACTCCAGGTCGCTGGTGAGCACCAGCGCCCGGAACTGCGGTTTCGTCTTCTGCCCGTATCGGTCGATACGTCCGTTGCGCTGTTCGATGCGGATCAGCGACCACGGCAGGTCATAGTGGATCAGCTGATGGCACTCCTGGTGCAGGTTGACGCCCTCGGAGGCCACATCGCCGGTGAACAGCAGCCGGACCGGCACGGTGCGCAGGCCGAACTCCTCGACGATCCGCTTCTGCTCGTCCTCACCGGTCGCATCGCCGTGCATCACCTCGACGACACCGCCGTACGCCTTCCAGGGCTTCGCGTCCCTCTCACCCTCGTCCAGCTTCTGCGTCGCCCGGAAACCGAGGCGGGCCGGCACGGTCTCGGCCAGCCACTTCAGCGTGGGGACGCGTTCGGAGAAGACCACGATGCGGGTGTCCGAGCCGGGGCCGACACCGATGTCTCTTAGGGTTTCGACGAGGGCGTCGAGCTTGGACGAATCGTCGTCGCCCAGGTTGGCCGCGAGGCGCTCCAGGTCGACGATCGCCGCCTGCTCGATCCTCCGCGCGGCTTCCAACTGGGCCGGGTCCTGCCCCTTGCGACCCTTCAGCGGTTTGCTGAGTGTCTTGGTGCGGGTCTCGATGGATTCCTGCAGCGCCTTGTACGAGGAGAGGAACGCCTTGAGCAGGTTGTAGGCGACCATCGAGTCCACGCACACGGACGAGGCGGCCGCATCACGCGGGATCCAACGTGCTGCCAGCTCCTCCAGGACGGCCTGCTCCGCGGCCGTGGCCTTGGCGATCACCGGCTGGGACGGTCCGCGGTCCGCCCAGGCGCCCTTGAGGGAGTCGCGTACCTCGGGGTCGGTCTTGGTGCGTCGGATGTACAGGTGTCCGAGGTCCTTCACGTCGTACGACGTCGGATCGGCGATCGCCGCCTCGTCGAGCATGCCGACGAGCTCGGCGAAGGACTCACCGTCGCCGTTGTGCGGGGTGGCCGAGGCGAGGACGAGGGCGTCGGTGCGGCGGGCGAGGAGGCGGGCCAGCGCGTTGTTCTTGGTGCCGCGGTTGACCAGGTTGTGGGACTCGTCGATGACGACGGCGTCCCAGTCGGTGTTCTCCAGATGGTGGGCGTAGACGTCGCTCTTGAGGGTGTCCACGGAGATGATCGCCCGCTTGAAATAGGCGAACGGGTTCCGGCCGGCCGGAATGTCCTGCTGGATGCGCTGGATGCCGGTGGAGTCGAGACGGACGAGGGGGATGGAGAAGCGGGTCCACAACTCGCGCTGGAACTGTTCGAGGACGTGCGCCGGAGTCACCACGAGGATGCGTTCACCGCGTCCCCTGCGGATCAGCTCCGCAAGGAGGATGCCGATCTCTAGGGTCTTACCGAGGCCCACCACGTCGGCGATGAGGATGCGCGGCAGGGGGTTCTCCATGGACAGTGCCAGCTGGGCGGGGCGAAGCTGGTGGGTCTGCTGGTCCATGAGGAAGTTCTCGGCGAGCGCGAGCCCGTGCTGGGTCTGCGGCAGCGCCGTCTTGCGGATGACGGCCTCCAGGTACAGGCGCGCCTTGCGATGGTTCGGCGAGGAGTCGGCGACCAGGCGAGTCTTGTCCGGGTCCAGCGGATCGATCTGGTCGAGCCGCTCGTAGAAGACCGCGTCCGTGCCGCGCACCAGCGAGGAGACCCCGGTCACTTCGACCATCCAGCCGTCGTACCGCGTGGGCAGGACGTTCTTGACCAGCCATTGCTCATCGCGCACCAGGACCTGGGAACCGGCGGCGAATCGGGGGCGCTCCGAGCGGTTCGCACCATGAGCCCCGTGCGGGCCCGCCCCGTTGTCGGTCGCCTCCGGTGGGGTTTGCTCGCGAAGCCCGGAATCGAAGCTGCCCTGGCCGATGACCTCGCCTTCGATGTCCGTCGTTCCGCTCACGAACCGCTCCACTCTTCCAGCCTCTGCGCTGTGGTTGTCGCGCATACTGCTCCACCGTTTCTTCCGGACAATTCTCGCAAGCCGCGGACCGTGGTCCGGCCATGTCTCTCGCCGCACCAGGACCTGTGCCACCGAACCTGGCAGCCTGCCCCGGCCGTCTTACAAAGCCGACTGCATCGCGTACCGGGCCCGCAGTTCCTCGGCCACGCGCTGTGAGGCCGGCCGACGGCCAGGGGTAGTACGGGGTGGCTCTGTCGGTGTCGGTGGCTCGGTTACCTGCTGGACGACGGACCCGGCCGGGGCGGGCCGGGACATCTCCTCATCCCTCACTGCCGAGTCCAGGTGAGTCGGGCGATCCAGTGGGCTGTCGACTCCGTCTTCGTCCACGACCTGGGTGTGGACGTCCGGCGCATCGCCGCATTGCGTCAGCATGCGGTCCCATACCAAGGGCGAGGGTCCGCGCCTCTCGCGCCGACGCACTCTGCCGGTCGCCGTGGAGACGTCGATCAGGGCGTGCCGCGCCTCGGCCGGCGAGAACCCGGCACTCTTCATCAGGGCCACACACTGATCAGCGGCCTCGGTGAGGGAAGGACGGTCTGCTGGAGCATGCGCGAGCATCGCCGTGATCAGCGGGTTCAGGGCCTCGGGCAGGCCCGACAGGTCCGGCGGGCAGGTTTCGTCCGTCACCTGGGCGACGATCGCGGGCCAGCCGTTGCCCTCGTAGGGGTAGTGGCCGGTCGCCGCGTACAGCAGGACGGTGCCCAGGCCGTACACGTCGGCCGGTGCTTTCACCCGCGAGCGCCCGAGTGCCTGCTCCGGAGGCATGCAGCGCACGGTGCCGACGATCATGCCGTCCTGGGTGAGCGTGTCCTTGCCCGCGTCCATGAACGCGCCGAGCCCGAAGTCGATCAGGATGGGGCCGTACTCGCCCAGCATCACGTTCTGCGGTTTGAGGTCGCGATGCACCAGGTCGACGGCGTGTACCGCCTCCAGTCCCTCGGCCAGCAGCGCGCCGAGGCTGGCGACCAGCGGCGCCGGGAGGGATCCGGCGCCCTCGACCTGCTCCTGCACCGTCAGTCCCGGCACGTACTCGACGGCCATCCACGGTTGGTCGGCGTAGGGGTCCGCGTCCAGGAAGCGCGCCACCCGATTCGTACCGATGACGGTCCGGGCGATCAGCGCCTCCTTCTCGAAGCGCGCCCGCGTGGCCTGGTCGAGACGGTCGTTCCTGATCACCTTCACCGCGACCGGGTCACCACCGGGCGAGTAGGCCAGGTAGACCTGCCCCATTCCCCCCGCGCCCAGCTCACGCTCGACCGTGTACCGGCCGATCTGTGCGGGCACCTCAGTCATGTGTTACGCGTCACCCTCCCGCGGCCCGCGTCGTAGGGCGGCCACGCCTCAATTGCACCAAGGTTCCACCCTATCGCCGCAGCCGCGGAGCCAAGCGGGACTTCTGTCCCTTGACGTGCTTGAATCCGTCGCCTGCACGGGAGGCGGACCATGTTGTGCGCGTTAGCGCACGCAGTCCCGCAGCTGGCGGGCGAAGGCCGTCAGCTCGCGCATGTCCTCCAGCGGCAGCGGCGCATCGTCGAAGTGCGCGATGCGGTTCCTGATGTCCTTCACCCGCACGAGGTGGTGGACGAACTGGTCGCGGTCGAGGTTCGGCCGGCCGAGGGCCTGCCAGTTCGTGTTGGCCCGCTCGGCGAGGCCCGTCCTGCGCTGGTTGCCGTCCAGGAGGAGGACGTAGTCCCCGAACATCAGGTCCTCGACCTTCCCCGTCCGGTCATCCGGCCGACGATTGGTCGCCTGCACGGCCTCGATCGCCTCGGAGTCGAGCGCGCTCCCCAGCCAGCGTCGCAGCAGTGACTCGATCTCCCCGAGGAGGAAGAACGGACGGGCGGTGTTCTGGAACCTTCGCACGATCTCGCGGTACGTGACGATCCCGCAGATCCTGCCGTCCTGACCGCGCACCAGCACGTATCCCTGCTCGATGAGCGTCGCCAGGCAACTGAACAGATCTTCCCGGCTGTCGAACACCGGCAGCGACTCACGTTGCATGGCGTTCGCCAGCGTCGCCGCCTCGCCGTTCTCATACATGAGGGCGATCGATTTCCAGGTGACGATGCCGTGGAGCTCGGTCATGTTGCTGACCACAGGGATCTGATCGAAGCCGTGGTTACGCATGAGATACGTGGCCGAGTTCAACTGGGCCTCCGGCGGCACACTGGTCACCCCGCCCACCGCGGACGGCAGGTCACCGAGAAGCAGCCGTTGCGGCAGCGCACCCGGCGGCAACGGGTCGGCAGGAACGTCGAGGCCCTCCTGCGGGTCGACGACAGCTGCCGCGAACTCCACGAACCGCACCCGGCCGCGATGCTCACAGGTGGAGAACTCCGGCAGCGTGGTCAGCCCGACGGCGGCGAGTGCGGTCCGTATCTCCCGGATGGCGACGGGCTGCCGTACCCGTATGTCGAAGAGCGCGAGCAGGTCTGGCAGGGCCAGTTCTGTGCCCTTGAGAGCGATGAGCTCCTGCTGCGGCGGCCTGCGCATCAGTACTCACTCTCCTCGCCCGCAGCACCGCGCACGACCGTGGTGCGCTTGCCCATCGCCTGGTAGACGAGTTCCTCCAGCGAGGCGGACCGCGCCTCGAAGAACGCGACGTAGTCGCCGGCACGCAGCGTCTTCGGGTTGATGAGGTGAGTGGCGATCACGTCGTCGAACCACTCTGGACGCATGTCCGCCGCTGCCGCGAGGGGTTCGAGGTACGCGGAGGGTGCGCCGTTGAGCGCCTGGGCGGAACGGAGCGAGAGCGGAGTCTTGTTGACGATGGAACTGGCCGGGTACTGCTCGTCGAGATCCCTGCGCACCCAGCTCTTCGGGAAGACCTGATGGACGTCGACGCCGTACTCCACGAGCCGACCAGGCGGCATCGGGCCCTCGGTGTAGTGCCAGTCCACCGCACCCTGCCGGATCAGCAGCGCGAATATCCCTTTGTACGCAGCACTGTTGCGCGTCTTGAGCGTGAGTAGCCGCTCAGGGAAGAAGTAGGCGTCCGCGACGGTGTCGGGTACCTCGGCATCATCGCGGATCCACGCAATCAACTGCTCGACATCGCGGGTGAAACGCGTCTCGGTCGAGCCGCCGTACATCTCACCGAGGACCCCACACCAGTACCACTGCTCGATCTTCTGGATGGCGGCCGGAGTGTCGAGCTCCTCGCCGAGGATTGCCCGGACTGCCGCCAGGGGCACCACCTGCGTGCGATATGGCAGGTCCGCCGCGTGGACGATGCATTGGGAGAACAGAAAGCTGCCGACCCACTCGAAGGCGTCCTTCAAGCCCGGAGCGAGTTCCTCGAAGTCGTCCAGCGGAAGTTCCAGAAGATCGCGGCGCTTGCAGGAGACACCGACGCTCGCGTCCTTCTGTTTTAGGTTCCACGTACGCACCAGGGCGACGGACTGCAGGAAGTCACTGTTGCTCAGGCCGTCGTCCAGTTCCACGTCGAGGCGGCCGAGGACTGGGTACCGCTCCGCCACGTGCTCCTTGATCGAGCGCCACGTGGAGGGCAGGTCGTAGTAGGTGCCCGCGCGGCTGGTGTATGCGCGATTTCCCGCATACGTGGCGGTCAGCAACTCGAAGACGTTGAGCGGCACACCACCCGTGTTGACCCGCTCGAAGACAGCGCACACAGCATCCATGGACGTTGAGGACGACAGGTTGATCATCGGCACCTGGAACGACCGGACCGGGTGGAGCACCTTGTCCTCGAACTGCGACCACAGGTCGAAGTTCCGTTCCTCGTCGACTCGTTCGTACACCCGCCGCCAGGCGTTGACCTGTTGGGTGTCGAAGACTATACGCAGCGGGAAGAGCCCAGCCTCGCACTCACCTGCGGTGTCTGTGAGGTCGTGTACGACCGTGCGCCCGAAGTCCCGGCGCAGCATTCGGTCCTCGGGCACCGACACGATTGCTTCGTCCCGGTCGGACGGCGAACCGGTCGCCTTCGCAATGTCCACGTAATACCAGCGACGTACTGGCCGGTTCCGGGAATTCACTGTGAGCACCGGACTGTCGGCGACGTACAGGGCTTGGAAGAGCGACGTCAGGCGCTGCTGGCCGTCCAGGAGCAGGAGGCTCGGTTCCCGGTCGGCACCGGCGTGCGAGCCGGTGAGCGGCCGGGCGCGGAAGGGAGACTCACCGCCGGTCTCCAATGTCATCGTGACGCCCAGCGGGTAGTCGAGCGTCACCGTGGCGATGATGGCCCTGATCCGGTCATCGTCCCACTTCCAATCCCGCTGAAAGTCCGGGAGTTGGAGCCTTCCCGAGGCGATGTCGCCGAGGAGTGTCTTCAGATTCGCGCTGTCCAGCCCTGCCACGTACCCCGTACCTCACCCTCGCGACCGCAACTATCCGAGCATTTGACCAAGTCGCTCGCGTACACGTCAATCACGAAGTGACACATGCATCCCAGGTTGGCTGAATCTCTGTGTACTTGGCTTCTACGCGGCCGCGACCCGGCGCGGACCTCAGTCGCCGGAATTTGCCGAGATCGACCGATTCCTGGACCCGCTACGCCGATTCAACGACTGGAGGCGGTCAGGCTATTCCGTAGTCCCGTCCCGAGTCGGAGTGCACGGCATGCAGTGTTCTTCCCTACGGAGAGGGGCCCCGTCAGCCAGGCATCGAGATCACGTAAGCCTCCGACTAATGCGTTCGAAGTTGGCGAAGCGTTACAGATGTTCGATGTGGGGACCATTCAGGCGGGCCCGGCTAAACCGTCCCGGGTTCTGTGGAGATCACTCTCCACAGAACCCGGGACTTGACACTTCGATATGTCTTGTCGGCCTGAGAGGTGCGGCAGTAGGCAACACTTCGGCCTCTCGGATCGGAAGCGGTCGGGGAGCCTGAGGGTGAGATCTCCTCGGGCTCTCCGACCTTCTTGTGCTCTACTGTGCCGCTCATGATTCGCGCTGTGGTGTTCGATGTCGGTGAGTGCCTGGTCGACGAGACCCGGGAGTACGGGACGTGGGCGGACTGGCTGGGAGTTCCCCGCCACACCTTTGCGGCCATGTTCGGAGCGGTCATCGCGCAGGGGCGGGACTATCGCGAGACATTCCAGGAGTTCCAGCCGGGCTTCGACCTGACCGAGGAGCGGGAGAAGCGGGCCCAGGCGGGCAAGCCCGAGTGGTTCGGTGAGGGCGACCTGTATCCGGATGCGCGCCCGGCGCTGGAGGCGTTGCGTCGGGAGGGGCTGTGGGTGGGGATCGCCGGGAACCAGACCGTGCGCGCCGGCGGACTGCTCCGCAGTCTCGATCTACCCGCCGACATGATCGCGACGAGTGATGACTGGGGTGCGTCGAAGCCGGATGTGGCGTTCTTTGAGCACGTCATCGAGGCGACGCCTGCCGAGGCGGGGGAGATCCTGTACGTGGGTGACCGGCTCGACAACGACATCCGGCCCGCGGTGCGGGCCGGTCTGCTGACGGCGTTGATCCGGCGCGGGCCGTGGGGCACCATCCAGCAGCACGATCCGGACGCGGACGCGATCACCACGATGCGGATCGACTCGCTGGTCGAACTGCCGGAGAGAGTCGCGAAGTTCAACGCTGGAGAGCGCTGACCGTGGTGCCCCAGTCGTAGAGGCGGTCGTCGAGGTCGCGCACGCACTCCTCGTTCTGCCAGGGGGCGAGGGTGCGGCGGACCTCGCGTACGCGGTCCATGCCGGTCGCGTACCAGGTGCGGGCGAGCTGGTCGAGGGCCTGGCCGGCGTAGGCGCATGCCTGTTGCGGGTTGCCGTCGGCGACCTCGACGGCGCCCAGGTCGCCCAGGACGACGGTGCGTTGCTTGTCGGACTCGGGCGGCAGGTCCGCGAGGACCTGCTGGAGGGTTTCGCGGGCCTGGGGGAGGTGGCCGGCCTTGAGGTGGGTGTTGCCCTTGAAGGCGGCGAGGCGGGTGGGGCTGAACCAGTCCATCCAGGCGGGCGTGGGGTGTTCGGAGCCTGCGGCGAGGATGTCTTCGGCGTGGCCGATGAGGTGCAGGGCGATGCGGGTGTTGCCGCAGCGGGTCTCGCACTCGGCTTCGACGGCGTCGAGCCAGGCCCAGAACTCGGCCGAGGCAGGCGCACGGCGGGCGTAGGTACGGGCCGCGATCATGCGCTCCGCCGCCGCGTCGCGGTCACCGGCCCAGCCGGGGATGAAAGCGGCGTGGGCGAGTACGGCGGCGCCCTTGAGGGGGTCGTCCGCTTCACCTGCCGCTTGCAGTGCTCGTAGCAGGGTGTTGCCGGCCTGCTCGGGCTCGCACAAGTCGAAGAACTCGATGCGCCCGGCCAGCAGATATGACTCGGCGAGGGCCGAGGCCAGGCGCAGGCGGGCAGTAGGGGCGAGCTCGGGGAGTAGCGCGCAGCCGAGGCGTGTGTGTTCGAGGACGGCCGGGTGCAGGGTGGCCGGGGCTACAGACCAGTACAGGTTGCGGTGTGAGCGGGTCACGGTCTCGAAGTCGGCGCTGACTGTGGCTGGTTGGGTGACCGCTACGGCCTGGACAGGGACGGTGGTGTGGCGCATGCGGGGCAGCGCGGGGGCGTTCGAGGCTGCCGAAGTGCTCGGGGGGTTCGGGGCGTGGCCCGTGTCCCAGGGGGCGGTGAAGCCGAGGTCTTCGGAGTCCTGGCCGAGGAGGTGGGTGAGGACACGGCGGATGTCGGGCTGAGGCCAGGGAGGGTTGGCGGACTCCCAGCGGCGGATCTGGCGAACGCCAACAGCCAGTCCGCGAATGCCGAGTTGGGGTGCCGCTTGAGTGATGGCGTCGGCCAGGGCTTGTTGAGAGTTGTATCCGGCCGCGACGCGGGCGGCCTTGAGGCGGGTGTTGCCTATGGGACGGGGCATGGGCACCTCCGTGAACGGGCTCTGTGATTGAGGGTGCCATGCGAGGTCCCATTTAGGGCCGGATCTCATCAACAGGTGGGGCTTGAAGCCCTGTTGATGTCCTCTTGGTGACCGCTAGAAGTCCTAGAAGAGGGCTTGGAGGATCGAGACGATGGTTGCTCCCAAGTTCCGCCTCGCTGCCCGGCTAGGAGCCCGTCCGTCATGCCACGGTCCCCATCACGCTCACAGTCACATGAGAATCCGGTTCCGCCCGCGCCGCCCTCGATGGACACCGCGGGCGGATACAAACTCCAGGCCGTAGGTGTCTGTTGGGATGTCGTCCGCGTCCCGCGCCACATCGGCGTACGCGCTCTTGAGGTGCTCGGCACCCGCAGTGGTGCCGTCATTGAGGACCCGAACGAACCCGCGCTCTATTGGTTCGTGCCGACCGGTGCCGCGGCGGTCTGGGACATCCCGGGTACCCGGCCCCTCGGCCTGAACCAGCACCTTGTTGTTCCCCCGGCACGCCGCGTACGCGGCCCCGGCCCGCACTGGCGGATCTGTCCCGCGGACGGCGAACTGATCACCGACACCGTCGCCCTCCGGGCGGCAGTCCAGGACGCCATGGCCACTCCCCGGGCACCTCTCACAGAGAGGACGTGATCCTTCATACGAGCCCTTGCTCAGCCCGACCCCAGACAGTGGGCGTGGGTGCTCTGGCCTCCACCCCGCCTGGCAGGCGTGCCGTCCGTGGAGTCCCTCTCGGGGGCGTCTGGACCCTCGGCTCACTGATCGTCGCAAGTGGTCTCGGCCACCACGCGCAGGACCACGGAGATCACCTCCATGAGTGACCGGGACGCCGCAGCCCCCCGACCTGCTTCTCGGCCCCCCGATCGGCATCGCCTGGCCATAGCCAGTTCACCCCACTCCCGCGCCATGAACCACTCCCGCATCGAAGGAGTACCGGCTCATGCTCCAGCACCCCGCCTTACGGCAGATCAGCAGCGACGTACCCGTACACGTCTCAAGTGACCGAACCCTGCGCGTGAAAGTCATCGACGCATGCGGCATGACATGCACCTTCTGCCATAACGAGGGCACTCCCGTCAGCGCGGACAACCACGGACGCCAGATGGCACCCTTCGCTCCCAGTGGCCGCTCCGGCCGCACGTCGATCTACCTCGCCACGAACGGGGCGCGCTTCACCAGCGCCCCAGTCCTCCCCGACGAGTCCTTCCGAACGTCCCTTGCTCAGCTTCGCGACGCCCTCGGACTCGACGAAGTCCACCTCACCGGCGGCGAGCCGACCCTCCACCCCCGCCTGCCGCAGATCGTCACCCTTGCGAGAGCCACCGGCTACAGCGTTAGCGTCACCTCCAACGGTGAGAACGGCGCGCGGACCCTGCCCGCCTGCGCACAGGCAGGACTCGACCACGTGAACTTCTCGATCTTCGGCACCACCCCTGACGAGCTCGCACAAGTCCAGAGCAGTCGCTTCTGCTCACGCCAACGGGCCGTACGCAAAATCGAAGCACTCGAGAAGTCGATAGAACTCGCTGCCGAACTCGGCCTTGGAGCAAGGGCGAACATCGTCATCCCCGACCACACGCACATCCGCCGCGTCCACCGGCTGCTCGGCAGGCACGCGCCGCAGCTGTCCGTACGCATCCTGACCTCACTCGCCGACGGGAGCGAGTCCCTCGGCGCGGTCGACCAGCTCTTGCACGAGCTCGGCGCCCAACCCGACGAGATCCGGCTGACAGCCGGAACCTCCGGATTCCGCGTCACCTATCGACTGCCCAACGGCCGGCGGCTGACCGTCAAGCACATACGCCCATTCCGGCTTCCCGAGACCTGCGTCGGCTGCCGCTTCAACAACGACACCGACTGTCAAGAGGGCTACTACGGCGTCCGGTTGTACCGAGACCCGAGCGGCACCTTCCACGTGGGCGTGTGCATACAACGCATGGACCTCTGCCTGCCCGTGGAAGAGTTCGTGGGCAGCGAGATATGCGCCGAGATCAGGAAGGCGCGTGAGCACGACCTGTACGAACTCCACGACCTGACCGCGTAGGACAATTCATCGAGAGCGAGAGACCGTTGGCCCAGCACGAATACGAAGCGAAGTTCCTTCAGATCGACGTGGACGCCGTCCGTGACCAGCTACGGACGGCGGGAGCCGAGCGGACCTTCGACAAGACCATGTTCACCCGCCTCATCTTCGAAAACGACGCCGTCCAGGGCGAACAGTGGCTGCGGCTCCGCGACGAAGGCGGCAAGACCACCCTGACCCTCAAGCAAGTCTCCGACGCCACCCACATCAACGGCACCACTGAAATCGAGATCGAGGTCAGCGACCTGGAACGTACCGCGGAACTCCTCGGAGCGCTGGGCCTACGCCAGGTGCGCTACCAGCAGAACTACCGCGAGGAGTGGCAACTCGGAGACGTCACCTACGACTTCGACACGTGGCCCGGCCTGCCCACGTTTCTGGAGGTGGAAGCAGGTTCCGAGGAGGCCGTACGTAAGGCTGTTGACGAACTCGGCCTGGACTACACGCAGGCCCGGTTCGGCAGCGTCGACCTGATCTACAAGAGTGAACTCGGCAGGGACATCCTTGCCGAGCCCACGCTGCTGTTCGCCTGACGGGCTCAGTGCTCGCCCTCCCTCCTTGGTTGGGGGCGAGCGGAGGGCGTGTCCGCCTGTGGCGCTTCGCGCGGCGATCATGATGTGGTGGCGGACGAGGTTGCCTGGGTCTTCAACCGTGCCTTCCGGGTGGCGGAAGGAAGCGGCCTAGTGAGCGTCTTCCAATCTCACGCTGATGCGAGGTGAAGGACGAGGACAGCCTTCACGACGTCGGTGATTCGGTTGGTGCTGCAGCGAAGCTTCCGCAGGAGGCGCCAGCCCTTCAGAGTGGCCATGGCCTGCTCGCCGACACAGCGGATCTTGGCGTGGGTGGTGTTGTGGCGGCGCTTCCATCTCTTGAGGCGGCGGCCCCGAAACGGTACCCGGACGGGTCCGCCGGCTCCTTGATACGCCTTGTCCGCCCAGCATTTGAGCCCTGCTTAGGTGAGGGCTTCGATGATCCCGTGCTGCCTGGCGGCAGTCAGGTCGTGTGTGGATCCGGGCAGGGCGGGAGAGGCCCACAGCAGCCGTCCGAACGGGTCGGTGAGGACCTGGAGGTTCATACCGTGCCGCTTGTGTTTCCCGGAGTAGTACGGGGTGTCGGCGGCGATGCGGTCGATCGGAAGCAGCGTGCCGTCGAGGATGACGAACGCCTTCTCCCGGATCGTGCGCATCGCCTCGGCCAGGGACGGGGCGAGCAAGGACAGCACGTTGACGGCCTCGCGTATGTAGCGGAAGGCGGTCGCGATCCCGATGCCGAACCCGGCGGCGAGTTGGGCGTAGGTGTCACCACACCGCAGGTGCGCCAGAGCGAGCAGGGCCTGGCGGCCTGCGGTCAGCCGTCTCCACCGTGTCCCTATCTCCCGTCTGCGAGAGGCGAGTTGCCAGGTCAGGTACCGCAGGGTGCGGGTGGACAGATCGATCGCCGACGGATAGACAAGCAAGCGAAGCTCCTGGTGGGCCACGGTGGATCTTGGTCGTGACACCGTCTACCAGGAGCTTCGTCATGTTGCAGGGCCAGACCAACTGGCGGACCTCGCCGCGAGGTTGGAAGAGGCTCCATGTCAGGCGAGTCCCATTCGAATCTCAACAACCAGGCCGATGAGGGAGACGATCGTTAGCATGCCGCCAGCAAACCGAAGGGATCTCGGTGATGCTCTGTCTACGGGACCGGGAAGCACTCCCGAAAGGAGCGCGTAAACTCGATCGGCCAGATCGGCGATATTGGATGTGAGAGGGAATCCGATGGCGAGCATTACCGCATAGAAGATCACCCCTCCCACGCTCATTTCGGACACATCGGCAGGATCTGCCGACACCTAACTCCATGTAAGGAAAATCCATTTCTTCGCATTTGTGTGACGCTAATGCCGCCCTCAGCCAGCCAAGGCGTCAACGACCCGCACCACAAAGACGCAAAGTCCTCCAAACCCGAGAACGCCACCGATGAAACGCACGGTTGTGGGAGTGAAGTACCGAGGATCTGGAGGTCCACCCAGTGTAGCTTTCGCCAGTAGGTCGTAGAAACGGATAGCGAAATTGCGATAGTCCGTCACAAGGAGAAGTCCAACGATTGCAACGGCGAGACCCCATATAGCGTTAATCGAGAACACCTCGGAAATAGGTACTTACAGTGGTTGGGTGGTGGCGCCGGTGAAGGTAGATTCGAGTCGGCGCCACCACACTCAGCCTCTCATTTACCACGTGAACAACTTATGGACCCCCGTCTTCCCTGATCCGAAGTTGCCCTCAATACCGGCGGCTGGCCCGAACCCCCCCGTGAAGCTATGAACAATATCACCTCTACTGTTTCGGGTCCCAAACGTTCCACGATGACTGCCATTGACCCCGAGTCCGTATCCTGCGGTCCCGCCTACCCCTGCAGACTCGCCTCGGATTTGATCGAAGTCGTCGGCATTGCTGAACATGAGGCCGCCGGTGGCCCCAACTCCGATGCCGGGGCCTACCTGTTGCTCAACGGTTCCGCTGAAGCCGTAGTCATTCTTCCCGTCGGGTCGCTTTGTTCTGACAAAGCATCCTGAAAGCTCGTAGCCAAAGGCGACTGTTCCGCCCACGCTGACGCAAGCCCCCGACGTGTTGGAGTAGCTCATCACGTAGTTCAACCCCTTCTTCGTCTTGTTTACGCCCTTGTTCCAGGTGGACTTCAGCCCGCCGAGGATGCTGTCGCGTCGCTTGCGCTCCGCGTCGCGCTTCTTCTGAGCAACGCGAGCGGCTGCGTCAGCCTTGGCTTTGGCCCTGCCCTTTTCGATACCGGCGAACCACCGATTGCTGACCCCCCGGGAAGCGTTCGCGATCTGGACCTGGGACTTCTGGTAGGGCTCGAGCCTGCGGTACCAGCGGTTATAGCGCTTGACTCCCGCATTCACCCACTTGACCACCCGCTTGATCCCCTTCTGGACTTGCTTGAACAAGCTGCCGAAGAACTTGCCGTCGGGATCGGCATGGATGAGCGGGTTGTTGTTGCCGTAGGTGTAGCCGTGCATCTGCTGTGGATCGGCCGTGTCGATGAGGGGGTCGACCGAGATGAACCTGCCGAGTGCGGGGTCGTATTCGCGGGCCCCGAGGTGGGTGAGTCCGGTGTTGTCGATCGTGCCGCCGACGAAGCCACGGTTGCCGGGCCAGTTGACGTCCCGATCGCCGCGCGGTGCGCCGAAGATGTTCATCTTGCGGCGGGTCACCGCCTGGCCTGCGGCCAGGAGGACGGCTGCCGTGGCGGTGCCGGTGTGGTCGTTGAGGAGGATGCTCGTCTGGTTGCTCGCCTTGACCGCGACTGTTTCTCCGCCCGCCTCGTAGTAGCGGGTCGATGACTTTGTGCCGTTCGCCTCGGCGGTCAGTTCGTTACCGCCCGGCAGGTAGAGCGTGTTGCGTGCCGGTGTCTTGGCCAGCAGGCGATTGCCGTCCGCGTCGTAGACGTATTCCGTCTTCTGGCCCGACTTGGTCGCCGTCTCCAGGTGGCCCTCGTCGTCCCAGGTCATGTCCTGGGCGGTGCCCCCGACGGTGCGCTTGGTCGTGTTGCCGGTCTTGTCGTACGCGTAGGAGTCAGTCGTCTTGGTCGTGTTCTTGGTCTTTGCGTCTGTCTCCTCCGTTTCTATGCCGGTCAGCTGGCGCTTGGTCGCGCCGTTCTGGCCGTACTTGTAGGTGCGGGTGAGGTCGTTGGCCGTCAGCACGCTGCCTTCGACCTTGTGCTGGGTCTCGGTCTGGCGGTTGCCGATGGCGTCGTAGGTGTAGGAGTGCCAGTAGGCGTCCGGGCCGCCGACCTTGGGCTTTTCGCCGCCGGTGCCGCCGTCTGCGTCTGGCCTGGCCTTGCAACTGTCCGTCGACGTCCAGGCGTTGGTGATGCGGCGCAGTGCGTCAGTGGTGAAGCACTGGGTGTCGGTCGAGCGCTCCTCGTCCTGGCCGGAGATGGTGTTGAGGCGGGTGATGTTGCCCGCGAGGTCGAAGGCGTAGTGGATGTCGTCGATGCGCGACGGGCCGGTTTCGCGGTCGGTGGTGGTGCGGGCCACGTTGCCCGTGTGCTCGTCGTACTCGTTCGTCTGCCACACCTTCTGGCCCTTGCGGCCGTACTCGGTGCGCAGGACGTGGCCGAACGGGTCGTATGTGCGGTTGTTTATGAGGACCGAGGCTGTGGTGCCGGCGCCTACCAGCTGGTCCTGGGGGCCGTAGCGGTAGGTGAGGTTCTCGGATATCTGGCCGGGCAGGGCCGGTTGGCGGAGCCAGTCCTGCAGGCCGGTCTGCGCGTTGTAGCCGGAGGTGAAGGCGTACGTGCCGGCCAGGGCGCCCTCGCGGGCGGGGACGGTGACCTTGGTGCCTGTCGGCTGGTAGCGGTCGTTGAGGGCTGTGATCTCGTTGGTGTAGTCCTGGCCGCCCTCGTGGCGGACCGACTTCGTCAACTGGCCCTTCGCCAAGGTGTCGTAGGTCCAGGTGGCACGGGTCGTGCCGCCCTGCTTGAGGGTTGTTTTGCGGCCCAGTGCGTCGTAGCTCGTCGTCAGGGCCTTGCCGGCGGCGTCGGTGACGGTCGTCGGGCGGTCGAGGTTGTCGTAGGCCGTCGTGTAGGGGCCCTTGTCCGGGTCCTCCACCTTGGTCGCGCGGTCGCGGTGGTCGTAGTGGTACGTCCACTTCGCGCCGGTCGGGTCGGTGACCGTCTTCTGCTTGCCCGACGGCGTGTACGTGTACTTCGTCGACTGGGACTTGGTGCGGTCCGCGTTCGTGTACTGGATCAGTTCCGTGGTCTGGTCGCGTACGTCGGTGACCGTTGTCGTGGCGGTGTCGCCCTTGGGCGGGATCACCGTCACCCGGTCGCCGCCGTACTGAGTCGTCGTGCGCGAGACCTCGTCCCCGTACTTCTCCTTGATCTGCACCGTGGGTCGGCCCGCGCCGTCGTAGGTGGTGCGGGTCGCCTTCGGTGTTTTGGTGTCGTCGCCCGTCACCAGTTCGCCGGAGGCGTCGCCGTTGGCGTAGTAGCCGTCGTACGACTTCCACTCCAGGCCGCGGGAGTCGTACAGCTTCTCGGTGATGATCCGGCCCTGGCCGGTCGCCGCGGGAGCCTGCGACTCGCGTTCGCGGCCGAGGCCGTCGGCGATCGCGTAGTCGGTGCGGTAGCCGCCGTTGCGCTGGAGCGTCTTGGTCTCCGTGACGTTCGGGGCGGTCTTGGTCACCGTGTAGGCGAACTGGCGGCTGGGGGAGTCGGCGTGGTCCTTCTTGGGCCAGCCCGGCTCCCACACCTTCACGGTGCGGCCGAGGCCGTCCAGGACGGCGTCGGTGCGCTTGCCGTTCGCGTCGACCGATGCCACCGGGGCGGCGCGGCCCGGGTCGTTCTCCGCGGTCTCGGTGTGGCCGAGCGGGTTGGTGGTGACCTGCTTGGTCGTCGCGTACAGGGTGGTGGGGGTGTAGGCGGTGGTGGTCTTCTGGTCGGCTGCGTCGAGGGTTTCGGTGACGCGGCCGTGCTGGTCGACCTTGTTCCGCTCCGTCGTGACGAATCCGGTGCCGGCGGCGTTCTGCTCGTCGACCCGGGTGACGTCGCCCTTGTCCGGGGCGGCTCCCAGGGCCTTGTTGTCGAAGTAGGTGCGCGTGTCGGAGATCAGGTCGTCGGGGAGCTTGGGGTCGGTGCCGCACGCCTTGGCCACGGTCTTGGCCGCGGAGGTGAACTCCAGCATGTTCTTGGCCGTGTTGCGGGCGTAGTTGGTGAACGTGCAGGTCTCGTCGCCGGACTTGGCGGTGTCACCCAGGTCGGACTCGCGGGTGAGCATGCCGTAGGAGTCGAAGGTCCGCTCGGTCTTGGTGCGCTGCCAGGACGTGCCGACCTGGGTGCGTCCGGCTTCGATCCTGGCCTCCTGGACGTGGAACGCCTCAAGGTCCGGCAGGCCGTTGCCGCGCTTGTGGGTGGCCGTGGCTGCCGACCTCCACGGGGTCGACGCGGACGCCTCAATGATCTTGCTGTCGTTGAGGGTGGCCTCGTCGCGGGCCATGCCCGCGAAGGCGGGGTGGTCGTCGACCTCGTTGCCCTCGCTGTCGGCGACCTTCGCGCCGGGGATGCCGCGGAAGTAGCGGGCCTCGCTGACCTGCTTGGCTCCGTCTGTGCCCGTGCCGACCGACGTCTTCACGCGGGCGTAGCCGCGGAAGTCGGAGTGGGTGCGGTACTTGGCCTCGGTGAAGGCGTCATCGCTCTTGGCCCAGGCGACGCCGCCGGTGTACGTGTAGTCGGTCTGCTTCGCGATGGCGCCGCCGACCTTGTCCTCCTCGCGGACCTGGGTGACGGCGTAGGTGTGGAACCAGTCCTTGACCGGCTTGTAGTCGTCGCCGGGGGAGTCCGGTGAGGACCAGTACACCGGGTAGCAGCGCTTGGTGTTGCCGGTGTCCGACGGGAGGCTGCTGCGGGTGCACTCGGGGGCGCTGTAGGTGGCCGCGATGGTGCCGCCCATCTCGTTGTGGATCGCCTGCACCCGGTAGCGGATCAGCGGCGGGATGCCGTCCCCGGTCGCGTCCACACGGTTGGCCAGCTGCTTGCCGATGAACGTGATCGGCGGCAGCGCCGTCGCCGTGCCGCCCGTGTAGCCGGTCCGCTTGATCGACTTCAGCCACAGGGCGGGGGAAGAACCATCGCCGGTGGAGGGGAAACTGTGGTCGAAGGCCCAGGTGTCGACCTTCTGGTACGAGCTTCCGACGCGGACCTCGCTGGTGATCGACGCGATGCGCTTGCGTGACCAGAACGAGGGGCTGTAGCGGTTCTTGCACTCCGTACCGGGCGCGCAGTACTGGTCGAACGGCACGTCCGGCCAGTGCTTGGCGTTGGCGGCGGTGAACTTGTCGGTCGCGCAGTCGAACGAGCCGGACTTCACACACCGCTCCGCCGCGCTGAAGGTGACTTTCGCCGCGGGGGTGCCGGTGTAGAGGTTGTTGGAGCGCAGCCCGTACTCGATGCGCTTGAGGTAGCCGCCGCGCGTGTACGGGGTCGCCGTCGACTTGCCGGTGGAGAGCTGGACGTTGCGGCCGTAGTGGTTCTGTTCCTTGGACCAGTAGTAGGCCATCGCGTCGCCGTGTGGGTTCACCACGTAGTCGAGGTTCCAGCGCCATGCCTGCTGGCACCACGAGGAGGCGAAGTCGGCCTTGTGGCAGGGCTCGCCGGAGTGGTTGCCGAACACCGGGACCGTCCAGGTCGAACCGGTGGTCTCCTTGCCGTCGGCGTAGCCGGGCAGCTTGTGGCGGCCGAAGAAATACTGCACGCCCGCGGTGTCGGTGACCTTCCAGTACTCGCCGTCATTGTCGCCGTTGCCGAGGGAAGCGTCCTTCAGGTGCTCGACCTTGCTGCCGTCGTCCTGCTTGAGCTTCCAGGCGCCGGTCTTGTCGTCCTTCACCAGCTCGTTGGTCGAGCCGCCGAGGGAGAGGACGGCGTTGTCGCCGCCCCAGCACAGGTCGCCGTTCTTGGCCTTGTTCGTGCCGCCCGTCATGTCGGCGCTGCATGCCTTGTAGCGGCGCTCGATGAAGCCGGGCTCCAGGGTGAAGCCGTCACCGACGTTGTTGGCCTGGTTATTGGTCGCCGCGGTGCGTCCGTCCACGGCGGTCGAGGAGTAGGCCAGCGACAGCTCCGGGCCCAAGTCGCCTGCGGCGTTCGGGGTTTCGAGGTCGTAAGTCCAGGTGAAGGCGCCGGAGGAGTCGCCGGCCTGCCAGTTGCCTGACGGGGAGAGAGATGTTGCTTTGTAGTCGCCGCTGGAGCCTGACGGCTTCGAGGTTACGGCGAAGAGGGTGCGGGCGGCCTTGAGGGACTTGGGTGCCGACTGCTTGGGCGTCGGCTGTGCCGGCGCCGACTGCTTCTGCGACGGCTCGTCCTTCTTGCCCGAGTCCTCGTCCGATTCCTTGGGCGTCTCCGAGGCGGAGTCGCCCTCAAGGGCCACCCTGGCCGTCAGCTGGGACTTGTCGTCGTCGTTGTCGACTGCCTTGATCGGGGTCGGTGTGCAGTCACCCTTGCCCTTGTGCCCGTCCTTGTTCTTGTCTTTGCCGGTCTCAGACAGGGCGCACTCGGGAAGCTCCGCAAGGGTCAGGCGGGAGGACCAGTCGCCGCCGATGGCATTACGGAACGCGCCGTAGTCGACGGACAATTGGGCGTCGCCGCCGGTGGAATCGACGGCCAGGATCAGGCCGTCGATTCCGGCTCGTTCAGCGGCCTTTCGGTCCAGGACCTCGACACCGACCTCGCCCGCCACGGACTCTGCATTCTGAGTGCCGCGTGCTGCGGGGGTCTGCGAGATGCCAACCGGAAGCGCACCGGCCTTCACGCTGACTGCACTCTTGCCAGTCATGTTTGCCTTGGCATTACCAGGCTTGGGCCAAACAGCTTCAGGGATGGACTTCCATTCCTTGCCCGCCGTGTCGTCCTTGGCGGCCCCTGGCGCCATCGCCTTGGCTGTGCCGCCCACCTTCGAGACCGGCACCGGCGGAGTCTTCTGCAGATCCGGCAGCGCCAGCGGCGAGAAAGCCAACGCTTCGGCAGAAACCAGTCCCACCAACAGAGTTGCGGCGGTAAACGACGTGACCGTCCGTACCGCACCCCGGCGCCACCATGCCCGTCTTGAGGGCCTGGATGTCGAGGACGTGCCTGGTGGCTCGTCAACTTCCCCACGGACAGCAGTACGTGACACGGCGCAGACCTCTCCCCAAGGCGTAAGCAAATGAACCGCGCCGACATTACACAGGCTTTACCTAGGTTCTTGACCAATTCTTAGGGAGTTCTTATCTGTGAGGACTTTCGACTGCCAGGAAGTGACCAAAGCCCTGAGCGCCAAGGACCAAAGTCACTTTTAGCATCCGAACCACAGTGCGCGGAATGGGATGTGACGGGTGTACGGGTGTGGGGTACGTTCCGCTGTGCTGATCCCAGGAATCACGCCCTGGTCGAAATTCTGTGAAGGGACCCCTGTTGAAAACGGGCCGTCAACCCCGAAACTCCCGGCGTACGTTGCCTCGTATATCGTTGGTCTGCGCGCTGGCCACGGCCCTCGCCATCCCGGTGCTGACCGTGTCGCAAGCCTCCGCGGAGCCCGAGCGAACCGGCCAGGAGCAGGCGAGGCAGGCAACCGACGCGGACCCGGAGGCGGCCGCATCACGCAAGGCCGCACGGACAGGTGAACGGGTCGAAGTGCTCTCGCACCGCACCCAGTTCGACACCGTCTACGCGAACCCTGACGGCACCTTCACGGAAGAGACGGCGGCGGCGCCTGTCCGCGTGAAGCAGGACAATTCTCTGGTCGACGTCGACACCACCCTGCGCCTGCAGGACGGCGCGGTCCGGCCCAAGGCCGTCGACGTCGGCCTGGAATTCTCCTCCGGCGGCGACGCACCGCTGGTGACGATCACCCGCAACAACCGTTCCCTGACCGTCGATTGGCCGGGCAAGCTGCCCACCCCTCGACTGGAAGGCGACACGGCCGTCTACCCGGAGGTGGCACCCGGCATCGACCTGCGCATGCAGGCGGGCGTGGACGGCTATCAGCAACTGCTCGTGGTCAAGACCCGCGAGGCCGCTGACAACCCCCTTCTCAAGAAGGTCCGTTACGGTCTCGACGCCGACGGGGTGAGCGTCAGCACCGACCCGACCGGCAACCTCACCGCGGTGAACCCCGCCGGACAGGAGGTGTTCACCGCACCGGCGCCCGAGATGTGGGACTCGGCCGGTGTGCCCGACACGCAGCTGTCCGCCGCCACGAACGCGAAGAGCGCCAAGCCCAAGGACGTCGCCGCCCTCCTGGACGAGCAGGGCGACAAGCCCGCCACCCGCAACGAGGACGTCTTCGAGCCCCGCTACGGCGCCACCACCACCCGTATGCCCCTCAAGGCATCCAGCGACGAACTGGTCGTGACGCCGGACCAGAAGGTCCTGTCCGATCCGGACACCGTCTTCCCCGTATACATCGACCCGACCGTCTCCAGCCCCCGCCTGGGCTGGACCGCGGTCAGCAAGAAGCACCCCAGCACCTCGTACTGGAACCACTCCTCCAAGGTCGCCCGGGTCGGCCACGAGTCGGAGACCAGCGGCACCTGGCGTTCCTTCGTCCAGTTCGACCCGCGCAAGCTGCACGGCAAGCAGATCACCAAGTCCACCCTGCGCATCAAGAACACGCACTCCTGGTCCTGCACCAAGAAGCCTGTCGAGGCATGGCTGACCGGCGCTATCTCCTCGGCCACCACATGGAACAAGCAGCCGAGTTGGTGGACGAAGTACGCCACCGTCACCGCCGCCAAGGGTTGGTCGTCCTCGTGCCCGGCCGGCAACCTGGAGTTCAACGTCAAGGGCGCCACCGCGGACGCCGCGGCCAAGAAGTGGACCAAAGTCGCCTTCGGCCTGCGCGCCAGCGAGAGCGACGTGCACGCGTGGAAGAAGTTCGACGCCTCCACCGCGGTGCTGTCCACCGAGTACAACTCAGTGCCGAACAAGCCGTCGAGCCTGGACACGGTGCCCAGCACCCGCGTCAACAACTCCTGTGGCGACAAGGGCACTTACGTCACGGTGGGCAACACCGACGTGCAGCTGACCGCGAAGGTCTCCGACCCCGACGGCGGCAGCGTCACCGCACGCTTCCACCTCTGGCCCACCGGCAAGCACGACACCAGCCCCGGCATCGTCGTCGACCGGGACGTCAAGGTCAGCTCCGGCGGCATCGCCCGCACCACCGTGTCCAAGAGCCTGCTGGCCAAGCACCTGGGCGCCGCGAACGGCAACTACTCGTGGAAGGTCCAGGCCCGCGACGGCAAGGCCAACTCCGACTGGAACCCCACCAGCGGAGCCCCCGGCTGCCGCTTCGCCTTCGACCCGAACCGGCCCAGCAACCCGCCCGGCATCACCTCCACCCAGTTCCCCGACGGCCAGGACGGCTGGCCCGAGAACACCTCACCGGCCCGCACCGAGGGAACCTTCACGCTGTCCTCCGCGGGCATCAAGGACGTCGCCAAGTACGAATACTGGACCGACTGGGACCCCAAGGTCCGCTCCGTCAACGCCCCCTCCGCAGGCGGCAGTACGAAGGTCAAGCTCACCCCGCCCTCGACCGGACCGCAGCGCGTCTTCGCCCGCTCCCTGGACAAGGCGAACAACAAGTCCGACACCCGCACCTACCTCTTCTACGCCAATCCCACCGGCAAGACCGACGAGCCCGGCGACCTCAACGGCGACGGCAACCCCGACCTGCTCGCCCTCCACAACACCGGACAGCTGCGCATGTACGCGGGCCAGGGCAACGGCCGCATCGGCACCACCAGCGACGCCAGCACCCAGGACTTCACCGGCTCCCTGATCACCCGACGCGGCGACTGGACCGAGGACGGCTACGAAGACCTCATCACCACCACCGGCGCCAAGGGCAGCCGACAGCTGCACATCCACCCCAACAACGGCTTCGGCTACGCCTGCACCAGCTACGGCGAAGAGGCGAACGGCTCCGCGTGCGGCGACGGACGCCGCGACCTGAGCCTGTACGACCCTGCCAACGACCACTTCAAGAACGCCGACCAGATCCTGGCCATCGGCGACGTCGACGGCCCCACCGACCTGGACGGCAACGGCAAGATCGACGAATGGGACCTGCCCTCCTTCCCCGACCTGCTGGTCAAGGAAGGCAACCACCTCTGGCTCTACTACGGCCACGCCACGGGCTACCTCGACGAATACGCCGAACCCGTCCTCATCGGCGACGGCGGCTGGTCCGGCTACGACCTCGCCGCCCCCGGCGACGTCACCAAGAACGACCACGTCGACCTGCTCGCCCGCAAGCGCAGCACCGGCGAACTGTTCACCTACGAAGGCACCGGCCCGGCCGGTGAAGGGCTCGGCTCCGGGACACGCAAGCTGACGGCCACCGGCTTCACCCCCGCCGCCCGCCCCCTGCTCACCTCGGCCACCGACGCCGACAACGACGGCGTCCCCGACCTGTGGGCCACCACGAACAACACCAGCCAGGGACTGCACTTCTACCCGCGCCTGACGGCCGGTGGACTCGGGGCTCCGGTCACGATCGGCACTGGCGGCTGGGACAAGATGGCGGCGCTCGGCTGACGCCCGCCGGCCAGTAGGACGCGCAACTGCGCGTGACAGGTGGGGAGGCCCGGCCAGTAGAGGGCCTCCCCACCTCCTCGCGCACAGCGCGCCGCCACGCCCTCCCTGTATCCCGTATCCCGGATTCCACCTCGCGCGCCTACGCACCACCACGACTCTGGACTTACCCTGTGCACCACCGCCCCCGTCACCGTCGCCCCAGCTCCCGCCCCCGCCGGGGTGGCCACCGCCTCACCCGCACCTGGCGCCCCACAGCCTGTGCCCTCATCCTGGCCGCCACCCTTGCCTCGGCCACCGGCGCCGTGACGGCCCCGACAGCCGACGCCGACGAGACACCCTCCGGAGACGCATCGGACCAGGCGGGCCCCCACCGCCCGTACGTCACTGAACTGCCCCCACTCAACGGTCAATCCGGCACCGGCGGCGGGCCGGAAGCCGGCTCCGCTCCCGACGCCTCGACCGGCATCCCGGCCGTCGCTCTCGACGCGTACAAGAACGCGGCCGGCATCCTCGACACCACCCAGCCCTCCTGCCACCTGCCCTGGGAACTCCTCGCCGGGATCGGCCGCGTCGAATCCGTACACGCCCAGGGCTACGGCTTCGCCTCCGACGGCACCACGAAGCGCCCCATCCTCGGACCTCGCCTGGACGGCAAGGACTTCGCGCTCATCCGCGACACGGATGGCGGCCAGTGGGACGGCGACGGCGAGTTCGACCGGGCAGTGGGCCCGCTGCAGTTCATCCCTTCCACCTGGAAGACCTGGGGCGCGGACGGTAACGCCGACGGCAAACGCGACCCCAACAACATCCACGACGCGGCCCTTACCGCCGGCCTGTACCTGTGCACCGGCGACCGCGACCTTTCTGCGGCCGCGGACCTGGATCGAGCCGTCCTCAGCTACAACAACTCACGCCAGTACGTGAATACGGTCCTGGCCTGGATGCGCCAGTACCAGCAGCACGCGCCACGTCCCACCCGTGCTGAAGCGAGCAACGGCTCCGGTGAGACGCAGAGGGTGCCCAAGGAGAGCGACCGTGGCCACCGCGCAGAGGGCCATCGCGCTGGTCCCAACGCCACGGCTGGAAAGCCGACTTCACGCGGTTCCGCGCCGACGCTCGGCCCGCGGAAACCGCAGCCCACGACGCCCCACAAGCCCGCTGCCAAACCCAAACCCAAGCCTAAACCCAAGCCCACGACGCCCACACGCCCCGCGCCGGTGGACCGCCTGACGGCCCTGGGGCCGACCGAGCTCACGGCAACCGCAGAGGAGGACTTCCCCGAACTCGCCAGGACCATCGTCCGCCGCAAGGACAACACCCCCGCCACCGGCATAAAGGTCCGCTACACCATCTCCGGCACCACCCAAGCCCGCTTCCCCGACGGCACCCGCCAGGTCACCGTCACCACCGACCGGGACGGCATCGCGGCCGCACCACGCATCAGCGCCGGCGGACAGCCCGGCACCTTCACCCTGCATGCCGCCGTCACCGAACACCCCTCAGCCAAAGTGAAATTCATGGCGACGGTCACTGTCCGAGAGGCCGACCAGCTCACCCTCCTCGACGACACACCCGTCGAAGCGGAGGCCGGTACGGAGCTCGCCCGCGAGCTCACCATCCGCGCCACCCGCCGCCAAGCGGCACTGCCTGGCGTGGTGCTCACCGCAACTGTTCTGACCGAAGAGTGTCAACCCACTGCAACTGGGCCGCACTTCACCGACCAGAAGGGGCAACCTGAGCGCAGCCGTACCTTGAGTGCGACCGATACCGACGGCCGGACCCGGATACCGACCCTCCAAGCCGGGATGACACCCGGCGGTTACCTCCTGCGCCTGACAGCACCTGGCGGCGCCACACTCGACGTCCCTCTCAGAATTCGTTGAGTCCGATGCAGGGGGAGTCGGCGTAGTGGGTGGTGATCGCGGAGGCGCGGTCGCCCGGGGAGTTATGCAGGGTCCGTGCCGAGCTGCATGTTGCCAACGGGCGACACGCACTCGGGCGACACCCCCAGGGTGGGACCGACGCGTTGTGCGGGCCCGTTGTTCTACAGCTCGATGGGTGATCCGCGCCCAGACCGAGCAGGGCAAGCGGTTCGAGCGGGTTCGTCTCGTCGATGAACCAGTCACGCAGGGACAGGAGTTCCTCCTCGCCAGCGGCCTGGGCAACGTGGCTGCGGGCGAGGACATCCGCAACCTCACCCGCTCGGAGGCTCAGGCCCTTCGGCTGGCTGACTACGACTTCTGGCTGTTCGACTCCAAGACCCTCGTCCGCTTCGCGTTCGATGAGGACGATGTCACCCTCGGTGTGTATGTCACCGAGGACCCTGCCGATGTCCTCACCGCCTGCCAGGCTCGCGATGCCGCATGGCACTACGCCACGCCTACCAGCGACTTTCAGCAGCGGGTACGTTCCAGTGTGTGAGTGACTTCCAGGAGGCCCGGCAGATCCTCGGCGCCCGGCTCAGTGAACTGCGCGCCGAGGCACGCTATTTGGGATGACGACGAAGCCCTTCTGGCCAGCGGCTTCCGCTCTTCACGAGCACCACGGTGTGGTGGTCGCGTTCCAACCGCGATCCGCCCGGAGGTCTTCATGCTGACCCCGTTCCACGACCACACTGCCCTCCTGCTGGCCCCCGCTCGCGATTCAAGCCCCTTTGCTCGGGGCGAGATGCATCCTTGCGCGCGTCCCGGCAGTGCCCGTCAGCGCCTTGTACGACGAGGCCGTCACGCGGGGCAAGGAGGGCAGCGATGAGCATGACGACGTCGCGCGCGACAGCAGACTGTGTCCAGGTTCTGTGGATGTGGACCCAGAGCACGCCGGACACGGTGCCTCGCGCCCGAAAGGCTCTGCGCTGTGCGCTGGACCAACTCGGGTGCAATGACGAAGTGATCAGTGACTCTTTGATCGTGGCCAGCGAGTTGATCACTAATGCGGTCGAGCACGCGCCAGGTCCGTACGAGCTGCGGCTTCGTCGCACGGAGAGCGTGTTGATTTGTGAGGTCGTGGACGGTGATCCGCAAATCCCCGACGTGGTGGTCCACCCAGCTGTGGATCTCTTCGAGCCCCCACCAGAGGCGCGAGGAGGTGGGTCGACGGCATTGCTGAAGGTGTTGTCCGAAGGTGGGCGAGGGCTGCAAGTTGTAGATCAACTCACCTGTGGTGCCTGGGGGTTCAAGGCGCGACGGTGCGATGGTTCAAAGACTGCTTGGGCAGTGATCTACGGGGTCTGAGCGCCCTCTGAGGGGCGCGGTGCGCTGGGTGTCGCCCATTTGGGTGACACCCAGCGCCTTCTTCTGTGGCGCGTGGTGAACACGGAGGATCGTCTCGTAACAGGACGTGAGCAGAACGGAATTGGGCCCTCCCCCAGGATTGTTTGCGATGGCGGAGGGTAACTCCACTTCCAGGTGGTCACTAAGAGTGATCTTCCGGGTCTTGAGGGGGAGGGGTGGCGGGGATGGTGAGATCGCTATTGAGAACCCGAGCGGTCGTCGCGGGGGTGGGTGTTGCGCTCGTCGGTCTGGCTATAGGGGGGTGCGGCGACGGCTCGTCACATGCTGATCCGCAGCCCAAGAGGTCTGCCCAGAGGGAGGAGTCCCGCGCGCCGAATGAGCGGCAGTCGGATGCCCTCGGTGTGTATCGCGCTATGTGGCGCGACATGGTGGCGGTATCTCGGGACTCCGATCCGAAAGACCCCCGACTTGATGATCATGCGGGCGAGGGTGCGCTCGGTTTGCTGCGTCACACGGTCCAGGCGAATAAGAAGCAGGGCGTCGTGGTCCAGGGGAAGCCGTCCTTCGAACCCACAGTGACGAAGCGAACGGTCAACGAAGTGGTGATCCTCGACTGCGTTGATGACTCGCGGTGGCTTCAGTACACCAAGGATGGCGCTCTCAAGAACAACGTCCCTGGTGGGCATCACCGGGTGGACGCGACAGTGCGTCATCAGCACGGGCGCTGGGTCGTCGAAAAGCTGTACGTCGATGAGGTGGGCACATGCTGACGCGAAGCGGCTGGGCTCGGTTGCTCCTTTGCGCCTCGATCGGAGCAGCCTGCGTACCTCTGGCGTCACCTGCTCTGGCTGACGGGGGACTTGGCAACAGCGTGAAGCTCGGTTGCTCCGCTCCGCGGTGTGTTGCCGAAGTCAAGAGCGTCCATGGTGGATCAGGTGGCTCAGGCGGGAGACAGCCGGTATCTCAGGGTGGCTCGGCCCCGGCGAAGCCTGGTCGCGGTGGAGGGCGAGGCAGCTCCACGTCCTGGTTCACGGTGGGCGCGACTGGATGGAGCGTTGGGGGGATCGGGTCGTTGGGGATCAAGCCCCTTGTCACCCTTCCGTTGCCCCGGGCGCTGATGCCGAAGCCGGGTGGGGGAGGGCAGGTGCCGGTGGAGGTCGTGGTCCAAAAAGCCGTCAAGCGGCTGGAGTTGCCGGAGCCGGTGATTCGGACGAGTCCGGATGAGGATCTGGTGCAGGTGGTTCATGTGCCTACGTGGTTGTGGGTGGAGCGTAAGGGCTGGGAGCCGGTGTCGGTTACGGCGGCTGTGGAGGACGTCAAGGTCACTGCGACTGCTCGGCCGAGGAGGGCTGTGTGGTCGATGGGGGAGGGTGGGCGTGTGGTGTGTAGGGGTCCTGGGACGCTGTACTCGAAGAAGTACAGCGCCAAGTCGTCGTCGCCTGACTGTGGTTATACCTATCGGCGGGCGTCTGTGGCGGAGCCGGATGATGCCTTTACTGTCTCGGTGCGGGTGACCTGGGACGTTGAGTGGCACGGGGCTGGGCAGGGTGGCGTGGTGCCGGGGCTTGTGATGGATGCGCAGCGGCAGCTTGTGGTGGATGAAGTGCAGGCCGTCGTTGCGCGCTGACGGCCTGGAGTAGCTGGAGCGCTGGGGGGGGGCGCGGCGCGGATCGTCCGGGCGGGCGGTCGGTCGGGCTGGTGCACGTCGGAAATCTCTTGATCGTGAGGTGAGTTGTGGGTACCTCCATGTCTTCTTCGGCCCGGCCGAGCGGTCGGCTGGCAGTGCCGGGGGCGCGTCGGGCGGGGCCGGAGCAGCGGCCTGCCGTTACGGGTGGGCGGCGGCGTCGGCTGGGGTGGGTGTGGGCCGGGGTGGGTGCCGTGGTGGTGTCAGCCGTTGCTTTCACTCTCATCGCGCAGTCGGTGGGACAGCGGGAGCAGGTGCTGGTCGTGGCCCGTGACGTGCCGGTCGGGCGAGTGGTGAAGCCGGGGGACCTGCGCGTGGTGGAGGTGGCTGCGGATGTGGGGGTGGTGCCGTTCAAGGAGCGGGGTGCGGTGGTGGGGCGGCGGGCGCGGGTGCCGTTGGTGGCCGGAGCGTTGCTGGCGCGGGGGCAGGTGGGGACGCGTGCCAGCTTTCCGGCGGCCGGATTCTCGCAGGTGGCGCTCGCCGTGGAGGTGGGAGGTGCGCCGCCGGAGCTTGCTCAGGGGGAGCGGGTCGCGGTGCTGCCGGGACCGGATGGGGGTGACGCCGTCGCCGGCAAGGAGGCGAAGGAGGAGCCGGTTGTCTCGGCTGTGACGGGGACCGTGACCGGGGTGCGCCATGCCGAGTCTGCGGGTGGGCCGCGGGTGGTGACGGTCCTGGTGGAGACCGGGGCGGCACGTCGAGCGGCACAGCTGGAGCGGCCGCGTGTCGTGGTGCTGCCTGCTGAAGGGCGTGAGGCGCCATGAGACGGCTGGTCGTGGTCGGGTCGATCTCGGGTGCGCCGGGGGTGACGACGGCAGCGCTGGCTGCCGCTGCCGCCTGGCCGTCGGACGCTGATGGTGGGGTGCGGCCGGTGGTGGTGGAGGCCGATGCCTCGGGTGGGGACCTCATGATCCGGTTTGGGCTGCCGACTTCGCCATCGCTGTTGGATGTTGCGGCTGCTGCTGGGCAGCCGATGCCGGGGTCTCTATTGGGGGCCGTGAGTGAACTTCCTTTTGGCGTACGGGCGGTGGCCTCGGTTCCGGGGCGTGGGCCGTGTCGCCAGGCTGTGCGGTTGCTGGTCGGCGAGGGCGGGCGGCGGGTGCTCGTGGGGGATGGTCGGGATCGGGGGACCGTTGTCCTGGATGTGGGGCGGCTCAGTGAGGAGGTCGAGCCGCTGCTGGAGGTGGCCGATCGTGTGGTGCTCGTGGCGCGGGGTGGGGCGGAGCCGCTGACCCATGTGTCCGCGTGTGGCTTGGGCGTCGGTGGGTTTGCTGGGCGTATGGCTCTTGTTGTGGTGGGGCCGTGTCCGTATCCGGCGGATGAGATCGCGACGAGCATCGGTGTCGGTCCTGTGTTCTTCCTGCCTTGGGACGCCAAGTGCGTGGCCGCGATGAACAGTTCTCAGGCGGGGGGTGGGCTGCGTACCAGTGGGTTCCGGCCGTCGCCGCTGATGGGAGCGGTTCGGACTCTTGCCCGGTGGATGGCCTGGACGACGTCGTCGCCGGAGGGCGGAGCAGGGGTTGGGCGTGGGGTTGGAGATGCGGAGGGTGGTCGGCGCGAGCCTGTCGCCGAGGGAGATTCGGTGTCGGCCTTCGACCTTGGTGAGGTCCGTCTCGTGCCGGTGCGCGGAGCCGAAGGGGGCCTGTCATGAGCGAGCAGGTGATGCCCCCGTCCGGTGCAGTGGCTGCCGGCTGGGAGCGGGAGTTCGCGGACGTCGTACGGCAGCGGGTGGCGGCTCGCCTTGCTGCGTATGCGGGGGAGCGGGAGGCCGCTGGGCTGCCGGTGGAGGGGGAGGGGGCGCGGCGGGAGACAGTGCGGCGGTTGCTGGGCGAGGAGTTCGGGGCGCAGCGGCTGCGGGCGCTGGGGGAGGGACGGGCGGTCATCGAGGCCGTCGTCGAGGAGCGGATCGCTCGGGCGGTCGAGGACGCGCTGTTCGGGACGGGGGGACTTGAGCGGCTGCTGGCCGATACGACGCTGGAGAACATCTGCGTCAACGGGTGTGACGTGGTGTGGGTCAAAGACGCGGCCGGGGCCTGGCACCGGGAGGGGGCGGTGGCCGCCTCGGACGCGGAGCTGGTGGAGCTGGTCCGCAATCTCGCGGCGCGGGCGGGTGGAGAGGAGCGGCGGTTCGACCGGGGGGTTCCTCGGCTGAATCTGCAACTGCCCGACGGGTCGCGGTTGTTCGCCGTGATGGCGGTGTGCGGGCGGGTGTCGCTGACCATTCGGCGTCACCGGTTTCCGGCGGCCTCGATGAGTGAGCTGGTGCGGCTGGGGGTGTGCGACGAGGCGATGGCGGACTTTCTGCGGGCCCTGGTGCGGGCGCGGAAGAACATCGTCATCGGGGGTGGCACGAATGTCGGTAAGACCACGGTGCTGCGTGCGTTCGCGCATGAGATCCCGTCCCACGAGCGGCTCGTGACCATCGAGGACACCTTTGAGCTCGGCCTGGATACGGATCAGGTGGCGCATCCGAATGTGGTGGCCTTGCAGGCTCGCGAGCCGAACATCGAGGGCCAAGGAGGCATCGATCAGGCGGAGTTGGTGCGCTGGGGGCTGCGGATGTCGCCGGACCGGGTGATCGTCGGGGAGATCCGTGGGGCCGAGGTCATCCCGATGTGCAATGCCATGTCGCAGGGCAATGACGGCTCGCTGTCCACCATTCACGCCTCCACCTCGCGCGGGGTGTTCACCAAGCTCGCCTCGTACGCGGCTCAGTCTCCGGAGAGGCTGACGCTGGAGGCTACGAACCTGATGGTGGCCTCCGCGGTGCATTTCGTCGTGCATTTGGGGTGGGATGCGGGCGGGCGGCGGGTGATCGACTCGGTGCGTGAGGTCGTCGACGCGGATGGGGCGCAGATTGTTTCGAATGAGGTCTACCGACCCGGTCCGGAGGAACGGGCTGTGCCTGCCACGCCGCTGCGAGCCCAGACCCTGGATGACCTGGTGGCGGTCGGGCTCGATGCCCGTCATGCCGCCTCGCAGTGGTGGGGAGCTGCGTCATGAGCGCCAGCGGAGTCGTGACGGATGGGTCGGTGGTGGGGGCGGCGGTTGGGCTGGCGGGAGAGCTGACTGACGGGCTGGCCAGCGGGGTTACGAGCGGGGCGGCCAGTGGGCTTGTGGGCGGGCTCGTGGGCTCCGGCGCGTGGACAGCCACGGCGGTGGCCTGCGGGGCGGTGTTCGGGCTCGGCTCGGTGGCCATCGGCTACGGCGTGCGTCGGCGCGCGCTGAGTGAGGAGCGGGGCGGTCAGTGGGGCGGTGGGCTGTGGCGCGGCTGCCCGCCGAGTGGACGACGCGGCGTGTGGTCGGCGCGGTGGTCGTCGGGGCCGTCGCGGGCGCGCTGACAGGCTGGCCGGTGGCGGCAGTCTTGACGTCCGTCGCCGTCCTCACCCTGCCTGGGCTACTCGGTCCGGACCGGGCGGCAGCGCGGCGTACCCAACGTATGGAGGCACTGGCGACCTGGACAGAGATGCTGCGCGACACCTTGTCCGCGGCAGCCGGTCTCGAACAGGCGATCCTGGCGACCGCAGACATCGCCCCGACCGCCCTCGGGGACGAGATGCGGGAGCTCGCTGCGACGGTCCGAGCCGGCAATCCGCTGCCACCCGCGCTGCGCACGTTCGCCGAGGAGGTCGATGACCCGCTCGCCGACGTAGTGGTGGCCGCCCTTGTGATGGCGGCTGAGCAGCAGGCCAGCAAACTCGCCCCGCTGCTCGGGGAGTTGGCGGACTCGGTGCGTGAGCAGGTAGCCATGCGTCAGCGTGTCGATGCCGGGCGGGCGAGCGTACGTACCGGGGTGCGGGTCACGGTGACCGTCACCCTCGGCATGGTGCTCGGCCTGGTGGTCTTCAACCGCCCCTACCTCGCGCCCTTCGACTCGCTGACCGGACAGGCCGTGCTCGCCGTGGTCGGAGTCCTCTTCATTGCGAGCTTCGGATACCTGACGGTGATCGGCCGCATCGACGAACCCGTCCGCCTCATCGACCCCACCGCCACCGCCGCCGCTGCTAGTGCAGTTGCTGGCCATGACGCGGAGGGCGCCGGACCGGCACGTACACCGGGAGGTTCACGATGATCGTCATGCTGCTCGGGGCGCTGTTCGGAGCCGGAGCCAGTGCGCTCGTCTACGGGCTCCGCCCGCCCCGTACCGCCCTCGCCGACGTCCTCACCGCCCTCAACACCCCTGCTCAGAGCGCCGATTCGCGTCCCACTCGTGGAGGACGCGGGGGTGATGAAGCGGAGTGGGCCACCCGGCTGGGCAGGCGCGCCGTGCCGCTGCTGCGCGCACTTGGCCTTCCCACCCCGGCCCTGCGCGCGGACCTGGCCGTGTGCGACGTGGACGAGGATCAGCACCTCGCGGGCAAGGCGGTCTGCGCCACCGCCGGGCTCCTCGCCCCCTGGCTGGCAGTGGTGGTGCTG
Organism: Streptomyces odontotermitis; assembly: GCF_050510915.1. NCBI lineage: Bacteria > Bacillati > Actinomycetota > Actinomycetes > Kitasatosporales > Streptomycetaceae > Streptomyces > Streptomyces odontotermitis. The sequence continues at coordinate 961,618 of NZ_JBNJLS010000002.1, read as the reverse complement.
CGCCTGGGTGCCGGTGTCGCCAGTGGCTGGTGGGTGCCGCTGGCCGGCTCGCTCGCCCTGGCTGTGGTGCTGTTCTTCGCCCCTGACCTGTCCCTACGGGCGCAGGCCACGCGTCGGCGCAGCGAAATGCGCCACACCCTCAGCCTCGTCCTGGACCTGACCGTCATCGCCCTCGCCGGCGGCGCGGGCATCCAGCAGGCCCTGGGCCAGGCCGTCGCCGCGCCCCAGGGGTGGGCGGCGGCCAAGCTGCGGCACGCCCTGAACGTCGCCCAGCTCACCCGCACCAGCCCCTGGCCCCACCTTGCTGACCTGGGAAGGCAGTTGGCCGTCATCGACCTGACCGAGCTCGCCTCGACGCTCGGCCTCGCGGGCAGTGAAGGTGCCAAGATCCGAAGCTCGCTCACGGCGAAGGCGCGGGCCATGCGACGCCGCCGTATCTCGGAAGCGGACGGAGCGGCGCAGGCGGCGACCGAGCGGATGTCGCTGCCGGTCGTCGGTCTATTCGCCGCGTTCCTGCTGCTGATCGGCTATCCGGCCCTCGCCAGCGTCATGTCCATGAGCTGACCCCGACGCTCGACGCCTACGACTTCACCCCACCGCACCACCGACCTCACCGCACCAGCCCCACCCGACTGAGACATCGCACGGAGACTCACGGAAAGAGCACCGCCATGTTCCACCTCGACACTCTGAACCGCCTGGTGCGCGCCCGCCTGGCCGAAGCGCGCAGGCAAGCCCGATCGGACGCGGGCTACACCACCGAGACCATCATCGTCACCGCTCTGCTGACGGTCCTTGCCCTGGCCGTGATCGGCATCATCGTCGCCAAGGTCACGGCCAAGGCCAACGGCATCGACATGGGCTGAACCGTGACCGCGTCCGTCCTCAGGCCCTGTAGGTCGAGTGGGCCCGGCAGGCTGCCTCCTGCGCGGCGTCCCCTGTCGCGGTTGCTGCTGCTGTCGCGCTGCGATCGTGGAGCAGCCGCCACGCAGCTCGTGCTGGTTGTCCCGGCGCTGCTCCTGATGGCGCTCCTCATCGTGCAGTTCGCGCTCGCCTGGCACGCGAGGCACATCGCCCAGTACGGCGCCGAGCGCGCCCTGGCCGCCACCCGCGTCGAACACGGCAGCGTCGGCGCCGGGCAGGCGCAAGGGCGGCGCAGCCTCGCCGCCCTGGGCAGCCGGGTGCTGACCAACCCGTCCGTGACCGTCCAGCGCACAGCCAACCAGGCCACGGTGCACGTGGAGGGAACAGTGACGCGCGTACTGCCCGTGCCCGGTCTTGTCCTGCATGCCTCTGCCGCCGCCTCGGGGCCGGTCGAGAGGGTCACCGAACCTGCCGGAGCCGGAGCCGGAGCCGGAGCCGGAGCCGGAGCCGGATCGAGAACGGGATCGGGAACGGGATCGGGATCGGGAGGCCGGACATGAGCCGACCTCGGCCCGCACGCCACCGTTCGCCAAGCGATAGGGAGCGGGGGTCGGCGGCAGTGGAGCTGGTACTGGTCACGCCGCTTCTCGTCCTCGTCCTCCTGGTCGTGGTGGCACTGGGACGCCTCGCCGACGCCCGACTGATCGTGGCAGATGCCGCCCACCAGGCCGCCCGCGCCGCCTCCCTCGCACGTACGGACAAGGAAGCCCACGCCCAGGCCCAGCAGGCGGCGGGCGCAGCCCTGCGCGAGGCCGGATCAGCCTGTACGCAGCCACACGTCCGCCTCACCACGGGCGGCCTCGCACCGGGCGCCACCGTGACGGCCCATCTCTCCTGCACCGCAGACCTCAGCGACCTCACCATGAGCCGGATGCCAGGCCATATGACGCTCGACGAGACCGCCTACTCAGTGGTCGACACCTACCGGAGCACGCCATGAAGCAACGAGTGCGAAGCCAACTGGGCGCAGTGCATGCCCAGTTGGGCACGGGAGGCGACAGCGGGCAGGTCACGGCATTCGTCGTGGGCGTCTTCGCCGCACTCTGGCTCTTCGCCGGGATCGTCGTCGACGGCGGGCTCGCCCTGGCCGCCAAGGCGCAAGCGCTCGACGTCGCACAGGAAGCCGCCCGCAGCGGCGCCCAGCAACTCGATGTCGAAAGCCTGAGACGCGGCGGCGACGTCCGCCTCGTACGCGACAAGGCCGCAGCCGCAGCCCGCGCCCACATCGCCTCCACCAAGGACACCACCGGGAACGCCTCGGTGAAGAAGGACGTGGTGACCGTCCACGTCACCCACCACCAGCGCACCCAGATCCTCCAGCTGGTCGGCCTGCGCACCCTCACCGTGCACGCGGGCGCCACCGCGCACGCCGAACGCACCACCACCTAAAGCCGTGCCCCGTCCCCCATTCCCTGCCCCTCCCCACCTCCAGGCCACCGGGGCGCCGGGGCACCTCCAGGCCACCAGGCACCTCCAGGCATCCAGGTCACCGGGCGAAGAGAACGAAGGCGTCGAACGATGCACCCTCCCCAGCTGCGCCAGCGCCTGACCGCGGCCCTCACCGCAAGCGCCACCCTGGCCCTCACGCTCGCCCTGCTGGCCGGACTGCCCTACGTGCTCTGGCAGGCCACCGGCATCCCCTGGCCCGAACACATCACCTCCCTCGGCGAGTTGGGGGAGAGGCTCGCGCAGCCGGTCAGCGATCCCTTGATGATCGACTTGCTCGCCGTGGTCGGCTGGGCGTGCTGGGCGGCCTTCACCGGCACCGTCATCCGCGAGACGCTCTGGTACGCCAGCCACCTGCCGCAACTGCTGCGCGACCGCCACACACACGACGAGCACCTGGCGACCCTGACGGTGAAGGGCTCACTGGCAGCCCTGTGTATCGGCACCCTCGTAGTCGCCCTGATCGGCCTATGGCGGCCGACAGTGGCCAGCGCCCAACAGCCCCTCGCCGTAGGCGAGTCGCAGCCACCTTTCACTCACACGGCACCGCACTTCCCCACGGACTCTCGTACCTCCATCTCCTCCGCCGAGGCCACGGCGGCCGCAGTAGCCGAAGCGGCCCGTCCGGGAATCGCAACCGCCCTACCGGGAGACGAGCGTGACGACCCCGACGCCCCGGCGGTGGACGTCCGGCACATCGACTACACGGTCACCGAAGGCGACACCCTGTGGGACATTGCGCAACAGCACCTGGGTGACGCGCTGAAGTGGCCGCGGATCTACGCGCTCAACAAGGACCGCATCCAAGACGACGGGACCCGCCTCACCGACCCGGACCTGATCAGGCCCGGCTGGCACCTCACCATCCCCGCCGCCCCCACGCCCCCGGCTCGCCCGACCCCCATCCCACCCAAGCTCATCCCACCCGCGCCTGAACCCGCCCCAGACGCAACACCGTCCACACCCACCACCCCAAAGGCGCCACCCACCGAAACGCCCCCCACGCGGCCAACCCCCAACCAGAACACCGACGACCCCCGGGACACCGAGGACACCGGCACCGACCACCACCACGGACGTGACCGCACCCCCACACGGCCCACAGCCAAGGACAAGCCCAGCTCCCAGACACACGACACCCGCCGAGGCTCAGCCTCCATCGGCCTCGGCGAGGCCGGCCTGATCGGCATCACCGCAGCCGCCGGCCTCCTGGCCGCCCGCCGCTACTGGTACTGGCACAGCAACCGACAACACGACCCGCACCAGCAGACACCACCCCCCACCCTCAGCCCGCTGGTCGACAAGGCAGCCCAAGCCGCCCACGCCGCCACACGCCCCCGCCTCCCACACGACCCCGACGCCCTCATCACCCACCGCACCCCACCCCGACCACCCCACACCACCGACACGGTCACCATCGGCGAACGAGACGGCACCGAAGTCCCACTCGACGAACTCGCCCTCCCAGGCGGCTGCACCTGGACCGGCCCCGGCGCCGAAGACGCAGCCCGCGCCCTACTCATCGGCATTCTCACCGCATCCGAACGCCAACGCCCCGACACCGCGCGCGTCACGGCCATCGCCCCCGAAGCGCTCACCGAACACCTACTGCCAGGACTGCCCCATCAGTTCACGGCCCTGACGCAGACCACCGACACCGCCCACGCCATCCAAGCCGCCGAACAACACCTCATCACCCACGCCCGCACCCGCGACGAACAAGAGAGCACCCTCGCTCCCCACACACTCCCCGGACCACCAACAACCGCCCCCGCGCACCCCACCACCCCAGGCACCCTGCTCCTCCTCACCACACCGGACGCCACGCACACAGGACAACTCCAAGCCCTCGCCGCCCGAAGCCACCCAGCGACCCTGATCATCCTCGCCCTCCACACACCACTACCCGGCGCCACCACCTGGCACATCGCCCTCGGCGGCACCACCACCCACCCCGACGCACACAGTTGGCATCCCCAACACCCCACCCCTCTAAGGCTGTTCAACCTCACACCCGAGGCCGGACGCGACGTAACCGACGTACTCCTCACCGCCCACGGCCAGCACCCCCGCCCACACCCCCGACCCACCCCGCACCACACGCCACCACCGACCCCCACACCTCCCGCCGCCACGAACCCCCACACCCCACCTCCCGCCAAACACCCAGAACCCCAGCCCCCGCCCCAACCCCAGCCTCAACCCGAGCAGGACGACGACACCCCCGCCCTCCCCTCACCCCCGCCCCACCCGTACACACTCGACACACCGAGGACGACACAGCAGACCAAGCCCGTACGCCTCCACGTCCTCGGCCCCATCACCCTCTACGCCCGCGGCCACCAAGACCCCATCGGCACCAACCTACGAAGCGAGGTCCACGAATTCCTCGCCCTCCTGGCCGCCCACCCCACCGGACTCCTCGCCTCCGACATCGCCGACAAACTCCACCTCGAACCCGGCACCGACCAGAACGCCCTCAAGAACCTGCGCCGCGCCGTACGCCGCGCCCTCCGCTCCGCCACCGGAATCACCGCCCAGGAATTCGTCCTCCTCCAGGGAGAACTCCACAAACTCCACCCCGAACTCGTGGAAACCGACCTCGCCGACTTCAGCACCAGCCTGAAAGAAGCCTTCCCCACTCCCGTCTCCGGAAAGAAGGACGCACAGCGGGACACCTTCTCCGCAGTACAAGCCGCCCTGGCCCACTACCGAGGCCCCTTCGCTCAAGGAAGCGACTACCTATGGGCCGACGCGATCCGCGAACACCTCGCCATGAAGGCCAGCGACGCCGCCCTCCGCCTGGCCCGCCAGACCGAGCGCGCCGACGCCCAGCCACACGAACGGGACGCCGTCCTCACACTCCTGGAACAACTGAGCACCATCCACCCCGACCACGAACGCCTAGCCCAACACACCATCCGCCTCTACCAGGCCGCAGGCCGCCACGAAGCCGCCCGGCACACCTACAGCCGCCTCGAACGGCACCTCACCGAACTCGGCCTCGAGCCAGAGCCCGCAACCAGGGCCCTTTCCGGGGGACGCCAGAGACCACCCCTCAAAGGGGACCAGGGGTGTCCATCGGGTGAGAGGTCCGTAGGTCGACCCGCCCGAACGAAGTCGGGGTACTCGTCCTGAACCAGGCCCTCGTTGAGTAGCGCACGCTCGCACGGTAGGGCCAAGTCAGCACAGCAAGCCACTGTTCAGGCATGTCAGTGCTGCCCGATAGGGTCGCGGACCATGGGTTTCGACACGAGCTTCCACCCCATTGACCTCCCCCTCATCGAGAACCGGCTGCTGCCCTATCTCGCCGGTCAGGGGGACGATCACGGCATCGACGACCTGATTGCCCGGGCAGTTGAGATACGTAAGACGCGTTTCCGTGCCAAGGCGTGGGCGCTGGGTGCTCAGGACTACGCCCTCGACAACGAGGGGCTTCTGTTCGATGCGCATCTGCACGTGTGGGGAAGGCCGTTCTTCATCGTCGCCGATGCACCAGATCAGATCGCCGAGGACATGCAGCGCTACCTCGCCGCCTCCGGCGACGGCGTCGATGCCCTCGCCAGGGAGATGCTCTGCCGTCTCGACCCGACCCTGCCCAGGCAGATCCGGCCCGATGAGAGCGGGCAGCTGCCCGCTGACACAGTGATCGCCGATGCATTCGCCACGCCGCTGCGCATGCTGCGCGGAGCAGCGATCGCTCTTCGGTCCGGGGAGCGTATTGTCCGGCGTTCCGGGGATGGGAGGGAGTTCGACGCGGCCGGTCTCCTGACCCGTGAAGTGCCGTACTGCATGGTGGAGTTCGCCGCTGCCCTGTTGCCGGGATGGATGTCCAGGGGCTACACCTGGCCCACCCAATTGTGCCGGGACGTCGAAGTCAGCGCGGAAGGCTTTACTGTGCCGACAGTGCTCACCGGGTTGTTGCGTGAGGAATTTGCCGACCTGGAGTGGGCGGAGCCGCCTGCCACCATCGTGAGCAACTACACCGTCGGCGGGTTGGTGGCCGCGGGCGCAGTGCCTGGCGCTCGCGTTCATCTGGCGCGTCACCGCGACGTGTTGAAATGCGACGCACTCGACCTGCAGAAGATCGATGAGGCGATGGGCGTAGCCGAACACCTTGGGCTCGCCTTCTGCGAGGCCACGGAGATCTACAGTGGCATGGAGGGCAACCTCAACTGACCAACGTAAAGGGTGCGCTGTTCCGTTGATGCGGCTCAGTACGGCAAGCCGACCAACCCCCAGCCGCGCTGCTGGGCCTCGCCCATCACGTCGCCCCAGTTGCGCAGCAGAGAGGCGAAGGCGTCGAAGGTCTCCATCCAGTTGGACCGTCCGGCGGCGTGGAGGGCGAACGGTTCGCGGAGCTCTTCCAAGTGAGGCACGGCCCGTGACCAGGAGCGGGCCGGGACGGCAACCTGCTGCGGTGTGCACAGAACCAACAGAGAGACCGCCTCGTTCCCGTCCCAAGGCGGGAACAGGTCGCCTTCGACATCGAGGTTCTCCGAATCGAGGTCATGCCAGATCAGACCGTCGAGGAACTCGTCGAAGGCGGCACGCAAGACGGGGGCGGTGAACTCGCGGGTGTCGTCCCAGGCTTCACCCGCCCAGAAGTGCGGTTTGTATGAACCCAGCCCTGTGCAGAACTCGTACTCGGCGCACCAGTGTGTACCCGCCTCAACGGGCCAGACGAGTCCCCGGTCGAAGTTCCCGCTGCCCTCGTCGTCGGGAAAGTCCAACTCCAGCAGTCGTGTCTTGCGCTCCCGGGGTGGTATCTCCTGCAGCCGCCCCCAGTCGACGGCCAGCAACGTCATGTCCAATCCCATGCGAGCAGGCTAAGAGGTGTGTTTCCACCATGCGATGGGCTTCCGCCTGGTGCGCCGACCGCAGGGGAGGCGTCGAGCGGAACCTCACTGAACTCCACATCGAGTCAGAGCCCACCATCAGAGCTCCTGTCGCCTCCAGGTGAACCGAACGGAGCGCGCCGTCCGTACCGGCGAACTCCGCTGTCGACGGACGAGCTACTGCCCAGTGGCTACCGTCCGTTGCGTACGGCCTACCGCCTACTGAGTACTGAGCCGGTCCAGCATCTGCTGCTGATGGCGATGGCCGATCGTCTCGTAACCGAGCACGGTGACGAACGGCGCGAGCATGACCACGAGCAAGCACACCGCAACGGACACACCGGCCACGGCCAGCAGCACCGCGGCAAGGAGCACTGCGACGGTGAGGGAGATCAGGAGCAGGTGGAAGCGGTCGCCTGCGGAGACCAGCAGAGTGTGGAGCAGGTAGACCATCAGGAGGTAGAGGCCGACGGGCAGGGCCAGGGCGAGGACGACGGCCGTGCCGGAGATCTTCGCGTGGTGTTCCATGTACAGGCCCGCCACGTGCAGGCCCGCCCCGGCCCCGGCGACGCCGATGAACAGCGGGATGTGGCCGTAGCCGAAGAGGTACCCGCGGCTGCGGCGGTGGACCAGGATGTCGCCGAACGGCGTCGCGAAGTACACCCACCACATGCCGAAGGTCAGGCCCACGCCGGCGACGACGACGGCAATCGCGTTCCAGGTCCAGTGCGTGCCGTCCCCGCCGCCCAGGAGGTCGCCGGAGGAGGCGACCGTGCCGACCACGCCCTCTCCGAGCGTGATGATCGCGAACAGGCCGTACCGCTCGGCGACATGGTGCGGGTGCCAGGGCGTACCGTCCGCGGAGCCCTGGGTGAGCACCGGCAGGACGAGCTCCAGGGCGCCGAGGACGCCGAACGCCACGAAGACGGCGGCGATCGGCCAGTGGGTGAAGGCCACTACGATCCAGCCGGCCTGGGCGATCACCGTCCAGCGGATGTTGGCCATGCCGACGTCGTGGAACGGCGGGGACTCGCGGGCGGCGCGCCGCCACTGGAGCACCATCGCGATCCGCATCACGACGTACCCGATGACCATGGCCCGCAGTTCGAGGTGCCCGCCCTCCTCGACGGAGTGGAACATCGCCGGGAGGCCGAGCGAGAAGACGACGACGCCGATCATCTGCAGCATCGTCAGGGCGCGGTAGAGCCAGTCGTCGGTGGCGAAGGCGGAGGCGAACCAGCTGAAGCTGATCCAGGCGACGCTGATCGCGAACATCGCCAGCACGAAGGCGGTGACCGCCTGCCCGGCATGCCCTGCGGCGACCATCTCGGCGAACTGGGACGCCGCGGTGCCGACCGCGACGACGAAGGTCAGGTCGAAGAGCAGTTCCAGAGGGGAGGAGACCCGGCCGTGTTCCTCCGGATCACGTCCGGTCATCGGGACCAGCCGTAGCGAGAGCCCACGTGTGCCGTGCTGGGGATCATTCATGGGCAGCATCATTTCCGGTGCGACGGCTGTGAGCGCTCGCGCCGCACTGGAGAGGTGCACATGGCCACCACAGCGAGTCTTCCCTCCAGCGGTCAGAGGCGGATGCGGGCCGGCGAAGCGCACGATGTGTGTACGTCGACCACAAGGGGCGCGATTCATGTCTGGCAAAGAGCGACCGACGAGTTCCTCCGGTCCCCGGCGACGTTTCGTCGAGGGGGACCTGGTCATGCCGCGAGAGGAGACCGATCACCCGGAAGACCCGGTGGGGGAGGTCCTCGCCCGTATCTCCACTGGTGAACTCCTGGTCGCTTTCCCTCGGGCCGGCGGGGAGATCTATGTGGATGAGGAGCTCGACCTCGTCGAGTCACCACCCTCGGATTGGACGCCGACGCCTGAGTGAGCCACGTCAGCGGCACCAAGATGTGCACGGACCACCTCTATGAACCCTGAGGCCGCTCCGCCTCCCGCCTCCCGCCTCTCGCGTCACTACTGTGGCTTCGCATGACCGACGCCGAGATCGAGATCACCGCGGACCTGGTCCGTGACCTGTTGCACGAGCAGCATCCAGACCTTGCAGGGCTGGCCATCCGCGAGGTGGCGGGCGGCTGGGGCAATCAAATGTGGCGCCTCGGGGACGAGTTGGTCGTGCGTATGCAGCGCATGGACCGCACCCCGGAGCTGCAGCTCAAGGAGCGGCGGTGGCTGCCCGTGCTGGCCCCGCGGCTGCCGCTGCCTGTGCCGAGCCCGGTGCGGTTCGGCGAACCGTCCGAGCGCTTCCCCAAGCACTGGACCGTGATGACGTGGGTTCCCGGCGAGCCGCTGGACCACGGTGTGATCAGCCGCGGCGACCACGCGGCCGACACCCTGGCGGGCTTCCTCCGGGCGCTCCATGTGCCCGCGCCCGCCGAGGCGCCGATTCCTACGGACCGCGGTGCCCATCCCCGGAACTGCACGGACGGCTTCGAGGGCTTCCTCGCGGCCGTTGCCCTCGACGGCATCGCTGTCGACGGTGTCCGGTCCGTCTGGGACGACGCTGTTGCGGCCCCCGCGTGGGAGGGCCCGGCGGTGTGGGTGCACGGTGACCTCCATCCCGCGAACGTCGTCGTCTCCGGCGGGACGCTCGCGGGCATCGTCGACTTCGGTGACCTGTTCGCCGGTGACCCGGCCTGGGACCTCGCCGCCGCGTGGGTGCTGCTGCCCGAGGGCACGGCCTCGCGCTTCTTCGACACGTACGCGCGTGCAGACGACGCGGCGATCCGGCGTGCCCGCGGGCTGGCCGCCATGAAGTGCCTCTTCCTGATGCTCATGGGGCAGAACGGGGATCGGGGCCTTCCCGGCGGCAAGCCGCACTGGGGACCTGTAGGCCGGGCGGCACTTGATCGTGTTCTGAAGGATCGTGTTCTGGGGGGCGATTGACGCACGCCTGGGGTTCTTCCAGAGGGAACGAAGCGGCGGCTCGGTGGACACCCGACAAATGTGGTGCGGGGAATATCGGGCGATCGGGGGCGGTGGCGCCGCACGCTGGGGGCATGGATGACACGACCTTGGTATCCCGGTTCCTCCGCGACGGCTTCGTGAAGCTGGAGGGCGCCGTCGCGCCGCGCGTGGCCGCGGACTGCACCCGGCTGCTATGGCGCGAGACGGGCTGTGACCCGGACGATCCGGCGACGTGGACGCAGCCCGTGCACTGGGTGCCCGGCATGGGGCAGGGGCCGTTCGCCGCCGCGCCCAACTCCCCGGCCCTGCACCGCGCGTACGACCTGCTCGTCGGCGCGGGACGCTGGGAGCCGCGCTACTCGCTGGGCACGTTCCCGCTGCGCTTCCCGCACGAGGAGGAGCCGGACGACGCGGGCTGGCACATCGAGGGGAGCTATCTGCCGGAGGGCGAGAGCTGGTATTTCACCAATCTGCGATCGAGGGGGCGGGCGTTGTTGATGCTGTTCCTGTTCAGCGAGGTCGGTGCGGACGACGCACCGACCCGGATCCGGGTCGGCTCCCACCTCGACGTGCCGAAGGTGCTTGAGAAGTACGGGGAGGACGGGGCCAGCGGGCTGGACCTCGCGCCCGACCTGGTGGCGGCGTCCGACCACCGTCCGGTCGCTCTCGCCACCGGGTCCCCGGGCGACGTCTTCCTGTGCCATCCGTTCCTGGTGCACGCGGCGCAACCGCACCATGGGGCGCGGCCGCGCTTCATGGCCCAGCCGCCGCTGATGCCGACCGGACCGTACGAACTGGAGCGGGCCGACGGCGCGTACTCACCCGTGGAGATCGCGATCCGCCGGGGGCTGGGACAGGACACCCCCGGTCTCTGAGCGCGGTCAGAGGCAGGACTTGTCGATCAGTCCGGCCCAGGTGCGGGGGCCCACGAGGCCGTCAACCTCGTGGCCCCGGAAACCGCAGGCGTACTGGAAGCTCTTCACAGCGTGCGTGGTGGCCCTGCCAAAGGCGCCGTCCACCGTGAGCCCGTAGTGACCCCGGTCGTTGAGCTTGCGCTGCAGATAGCTGACGCAGGTGCCGCGGTCGCCTGCCGACAGGAAGGGGCGCGACGTGGCGCAGCCGGCAGCCTGTGTGTCAGGGGCCGATGCCGTGGCTGCGGCCACCGGCGCCCCGGTGAGCAGGACGGTGCCCATGGCGACGGCGCAGAGCAGGCGGGTTCCTCGCAGGTAGGTTCCTCTGGACATGGAGACTCCTCGGTGGGTGGGTGGGTGGGTGGGTGGTTGGTTGGTTGGGGCAGGGAGGCGGCGTCAGTACGCCAGAGGGACCCTGTTACGTCAGAGGGGCGCGTCAGTACGCCTTCGTGCAATCCGTCTGGCCTTGCCAGTAGCCGCAGGCCCAGGCTTTGACGTCCTTGTCATTGACCATGACGCTGTAGAACCGGCCACTGCCGCGGGTGGTGTACTTCTTGCCCTGGTTGTTCTTGATCTCGATCTTCGATCCCGCGGGGGCGTTCAGGCGGAAGCGGCCCCAGGCGGCGCGGCAGGACGGGCTGTAGCGCAGCTCCATCGCTTTGCGCGGGCCCGTTCCGACCGCCACGGTGCGCGCGTCGTTCTGACAGGTCGTGGTGGCGGGGTTGCGGCCGTTGCACGACGCGCCGTGGCAGCTGGCGGCGGGGGACGCCGCCGACGCGGGCGTCGCGGTCATCAGTCCACCGGCGAGGAGTGCTCCGGTGCCCAGCAGGGCCGCCGTGTGTTTCTTCATCTGCTTCTTCATCGGGATTCCTCATTCCTCTCGAAGCGGGGTGGTGGCGCAGCTGTTCGCGAAGGGCCGCCCGTGGGGGCGGCCCTCCGCGTGGCAGGTCAGGCCGTGGCAGGGCGGGTCGTTGCAGTCGGCCGTGGCCGGTCAGGGCGTGGGAGGACAGTTCGACTTGTCCTGGATCATGACTCCGATGACAGTGAGCCCTGGGCCGAACTCGTCGACCTCCTTGGGCTTCATGCAGGCGACGTATGACTGCCCGTGGTTCAGAAGACGCAGCACGACCCGGTCGTCCTTGCGGGTGTTGTAGATGACGTCGGCGCCGCGGCTCTGCGGGCCAAGAGTCTGGAACCGGCTGGTGATGTCCTTGTACGAAGCGGCCACGCGGCCGCGGTTGTAGTCCGCCTTGGTCTTGTAGAAGCAGACGTTCGGCCAGGCGCAGCCGTGCTGGGCGGACGCGGACGCGGCTGCCGAGGTGGCCGCGGTGGCCGGTGCGGGGGTGAGGGCCAGCAGGCTCAGAGCGGTGGCCATCCCCGTACCGAGGAGGGCTGCCTTGGTGCGTGTGATCATGCGGGTTCGCTGCCTTTCGTTCTGAACTGAGGCGGGCAGGTGATGAGCGATGGGGCGTCAACACCTCGCGGAGTCCTCGATCTTGATGGAGGTCACCGTCGTGTGGTCGCTGAGGCTGACGTTCTGGTGCGGCTCCAGGCACAGCTGGCCCTTCGAGCCGCCGAACGTGTACCGGACGAGGGCCCGATCGTCGTTACGCGAGTTGTGGATCCAGTCGGAGCCCCGGCTACGGGACCCCAGTGGCTGGAACTTGGGGGTCATGTCCTTGTACGTCGCGGTCGGGCTCTGTCGGCGCCAGTCGGCGTCCGTCTTGTAGAAGCAGACGTTCGGCCAGGCGCAGCCGTGCTGGGCGGACGCGGACGCGGCGGCCGGAGCGGTGGTGACGGACAGGCCGCTCGCGGCGCCGGCCAGGACGAGCAGAGCCGTGCAGAGCTTGCGGATCGCGGTCATGTCGAGAAGTGCTCCCGTCCAGGGGTCGAAGAGTGCTCCCGTCCAAGGGGGGAGGAGTAGTTCCGGCTCCCGTCCGCAGGCGGTGCGGTGGCCTATGGGAGCTGTGCGCTCAGCAGCGGTAGTCCGCGTCCGGGTCCGGGTTCGGATGCACCGCCTCGCAGTAGCGGACGTGCAGGTGGTTGTCGTGATTGGGGTACGAGGCCGTGAGGCCCTCGGAGATGAGCTGCGGATCGTTGAAGTAGACGGTCTTGACGTGACCGGGAGCGGCGCGGCGGATCTCCTTGACCAGGTCCCGGGTGGCTGCCCGGTCGTAGGCGGGCGACCGCCAGGTGATGCGCCCCGCGGTGCACTGGGCGTTGTCCTTCCGGACGGGCCAGATGTCGGCGTCCAGGCCCTGCTCGTGGCTCGCGTGCCCGGGAATGTCACCCCCGAGCTCCCACCCCAGGTCACCGACGGGCACCTTGCCCCGGCCCGCCTCCTTGAACTTCCGTGCGGCCACCTCCAGTTGGGCCACGGCCGCGGCGGTGCCCCAGTTGGCGGCCGTGTTGCCGTCCGGGTCCTGGTCGCACAGGTTGTTGGGGCCGAAGGCGACCGGCTCGTAGTGCCAGAGCAGGTTCTTCCAGGTGGCCGGGCCGACGATGCCGTCCGGCGCGATGCCGGCCTTGGTCTGGAACCGCTTCACGGCGCTCACGGTGCCCGCCCCGAAGACCCCGTCGACCGGCAACCCGGCGGCCATCTTGGCGTTGAGTTCGGACTGCAACGCGCGTACGGCGGGTCCGGACGACCCCTGCTTGACGGTGACCGCTAGCGCCGCCCAGGTGGCGGGGCCGGCGATGCCGTCGGCGGGGAGGCCGTGGGAGGACTGGAACCGCTTGACCGCTGTCGTGGTAGAAGGCCCGAACGCGCCGTCGGCGGGAGCCTGTTGACCCCCTGCGGTCAGGAGATGCTGGAGGGCGGCCACGTCCGTACCCCGGTTGCCCGACGACTGGGTGGGGTAGAAGGCGCGGTCGTAGCTCTCATAGCGGCTATGGCGGTCGTGGGCGGAGGCGTCGCTGACGGTCGCCAGAGAGGTGATCAGCGCGATGGCGGACACCGCAGAAGCCGCCACGGATATCCGGCCGCGTCGGGTCACGTGGCGCACCGCGGCGAGTCCGTGATCTGGAGCTTGTCGACGGTTCCGTAGGGCGTCAGGTGCACCGCGTTGGCCAACGGCTTGATGCATTTGGTCTGTCCGTTGGTGAAGTGGAGGCGCACGCCGTCGTCCCTGCGCGTGTTCACGATGTACTCCGCGCCCCTGCTCGCCCTGAGGGTCTGCCAGCCTCTGGTGATGTCCTTGTAGCGGCCGGTCTCGGTCTCGCCCATGTAGAGGCACGCGTACGGGTAGGTGCAACCGGCCGAGACCCTCGGACTCGCCTGCCTGGCGGTCGCGCTCGCCTTCGTGGAGATCGTGCTCGACTGCGCGGCGGTGGCGCTCGCGCCCACCAGGACCAGGACGCCCGCCCCGACCGCGGCGAACGTCGTCGCGCGTCGGCGGAAGGCGGACATCAGCAGCCACCGCAGTTGTAGAAGGTGACATCCCAGTGGTTGCTCTCGCGGGCGTAGATGTTGCCGGAGCCCGCCCTCCACTGCTTGGCGCCGTCACCCCGGTCGGCGATGCGGGTGAAGTTCCGCTTGATGTGGTTGGTGAGGCAGCTGGTCGGGCTGAAGTCGAGCTTGTAGCCGTTCCAGTGGCTGTACCGGCCGCTCGCGTGTCCGGTCTCGGTGCCCCCAGTGATGGTCAGCGCGCAGCGCGAGGAGCTCTTCAGAGTGATGGCGCCCCGTGCGGTGGCCAGGTTGAGCTGGGTGAAGGACGTGCAGTTGGCGCGTCCCCGGTCCGAACAGCCGCCGCTGGACCTCCACTTGATCCCGGCGCTGCGGAATCGGGCGGCCGCCTGCCCGTGGCTGAGCTTCGCCACCGCGACCGTATCCCGGCCGCCGGCACGGCCGGAGTCGGCGGAATCCTGTGCCGAGGCGACGGTCGGCACCGCGGCAAGCCCGGCGCTCAGCATGAGCGTTCCCAGGGCCGCGTACGTCTTCTTCAACTGCATCTGCATGGTCGTCCCTTCCATGTTGAGGAGGACGAGGCGGCGCTGGCTCGACGCTGGCTCGACCGGCCGCCCGGACAGCAAGGAGGCTAGGTGCGAGGCTCGGAGGGCGTCTTCAACGGCCAGTTGGAGATCTGGGTGCAACTGCCGCTTCACACAGGCGACTCCGGTCGCACCAGCGGTTGAAGTGATCTCTCAACCTGAGGGTTGACGACACCGCTTCACCTCGCGCCCTAACGTCGAGCAGTGGGCATGCAGAAGGCCGCTGGGGTGGTCGTGAAGAGATGGTCGGTGCTTGGCGCGTGGCCGGTCGGTCGACGGCAACGGGCACTCGATGTCGTGATCGCCCTCGCTATTGCGGCCGGTGGCTGCGTCGCCGGGCTTCAGTACCACCCGGCGGGATGGGAGCCCTTCGACGTATGGGCGGTGCTGCTCACCTGCCTGGTGGCGGCCCCCATCGTGTGGCGCAGGGCCGCGCCCCTGGTTGTCCTGGCAGCCACCTGCGCGGCGTACTCCCTCTATCTGGGCCTCGGATACCAGCCGACGGTGAACTGGTTCGCCCCCATGGTCGGCCTCGTGAGCCTCGCGGCCAGGCGCGATCTGCGGTTCTGCGCGGCAGGCTCGCTGCTGACCTTCGCTGCGATCCTCCACAGCGGCCTGGCAGGCCGCCTCCCGCTGCTCATGGCCGTCGGACAAGCTGCGCTGATCCCTCTCATCGCGCTCTTCCTCGGCCGCACCCAGCGCACACTCGCCGATCGCAATCATGAACTCAGGCGACTTGCCCAGCAGTTGAAGCATGAGCGGGAGGAACACGCGCGGCGCGCGGTGGTGGACGAGCGCATACGTATCGCCAGAGAGCTGCATGATGTGGTCGCCCACCACATGTCGGTCATCACCGTCCAGGCCGGCCTCGGTAGATACGTCTTCACGTCCGCCCCCGACACCGCGCGGGAGGCATTGGACAACATCGCGGACGCAGGCCGCGATGCCCTCAGCGATCTGCGGAGGATGCTCTCCGTCCTCCGCGTCGACCTCGATGACGACGACTACGCACCGCCACCGGCCCCGACACCCGCGCTGAACGGACTCGGCGGCCTGACCGCCCGGGTCGGGGCGGCTGGTGTCGACGTCGAACTCCACACCAATGGTGAGCCCTACCAGCTGTCACAAGGGCTGGAGCTCTGCGCCTACCGCGTTGTCCAGGAGGCTCTGACGAACGCGCTGAAGCACGCGCGCGGGGCACGGGTGGTGGTCACCGTCACCTACCTTCCCGACGAGCTGCGCATCACCGTGTGCGACGACGGCTCCGGCACAGCGGAATCGGCCATTTCTCCCGAAGGGTCCGGACATGGCTTGATCGGGATGAGGGAACGAGCCAGGATCTGTGGCGGTACGTTGTCTGCCGGTGCTCGGCGTGAAGGGGGATTCGAGGTCCTGCTCTCCCTTCCGACCACCGCCGTACGGCAGGTGACGAAGAACGCTTGACCGCGGTGGAAACTCAGGGGGAGCACCCGGCTATGACCGTAGTTCTCGTTGTCGACGACCAAGATCTGATCCGAGCGGGGATCGCGGCAATCCTGCGAACAGACCCGTGCTTCACGTCCGTCCTGGAGGCCGCGGACGGGGAGACGGCAGTGGCGACCGCGTTGGAACACCGTCCCGACGTCATCCTGATGGACATCCGAATGCCCGGGATGGACGGCATCACGGCGGCCGAGCGCATCCTGGCTCGTCAGACCAATCCGCCGACTCCGTCTACCCCGTCGACCCCGTTGGCCCAGTCCACTCCGTCCGCCCCGTCACCCCGGATCGTCATTCTGACGACCTTCGACACTGATGAGTACGTCTTCGCAGCGCTGCGGGCCGGATCCTCCGGATTCCTCCTCAAGGACACGCCCCCGGAGCGCCTCGTCTCCGCCGTCTCGGCCATCGCCTCGGGCGACCTGCTGTTCGCCCCATCTGTCACCCGCCGCCTCATCGAGGCGTTCGCATCGCGCTCAGGGGCGCCCGCCGCTCGGCCCGGGGCCCTGGAGCAGCTCACGATGCGCGAAACAGAGGTCCTGCGGCTGGTGGGAAGGGGACTGGCCAACGACGAGATCGCCTCTGAGCTCGTCGTGAGCGAGGCGACGGTCAAGACCCACCTCCACCACACGATGACGAAACTGGAACTGCGCAGCCGCGCTCAGGCAGTGGTCCTCGCCTACGAATCGGGCCTGGTGCGGCCACTCGCCGCCGCATCCAACTAGGCCGCGTGTCGTACAGCGATGGTTTACCCCGGCTGAACCCCTGGGTTGAGACCTCACTTCAATCCCACGGTTGACGCGACAGAGCAAGGAACACCCATACGTTGCATGGGTACTTCGACGCCGACTGACCACCGGCACCGGAGGCTCCGGGCTCGGCTGGGCGTTGGAGCTCCGCTTCGTCCACTGCGCCACGACCCTCATGGAGGCACACGCATGTCCATTCTCACCGGCGCCCGTCGCTTAGCCGTTGCCGGATGCGGCTCGCTCCTTCTCGCATCCAGCCTGATGACCGTCACGGCCGGCCAAGCCCACGCCGCCACCCCCATCTGCACGAAGACCGTGAAGAAGTGGTCCCAGGACTTCTCGGGCCCCGTGGCCGCGGCGTCGAATGGCTCCCTGAACTGTCAACTGGGCCCGGGAAACCGCAGCTCCGCGGTCAAGGCGCTCCAGTACTCCATCAAACGCTGCGGCTCCATAAACCCTGGCCCCATCGACGGCATCTACGGCGGTGGCACCAAGAATGCGGTCGCCAAGCTGCAGCAGAACCATCGCATTTCGCCCGCCGACGGCCTCTATGGACCGAAGACACGGAAGGTCTTCTCGTGGCTCGTGACGGGGCCCAGGGGCGCTGCCTGCGCAACCTTCTGATCGGCAGCGCCGTGGCCCCAGGGCCCCATGGGCTCATGGGATCGGCGAGGGCCCGGGCGTCGGTGACCCGGGCCCGTTGATCCCGTCCGACAGCGGTGCCCGGCGGCCTCGTCACCACCATCCCCACAGGCCACCCGATAGAGTGACTGCAGTTCTCGCGGCCCGCCGGGCTTCTGCACCACGTACGCAGACACGCCCCCACCCGCACACGTCTCTTCGTGCTGCCTGGGGATCCTCGTGTCGTTGCTGCGCATGTCGGCTCGCGCACTCGTAAAGGAAGCTGTCGCCAACACTCTGGTCGACAATGTCGCCACGCAATTCCGTTCCGCCTACGGGTATGAGGCGGGCGTGAGCGAACAGCGGGCCTGGCGGAACAGTCTTCCCGCTCTCGCCAATACCCTCATCGACGCGGGACTCGGCGACGTCGAGGTGCTCGTCGAATATCCGGTGCCGCTGTCGAGCTACCGCGTGGACGCCTTGCTGGCCGGCGCGCACCCGACGACCGGTGAACCCTCGTACGTCGTCGTCGAGTTGAAGCAATGGACCGAGGCGAACCTTGTGCCGGACGCCGAGGACCTGGTGACCGTCAAGGGCATGGGCAATGTCGCCCGGCTCCACCCCGTCGCGCAGGTGCGGCGCTACTGCGACCACATCGCCGACTTCACCAAGTCGCTGCACGGACACGAACACCGCATCGGCGGCGCCGCCTACCTCCACAACGCCACCGACTTCGAGGTCGAGCACCTCTTCGACCTCGCCTCGGACACATACGGGCAGCTGTTCACCGGGTCGAGCAAGGGCAAGTTCCAGAAGTACCTCAGCGAGCGTCTCGCCCCCGTCTCCGGTGCGGAGGCGGCCGACGCGCTGCACCCGGAGGCCATCGCGCCGAGCAAGCAGCTCATGGCCGTTGCCGCGGAGGAGATCAAGGAACGCGGACAGTTCAACCTCCTCAACGACCAGCAGGTCGCCTACTCCCTGGTCATGCGCGCGGTACGCAAGGCGAAGCAGTCGGACTTCAAGGAAGTCATCGTCGTCACCGGCGGCCCGGGTTCCGGCAAGAGCGTCATCGCGCTGGAACTCCTCGGCGAGCTGTACCGCGGCAACATCACAGCGGTGCACGCCACCGGCTCCAAGTCCTTCACCACGACGTTGCAGAAGGTCGCCGGGCGGGGCACCTCTCGCATCCAGAAGCTGTTCCGGTACTTCAACAACTTCACCCACGTCGAGAAGAACGGCTTCGACGTGCTGCTCTGCGACGAGGCCCACCGCATCCGCGAGTCGTCCAACCACCGCTTCACACCCCGCAACAAGCGCAGCAACCGCCGCCAGATCGAGGAACTCCTCGACGCCGCCCGCGTCCCCGTCTTCCTCCTGGACGAGCACCAGGTCGTACGGCCCGGTGAGATGGGCACGGTCGACGAGATCGACGCCGCCGCCAAGACCAAGGGACTCACCGTGCGGCACGTCAACCTCGACGGCCAGTTCCGGTGCGGCGGCAGCCGCGCGTACGAGGAGTGGGTGCTGCGCCTGCTCGGCCTCGCACCCGGTGGCCCCGCCCCATGGGAGGGCGACGACAACTTCAAGCTCCAAGTGGCCGAGACGCCGCAGGAGTTGGAGGCGATCCTGCGCTCCCATCAGGAGGCCGGCTACCAGTCCCGGATGACGGCCGGCTTCTGCTGGGGGTGGAGCGAACCCGTCGTCGACGACCACAAGAACTTCGTCGGGCTCGTCAATGACGTCAAACTTCCTGAATGGGACTGGGAACGCCCCTGGAACGTCCAAGGGGACCGGTCGATCGGCGGCTACCCGTCCAAGAACCTGTGGGCCACCGACGCGGCCGGGTTTTCCCAGGTCGGCTGCATCTACACCGCCCAGGGCTTCGAGTACGACTGGAACGGCGTCATCTTCGGCCCCGACCTGGTGTGGCGTGACGGCGTATGGGTCGCCAACAAGAAGGAGAGCAAGGACACCGTCGTGGCCCGCGCGCCCGAAGACGAGTTCGCGCACTTGATCCGCAACACGTACAAGGTGCTGCTCACCCGGGGGATGCAGGGCACGGTCCTCTTCTCCAGCGACAAGGAGACGCGGGACATGCTGCGGTCGCTCGTGGGGGATCGGTAGCGGCCCTGAAACACCGTCTCGTCCTCGACTGGCTTGCGCGCCGTCGGCACCCCACGAACATGAAGCATCACGCAAGGTGGAATATGGGTCCACTACGTGCCGTGCTCCCAGGGGGGAACTGGATGTCTAGCATCACCGCCATGTCGGACAGGCGTGTCCGAAGACCTTTGAAGGCCACCGCGGCGGCTGCCGTCGCGTTCATTGCGCTCGGCGGATGCGGTGTCGGCGCCGACGACAGCGAGGGGAGCAGCAAGGCAGGGAATCCGAAGAGGCCGGAAGCCAGCGGGTCTGCGTCGGCGGGCAGCGGTGGGTCGCGCGGTGCCCAGGCAGCCAGACTCATCAACAAGGCCATCGACGTGACGCTCGACCAGGACCATGTGAGTGCCACTCGGCGAATGAGGACTGAAGGAACAACTGTCCTGCGCAGCACAGTGCATGGTGGCAGAGCGGAATGCGAGGCACACGCCCGGAAGGGCAGGGACTCCCTCGACTTCGTCATCACCGCTTCCGCGTTCTACTCGCGAGGCAGCAAGGGAGCACTCCAGATGGCACCCGCGGCGAAGCAGGACCCGACGCGAGCGGAAGTGATGGCAGACCGTTGGGTGAAGCGCAACGCCACCGCCTTCAAGCTCATGCGTCAGATGTGCGAGTCGAAGACGCAGCGGAAGTGGCTGAAGGAACGGATGCCTTCCCTGGACGAACTTGCCGAGGCAACCCCAACTCAGAGGTCGGGGGCAATGCGTGGGCAGCCCACCATCAGGATCACGTACGAGCGTGAAGGGGGGCCTCTCGATTTCCACATCGCCGCCGAGGGCACTCCCTTCCTGCTGCGGGTCACGTACCCGGCCAAAGACCTCGATGAGTCGTTCAGTGACTTCGACAAGCCTTTCCGCATAGCCGCTCCGTCGGGAGCGGTCTCGGAGCGTCAGATCGTAAAAGAGGTCCGCGAGGCCCAGTGACCTCCGGGGCGCTGTATGTACGGCGTCTCCCGTGTCCCAGGGCTGGCTGTCTGACCATGCGCGTCGGATCAGGCCAGGTCTTCCGATGCGCGTCAGCAGTGCGGGCCGGGTGGGTCGGACCCGACGGGGTGGGCAGACAGGGCCAGGCCCTAGGTTCTGGGGGAGGCCCGATGGCTCCGGCTGAGCACCTACCTGCCGGACGGGCCAGAGCTGAGGAGCGGTCACAAGTGGCAATGCAGGAATATCCGTTAGTGGGCGGGCCGGTGGAGATACGGGGCGCGCTGGACCTGGAGCGGACGCCGACGGGGGTGATGCCGCGCCGACTGCCGGCGTGGACCAAGGAGCAGTACCAGGACCCGTCGGTCTACGGGGGAACGGTGATGCCCTCGGGCGTGCGGCTGGCGTTCCGCACCGATGCGCAGGTGCTCGAATTCGAGGTCCTCACCTGCACGGGGCAGCTCGACAGTGACCCTCAGCCTCGGCCGACCGGGATGTTGGAACTCACGGTGAACGGTGCTCTTGTCGGGCGCCGACGCGCACCGTTGGGGCATGTGATGCGGATGGCAGGCCCCGGGGCCGCGCAGCGACTGATACCGGGAAAGCCGGGAACGGCACGATTCGCCGGGCTGCCGACCGGCATGAAGAACGTCGAGCTGTGGCTGCCGCAGCAGACCCCCACGGAACTGGTGGCGCTCCGCGCCGACGGTGAGGTCCTGGCGCCCCTGCCCGAAGGTCGGCCCCTGTGGGTGCACCACGGAAGCTCCATCAGCCACTGTCTCGAAGCCGACGGCCCCACCGGCACCTGGCCCGTGGTGGCGGCGACGCTCGGGGGCGTGGAGGTGACCAACCTCAGCCAGCCGGGCAACGACATGCTGGACCCTTATGTCGCCCGGACGATCCGTGACATGCCCGCCGACCTGATCAGCCTCAAGACAGGCGTCAACATCGTGGCCCTGGCCACCTTCCGACTGCGGACGTTCGGCCCGGCGGTGCACGGATTCCTGGACACGATCCGGGACGGGCACCCGGACACCCCGCTGCTGGTGATCTCCCCGGTGAGCTGCCCGGCACTCGACGCGCATCCCGGCCCGATCGCGGTGGGCCAGGACGGGAGGATCACAGCGCTGGGCGACTCGGCCGACCTGGCCCGTGGGGCGTTGTCGCTGCAGGTCGTCCGTGACGAGCTGGCAAGAATCGTGGAGGTCCGGCAAGCACACGATCCTCACCTGCACCACCTCGACGGACGCGAACTGCTCGGCCCGGCCGATGTGGACGACCTTCCCGACGGGCTGCACCCCTCTGCAGCTGCGTACCGACGGATGGGCGAGCGCTTCGCAGCCCACGCCTTCGCCGAGGAGGGCCCGTTCCGTGCACGCTCGCATACGCAGCCGACGGGCCAGGGCCTGTGACGGACCAGGGCCTCGGCCGGAGCGTGCGTCCGGGAGGGGTGCGCAGTGGGCATCGCGACGAACTCCACTCCCAGGGCGTCGGTGAACAGAGTCCCGTCGTCTCAGCACGTGCCGCTAATGCGATCGTGCGCGGCGCCCTCTGAGGGGCAGGCGTCCGGGCGACGGAACGTGGACGGCTTCGGATGCCTCTACCAGAGCGTGCAGTGACTGCAACGCAGGCTAGGGAGTTCAACTCATGGCGTTCTTACGTAAGTTAGGTGCGGTCGGTTTACTCACGGCCGCGCTGACCGGTGCTTTCCTGTCTACTGCTAGTCCAGCCAGCGCGGAGACGGGTTCTGGTGCCACAGCTACTCGCGGCCACGTTGTGATCGCGTGCACTTGCGAGTGCAGCTGGTGAATGAACTGCAGTGACACACTGTCCGTCGTGTCCAACTCCTACGCGCAGCCCATCTTGAGAACGGCGGACCTCTCGGAGGGTTTGCGCATCGTTGAGAGGCTGTTGGGGCTCGCCGACCTGGCGGATCTGGAAGTCGATTTCGATGCGCGGATCTCCTCGCCTCACGCTTTGTCGGAGGTGCTGGCTGTGCTGCCGGATGCCGAGTGGTGGGCGGAAGGGGAGAGGGACGGCGCCTCAGACGCGGGGGATGAGCCATCGGCCTACTTGCCGATCTGGCTACGCCGCTGGGCCGGGGCACCGGAGACCGTGGAGCCGTTCCTCAAAGCGGTGGGCGACAGCCCGGCGACGGTGCGGTGGGACTTCAATGCCTGGCCCGAGGCTCCGGAGATAGGTATGGGGGTGGGAGGCACCCGCGGAGCGTTCGTCACCCTGTGCGCGCATGCCCGCGACCTCGACCTGCAGGAGTCAGCGGCCGACTACACGGTGTTCGTCCACGTCAAGCAAGTTGAGGCCGAACGCGCGCCGTGGCTTGCGGCACAAGTCGGGCTGCGGGTGATCGGCGACTTGGTGATGGCACCGTACTGAGACTCTGTGAGCAGAGGTGCAGCGCTACCGGGATGGTTCCGGCGTGGTGCGGAAGAGCTCTCGGTATGGCGTCGAAGGCAGGCGGTTCCGTACCCCGGGTTCCGGGGTGACCTTCCTGGTGGCTCGGGTGGCGGTTGCCCCGTCGTATCGGGCGTCGAATCCCCCGTCGTACCGGGGTACGTCCTTGGATGCGACACCCCCACCGCAGCGAAATCGCAGGTCACTTGCTCAGCGGGCCATCGATGGGCGAGGGCGACTGTATATCGGTACAGCAAAGCAACCCGATCTACTGACACCCGCGCCCGGCCCTCCGTGCGATCCGCACCGCTGCCTCGCGGTGCCGGGGCACTGTCCGGTGGCTCTCGCATTCCTGTCTATCCCCCCTCCCTCCCCCTCTCATCTCTCTCCGTCCCCTTACCCGATCCCGAACGGCCCTGCGACTGAAGGACGGCGGACGGGCCAACAGGGCGCGACGGGCCGGGTGGATGTTCGTGCGTGCACTCGAATCGGTGGGCCGCTGCCCGGCCGCGTTCCTGCGAATCCGTCGTGCGCGGCGTGCGCCGCGACGCCTTGCGTCGTAGCCCCGCGCATTCCCCTGAATTTCCGTCGTGGATTTACGAGAACTCCAGCATTATCAAGCCAGAATACGGCTTCAGTCGTGGTGCAGGTCGAGCTATATTTGAATTGTTCCCGGAAAGGTCGGGAAATCTGAAAGCCCTGAAAATTCGGGGTTGATCAGGTCAGTGAGAATCCCCTTTCGTCCGTGACGCGATGCGCCATGCCCCGGGACCCTCACCGGGATGGTGAGCCACGGGCACTACCAACACGCTGCACCAACCCCCGCCTTCCTCCCCGGCATTGACCCGCCGCATCGATGCCCCCTGCCCGAAAGGCCCGCGCGATGACCGGTCCCGCACACTCCTCGACCCCCACTTCAACTCCCGCCCCGGTCTCGCCAAAGCACTCGGCCACCGCACCGCTGCCAGTGGCCTCGGATCCCGTGAGCGGGAAAGCCCGCCCCGGGGAGCTGCGGGCCTGGGTCGCGGCGATCCTGGCCGCGAACGAGAGCCGCAGCTACAGCGTCAGCGAACTCGCCAAGATGCTGGGGCATTCGGGCGGGGCGGTCGGCAACGCGTGCCAGACCCTCGTCGAGCGGGGCGAGGCGGAGCGGCTCGGTTCCAAGCCCCGTATGTACCGGGCGACCCCGTCCACCAAGGCCGCGGCCTGCGCCCCCGTACCCGCGCCGCGTGCCGCACCGCCGGATGATCCGCCGGGCGTGGCCACGAAGACCACGAAAGCCCCGAAGGCCGTGGGGGCAGCGGTCGACAAGCCAACTGCCGCTGCCCCTGCCGGAGCGGCGGGCGGCCGTCGCCCCGGCCCGATCACCCGCCCCAACGGCCAGCTCTACCACCCCCGATCACTCGCGAGCCTGCCGGACGTGGAGGCGCTGCGGCGCCTGCGCGAGGCGAACGTGGCGGTGTTGCTGTACGGGCCGCCGGGCACGGGCAAGACCTCGCTGATCGAGGCGGCCTTCCCGGACCTGATCACCGTGGCCGGGGACGGGGACACGATGACCTCGGATCTGGTGGGGGAGTACACCCAACGGGACGGCGGGGGCTACGAGTTCATCTACGGGCCGCTGGTGACCGCCATGCGCGAAGGGCGGGCCCTGCTCCTGGACGACGCCACCCTGATCTCCCCCAAGGTGCTGGCCGCTCTGTATCCCGCGATGGACGGCCGCCGTCAGATCCAGGTCAAGGCCCACAAGGGCGAGGTCATCACCGCCGAGGACGGCTTCTACGTGATCGCCGGACACAACCCCGGCGTCCATGGCGCGGTCCTCACCGAAGCGTTGGCCTCGCGGTTCAGCATGCAGATCCAGGTGGGCTCCGACTACGACCTGGCCGCCGCCTTGAAGATCAACCGGTCGGCGGTGCGGATCGCCCGCAACCTCGCCACCCGCCAGCAGTCTGGTGAGGTCGGCTGGGCACCCCAACTCCGCGAACTGATCGCCTTCCAGAAGATCTCCGACGTCCTCGGAGCGGAGGCGGCCTTCGCCAACCTCGTCGGCATCGCGCCCCTGGAAGACCGGGACACCGTCGCCGAGATCGTCACCAGCGCGACCGGCCTGAACGTCAGCGCCCTGGCCCTCGGTCGCCAACTCTGAGGCCACGGCCCGGGGCGCCCCCGCCTCCCCGCCTTCGCGCCCTGGGCCCGCACCCGCACTCGCCTCCCCGCCACCGCCCCTCAACTGCCCTACCCCCGTGAAGGGAACGAACTGCCATGCGCGCCTGCCCCCACGTACTGCCGACCGCACCCGACGACGAACGAGACCTGGCCCGCTGGGAGGACGACGGAGCCCCGCTCTGGCAAGGCCCGCCCGGACGCCACGAGGCGCACTGGGCCCGGATCGCCGCCGCCCTGGCCGCCCGCCTGCCCGAGCTCGCCGACCGCGACGACATCGTGGTCACCTGCGAGACCTCCACCCGCTCCGGCGCCCCCGCCGCCTTCTTCCCCGCACTGGCCCAACTGGAGATCCAGCGCCGCCTGTTCCGGCCCCACCACCCCTCGGCCATCGACCCGGCCAAGGCGGGAGACGAGGAGAACTACCCGGTGGCCTGGGGCGCTTTCACCCACGAGGCCGCACACGCCGCCCACACCCACTGGAACATCCCGCCCGAACTGCGCGGCACCGCGCTGGACGAGGCAGCCCAGGTGCTGGAGGAATCCCGCGCCGAATACGCCCACCTGGCGCGCCGCCCCGCCGACCGCCGCTATCTGCGCTCGTGCGTACGCGAGATCGTCTTCGACACCATCACAGCGGATGCCGATGCCGATGCCCCCACCGGCGCCTGGCAGGCAGGCATCGCGGCCGCGCTGATCCTGGCCCGCCGGGACGCCGGGATCCTGGACGCGGCGGAAACCGCCCCGCTGAGCGACGTCGTCGAGGGCGTACTCGGCACCGACACCCTCGACCGCCTCACACGGATCTGGCAGGCCGCCCACACCACCGCCGACGACGACCAGCAGACCATGCTGGACCACGCCCGCGCATGGTGCACCACCCTGGACGTGAGTCCCGAGCAGCCTGAACCTGCCCTGGCCTGCGGGAAGTTCAGCAGCGAAGTAAGTGACCGACACGGCACGGGCGGCATGGCCCCGGCAGTAACGGCCGGACACCTGGCCGCCGCACTCGACGAAGTCACCTCGTCAGTCACCGAGCAAGAAGCAGCCGAACGGCGAGCCCGCGAACATACCGCCGCGGCCCGCGCCGCACGAGAGACGGAACGGGCAGCGGTACGGCGCGCGCACAAGACCGCCGACCAGGTCTTCGCGCCCGGCGCCCGCCCGTATGCCGTCGGCGGGCGAGGCCGGGCCCGCACCCCGATCACCGGGAAGCGCCCGCCCACCCGGGCTGAGAAGACGGCGGCCGGACAACTCGCCCGCGCACTCAAGGCGGCCGCCTATCGTGAATCCGCCGCGACGCGCACCGCCTCGCCCGTGCCGCCCGGGCGCCTCAACATGCGCCAAGCACTGGCCCGCGACGCCCAACTCGCAGCCGGAGCCACCCAGACCGCCACCCCCTTCACCCGCACCACCCACCGCGCCGTACCCAACCCGCCCCTCCGCGTAGGCATCGCCGTCGACGTCTCCGGATCCATGTACGAGGCCACAGGCCCGATCGCCTCGGCCGCCTGGATCCTTTCGCGGGCCACCGCCCTGACCGACCCCGACTCGGCCAGCGCCACCGTCGCCTTCGACGAGGCCGTCACCGCCATCACCACACCCCACCGCGCGCCCACCCAGGTCGCCACCTTCACGGCGCGCGGCAACTACGAGGCCCTCACCGAGGCCATCGACGCCCTGACCGGTGGCCTCGCCCTCAACACCCCTGGCGCGGGGCGCCTGTTGGTGATCGCCTCCGACGGCTGCCTGCCCGCCCGCCAGGCCCGTACCGCCGCCGACCGCATCCAGTCCCTCCGCACGGCGGGATGTCCGGTGCTGTGGCTCGCGTTCACCGCCCTCACCTTCCCGCTGCCGGGCACCACCGTGATCCGCCTCAAGGACCCCACCCAGGCCGCGCCCGTGATCGCCAAGGCCGCCACCGCAGCCCTCGCCGCAACCCGTCCCTGACCCCGCCTGCGCGCCGCCCCGGCCACGAGCCGGTGAGGCCCTCGGCTCGCGTGCGGTGAGTCAGTCGGATTGGACGAAGCCGTCCGACCGGTCCAGGTGGAAGGGAGAGCCGGGCTTCTCGGGGACCCAGCCGTTGATGCGTGCGGTGCGGATGCTGTCGGCGACCACGGAAGGAACAATCGAACTCGCCGACTCGATCAGCCAGTTGCTCGGATGAGGCTGGTTGGTGGTGACCACCAGGACGCTGCCGGGTGAGTCCGTGAGCTCGACCGCGTAGGTGAGCGGGGACCACACCAGGGCCTGGCCGTAGGTCGGCCTACCGCGGACCCTCCAGCGGTAGGAGGCACCGTCGACCGTAATGCGGCGAGACCCCTTCTTCACCAATGCCATCGTCACGTCCTTTCCTGGATTCCTGGATTCCCGGGATGTTGGCCCAGGACACGCCTTGTGCAGGACATGCATGATCCCAGCTGGCGCAGTTCAGTCGTAGACCGGCCTCCGTCCGGGAAACCGGTGCCGCCGCGGCTGCCGGGCCGGAATCGGCGGGGCTATCCGATCCCACAGGTCATCGGGCACGAGATCGATGTTCACGCCGGAAGCGTGCCGGAACAAAGTGTTTGAGGAGGGCGAATCGGTCCGGCACACTCGCCCGATGAACCACAGCACGGCGTCGGGCACCTGGGACGGACCTTGGTATCGCGTCCACACGGAGAACTTCCAGGCCGCATTCCTTCCGGATGCCGACGAGGACTTGGAGTCCGTGGACAACGTCGACGTCTTCGTGGACCTCAAGGACGGCTCCCGGTGGAGCGCGACCATCATCACCCTCGCCCAGGTCGAGACCCTCATGAAGCGATGGGCTGCCAGCGGTGAAGCCCTCTCGGGCCGTTACTTCTGGTGCTGGGACGGGCTCATCGTCCGCGATGCCGGAATCAGCAACATGACCCAGGTCCTCGCCGGTCTGATCGAGAACGGCGAGTTCACACAGATCCTTCAACGCCTGGATGACTGACGGCCGTCCGGCCTGTGACGTACTGCTCCGACGACATCTCGAACACCCGCACCCGCCGACCGCCGGTGGGACTGACGGTCTCACGGACCGGATGCATCCCCAGTTTGGTCATGATCCGCTCGGAGGCGTCATTGCCCACTTGAGCGATGCTGACGATCCGCTCCAGCCCCCGCTCATCGAACCCGAACCGCACGGCGGCCGCAGCGGCCTCGGTGGCCAAGCCCTGCCCCCAGTGGGAACGGCCCAGCCGCCAGCCGACCTCGACCGCCGGGAGCACCTCCGGCAGGAAGTGGGGCACCGCAAGGCCGGTGAACCCGGCCAGCTCGCCGGTGGACCGGATCTCCACGGCGAACAGACCGAAGCCCTCTGACTCCCATTCGCTCTCCCACGCCTGGATCCCGGCACGGGTCTGCTCTTCGTCACGGACACTGCCGTCACGGATCCACCGCATGACCTCGGGGTCGGCATTGACGGCAGCCATGGGCGCGATGTCTTCCTCGCGCCAGCGACGCAGGATCAAACGGGGAGTCTCAAGCGTGACCATCACATCAGTCTGGATCACGCATAGGCGCTCCGTCATCCTCACCAGGCACTTTCGATACACCTGGCACCTGACACCTAGCGCTTGGGCCTGCCGCGTGCAGGCCAGATCTGGATCAGGTAGCTCTCGAAGGGATCCGCGTCATTGTTCTGGACTCCGTCGGGATGGGCGCTCCGGTGACGGGCGTGCACGCGTACGCGGTACTTGCCGGGGCCCTTGTGGGTGTAGTTCTCCTCGTCGGCGGCCGGTCCGTTGAGGCAGGTGTCGAGATACGCCTCTCCGGTCGTGGACTTGAAGTCGGTGACCACGACGTCGTCCCACGGGCCCGGGTCCTGGCCCGGGTCCCAGCCGGCCGGGTGGTGGCCTTGTGGACGGTGGCCGGGGCCGGTGTGGCGTCCGGTGTCGCGTCCCTTTGCGTGCAGGCGCAGTCGGTAGGTTCCCGGGCCGTACGAGGCGAGGTTGAGGGGGAGGGACTCGTCGTTGGCGGAGAGGAACGCCTTGCCGTCGGTGGAGGTGAACGGGACGTCGACCACCTCGTCCCAGCCGTCCGTCACCAGCGGTGGCGGGGCATCGAAGACGGCCGCCTCGACCGCGACGTGGCCGCGGGCGATGCCTGTGTGGATGTGCGCAAAGTCGTCGGTCGTCGCGATGAGCCCATTGGTGACGTCGTCGATTCCGGTCCCGCCGGAGATCCCGTCGCTGTCCTCTCCGGAGGGATCGAAACAGTCGATGGTCAGGGTGTTGTCTTCGGCGTACGGAACCATGGAGTGGGACGACGCGCTGCCCCGTCGACTGCGTGCTGACCCGGACATGAGCCATGGCGCGCCCCCGAACAACCAGCACGACTACCTGGCAGGTAATCGCCCCGCTGCTCCGACCCTGGCACCTTCATCTGCACAAGCCAACGGGAGGAAACGCGATGTTCTTCGAGACCCACGACGGCACCCGCCTCGCTTACGAGGACTATGGCCAGGGCGAGCCCATCGTCTTCGTCTCCGGCGCCATGCTGAACGCGGACATGTGGGAGTACCAGATCCCCTATTTCGCCGAGCGCGGCTACCGCTGCATAGCCTTCGACCGCCGCGGCCACGGCCGTTCCGACCGCCCCTCGTCCGGCTACGACATGGACTCCACCGCCGACGACCTCGCCGCCCTGCTCACGCACCTGGACCTGACCGGCGTCACCCTCGTCGGCCACTCTCTCGGCGGCGCGGAAGTCGCCCGCTACCTGCACCGGCACGGCGCCGAGCGGGTGGCCCGCGTGGTGCTTCTCGCTGCCGTGCTGCCGTTCCTCAAGCAGACCGACGACAACCCGGCGGGCATCCCGGAGGCCGCCTTCGACGCGATGGCCGCCGATGTCCGCGCCGACCGGCCGACGTGGATGTCCCGCCAGATACAGGCGTACTTCGCCACCCACCTCGGCAACCCGGTGTCCCCCGGCCAGGCCCAACTCACCCTCGACCAGTGCCTGTCCGCCTCCGCATGGGCGACGCTGCAGTGCCAGCGCGCCGTCTTCCACACCGACAACCGCGACGCCGTGCGGGCCATCGCAGTGCCCGCGCTGGTGTTGCACGGTGGCGCGGACTTCTCGGCCCCGGCGGACGTCACGGGGAGGAAGACGGCGGAGCTGCTGCCCGGATGCACGTACAAGGAGTACCCGACGGCGGGGCACGGCCTTTATGTCAGCCACCACGGGGAAATCAACGCCGACATCCTGGAGTTCATCAAGAGCTGAGCTGAGCTGAGCTGAGGTGAGGCGAGGTGAGGTGAGCGAACTGAGGTCAGTTCGCCTGTGACAGAACGAAGACGTCGCGGGCGATCTCCTGTGACTCGGTGCGGGATACAAATGCTTTCGACCGCAACGACCAACCGCACCGCACCAGTTCCGGGGGGAACACCCATGAAGCTCACCCGCACCGCCGCGCTCGCCGCCCTCGGCCTCGCTGCCACCCTCTCCCTGACCGCCTGCAACGGCGACGACACCGCGCAGGGTTCGTCCGCCGACAAGGGCTCTTCCTCGTCCTCGTCGTCCGGTGGCGGCGCGCAGTCGGACGGCGGGTCGAAGCAGCAGGACGGTGCGAAGCCGGAGGGCGGCTCGGGTTCCGGCGGGGCGCAGGCGGACGACGGGAAGGCGGGTTCCGGCAAGGGCGCCGATGCCGGTGCGGCCGCCAGCGGCGCGGGCAAGAGCGGCGGCAAGCTCCCCCTATGCAAGACCGCCGACCTGGCCATCGACGCCGCCGACGCCGCGCCCGACGAGACCTCCGGCCGCATCAACATCACCATGATCAACCGGGGTTCGGCCACCTGCTCGGCCACCGGCTTCGCGGGCGTCGACATCAAGGACGAGGACCACACCTCCAGCCCCATCGAGCGAGGCCAAGCCCAGCCCCGCGTCACCACCCTCAAGCCCGGCGACGCCGCTGTCTTCAACCTCGCCTACGACATCGACAGCAGCGGCAACAGCCTCGCCTCCCCCACCAACATCGAAGTGACGCCCCCCAACGAGACCCACTCCGTCACCCTCAACTGGCCCGAGAACGCAGGCGCCATCAAGGGCGCCTACACCGACGTCCAGGTCTACCCCACCCACACCACCGAGTAAGAGCGGTGCACGCGGGCAGCCCTGCCAGCGACGCTTGCGCTTGGCACGACCGTTCGCGGCAGGTGCTCAGCGCAGGGGGCGAGTGTCCGGCGGGCTCCCGCTCTGGGAACGCGTGAGGTGGTGGATCAGGGCTGTGGCCGCCGGGTTGCGGGGGCTCGGTCCGCGCCCCGTGAGCACGACCGTCCGTCCGGGCTCGGGCTGACGGATCCGTACGCACGGCAGTCCCGCGTCCTCACCGATGCGCCGGGGCACGAACGCGACCCCGATGCCGGCCCGGACCAGGGCCACGAGCATGCCGATCTGCGTCACATCGCACGTGATGCGACGCTCCAGCCCACAGTGCGCGGCCAGCCTGCGCACCGCGGTCTCCAGGCCCGTCCCCGCGCGGAAGTCGATGAAGGACTCCTGCGCCAGATCCCGGATCAGGGTGCGACCCGCGCGTGCGAGACGGTGTCCGGGCGCCGTGATGAGCACCAACTCCTCGTGCCAGGAGGCGAATTCCACCAAGCCGTCGGGGAGCGCGGCGGCATCGGGGGCGAGGTAGGCGAGGTCCAGTTCGCCGGCGCGCAACCTCTCGTAGAGATCATCGACCGGGGCGTCGCGCACCGATACCTGGATGCCCGGCCAACGCTGGTGGAACAACGCCAACTCCGCGGGCAGGTCCACGCAGGTGAGGGTCTGGATCGTCCCGATGGACACGCGCCCGGTGGCCAGACCCGAGACCGCCGCCACCGCCTCCCGCGCCGCGTCGGCCCCCGCGAGCAGTGACCTGGCCTGTGGCAGCAGCGCCCGTCCAGCCTCCGTGAGCACCACGCGACGGCCGGTGCGGTCGAACAAGACCGCCCCCAACTCGCGCTCCAGATTACGGATGGACGTGCTGAGCGCTGACTGCACGATGAGTTCCGACCGGGCGGCGGCCGTGAACGTGCCCTCGGTGACGACCGCCACGAAGTGACGGAGCTGGCGCATCTCCATCCATCGACTCTATCGATGACAGACAGCGAAACGATCTGTTGGACCGGCTGGAGCGGATCGCTGGATCCTGCTGGGCATGGATCACGTACCCGCTTTGTGGACCGCTGCCTACGCTCCCCGGCGGCCCGCCCCGCTGCGCGCCGCAGCCCGCCAACTCGTCCGCCTGCGCTGCTTCTTGCGCGACCTTGCCCTGGCGGATCACACACCGTTCGGGGGGTACTAGGGTCACACCATGGGGGAAGTGGCGCAGGTCTCGCTCAGCGACGAGAAGGGCGCGGAACCTGAACTCCGGCCCTGGTGGCGGCGCTTGGCGCCTGTGTGGGTGAACCTGCTCCTGGGAGTGCCCGCCCTGGTGCCGTTGCACTCGGCGCGGCTGCTGCTCACCGAGTACCGCTCGTGCGCCTTCGACAGCTCGGGATTCGGGCAGACCGACTGCGGCGGCAGTGACGTCATCGAAGGGGCGGGATGGGCAAGGCTGGGCGCAGTCACTCTCGGCGGGCTCGGGCTGGTGCTGGTCCTCTTGATTGACGTGCTGGTGCCTGCTGCGAGAAGGCGCCGGATCCGGCCGTGGCTGCTGGGGGCGTTCCTCGTCCCCGTTCCCTATCTCGGCACGCTCGCTGTCCTCGGCGTACTCGCCGTGCGCGGCTGAGCCCTGAGGGATCGTTGATCACTGCTGGCCGGAACCGCGAAGAGCGGGCGTGAGGTGATCGAGGCCGCGGACGAGTGAGGTGTCACGGCGGGCGGCGGGAAGGAAGAGGACGCCGCCGCCTGGCCGTCCCGCAGGTCCGTACCCGCACCAGCCCCTGAAGGTACTTCGCCCCGCCGCACAGCCGCGGGGCGAAGCAGCCAGACCCGGATCGGCAGCCAGACCCGGATCGGCCGACAGCATTCTCAACGAGCGGACGGGCGCCGGTCGTTCACCTCGCGTCCTGCCGGGGCCGCAGGCCGAGCAGGACGTCCTGGACGAGATCGGCGCTGCGCCTGACTGCGTCGTCGCCGAAGCCCAGGAAGTGCCGGTAGTGGATCGGTGCGTAGAAGAGGTCGACCATCACGTCGGTGGGCACGTCGGAGCGGAGCTGCCCGGCGGCGACGGCGGAATCCAGGCGGGCCCGGCATTCCGCGATGCTGGGTTCGAGGACCGTTTCGCGGAACGCCTTCATCAGCGCGGGGTCGTTCTGGGCCTCGCCCATGACGCCCTTGAATGCCTTGCTGAACCTGCCGGTGATCAGCCGCTGGCTCACCGCGGTGATCTGGGTCGTGAGGTCGGCGGCGATGTCACCGGTGTCGGGGAAGGCGAAGTCGTCGCCGAGTTCCTCGTTCATCGCCTCCAGCACCACCGCGCCCTTGGAGCCCCACCAACGGTAGATCGTGGGCTTGCCCACGCCGGCCTGGGCGGCGATGCCCTCGATGGTCACCTTCGCGAAGCCCTTGCGTTGCACCAGGTCGAACGCCGCGTCGAGGATCGCCCGGCGGGCGCGCTCGCTGCGCCGTTCACTGTTCGGGTCGGGGGTCATGGCCTCACCCTACCGTTCGCGTGACGTTACGTTTCGTTTTGACAGGGTGCTCGGGATGATCTAGCTTCCGGTGACGTTACGGAACGTTTCGTAACGCCACCGTGTGGGGGCTGACGCCGGCCCCCGCCGAGACAGGGGAGAGGCATGTCCAGCAACGAGAGCGCGACCACCGTGGCACGCGTCGAGAAGATCGCGACCACGCCGGACTGGTACGCGCCGTACCGGATATCGCAGGCCGTCCGGGCCGGAGGCTTCGTGTACGTGTCAGGGCAGGCGGGCTTCGAGGGGGACGGGACGACCGTCGAGGGCGGGTTCCTGGCGCAGGGGCGGCAGGCGTTCAGGAACGTCGGACGGGTGCTGGAGGCGGCCGGCCTGGCCTTCGCGGACGTGGTCAAGGTCGGCATCTTCGTACGGGACATGGCGACGAACCTTCCGCACGTGATCACGCTGCGCGGCGAGTTCCTGGCCGAGCCCTACCCCGCAGACACCCTCGTCGAGGTCGTCTCACTTGCCCAGCCCGACTGGCAGATCGAGGTCGAGGTCATCGCGCTGGACCGGAGCGCCGCATGAGCGCCGGGGCCGTGACGGGAGGGACGCGGGACGCGGAGATGCCGAAAGCGCCGAAGGCGTCGAGAGTGCTGCAAGAGCTGCAAGAGCTGCAAGAGCTGCAAGAGCTGGAAGAACTGGAAGAGGGCGTGGGAATGCGGGAGTTGCTGGAGCCGTACCGGGCGGGCCGCCTTGACCTGGCGAACCGGGTGGCGATGGCCCCGATGACGCGTGGCCGGGCCGACGACGTGACGGGGGTGCCGAGCCCGCACGCGCCGACGTACTACCGGCAGCGCGCCGGAGCCGGGCTGCTGATCACGGAGGGCGTGTACGTCAACGCGCTCGCCAAGGGCGGCCCCGGAATCCCGGGCCTGGTGACCGACGCGCAGGCGCGTGGCTGGCGCGAGGTGACGGACGCGGTGCACGCCGAGGGCGGCACCATCTTCGCCCAGCTGTGGCACGTGGGCCGGATGACCCACCCACTGACACTGCCGGACGGCGAGCTGCCGGTGGCCCCGTCGGCCGTCGCCATCGAGGGGAAGCAGATCTTCACCCGGGACGGGCTGCTCGACCACGTGACCCCGCGCGAGCTGACGGTCGGTGAAATCGCCCAGACAGTACGGGACTTCGCGTCCGCAGCCCGGCGTGCGATCGAAGCGGGCTTCGACGGCGTGGAGATCCACGGCGCGAACGGCTACCTCATCCAGCAGTTCATCGCCGACAACACCAACCTGCGCACGGACGAGTACGGGGGCTCGGTCACCGCCCGACTGCGGTTCGCGACCGAGGTCGTCGAGGCGGTCGTCACCGAGGTCGGCGCGGACCGCGTGGGCCTGCGCATCTCGCCGGACAACGCCGAGAACCAGCTCGCCGAGGCCGACGCACGCACCACGTACCGTGCGCTGGTCGACGCACTGGACCCGCTGGGCCTGGCCTATCTGCACGTACTGGAGAACGGCGCCTACGGAGCCATCGCGGACCTGCGGACGCGCTGGTCGGGAACGCTCGTCGCCAACACGAACGGCCCGGCACCGAGCAGCCCCGGCGCGGGGGCGCGGCTGGTGCGGGACGGGCACGCGGACGTGATCGCCATCGGCCGCCTGTTCATGACGAACCCGGACCTGCCCGCCCGCCTTGCCACCGGCACCCCGCTCGCGGGGCCGCCGACGGAGAACTTGTACGGGGGAGGGGCGGAGGGGTACATCGACTACCCGGCCGCGACGGACGCCCCCAAGGCCCCGACAGCCGCATAAGTCGCCCGGGTGCCGGGCCGAATGGTCAGGGGGCGGGCTCCGCCGGGAGTCCGCCCCCTGACCATTGCCCGGTTACGCTGCTGCACTGCCTTCCGGCTCCGGGCAGCGAACCTTGCGTGCGGAACTCTGCGGAACTCTTAGGAAGAGTCGGGGAGATGGAAGAATCAGGGAGATGACGGCGTCCGATTCCTTCGAAGGGCATAGCCCTCTCGGCCTGATCCTGATCATCCTGGCCGCGCTCGTCGTCGTGCCCACCCTCGCCGTGTACGGCTTCTCGACCCTGGCCCGGCAGGGCATCAGGCACTCGGGCATGAGGGTCGTCCTCCGCGGATTCGCCGCGCTCGCCGCCGGTGCGGCAGCCGCCGTGTACGCGTGGGGCGTCGTGCAGCTTGCTGTGATGGTTGGGCCCGAGCAGCGCAATGCGTGTTACGACGCGGTAGGGGCAACGCGAGCCGCCTCCATCGACCACTACGAGGGCAGCTACATCCCGTTGCGGCTTGACTGCCATGTCCCGGGCGAGGGCACCTACTCCGCTGATGTCATCCCTGGCTACGTCAACCCCGGCGCCCTCGGCTTCGTGCTGGCCGCCGCCGTGCTTGCCGTGTCGTCCGGCCTCGTGCCGGAGCAACGGACCGCAGGCAACTCCGAGACGGCGACCTCTGCTTGAACGATCCGCCCGTGTTGCGCCCACGGCGCTTGAGTGAGCCGGTTCACGCGGCTCCGAGGAATCCCGGGTCGGCGCCGTCGAGTTGAAGGCACGAGTCGCGGCTCAGGCTCAGGAGTTCTGCCATGGGTACGGCGCGACGGCTGGTCGCCTGCAGATCCTGGCGGGCCTCGGCCGACCACAACGGTGGGTGGAAGGAGAGCCCCTGCCGGCCTGTCAGTGCGGAGACCTCGTTGCGCCAGCCGCTCCAGCGCAGGTTTCCGTAGAACTCCTCGAGTCCTCTGGAGAGAATCCAGGACAGCCATGCCGAGTGGCCGGCGCCCAGGGCCTCCCAGCGAAGGGTGTCGGGTGCGAAGTAGAGGACCTCGCCCGGCTCGCCGGGCCGACCGGCCTCGCGGGGGTCGCCTCCATTGAGGGAGAAGACCCCGCCCAGCACATCGTGTGCGAGCACGAGCCCCGCCCCTGGATTCCATCCCGGGGCGAACGCCGTGGGCATCGCGTTGACCTCGGCCAGGCTGCGCAGCACTGTCGGTGCGGCGTCACCGGGGC
Source organism: Streptomyces odontotermitis (assembly GCF_050510915.1). Taxonomy (NCBI): domain Bacteria; kingdom Bacillati; phylum Actinomycetota; class Actinomycetes; order Kitasatosporales; family Streptomycetaceae; genus Streptomyces; species Streptomyces odontotermitis. Next base: position 924,471 of record NZ_JBNJLS010000002.1, on the reverse strand, counting down.
TTCCGAAGATCCTGAGCCACCCGTTGTCCACGAGCAGACCGCCGCAGTTCAGCACCGTGCCGCCCAGGTTCGATCGGGCGGAGACCTGTAGTTGGAGCAGGGTGGCGCGGCCTCTCCCGGCGTCGGCGGGCAGCACCTCAACTGGTACGTCGCTGCCGGACAGTTCCTGAAGGAGGAGCGGCCAGGCGGGATCGTCGACGTTGGTCAGCTCATTGATCTCGCGCATTCCTGCATCGTCGCAGCTATCTCCTGAGGCTCACTCCGCAGGGGGGGGCAGCCGGGCCTCGATTCGGCGTTCGGCGTTCAGCGATCGAGATGCGCTCTCTCAGCCGGACGGGTGCCAGAAGGAGGCGGGCAGGGCCTCGACTTCGAGGGCGGCCTGGTCCAGTTCTACGGCCACCGGCTCCAGCGCCGTGTAGATGGGATCGCCGCCGGCGGCCATGCGGCGGATGACGCTCGCGTTGGTACGGGCCCGTGTGGCCACCACCGTTGCGAACGCCGAGCGGTCGCCTTCGTATCCGTAGGCGTCGAGAAACCGATGCAGGCGCGGGGAACGGTCCTCGTACGCCGTGAATCCGGTTCGCTCGGCGAAGCTGCGCGCATGCAGCGGAACCCACGTCAACGCCATGAAGGCCAGGTCGAACTCACGGGTGGAGGGTCCCGCGGTGTCCCAGTCGAAGAAGCCCGCCAGGCTGCCGTCACGCCACACCGCGTTCCAGGGAGCGGCGTCGTGGTGCCCGATGACGAGCCCGGGCCGCCAGCTCTGCCCGGCCAGCCAGCGCGCGTCCGACGGCGGGACAAAGGACTGCGTCGCGTCATGCAGCCGCCGGGCCCACCTCGCCACGGCCTCCAGCGTGGTCGGCGCATACACCCAGGCAGGCCAGGGGAGTTCCTCGCCCACGGTCTCGCCGTCGAGGTGCGTCAAGACCTCATGCTCTTGCTCTTGCCCGTGCTCTTGGCGCTTGTCCATGCCCCGGACCCGGGGCACACCGCCCATGCCCGCTGCCTCCAGATGACGCAGCACCGCGTGGACCGCCGGCGTCCACGGCTGCGCAGGCCGGTGGACCGTGTCACCACGCCGTACCGCTCCCACCGTCCTGCCGCCGGGCAAACGCTGTTCGTCCATGGCCCGGTTCTATCGCAGCCGGGCCGCTCGGGCAGCTGAATTCCCGGTCGTGGCACGGCCGTCGGGCTCGTGGCCGGTCTTGCCGTGCACCGGCACCTCGATTCCCGGCATGCTTTCCGGCGTGCGGCGACGCCTCCCCGGCTCAGGGCCATCCCTCTCGACCGTCGTGGCGGTGGCCGGGCGCGCCGCTGATGCGGTGCGCCCGGCCCGGGGGATGGCTGTTGCCCTACTTGTTGTCGTTCACTCCGCTCCCGGCCAGTCGGAACGTGCGGGGCCGGGCGGTGACTTGCTCGGCGATGCCCTGCTTGACGAGGACCACCAGGGCGTTGGCGATAGCACCCGAAGACTTCTCGATCACGCGGCTGATCTTCGTGGCGGTGAGTGCCTCGCCGGGATGCGCCCGGAGGTAGTCGCTGACCATCTTCCGGAGTGTTCCGGGGGCGAGGCGGTGCTTCCTGACGGGCAGCGCGATCACCGTGGGCGGCGGTGGGGTGGTGGCCTGGTCGGCCTCGTCGGTGGGGGTGTCCGGCGCCGTGTTCGTGGAGGGTTGGGCCTCGGTGCCGCCCGTCTTGTCGGTGGGGCTGGGGCTGGGCCTGGGGGTCGGGCTGGGGCTGGTGGGGGCGGGGTGCCAGTGGTCGGGGGTGCGGATGGCACCCCTGTGGCCGCCGGGTTCGCGGATGGCCAGGCCGTGTTGTTCGAGGGCGGCCAGGGCTTTGCCGGTGGTGGAGCGGCCCAGGCCCGCTGCGAGGGCGAGTTCGGCGGCGGTGACGCCGGGCGTGGTGAGCAGTGCGGTGTAGATGGCGGCGGGGGTGCCGGTCAGGCCGGTGAGCGGTTGGGGCTCGGGGACAGGGCGCAGGGGCGAGGGAGTGTCGGCGGGAGGGGTCGGGGTCGTGGGGGTAGTGGGGGTTGTGGCGTTGGACATGGGGGACCTCGTTTCCGGGTGGTGCGGTGCGGTGGGTGAGTTGAGGTCCCCGGCCGGGGTGCTAGCCCGTTGGATGCGGGCTGCGGGGTGTTCCCGGGCGCGTGCGCGGCGCGGTGTATCCCGAGTGAACGGGGCCGTGGCGCGGGCGAGTTCACGGGGCTTGGGGTTCGCTCGGGCGGTTGGCCACGACCATGGACGCTCTGCTCCTTGAGGAAGTCAAGCTGTCGGGGTGCTCCCGGAGTGGATCGGTCGGCGTGATCGGCGTACACGCCGACCGATCGAGGGGGCGTACGTCGATCTGGTTCGTCCGGCACGGGCAGCTCGGGGGTGAGCGCGGGTCTGAGCGGTCGGTTCGGGGTGGTCGATCGGTGGGCGACTCAGACGATCGGGTTGTGCGGGGGTGGGTCGGGGCGGTGGGTGGGGAGGTGGTCGTGGATCTGGCGGGCGCGGCGTGGGCCGATGTGGAGATCGGTGCGCAGGCGCCAGATCGTCGCGGGTTTCCCGGTGGTGGTGAGCGAGTGGTCGTTGAGGGCGATGGCGCGTGCCCATAGGGCGGCGTCTGTCGCGTCGACGGCGGGCGGTGGCCGTCCTGGTGCCTGGGGCGGGAGTGGGGGCGTGTCGCGGCCCGTGTGGGCCGCGGACGGGGCTGCGTTGGAGGCGGTGTGCGGGTCGGAGAGGGTGGTGGAGGCGGGTAGAGGGGTGGATGCCCCTGGTTGTGGCGGGGTGTGGGGTGGATCGGTCGGTGCTGGGCCCGGTTTGCTGTGGTCGTCCGTCGATCGGTCGCCGAGCGGTGTGAGCGGTGTGAGCGGCGCGGGCGAGGTGGTCGGATCCGGGGGATCCGGGTCGTCGATCTGGTTGAGGAGTTCTGTGACCGTGCGGCGGTAGGCGGCGATCGTCTCGGTGAGGGCGATCAGGAGCAGAGCCGGGGTCAGGTGGAGCAGTACCGCTGCCGGATCGGCCCGGTGCGGCCAGCCGATCCGGTCGTCGGGCCAGAGCGATTCCCAGGTGTTCATCAGGGCCGCGACCGATCCGGCGCACCAGCGCAGCGCGGTCGACCAGATCGGTGGGTGCAGGCCCCAGGAGGCGAGGCGGGCGTCGACGTACAGGACGCCGCCGAGCGCGATGGCGAGCATCGGGTCCAGGAGGATCGCGATGGGGAGGGGGACCTGGTGGGTGGTGGCGAAGCGGGTGACGTTGACCGTGGTGAAGATCAGGGCGAGGAGGCCGACCGCGCACAGCACCCGGGTCATGGCCGTGAGGAGGGTGATGGCCTCGCGGGCGGCGATCACCTTGGGTGTGGCGGCGGCCTTGGAGGTGGCGAGCGGTTGTGGGCGGTTCACCGGGCGCCGCGTGTGGGAGTCGCGGGGCGGGTGGCGCCCTGGTAGTTGGGAGAGCTGGTGCCTGCCGGACCCTCGCGGACGACGGCTCCGGGGTGGGGTGCGTCGATCGCGCGGTGATGGCCGGTGTAGATCGCGACGTGGGTGATGTGGGTGGGCGCGGTGCCGAAGAAGAGGAGGTCGCCGGGAGCGAGTGGGGTGGTGCGGAGGAGGTGGGGGCCTGCGTCGTACTGGGCCTGGGCCGTGCGGGGGATGGTGATGTGCGCGGCGTGGTAGGCGGCCCGGGTGAGGCCCGAGCAGTCGAAGCCGCCCTCGGCGGGGCCGTCGCCGCCCCATACGTAGGGGGTGCCGAGTTGGGCCCGGGCGAAGGCAACCGCTGTGGCTGCCGCACTTGTTGGGGCGGGGGCCGTGGCCGCCGTGGCGTATGTGGCTGCGGTTTTGAGGACCTTGTTCACGTACCAGTCCGCGTGGTTGTACGCGAAGATCGCGCGCCTCAGGTCGCGGCCACCACGGGCGCCGTTGGCGCACAGCAGCCGGGCGGCGGCGAAGACGGCGTCGACCGGGTCCCAGGGGGTGGGCGGTGCCTTGCCGCCGGGCGGGACCGGGCGTGCGTATGCCTTGAAGGTGGACGGGAGGAACTGCATGGGGCCCACCGCGCCTGCGGAGGAGACCATCGTGGGGTGGCGGGCGTGGTCGGTCTCGACCTTGCCGATGGCGGCGAGGATCGTCCAGGACAGGCCGGGGCACTCGGGGGCCGCGCGCCGGTAGAGGGCGAGCATCTTCGGGGGGATGTCGGCGAGGGCCTTCGCGCTGGGGGACGCCGCTGTTGCGGTGTCGTCCGTGCCGGTGGGGAGGAGGCTGGTGAGGAGGACTGCTGCCGTGAGTGCCGCCAGGAAGGGGAGAGCGAGGATCGCGCAGCCCGCGCCTATGCCCGCCTTGAGCGCGAGGGAGCTCACGAGGTGGGGCCGGGCGGCGTGGTGGCGGTCGGTGGCAGGGGTGGGACGGGCAGGGTGAGGGCGGTGTCGGCGTCGGTCGGGTCCAGGCCCGCGGCCGGGGTGAGCGTGGGCCAGGCGGTGGCGAGGTGGGCCAGGGTGGTGCGGTGGGCGCCGGGATCGAGGGGCGTCCACCAGGGGCCCCAGGGGTGGGTGGTCGTGAAGTCGGCCGAGGACGTGGCCACTTGGAGGTTCAGTTCGCGGACAGCCGTGGTGATGCGGCGGCGCAGGGTCTGGTCGCGGGACTGGGTGCGGGTGTGGATGAGGAGGGCGGGGCGGGTGCCGGTGGAGGTGATGAAAGCGGCGTAGCGGGGGAGTTTCGCCTCTACGCGGGTGATGGGCTGGCTTCCCGTCTCGTACTCCAGGAAGAACGGCAGGAGTTGGGCGCCCTCGCGGTAATGGGCGTAGGCGTCGGGGCGGATGAAGTCGCCCCAGCGCCGAGCGCAGGAGCGTTCGGAGAGCCAGAGGGGGAGGTGGGCGGCGGGGTGGGTGCGGGTGCGGGCGGCGAGGAGGGTGATGAGTTCGTTGACGCCCACGTCGTGGCCGAGTGAGGGCGAGTAGGCGATACGGCCCGTGTGGGTGGGGCGCCAGCCCAGGTCGGCGGGGGTGAGTCCCGCGTAGGCGGCTAGGAGGGCGGCACCCGCGGGGCCGATCGTGTAGTGCTCGGGAGTGGAGCCGGTGGTGGTCAGGGGGCGGAAGGAGTCGAGGACGGCGTACTGGTGGAGGTCGCGCAGCCGGCGTTGGGTGGAGCGGTGTGAGGGGTAGGCGAGGCGGGCGATCTGGTGGGTGGTCAGGACGCGGTGTTCGTGGAGCATGCGGGTCAGCCACAGGTCGCGGGCGGTGAGGCGGTGGGCGAGCGCGGCCACGTCCAGGCGCCGGAGCGGACGGGGGCGGGTGGTGGCGGCGCGCGCGGTGTAGTGGGAGCCGGGTCCGTGGGCGGGGCGGGGGAGTTGGGACATGAAGGGGTCACCACCGGATGCGTACGAGTGGGCTGAGGGGACCGACTGGCCGACCCGACCGAACTGACCGAAACGACCTGGCTGCCGCGTCGTGGTTGAGGTTGCGGAGGTCTTCGTTCAGGGCCGGCAGCGGCGTCAGGGGTGGGTGCTGGGGTGAGGTGCGGGGCGGCTCGCTGTGGCCGTGGAGCGGAGGCGGAGGTCCTGGGCGCGGCCGGGGACCGGTGGGGGCAGGGGGCAGGTGGCGAGAGTGAAAGCGGTGGACGCGGCGCCGTGGGCGAGGAGATGAGCGGCTGCCTGGTAGGGGCCGAGGTGGGCGAGGTCGTGTGCGGTGAGGGTGGGGAGGGTGTGGCGTTCCAGGGCGGTCGCGTCTTCGGGGGAGGCGTTGAAGAAGATCTTGTTGCGGGCGTTGCCGGAGATGCCCTCGCGCAGGTCGCGGGGGAGCTGGGCGAGGTTCTGGTGGGCCAGGAGCATCGAGAGGCGGTAGCCGCGGGCCTCGGCGAGCATGTCCTCCAAGGGGTAGGGGAGGGTGAGGAAGTTGTGGGCCTCGTCGATGCTCAACGTGGCGTCGATACGGGCGTGTTCGGAGATGCGGGCGCGGGCGGTGGTCGCCTGCCAGGCGCCCGCGACGATGAAGGAGCCGAGCAGCCGGGCGGTCTCCTCGCCGAGCGCCCCCTTGGGCAGGCGGGCCAGGAGGATGCCGCCGTCCAGAACCTGGCCGAGGTCGAAGGTCGAGGGCCCCGCGGCGATCGCACGGCGCGCGAAGTCGCGCAGCAGGAAGGCACGCAACTTGTTCATGACGGGGCCGATGACGGCCGCGCGCGACGGCTCCGACATCGACTCGTACCAGGCCCAGAACCCGCGCAGGACCGGGTCCTTGAGCGCGGGGACGAGACGGAGCCGGTAGGAGGACTCGCCCAGGAGCCGCGGCACGTCGGCGAGGGTGACCAGGTGGTGCGTGCGCTCCCGGTGCTTGAGGAGCGTCAGGCAGGCCGCACGCATCACGTCGTCGGTGCGCGGCCCCCAGAACGCCATGAAGATGCGGCGGAAGATGCCGGTGAGGTTGTCGACGACGACGTCGATGTCCGCGCCGTCCATGACGTTGAGGCAGGGCGGCGGGTGCGGGTCGTCGGGGTCGATCAGGACGAGACGGTCCGCGCAGGTGTCGGGGAGCCGGTCGAGAAGGTCGGTGATGAGGTCGCCCTTGGGGTCGATGACGATGACCCCGCGGCGGTTGTGCACGTCGTCGAGGACGAGGTTCGCGATGAGGGTGGACTTGCCGGAGCCGGTCGCCCCCATGACGTGCAGGTGATGACGGGCGTCGGACGCAGCGAGTCCGACGGGGCGGTGGGCGCCCGCGTCGGAGCGGCCGAGGGGTTTGACGGCGTTGCCGGGTGCGGGCCGGGGGATGGCCGGGGGCGGCTGGACGGAGCGGGCGCCGGCGCGGCGGAGGCCGGGGGCGTCCGGGTCGTGGGGGAGGTGGGCGAGGGCTGCGAGCTCGGGGACCGAGAGCAGAGCGGGGCGCACGGGCGGTGCGGGGAACCGGCGCTCGTTCAGGGCGGGTTGAGGGCGGCACAGGCGGGTGCGGGTGAGGTGGTTGCGGTCGGCGTACAGGCCGAAGGCGGAGGCCAGGGCATGGGCGCGGCCTCGTACGACGTCGGAGGGGAGGGTGCGGCCTCGTACGGTGTCAGTGGCGAGGGTGTGGGTGCGGCCTTGTGCGGGATCGGGGGCGGGGGTGCGTTCGGTGCTGGTGCTGGTGCTGGTGCTGGTGCTGGTGCTGGGGGTGGGAGTGGAGGCGGTGCTGGGAACAGCGGCCGCTGCGGGTGCGGGTGCGAGGGCGGCTGCGTAGGTGAGGACGCACTGCCACTGCGGGCCGGAGAGCTTGGCCGCCGACTGCCGTACGGCCAAGGCGTGTTCGGGATCCTGTTTCCCGGTGGGGGTCGCCTGGGCGCGGTGGAGCAGGAGCGCGGTGAGGGCGGGCAGGCGGGCGGGAGTGTGGCCGGCCTTGAGGTGACGGGCCTGGCGGCGGGTGCGGCGCAGGGCGCGGCCGGTGGCGGGGCGGGCCAGGATCTGCACGCAGGCCGACTCCGTCTCGGCCATGCCGGTCGCGGCCTGCAGCAGGGCCCGCAGGGGGTCGGCCGGGTGGTCGCTGCGCAGAGGCAGGGCGTCAGGGCGGGCCGGGCGCAGCCGTCCGGCGCTGAGGATGTGCTTGGGCCGGAGGAGGGGGGTGGGGTCGGTGACGCGGGTCTGGGCGCCGGGCCAGGCGGCCTCCACCGCACGGCGGACGAGGCCGAGGGGCACTGGTCCGGGCACCCAGAGGCGGATGCGCAGGCCGGTATGGGTCCAGGCGTACTCGAAGGCGAGGTGGGGCTGGCCGGTCAGCGCGCGGCGCCACCAGGGGCGCAGCAGTCCCGCGAGTTGGGCCCAGAGGACCTCACCGCCCTTGGGGTCGACGGTGGGCGGGGCGAGGATCTCCACGCAGTGCGCGTCGATGGTGAGGCGGTGGTGGCGTACGTGGAGCAGGCGGCGGCGGGCGGTGTAGGCGCAGGCGATGGCTGTGGGGAGGGTGGGGAGCAGGATAGGGGCGTAGGCGGTGCACCAGGTGAGGAGGGGGTGGAGGGTGGTGTGGGCGAAGGTGTCGGGGTGAGTGAGGAAGTCCAGTAGCCAGCCTGGGTGTTGGGCGGCGGAGGTTGAGGCGAGTGGCGGGGGTGCCGTCACAGCTGCCACCCCTCTTCGTCGTCCGATGCGTAGGGGTGCGGTGGTTGCTGGGAGGCGAGTTCGGCCGGGTCCGTGGTGATCACCTCGTGTTCGCCGGGTGCGGCGACGCTGGTCAGGGCTACCTTGTGGCGGCGGTCGCCGGTCAGCAGGAGAGCCTCTCCGCGAGCCGCGGACAGCAGGAACTCCCGTTCGCCGTGGCAGAGATGGAAGTTCTCGGCGATGGTGTCGATGGCCTGCGGGGCCTGGCGCAGCAGGGTCTGGGTGGCCGCGTTGGAGACGATCGCCCGGCCGAGCGGGGAGGCGAGGACGTCATCGGCGTCCTGGGTGACCATCGCCAGACCGGTCCAATACTTGCGGGCGGCCTTGGCCATGCGGAACAGGAACCGGGCCCCGGCGTCCTCCTGCATCAGCAGCCACGCCTCGTCGACGACAACCAGGTGCTTGCCCGCGTGCGCGCGACGGGTGACCTGGCGCCAGATGGCGTCCAGGGCCAGCAGCATGGCCGGGGCCTTCACCTCGTCGGGGAGTTGGCGCAGGGCGAAGACGACCAGGTAGCCGGTGGTGGCGGCGGTGCTGGGGCCGTTGAAGAGCCGGGCGTGGGAGCCCGTGGTGAACGGGGTCAGGCGGTCGGCCATGTCCTGCCGTGTGCGGCTGCTGCCTTCCCCGATCCCCGTACGGCTGGTGTCCTCGGTCCCCGTACGGATGCCGTCCTCGGCTCCGGTACGGCTGTCGTCCTCCCCGCTCAGCACGGTGACCAGGTCGGCGAGTGTGGGAGGAGTGCGCTGCCAGGTGCGGGGGTCCGCGGTGATTCCGGCGTGCGCGTAGGTGGCGAGGATCGCCTGGTCCAGCACGGCCTTCTCGGCCGCCGTCAGTCCGCTGCCCAGGAGCACCGCGAGGAAGGTGTGCAGGAACAGCACCCGCCGGGTCAGGGCGTCGTCCCCCGAGGCGGTGGTCGCGGCCGCCGGGAGGTCAAAGGGATTGAGGCGTACGTCGTCGGCGCCGAGCGCGATGACGGTGCCCCCGACGGTTTCGGCGAGGCGGACGTACTCGTCCTCTGGGTCGATCACCGAGGCCGTCGCCCCCGTGAACAGCAGCCGCAGCAGCTCCAGTTTGGTGAGGTACGACTTGCCCGCGCCGGAGCGCGCGAGGGTGATGGAGTTGTAGTTGTCCTGCGCGAAGCGGTCCCAGAGGACGGGGGCGCCGGAGATGGCGTTGAGCCCGTAGAGCACGCCTGTGGCCGTACTGCCTGTGCCTGTGGGTGCGGCTGTGGTTGTGAGCGCGGGTGTGGGCAGGTCGGGGCTGGTGAAGGGGAAGCAGGCGGCGAGCGCTGCGGTGTCGAAGGTGCGGCGGATGGCGAGCGTGTCGATGCCGAGGGGAAGGGTCGCCAGCCAGCCGGGCAGCGCCCGGTAGGTGGTCGGCGCGACGGTCATGAGCAGGGACTCGGCGATCGCGCGGACGGCGGCCGCCTGCTCGGCCAGCGCGTCCTCGTCCCCGGCGTGCACGGTCAGATAGAGCGCGGTGTGGAACAGCTTTCCCTCACCGCGAGCGATGCGGTACGCCAGTTCGGCGGCGTCCGCGGCGGCAGCCTCCACCTCGGGGTCGTCGAGGTGGCCCTTGTCGAAGCCCGTGCGGCGGCCGGACTCAAGGCGGGCGCGCTGCTTCTTCAGCCCGGCGGCGGCCACCGGGTTGGGGACCGGCTCGATGTGCAGGGCGATGTCGAGATGGCCGGGGAAGTTCAGGAGCGGGGAGAGCCAGCCCGGGGTCACCTCGGCCGGGTAGCCGGTGACCACGAGCGTGGTGGCGAGGTGGGCGCCGATGGCCAGGGTGCGGGCGTGGATGTCGAGGGCCTCGGGACCGGTTACCTGGAGGAGGTGGGCGGTGTCGATGGGCGTCGGTGCGGGGGGAGCGGGGCGACGGAAGAGGGGTGGGGTCATGTGGCCGTGCCCTCCGATACGTCCTGGAGCGCTGTGGGGTGGGGCGGGTTGGTTGGGGTGTCGGGGTTGCAGGCCGCGGTGAGGAGGTCGGCGCTCTGCGCGGCGTCCAGGGGCGTGACGGTGATCTCGGCGGGGGCCAGGGCGCGGACGGCCTCGTGGATGCGCTGGAGGGAACGCCCCGTGGCAGGGGCCCGCCCCGGTGTGGATGGGGAGATGCGGTGCGTACGGCGGACGCGGCCTGAGCTGTGGGACGGGCTCGACTCACGGGCCACCAGCACGATCTGCCGACCCAGCGGCGTATCCGTGGACGCGAGGCGGGTGAGGAAGTCGGCGTGCGCGTGGGCGGCCTGCTCCAGGGCAGGGTGCGGCAGCTCCGCGGCGTCGTGGTGCAGCCTGTCGGCGAGGGGAACGAGATCGACGCGGTGGCAGCGCACCAGCAACTGGGTCGGCCCGGTCAGGGAGTTGAGCCAGCGGGCGAACGCCGCGGTCAACCCCTGCTGCTCGGCCGCCGAACGCAGCTCGAAGTTGACCGTGGAACAGGTGGCCAGAGCGGCCGTGCCCGCACGGCCCAGGTCCAGCACACCGGTAGGGGTGACGCCGGTGCACGGCAGCCGCATCGCCGCCGGGAGCGGCCCCGCCTCCTTCGCCCAGTGCGCCGGGACGACAGAGGGCAGCGGCGGGACTCCTTCCGGGGCGTGCACCCGGCGCCCCCGGGTGCGGGAATGGATGAGAGCTGCGAGCAGGAAGCGATCCAGGTCGACGCCCTCACGCCGGCCCAGCGCGAGCGCGGCCACCGCACCCGCGAGAGGGGTCACCAACACCGCGTAGGCGAGCGGCGCCACGAAGGGGCGGGCGGCCCACCACCCTCCGTACAACACCAGAGCGGCGATGGTGAGAAGGGCGGTCTGCCGGGCGGTGAAGGGGCCCAGGAGGCGGTCGGGACGGGAGATGTCGGCCGGGATGCGCGTGGCGTAGGCGGTGTCGGGTTCGGGGCCGGTCATGGGGGCCTACCTAGTTCGGGGTGGTTCGAGGGGGAGGCGCAGCGGGAGGGGACGAGGGCGGGGGCGGGGCTTCGGGGCGACGCGCATCCGGGTGTGTGTGGGTGTGGCTGGGGAGGGTGGTGGCGCAGGTTGGCCTGTGCGGGGTGGTGGGAGGGCGCGGGAGCGCGGTGGTGGGGCGGATGGGGCACGGGGCGACGACGGCGGGGCAGGGGCGAGGGTGGGTTCGGTGCGGGCCGGGGACCTGTGCGCGGCGGGCCCGGGGCTGGCAGGCCGGGCCTGGGTGCGTGGGACGGAGACGGGGAGGGGCAGGGGTAGTTGGCCGCTCTGTCCGGTGGGCGGCGTGGGACGGCGGGGTGGTGCCGGGGTCCGGGGTGCCCCGGCGGTGGGAGCGCTCCGGCGTGCGGGCGGTGCGGTGGGTGCGGTGGGTGCAGGCGGCGGGGCACCGGCTGCCGCCGGGGTGGGGCGCATGCCGCCCGTACGACCCGCACGGCTTCTGGCAGGTGCGGCGGACGGAGTGCCGGGGGAGGGGTGAGTTGAGGGCCCCGGACGGGCTTCGCCCCCTCCAACCCCGCCTCTGAGTAGGCCCGTTCGGGGAGAGCCGCCCGTGCCACTGCCCGTGCCCACCGGCGGCCGACCGCGCGGACCACCCCCCGCCCCTGGACGCCTACCGCGACCACCGAGACCAGACTGTCCCCCGCCACCACGACCGCCACCGCCTCTACGCGGCCCGGGACGACGCCCGCCCCCACTACCTCCGCGGCCCCCACCACCCGCACCCCCTGCCGGACGACCCAACCCGAACCCGAACCCGAATCCGGGCCCGCGCCCGAAGCCGCCCCCCGGACGGCCCGCCCCGGCAGGCAGGACATGCTGCATGAGCTGGTACAGCGCGAGATGCCGCAGCATCCGCACGGGCATCGGGGCATGCGGCGGCTGGATGGGCGTGGAGCGGAAGACGACCTGCAACGTCCAGCCAGGAATCTTGAACAGCACCCAGAACAGCGCCAGTCCGGCCAGCAGCGTTCCCAGCTTGTCCCCGTACGGGATGCCGAGCGCCGTGGCCTCGGGCGCGAACAACAGCTTCAGCGACAGGATGAACGCGGCCGACTGCGCGACCTGGATCACCAGACAGCCCGCGAGCCCCCGCCACCACAGCCGGGCGACGGGATCGGTGAGCGGGTGGGCGTGACAGGCCAACGCCAGCGGAGCCAGGACAGCGAGCAGCGCCATCACTGCAACCCGCACGATGAACCCGATCAACACCGCGATGATCAGTACGAGTTCCACGACGGCGAGTAGCAGCAGGTAGATGGCGATGCCGGTCGGGCCGAACAGGGCGAAGGGCAGGGCGCGTTCGACCAGCCCCTGCCCGGCGTCCGAGAGATCGGTGCCCATGATGGCGTGGGCGAGGGCGTTGCCCAGCGAGATCACCTTGCCCATCACGGTCAGCGAGGTGGCAGCCGCGGCGATCCCGACGAGCAGGCGCGGGGCGATCTGCTTGACGGCGTAACGGGTCTGCACCGTCTCGTATCCCATGACCGTGATGCCGCCCGCGGTCACGAACAGCCCGTAGATCCCGGCGGCGAGGGTCATGGCCATGGACCACATGCGCTTGATCTCGGCGTGCCGGGTGACGTCCGGGGCGGCCAGCAGGGTATCGGCGATGAGCTCCCGCAGCGGTTTCATCGCCTGCTCGATGAGTGTGCCGAGGAACGCGGTGATGGCGTTCACGATCAGCCCGGGGATGTCGAGCAGCGAGCCGAACCCCCAGGTGGTGCCCTTGTCGCAGGGGAAGCCCCCTACTTCGCAGGCCGGGGGCGTCTCGCCCGGGGCCGGCTCGGGCTTCGCGGGCTTGGCCGGCTTCGACGGCTTCGACGGTTCGGAGGGGTGCGGGTGCTGCGGCGAGCCGTCCCCGGGGCGGTCCGGTGCCGGGGTGGGGCCCGGGGTCGGCTCGGGGTGCGGGGTGTCGTCGTCCGGGGGCGGTGCCTGCGGACCTGGCTGTGGGCGTGGCTGGGGCTCGGGGTCTGCTGGCGGGGTGGCCGGGGCAACGGCGGCATCGGCGGACTGGGTTGGGGCGGCAAAGGCGACCGAAGCAGGAGCGAAAACGAATACGAGGATGCCGAGACTGACGACCCCCAGCAGCAGAGGGAGGGCCAGTCGGGCACGGACGTGTCGGGCACGGACGCGCGCTGATCCCATCACCATCACCATCACCCGCCCCCTGCGCCGACGAGTCCGTCCAGCACGGTGACGATCACCGGAGCCATCAGCGCCAACGCGTAACCGATGGCCGCCGCCTTCAACGCCCGCTTCGCGGACTCGACTTCGCCCGGATCATCACCGGCCATCAGGTAGCGCAGCCCACCGAACGTCAGGAAGAGCGTGGCGAGCCCGGCGAGGAGACCGACGATCCAGTTCGTCAGATTCGTGATCACGGTCGGGATGTCCGCGACCGCCCACACCCACGGCGGATCCGCGAGCAGCGCCCACAGGACGCAGATGACGGTGAAGCCGAACCGAGCCATCCAGCGGCTCACTCGGAAGCCCAGCAGGCGATGCTGTCGGCGGAGCCTGACGAACACGGCGAACGCACCTCCAGCAGAGACGGGTTAAGGGCAGGGCACGACAGGACAGCGGAGACAGAGAGAAAGAGAGGTGCCCGCAGAGGCGCCCGCATGACGGGGCACGTCCCACAGGGCGGAACTGGTGCGACGGCGGGGCAAGCGCGATCCCTGGCCCCCGGGCCTTCCTCCTCGAACGGAGCGGCGACGGAAACAAGGACCTCGGGGTGTCAGCACGAGACGGTGCGCTCACCCCGCCGGACGCGAGGGCCCAGGCAGCAAAGGAAGTTGGACCCTCCTTGGCGACCACCTGCGCCGGGTGCGTGGCGTGCACCCGGCGGCCGACGGTGGCCGCTCACCCGTAATAGAGATTCAGTCCCCGGGAAATGACATCCCCGGCCGAACGATCTCCTCGCAGGCAGCGCGACCGTGGACAGCGGGACAGCGGGACAGCGGGACAGCGGGACAGGAGGACAGGAGGACAGCGGGGCATGGGAACGGCGGGGCAGCGAAGTCCGCCCAGGTCCTGCAGGCTATGTCACTCCCCGCAGGACATCCGCTCCCTCAAATAGGCAGCCAAGTGCCCCTCCGCAGCAGCACGGTGCCGGTACAGCTGCCGCACACTCACCCCCCGCTCCTCCGCCAACAACCGCATCGGCTCACCCTGAAGCCGCGTACGCGCGATCAACCGCGCCTCCGCCACATCCACGACCCGCGCCTGAACAGCACGCGCCAACACCGCGAACTCATCCCCCGACGCACCACCCTCAGCACCTTCTCCCTCACCCCCACCCGCACCACCACACCCGGAAACCACCCCGGCCCCCACCACAACCCGTCCCAGCCGCACGGCCTCCTGCCCGACCTCTTGCCCAACCTCCCGTACGGCCTGACGACGCGCCGCATACGCCAGCCGGTGCACCGCCCGATCCGCCGCAGCGAACAGTTCCCGCCCCGCATCGGCGCAGTTGACATCCACAGTGCGCAGGGCGACAGCAACAGCCACCAGCGCCTCCTGCTCCACCTCGGCGCGCTCCAAGTGCGCGGGGCGGGCCAGCCGGGCGAGCATCCGGCGCAGCACCGGCACCGTCATCGCGACAGCCACCGTGTCCCACGGCGCACCGAGCTCCTGGGCGCGACGGACGACCTCGCGCCAGGTCCGCCGACGAAGCTCCGGCGAGGTGGCGGGATGGGCGAGCCGAGTGCGGACCTGATCGACCGCCAGGACCTCCAACTCGGCGTCCTCACACACCAGGTGGCCGGGCAACGTGAGTGGAACGGCGGCGGCCGCGAGCGCGAGGAAGCGCTCCTCCAGGGCCCCTAGCGGCGTACGGGACGCGGCGGAGCCCGTACAGAGGAGGCGGTGGGAACGGGGGCGGGAGTGGGGACGGTCAACGTGGTGAACAGTGGGGCGCATGGCACGACTCCTTGCGAGACGAGAAGCGGCGGACAACGTCTGCCGCCACTCCTGTCACCCCGCCGCGTCATCCCCGGACCGCCTGCGCGTCACCGCCGCGCTCCCGCCGGTCCCCTGGCTCGTCATGTACGAAGGCTCGCTGCTGGCTCACCCTGGCTGACCAGCGCTCCAGCCCCAGCGGTGGATGCGATATCGCACACCGAGAGTCCGAGAAGGGCTCCGGTCGTGCCGGTGCCCACCATGCGACTGAGCACCCCGGTCGGCACTTCGACAGCTCAGTCGGCACCTTGATCTCAGCGCGAGGAGCGGCGGCTCCCGCGCCGACCAGCGAGCCACCGCTGGTCAGCGAGCCGCTGCGGGACAGACATCCGTCGAGAGAGCCTCCTCACGCAGGCTGCAGAGCGAGCGCAGTACGGGACTCGCCTACGAGCCGCAGCGAACCGAAGACGACGATCAGGCCGCCGGGCCCGGCGAGTTCGGCGGCGCGGCGCAGCGCCGATGGGGTGTCGTCGGCGGTCAGGCACGGGCCCTGGCGGCTGGGTAAGAGCCGGCTGCGCAAGGTGGTGGGGTCGGCGGCCTGGTGTGAGTCGGTGCGGGTGAGGACCAGGGGCCAGTGGGAGGGGAGCGGGGCCAGCATGCCGGAGACGTCCTTGTCGCCCATCGCCGCGAAGACCAGCACGGTCCGTCCCGGATGGCCGTCGGCACGGGCCTGGCGCAAGATCTCCGGGGCCACGGTCGTGACACCTTGCGGATTGGTGGCGCCTTCCAGGAGGACGCGGCCCGTCCAGTCGTCCAGGCGGGCGTGGGGGACGAGTTCGAGGCGGCCGGGCCAGCGCGTGGCTGCCAGTCGTGCGCGCAGCTGTTCGCCGTCCGGCTCGCGGATGTGGCCGCGTTCGGCCAGCGCGTCCACTGCGGCGATGGCGACCGCGAGGTTGTGGTGCTGATGTGCGCCGGGCAGCGGGCAGGGCAGATCACGGTGCACGGCGCGGGGAGTGGAGACATCGACCAGCGTCGCCGGGCCAGGGTTGCCGTCGCGACCGCGATCGCGGTCGATGGTACGAGCGGTGTAGCGGATCTCGTGACCCATGCGCCACACGGACAGCCCCGTCCGCTCCTTGAGGACCTGCTCCGCGGCGGTGGCTGCTTCGGGGACCAGGCGGCCGAGAACAACATGGTCCCCGTCCTGCGCGGCCGCGACCTTGGCCTGAGCGATCTGGGCCAGGGAACTACCGAGCAGCCGGGTGTGGTCGAGCCCGATGCCGGTGACCACCTTCACGTCCAGACCGAGTTCCGCAGCCGCCGCCCGGCTCCCACCGATGCTCGCCTCGGCCACTGCCAGCGCCACACCCGCCCGTCGGAAGTGCACGGCCGCGGTGGTCGCGAAGATCCCTTGGGACAGGACGGGCAGACTGTGCCGCTCGATCGCCTGCCATACATCGGAGAACGCCGCTGCGTACTCGGCGCGCGTGACGGGAACCCCGTCGATCCGGATCCGCTCCCTGGGCTCCTGCAGATGTGGGCTGGGCATACTGCCCACCTGTGCGCCGGTCGCGGCCACCGCCGACACGGCGAACGCGCACGTCGACCCCTTGCCGTTCGTCCCGACCACCAGCATCCCGCGCAGTCCCCGCTCAGGACGCCCCAGCGCCTCCAGCAGCCGGGAGACATTCGCCTGTCGCACCTCCCGAGGGAGCCCATAGAGGTTCTCGTGCACCTTTGCGAGCAGGTCTATGCAGCACTGGTAATCCACCCGCCGGATCATGCCACTGGGGGCGATGGGACAGAAGCGGTGAGTGAGGAACCCTGCTCTCAGCAGCCCTTTCCGGACACTTGGCGACGCCCCGCTGCCCACTATCGTGAACGCGGATTCCATGAAAGTCATGCCCTTTCAGAATTGAGGACGAGGCGGGCAGCGCCAGGTTGTTCTCATTCCGGAGCAGTCGCCCGCGAGGTCCCCAAACACTGCGCCGCGTTGGTGACTTGGTCTGCCCTGAGAGTGTCCACCCCGGAGTTCGGCTGGGGCGCCTCCCGGCGAGTCGTGCCGACTACGGTGCTCGGTTGCATGTCGCAGGGTGACGAGGACTACGGCTCGTAAGTGGCTCGCAGGTGGCTCTCCACTGGCTCGTTGACGGTCTGATCAGGGAAATCTCTGACGACCACAAGGCGTGATTAACTCTCTTTGCCACACAGGGGTGTGAGGGTGAGCCATACCTGAAATGCTTGTTCAAAGGAGCACGGCGCGTGCAAAACAGCACTCCCCGACGGAAGTTCAGCGCCACCGTTGCCGCACTTGTCGCCGCAGCGATCGTCGGCACGGGATTGGCCGGATCCGCGGCTGCCGCCGACCGCGGAAACGAAAGCATCACACCCACACCCACACGGACGGCGATATCCACCGCCGCACTACAGGGGGCGACGACCGACGGATCGCATCTCGCACCCCAGCTGCGATGAAGCGGAACCCGGAGCCGCAGGCGCAGGACTCGGATGACGAGCTGGGCGCCGTCGGCAGCGGCATCGTCTGCACCGTCACCTTCCTGCTCTTCGCGTACATCCCCGCCACCTTCATCGGCGAGCTTTTTGGCAACCGGGGCGTGCCCGCGTCCCCGTGGCTGATCGCACCGGCCGTGGGGCTCGGACTGGCCGTGATGATGCTGTTCGAGCCGTACCTGCAGAGCCGTACGTGGTGGAAGCGGGTCGACGACGTGTGGGGCGCCCTCTTGCTGGGCCTGACCGTCGTGGCACCGATCGTCGCCGGTGTGGTGTGGCCGATGTCCCTATGGACCTGGCTACCGCCACTGGTCCCCACAGTGCTCTCGTTCCTGCCCCTCGTGTTCGCCCGATGGTGCGTCGCGCGCTGGCACCGCCATCTGCGCAAGAAGCAACCGCCCCAGTTTGGTCCGTTCAAACCCGTTCCGAGGATCGGCGAATCCGACCCCGGAGATTCGGACCCCGAAGATTCGGACTCCGGAGATTCCGGGTGTTCCGGCGTGGGCGCGTAGCGCACGGCCAATGCCCGGCAGCGTGCCGGACGGACCCGGGGGGGTGCGCTCTGCGTAGCCCCCACTCGGGCTACGTGGCGCTCACACGGCCGAGGCGCCTGCGTCTGGTCGTCGTCAGGAGCGGCCCCTCAATCGAGGACCTTGGCGTACCAGTGATCTGCCCTGCCGTGCCCTTCGTATGCCTCGGTTTCCTCGTAACCGTGCCGGGTGTACAGAGCCCGAGCCTCGGTCAGTTGGGTGTTGGTCTCACACACGATCCGTGCGGCACCAAGCCTCTTGGCCGACTCCTCGACGGCGAGGAGGAGGCCCCGGCCCAACCCTGCGCCCCGCCCAGTGGGGCGCACGTACATCCGCTTGAGCTCCGCGGTCGCACGATCGCCCCTCAGTAGTCGAAGCCCTGCGCAGCCCAGGAACTCGCCCTGTGCATCGCGGGCAACGAGGAACTCGCCGTCGGGCGGGCTGAGGTCATGGTGAGGGTCTTCAGCAAGCACCGCTCGAAGTTCCGCCTCCGTGGCTGAACGCCCCAGCACCCGGCGCCCCATCTCGGTGAAGTACTCACGCGTCACCTCCCCGACATCCGCGCCGCGGACGGGCTCTGCCTTGATGGTCCACTCTGACATGCAGGCCATGGTCCCGAACCCGTATGCAGCCGTCCATGGCCCACCCACCGGCAACTCCAGCACGCTTACGCGTCCCGCCGGATCGTGCACGACTGCTAGACAGTCGGCATGACGTCTCAGCGCCCCCTGCTTCCCCGTTCCGCACCAGCCGCCACCGGGATATCTTCCCGTTCGATCGCCGCACTGCTGGACCGGCTCGAAGCGCGCTCCGGCGAATGCCATTCGCTGATGGTCGTGCACGCCGGTCACGTGGTCGCCGAGGGCTGGTGGACCCCGTACTCGGCCGAACGCCCGCACCTGCTCTACTCGTTGACCAAATCGTTCACCTCGATCGCCGTAGGTCTCGCGATCGGCGACGGGCTGCTCTCGCTCGAGGACCGGGTGGTGGACGTGCTGCCCGACCGGGTCCCGGCCGACGTGGCGGAGCAGGGCCGTCGGATCACCGTGCACCATCTGCTGTCCATGACGGCCGGGCACCCCACCGACAGCCTCACCGAGGCATGGGAGAGGGAACCCGCCGACCTGGTGAAGGGCTTCTTGAGCCTGCCGTTCGCCCATCCCGAGGGCACCCGGCACGTCTACGACAACTCGACGACGTACATCCTGGCCCGCATGGTGGAGCAGGCCACGGGCACAGGTCTTCCGGAGTACCTCGACGCGCGCCTGTTCAAGCCGATGGGCATCGACCATGCCGAGTGGGACCGGGTGGCCAGTGGCGCTGCCTTCGGGTTCCACGGACTGCACCTGACCACCGAGGCCGTCGCCGCCTTCGGCGAACTGCTGCGCTGCAAGGGCGTATGGAGGGGCCAGCAGCTCGTCCCGCGCGAGTGGGTGGAGCAGGCGACCCGCCGGCACGTGAACAGCGAATGGATCCTGGACGGGGCGGACCAGACGGACTTCGCCCACGGCTACGGCTACCAGTTCTGGATGGCACGCCACGGCTACCACGGCCACGGCTCCTATGCGCAGCAGTGCCTGGTGATCCCCTCCCACGATCTCGTCGTCGCCGTGACCGCGCAGGGAGAGGCCCAGGACGTCTTCGACGCCGTGTGGGAATGCCTGCTGCCCGGTGTGGGGCAGGCGGCGAGCATCCGTGATGACGCGGTTCTGGCCGAACGACTACGGCACCTGACACTGCAGCCGGTTGCGGGGTCCAGCGACCCCGGGCGTGCGGTCACCGCGACACTGGACGCCTCGCCGGCGGACTCGGCCCTTCCCGAGGGAACGCAGGTCACCGTGCACCCCACCGACGGAGGGTGGCGTGTGCAGTTCGCATCGATCCTCGACGTAGAGGTCGGCCACGGCGACGACTGGCGCGAGTGCGCCCCGCTCGGCCGGCCCATCGTCTCCACCGGCGCATGGCAGGGCGACACCTTCGTCGCCGACCTCTACGTCATCACCACTCCGCACCGCGTCCGGCTGACCGTCGACGCCACCACGGGCACCGCGACAGCGACGTGGAGCACCCCGCCCCTGACCGGCCCCAGCCTGCAACTGCACGTGCGCTCACCCCTGATGACCAGACCCGACGTCGCATAAGGCACGCCGCAAGGGGCTTTGGCCTTCGAGTGCCTGGCTTCGGCTGTGGGAACGCAGCATGCAAAGGGGTGGTTTCGAGTCAAAGAGTGGCTGAAAATTCCCAAGGAAAGTCGCGTAAGGACTCGGCGTCTTCTCACTCTCGCGCGCGATATAGGGGTGTGGCATTCACGCACCACACGCGCTTTCCGTATCGCCGAAAGGTGGCCCCAAAGCGGGCCCGCGCCGGTGAGACACCTGATGTGCTGCACTGGCCGCATGACACAGGCCAGGGAGAGCAGGAAGCGGCACCCGCAGGTCGAACTGCGCTGTGGTGGGCTGCACTTGACGATCGAGCGCGTACCCGCGTGGCTGATCACTGCGGTCAGTGCGGCGGCCGGAACGGGAGCCGCGTGGTGGACGAGCCGATGAGGTCACCGTCCCGTCGGACAGGGGAGGCTCGGGCGTGGCCGAAGGGGCCGGGTATCGCCCCCGGCCCCCGGCTCCGGCCCTCGGCCCACCGAAGACGCCCGTCAGTCGTTGAGAGCGACCTTGGTGGTGGTGACCGGAGCGGAGACATCGCTTCGCACCGCGGACTTCTTCTTGTACGGGTTGATGGCGTACTTGAAGTGGAATCCCACCGTCGCCTTGCCGGGCTTGTGACCGACCTGGACCTTGAACACACAGGTGCCGGTGAGGTTGTAGACCTTCTTCTTCTTGTGCGGGTGCTTCTTGCTGCCCACCGTGGAGTGCCACTGGTAGCCGACCGGGATGGGGTAGTGCTTGTCGTGGTACTTGCCGTTGAGGCCGCTCGCCTTGCAGCTCATGGGTCCGCGGGCGATGGCCTTCAGCTTCTTATTGGTGACCTTGAAACTCCAGGCCATCGGGTAGTACTTGGGGTGCTTGCCCCGCAGATCGACCTGGGCGTGGAGAACTCCGGCCTTCCGCTTCGCCTTGGGCGTCGAGTAACCCTGGTGCTTCGGCGTGAAGACGGTCTTCAGCTGGTCGTTGGCCGCGGTGGGTGCCGCCGTGGGCGCCGTCGGCGCGGCCTCCGCGAGACCGACCGCGCCGAGGGCTATCGCGGCGGCCGTTCCGGTCACGACGGCCATACGGCCGACCCTGTTCACGTACGTCATGTGTGGTCCCCCTGCGTGAGACATCGGGCACTTGCGTCCCGAGCACTCCACACCAGCGTGAACACAGCGGCAATTGTCCAAAGGGGCAAGTGAGCGCAGTGCTGAGTGCGGGTAACGACCAGTCAGTGGTCGTACAGCAAAGGGTCGTTGGCACTCCCGCCGACCCACGGCCAGAATGCGCACGCCATTCAGACGATCATGCGGATGCACCGCAGGAGGAGCCATCAGCAGTCACCCGGTGCGCGGCACCGTCCAGTCATGGGACGACGAATTCGGCTGGGGCGTACTGACCTCGCCCGCAGTGCCGGGTGAGATCTGGGCACACTTCTCGGCCCTGCGCACGGACCCCGGCGCGTTCGCCTCCCTGACGCCCGGCGAGGCCGTCCTCTTCACCTGGGAGGAAGCCGAGCAGGACGGCTACCGCTATCGCGCGCTGCGCGTGGGGCGGCCCGGTGGCCCGGAGGTGGACTGGGACGACGATGAGGACGACGAGGACGACGAGGCCGACGACGGTGACGAAATGGACTGGGGGCCCGATGTCCGCATTGAATTCGATCGCGAGTGAGGACCGGTCCCGGTCGGGGCGCCGCCCCGGGGAGTCGCACCGCGAACGTGCCCATTGACTCTCGGTCGTTCAGTTCATGCGGCCGTGGCTTTCGGCGCCTCCGGCTCCGGTAGGTAGGAGCGGGCGGAAGCGGTGGCGTGGCGAGCAAACGGGCACAGACCGCAGAACCCCGTAGGTCAAGCAAACCGCGCGCACAACGCAAACCAAGCAAGTCACGCTCAAGTACCTCAAGTACCTCAAGTACCTCAAGTGCCTTAAGCAGCCCAAGTGGACCTTGATGAGGCAGCCGATGAGATATTGGCGAAAGCGTCCACATCGCACATTCCGAATCAAGCAGTCGTGGCGGGAATAGGCGACTGAACGCCGCAGGATTTGCATATCAGGCAACAAGGGTGAACCAGGTTAATGGTGATCAACCCCTTTGGTAGCCAGGGGAGTTGGCGAGTTGATGCATTGTGACCCGGTTCACGCAGCCGAAACTGCATTGGTCCAGACCAACGGGTAGAGTCCCGTGATCTGTGCGGGGGATAAGTTCCGCATCAAGATCAAGCGAACTGGACCACAGTGAAAAGCTCCATATCTAGACGTTCTCCCAGAAAGAGAGCATCTTTCGTCGCCGGGGCCATCGCCCTGGCGACACTCTTCGGCTCCGCAGCGGCCAACGCCGCCGCCCTCGACGACCCGCGGACCACCACCGCAGCCACCGGTGAGCGGTCGTCGGCCACCACTCCCACCGCTCCCGCCGACGAGCGGCCCTCAGCAACACCACCCCACGTGTTCGATGGACGTGCGACGGCCCAGGCGTTCGGCGCCCCGAGCGCCGCAGCCAGCGCCAACCGCGCGCCGAACACCCCCAAAGCACCCGAAGTCGGCCCGCCCTTCAAGCAGGCATCCGGCGTATGGCAGACCAATACGCTGACCCCCACCCTCCGCAACACCGTGGTGGACCCGGACAAGGACAAGACGACCAGCACCTTCGAGGTGTGGACCGTCAAGGCGGACGGCACCGCCGGGTCCAAGGTGAACCTCACCGACGACAACAAGTTCGACGTGCTCGTCTCCGGATACGTCGCCTCCGGCACGCCGGCCTCCGTCACCGTCTCGAAGGGGAAGCTGAAGGACGGCTGGACCTATCTCGTCCGCTCCTCGGCCTACGACGGCAGCGCGTACGAGGCGGACTGGTCCCCGTGGTCGAAGTTCAAGGTGGACGCGCCGGATGACCGTCCGGTGGCGCCCTCCCGCGTGGCGAACAACGGCAAGCCCGGCGAGTTCACCGTCACTCTGCCCGCCGGCCACAAGGCACGCTGGGTGGAGTGGCAGCTGGACAACGGGGCGTGGAAGCGGGTGGACGCGGCCGGCAAGACGTCGGTGACCGTCGACACCGGCCTGCGAGCCGGCGGCGCCCCCGTCACGGCCTCCCACACCCTCAACGTCCGCACCGCGCACGACACCGGGACCTCCGACACCGTTCCGGTCAAGTTCACCGGCAACGGCTCCGACGACAACGGCGACCCGCGCGATGACGTGCCCGCCGATGTGAAGGCGAAGTGGCAGCAGCTCGCCAAGGAAGCCCTGGCGAGCTACGACCGCGAGCAGGCCAGGATCGCCGACACCAAGGCCCACGGCCTCACCGACAAGGACGGCGAGACCGACGGCGGAGCCGCCTCCGCACTGAGGCAGCTGAAGCGGGACCACATCGCCCTGCCGGACAACGGCTACTACGGCGTGCCGCGCGAGTTCATGGCCGCCCGCGTGTACGACGACCGCACCCCGAACAACAACCCCACCGTCTCGACGGTCGGCGGGTGTGAGGGTGCCCTGCACTGCACGCAGAAGTTCCGTCTCGACTACGTGCTGAGCGTCGACACGTTCTACTGCACCGCCGCCGACGTCCCGGCGGACATCGGCAGCAAGTGCCCCGAGAAGGACATCCGTTGGACCGGATTCCACTCGGAGTCGCAGACCGAGGAGTTCACCCGCGAGTACAACCGCATCACTGACGGCTGGGACAAGTTCATCGGCCAGATGCTCGGGGACCTCCCGAAGACGTTCATGCAGTGCGTCTCCGGCGACACCTCCGGCGGCGAGCCGCCCGTCGTCGCCGCCCCGCCCGTCGCCGCCGCCCCGCCGTACGCCCGGGCCACCGCCGAGCAGTGCGCCGACACCGGCATGCAGCTGGGCTCGCTGGTCACGCTGGGCCGGATCGGCAGCTCCGCGAAGGTCGTCTCCGACCCCCTCGTCGAGGTCAACTTCACGGCCGCACAGATCTCCAAGGCCAAGATTGCCCTGAAGGACCTCAAGGCCGGCGTGGCCACCAACCAGTACTCCAAGGCTCTGGCGTCGATCATCGACGCCGCTGTCGCGGCCGACAAGACCGGCGGCCTCTCGTTCACCTTCAAGCAGGTCGTCGACCTGCCGAAGATCACCGAGAACATGCGGCCCGAGCCCAAGCAGCTGATGGCCGGATACAAGCCGCTGGGCAACCTGACCATCGAGGAGTGGTTCCACCGGTACTGGAACGCGAAGGAAGGCTGGTTCGCGTACCCGCCGCGAGACGGCTTCGAGGGTGCGTCCAAGGCGCACTTCCCGAAGGTCGGCGATCACATGGACCGCTTCGGCTCGCCGAAGGGCGGCTTCCTCGCGCCCAGGGACGGCACCCCCTACACCGAGCGGGCCCTGCCCCCGTCCAACGTCAACGCCGATGCCAGCGCGATGGGCCCCGGATACCACGCGTACAGGTGGTCCAGGGACTGGGGACCGGCGGAAGTGGAGAAGTACGGCAACATCCAGGGCGGGAAGATCGCACCGTGGTTCGGGCAGCCGGGCGGCGGCACGCAATACCTGCTGCCCAAGGGCATCGACGTCCAGTGGCTCCTGGACAACAAGTACATCGTGGAAGTGACGGGCTAAGGCACAGCCTGTAACTCGTAACTCGTAACTCGTAACTCGTGACTCGTGACTCGTCCGATTCCTGTGCTCGGCCGGTGTCGGCGTCCGTGTGACGGACAGACGGCATCGGTCCGGGGTCAGGGTTGCGGGGCCCGAGTCCGGTGGGAGGGGATTGCTTCGGCGCCCCTCCCACTTCCGCGTTCAGGGGCCGACAGGATGGCGGTCGACGTCTTGCAGGCTGAGGCCGGAGAACCGCGTCTCGACGGTGGCGCGGAATCGCTCCGCCCAGACCGGGTTGACGGTGTTCAGCAGCTGCAGCTGTTTGGCGACCCACGCGATACGGGAGTCGAAGTCCGGGTCCTCGACCGACCCTGTGCGGTTGTTGAGTTCCCAGCCTCGGGCCAGGCTGGACGTTGCTTCCTCGGCGAGCTGATAGAGGAAGGCGTCGAGGTCGGTGTAGGTGGCGATGAGATCCACGTGCGCGCGTTCCCGCACGAGGTAGTGGACCTTCCCGTCCCGCAGCTCGGCGTAGGGCCATCCGTCGAGGGGCGGGTGGAAGGGGATCACGGTGTCCGGGGAGACATGTAGCGCGGCGGCGATGGCACGGGCGCCGGCGACAATCTCCGCCTCAGTAATAGTCATGGCGACTATTATACGGGTCTGGTAGCCCGTTCAGCGCCTTGTTCCCCTGCTCCAGAGCCTCGGCGTAGACAACGTGGTCTCCGCTCTCCTCGGCGAGGTAGCGGATGACGATCATGGCGACGGGTTGGACACCGAGGGTGGGGGCGATCTCCCGCAGGTCGGCGTTCGCTTCCGTGCCGACCTTCGCTTGCCTACCGACCCCGAACACCCGGACCCCGGCTCGGAGTTGCATCGAGCCGGAGTCCGGGCGCTGTCATGAAAAGGGGGGGAACTACTGGGACAGGGAAGGAACTACTGCACGCTGGTCCCGAAGCGGGAGCCCTCGTTGGGGATGCCGTCCTTGCCCGGCTGGAACACCGTCGTCGGCTGCGACGGACCGCCGGTCAGCGTGGTCCACGGGATGGAGTAGACCGCGCCCTTTGCGGCCGGGCCGAACGGGGTGCCGATGTAGAGGTTGGTCGGCGTGGCCGTGAGTGTCGTACCGAGGTACTGGTTGGTCTTCTTCGGGCCGGGGATGCCGTTGCTGCCGATCTCGATCCAGCGGTCGCCGTCGCCGGGCTTGCCGATGGCCGAATAGGTCTGCACCGCACCGGTGTTGCTGATGCCCTCCAGGTCCTCGCCGGGCGAACCGACCGCAAGGACCAGGTCGAAGCGGCCCGGCACCTTGCCCGGGGCGCGGTTGGAGATCGCGACGCGCTCACCGAAGTGGTCGTAGGGCTCGGAGCCGCCCGCGGTGTCGGCCTCGTTCTGGTTGACCGTGTTCATCTGCGAGACCGAGGCCAGCTGGCTGCCGCTGCCGTCGGCGGCGAGGCTCAGGATGTGGGTGTGTCCCGCCTCCTTCTTCTCGGCGCCGCCGCCCGGGGGCATGATGCCCTCGCCCGGGGAGCCGACGGCGAGAGCGGACGACGTGGCCGTCTTCTCACCGTCGCCCCGGTACGCGGTCATGGACAGGGAGAAGCCGAACTTGTCGCCCGCCTCGGCGCCGCCGGAGACATAGCCCTTGTCCTGGTTGATGCTCGCCGTGTACGTGGGCTTGACCCCGGGCTTGTCCGGGTGGCGCAGCACACTCACGTTGCCGGCGTTGGCCTTCTTCCCGATGGACTCGCCGGGGGCGCCGATGGCGATGTAGTTGGCGTCCGACGCGACCGACCATCCGTGCTGGTCACCGGCCTCGACGGCGCCCGCGGCCCCGCCGTTGCCCTGCGTGATGGCGAAGCTGGTGTTGCCGGTGATGTACACGGACGAACCGGCGTCCTTGACCGAGCCGATGGACTCGCCGGGCGTGCCCGCGAAGATGAACGGGTTGCCGGAGCGGGTGATCCCGGCCGTCACCGAGTAGCCGAGCCTGTCCCCGGCTTCGGCGGCGAAGCTCTTCAGGGCGCCGGTGCCCTCGCCCTGCTCGAAGTTGGTCGATGCCCTGCCCTTGCCGAGGCCGGTGGAGGAGCCGTAGATCACGGACACCATGCCGGAGTCGGCCTGACCCTTGAGGTCCTCGTAAGGAATGCCGACGACCAGGTCGGTGTAGCCGTCCTTGTTGTAGTCGACGGTGGCCAGGGCGTGCCCGAACCGGTCGTTCGCCTCGGCGCCGCCGGGCACGAAGGACAGGCTCTGGTCGATCTGCGCGCTGCCCTTGCCGCCGCCGTAGACGACGCTCACGGAACCAGCCTGCTTGTGGCCGCCGACCGTGTTGTACGGGTCGCCGACGGCGATGTCCTCGACCCCGTCGCCGTTGAAGTCGACGAAGCCGGCCTGGCCGGTCTGCTCGCCGACCCAGGCGGCCAGGTCGTCGGCGCGCGATGCGACCGCCTTGGTGGACTTCTGGGCGGGGTCGGTGCCGAAGCAGCCCGCCTGGTCGGAGCGGGAGGCGAGGGCGGCGATCTGCGGACGGTCCTCGCTGCCCATGGCCAGCGGCGCGCCTGCGTCACCCGCGCAGATCGCCTCCCCCTTCTCGCCGGTCAGCTGCACGTCGGTGCCCTTGGCGGCGGCCGCGGTGAACGTGCCGTGGTGCAGGTCAAGCGGCGACCAGTCGGTCTTGGTGCGGCCGTAGCCGGTGGCGGTCAGGCTCTGGCCCGCCTCCACCGGGCCGGACGCGAGGGTGACCGGGGTGACATTGGTGACCGGCGCCGACAGCTTGGCCAGGGCCACATCGCGGTCGCCGCGGGGGATCAGCTTGACGACCTCGCGCTCGGACCCGGCCTTGCCGGTCAGGTCGGTGCGCCCGATGACGGCCTTGGTGGGCTTCTTGGGGGCGCCTTCGGGGACGTCGACCGAGGCGGCGGGGCGCTCCGCGAAGCAGGACTTGGCGGTCAGCAGCCACTGCGGGGCGACCAGGGCACCGGTGCAGGCGCGGTCGCCGCGCCCGATGTCCAGGCGCGCGGTGTAGGCGCGCAGATTGTTGGGCTCCTTGTCGCCGGTGACGGCGTGGGCGGGGGCTCCGGCGGCGAGGGGAGTGGCGACGACGGCAGCCGCGATCAGGGCGGCAAGTCCGTTGCGTCGGAGGGGAGTTGACTTCATGGGGTGTGCGTACTCCGGCGAGCAGGGGTTACGTGTTACGTGGGTGCGAGCGAGCGCTCCGTACGAGCAAGGGCTACGTACGGGCAAGGGCTACTTGGAGGTGCGGATCTCCAGGAGGATGTGTTCGCGACCGTTCGGGTCGGCCGTCTCACCGACCGGCTTGAAGCTGTTCTTGCCGACCGCGACGTCGGTGTTCTTGCCCTCGGCGCTCAGCTTGAGGTCGGCGTCCATGGCGGAGGTCTTCACGCCGTAGACGGCCGGGATCTCCATGGTGAGATGGCCGGACGTGCCGGTGGTGCGGAAGCAGATGCTGTCGTCCTTGCGCGAGTAGATCTCCATCAGGCCGCTCGCGGAGCCGCACTCGGCGAGCGTGATGTGACCGTCGCCGCGCTTGAGAACGATGCCCTTGTCCTTCAGGATCCGGTCGGCGCCGGGGTAGTTGAAGTCCTCGACCACGTAGCCGGGTTCCTTGTCGGCGGCCGCGACCGCCCTGGCCCCGTCCGCCTGGGGCCCGGCCGTGGTGTCCGTGGCGCCGCCCGAGGGGAGCAGGGCGGCGACCGTGACCGCGGTGGCTCCGGCTGCCGTGGCCGCGCCGATGACGCAGGTCCTCCGTATGCGAGTCAGCAAAGCGATGTCCTTTCGTAGGAGAGCAGGGGAAAATTTCGGGAAATGGGCAGGGAGAAGCCCGGAAGGTTGTTCGGCGGGGAAGAGGAGCCTCAGCCGATCAGTAAGTTCCTGAGCATGAAGGCCAGTACAGCGGCAATTCCCAAGAGCACGAAGACCACGACCATGTACAGCATCGACGGCTGTTCCATCGGCTTACCCGCTGCCTGGAGTTCTTCGTTCCTCTTGATCTGAGGGCGGCCCAGAACGATCAGCAGTGCCAGACCGGCCGTGACCCATACGAACATCTCCAGTGACTCGGCCAACCCGTAGCCGCGTGTTGCAGCACTCACGGTGAGTCCGAGCGCCGCGATACCGGAAGGGACAATGAAGAAGAGGGGGATGACCGCCTTCTTCCTTGCCTTCCGGATGTACGGCAGCATCGCCGTACCGGGAAGGAAAGAGGAAATGGCCGCGACGACGAACCACTGGCTGGCCGAAAGGCCCGAACCGAACATAAAGCCTTCTGTCAGAGGGGAAGGGGGAATCCGTAACGCGACAGGCGAGGAGTGGTCAGCCGAGCACGTAGTTCCGGATCATGAAGGCGAGGGTGGCAGCAATACCCAGGCATACGAAGACCACCAGCATGTAGAGCCCAGACGGCTTCTCCATTTCCTTGCCGGCTGCCTGAAGCTCCTGATTCCGCTTGATCTGGGGGCGCCCGAGCACGATCAGGAGCGCCAGGCCCCCCATGCACCAGACGTACATCTCGAGGGATTCGGCGAGGCCGTAGTCACGGAGCATCGCGTTGCCGCCGATGCCGATCGTCCCCAGGATGGCGGAAACAGCGAAGTAGAGAGGTAGCGCCACCTTCTTTGCTTTCTGGATGTAAGGCAGCATGGCCAGGCCGGGGAGGAACGTGGAGGCGACCGCGAGAACCCACCACTGGCCGGTGGAAAGACCGGAACCGGACATGAGGAAATCTTCCAACTGGGAATGTGTGGGCGGCGGCTGGGTGCCGCCACCCGTCTCGTTTCAGTGCGCTTGCGCTTCGGCGCTACGACCTTCCCCTACCAGGTCAGCCATCCGATGGTGGTGGTGACGATGCCGCCGGCCGCGTCGCTGATGGCCGTGCCCGCATTCTTGACGCCATCCTTGGCGACCTTGAAGCCGTAGCCGAGCTTGCTGGCGACGGCGCCCTTGCCCATGAAGATGCCGCCGAGCGCGAACATGCCCAGCGACTCCTGGAAGGGCGCGCTCCCCCAACCGCGTCCCTTTCGGTCGTCGAAGCCGTGCGCGAGGACGTTCAACCCCTGTGCCACCCAGGACGCACCGCCCAAGATGGCCCCGGCGCCGAACAGGAAGGGTGCGGCGGGGGCACCGAATCCGGTGACAAGGGCGACACCGCCGGCGCCCATGGCGAGCAGGCTCAGCGTCCCGAGTGCCGTGCTGGCCCGCCCAGTTATGTCCTGCCATTCCTGGGCGGTCTTTCCGAGCCACGTCCCCGGCTCGTCGACTTTGCACTGGTCGTTGGCGGGAGTGTCGGCCGGGTTCTTGTTCTTTTCCTTGGCCTCCTTGGCCTTGCGCACGGCCTCCCTGGCCGCGGCGGCGGCCTCCGCCTTCCGCTTGGCGACGGCGACGCTGCGGGCCTCGCTCGCGGCGACCGCGGCGGCCCGCGCGTCCTTGCCCGCC
This sequence comes from Streptomyces odontotermitis, assembly GCF_050510915.1. NCBI lineage: Bacteria > Bacillati > Actinomycetota > Actinomycetes > Kitasatosporales > Streptomycetaceae > Streptomyces > Streptomyces odontotermitis. The sequence goes on along the minus strand of NZ_JBNJLS010000002.1, from coordinate 894,329 downwards.
GCGACGGCGGACGCCCTTGCCCGGGCCGCGGACGCCTGCGCGGAGCCGGCCGACGCGACCGCGCTCCGTGCCGAGTCGTACGCCTGGTTGGCCGCGTAGTTCGCCGTACGAGCGGCGGTACGGGCGGTGGCCGCGGCCTTCTTCGCGGTCTGCGCGGAGCTCTGTGCCCTCTTCGCGGAGGCGTCCGCGTCGGCGGCGTTCTTCCGCGCCTCGTCCGCGGACTTGCCCGCGTCGGCCGCGTAATTCTTGGCCTTGGCCGCCCAGTCCGCCGCCTCCTTCGCCGCGTCCTTGGCCTCCGCGGCCACCTTGGAAGCACGCGCGGCGTCCTCCAGCGCCTTGGCGGCCACCTTCGCCGCATGCGCGATCGAGGCACGGATCGCCGCGACATGGCTGGCGGAGTCGTGGTCGACCCGGGCGATGCTGTGCTGGTCGCGCGCGACGAAGAACCGCCGCATTCGCGCCGGGCCCTCCAGGACCACCTGGCAGGCGGACTTGAGGTTCGGGCCACCCGTGTTCATCAGGCGGAACACCTCGACCTTGTCGTCCTCCTGGAGCGCCTTGCCCAGGCCCGAGGCGAGGAACGTGTCGAGAGCCTCGGCGCTGCCGTCCGAGAGCGCGGCCTCGGCGGCCGCCTTGACGGCCTTGCCGGGCTCCTGCCCGAGGATCTTGAAGACCGCGACGCGGTTGTCGGTGCGGGACGCCTTGATCCGGCCGGTCTTGAGGAACTGGGTGGCGGCGTCCGGGTCGTCGCTGTCGATGGCCTCCCGCGCGGCCTCGGCGACTGCGGCCGGGGCGACTTCGGCGAGGGCGAGGACGCTCTCGCGGTCGTCCTGGCGCTGGGCCGCGAGCCGGTCGGCGTCGACCCAGTTCAGTACGTCGGCGTCGGCACCGGCGAGAGCGAACTCAGCCGCCTCCCTGGTCCACGTGCCGTAACTGTCGAGAAGGCGGGCGGCTGCCTTACGCCCGGTCGCCACGGCCTCGGCCTCGTTCCCTGCCTGCAGGGCCCGCTCGGCCCCGGCGATGAGGTCCTTGGTCTCCTTGCTGGCCTGGTCGGCCAAATCCCGCTGGCGCTCGATGCGGTCGAGGCTCTCGGCTTCCAACCGCGCCTGTTCACGGGCGAGTTCGAGACCGGCCTGTGTGTCCTCCTCGATCCGCTTCGTCTCGGCCTCGCGGGCGGCCTTCTCGACTGCCTGGGCCTCCTTGACCGCGTCCCGCGCGTTCGTGGCCGCCTTGTACGCCTGGTCGGCATAGTGGCCGGAGCGCTTGGCGAACTCGACGGCCTTGCCCGCGTTCTTCGCCGCGTCCTCGGCCGCGTCTGCCGCCTTCTCCGCGTGATCGGCGGCGGAGTCCGCGGCCTTGTGCGCGACGGAAGCAGCGCTGGCGGCCCTGTTGGCCAAAGTCTGGGAGGTGGAGGCGGCGCGAGTGGCGCGCGCGGCCGCGGAGTTGGCCTCGGCGGCGGCCTGCCGAGCCTCGCGGGCTTGCGAGGTGGCGACTCCGGCGGCACTCGCAGCGGCGGCGGAGGCGTTGGCCGCGGCAGCGGCGTTGCGCGCGGCGGAGGCGGCGGCGCCACCCGCGGCGGACGCCTGCCGCGAGGCGGTGGACGCGGCGGCCGCCGCCTTGGCCGCACTACGGGCCTTCTTTGCGGCGTCGCGGGCACCTTCGGCGGCGATACGGGCGGCACGCGCCTGGGAAGCGTCCTTCGACGCAGCGATGGCCGCGCTGTAGGCCCCGGCGGCGGCACGGCCCGCGCTCGCCGCCGCGGCGGCAGCGGCCTGGGCGGCGCGGGTGGCACGGGCGGAGGCCGCCTGCGCGGTCCGCGACGCATAGATGGCGGTGTTCGCAGCGGCGGCAGCTCCCCGCGCGGCCCCGGCAGCCTTACGGGCGGCGCTCGCGGACTTGCTCACGTCCTGCTTGGCGGCCTTGGCCTCCTCGGCCGCCGCCAACGCTGCCTTCTTGGCGCTCTCGGCGGCGGTCTTGGCCTGGTCGGAAGCGGCGACAGCACGCTCCGTCGTCACCTTGGCGCGCTTGCCCTCGCGCTCGACGACGGCCACGAGCTGGTCGATCGTGGCCTTCTCCTCGTCACGGGCGCGGGCGATGTGCTGCCCGGTGACCAGGAACCAGTGGACGGCCTCCGGCGACCCGTCGGCGAGCGCACGCTCGGCGTACTTCTTCACCTCGGGCGAGGCACCGTTCAGGACCTTGAAGACTTCAACCTTCTGGTCCTCGGCATGCGCGGCGTACTGGGTCTCGTTCAAAAACGTGCTCAGGGCTTCACGGGAACCCTCGGCGAGCGCCTTGGACGCCTCGCGCTGCACTCCCTTGCCCCCGGCGTTCATGACGGTGAAGGTCTCAACGCGCAGGTCGGTCACCACCGGCTTCTGCCAGCCACCCGCGAGATACGTGTCGATGGCCTTGTCCCCACCGGACAGGGCGGAGCCCACGCTGTCGGTGACCGACTTCCCGGCGTAGGCGAGGGACTCGAACAAGGCGACCCTGTTGTCCTCGGCACGGGCCTTGTCGAACCCGCCGGTCAGGAAGGCGCTCACGGAGCCGCTCGTCAGCGCGCCGACAGCAGCCTCCTTCACCGCCTTGCCGCCGAGCTTGTACGCCCAGACGGTCCGGCCCCGTTCGGTGTCGGGCAGGCCCGAGTCCTCAGGAATGTCGGGCAGATCGGATGCGCCGGCGGCGTAGGCGCGGCCGCTGCCGATGGCAGGGAGGGCGGCGACGGCTGCGCCAGCACCGATGCTCGCGAGGAGCATGCGTCGGCTCATGGAGATGGCGGTCAAGAAGGTTCTCTTTCCCGAGAGTTCAGAATCCGGAATCACTGCTACTGCTGACTGACACGCCTCACTCGACGAACGACATACAGACACCCCCAGCAACGCCCCGAACTTTCGTTACCCCGCACCCGAGGAGACGGCCGGACACGTGCTCCGGTCGTGAATCCCCGAACCCCCGACCCCCCGAACCCCTCGATTCCCCGCGGCCGCTTCGGCAGCGGCTCGGAATGCGCTCGGCCACTGGGAGGCGACCCCCACGCAGGGGGCAACAGGAAGTCCTGTTGTTAAAGACCTCGCAAAGCGGCTTACCCATGAGAACATTCCAAGATCCACCCAACTCGGGCATATGCCTACGTACTAACCAGTTACGAACTGGTAACCACGGCGCATCAAGGGGGTCTCTACGTGAATCACGCCTATAGGGGGTGAATCGCACGCCCGACTGGAGGAGTGGCTGCTGACCGCTCGGGGAGCCCAACTCCCGTCGACAGTGGCGAATATGACTCAGCGGCTATCCGTCCGCGACGCAAGGGGCCTTTTCTAGGGCTCTTGAATATGTTCCATCGGCCCTATCTCGCAACGCCAATCTTCGTAGAGAGCTACGAAGGGGGTGCGGCGTGCCGACGGCTCGGCTGCGACAGGTCCTTGCGGGCGGATGGGGTGGGTGGGTGGCGTGAGTGGAGCGGCGGCGAAGGTGAGCGTGTACGTGACCGCAAGGCGGAGTTGCCCCGGATGTCCCTAATGCGAGCTAACTCATCTGCGCCCACGGTGATTCGCCGCTCGAATTCCGGCGGGTCACTCATGCCGGTACGCAGAGTGATGGAGCGGCTCGGGTTGCGTGAGGTGGAGGTTCATGTTGCCGCGGATGGTGGCGAGTTTTGGTGCAGACCAGGACGGACTCGCTGTGCCCGCGGTGGATTCGTCGGCTGAACGCCCCTGGGTGGGTGGCAAATTGGCTAATGGGGGCGTCGCGTCCGGCATGGTTGCCCTCGTCTGGGAAGTTTGGCGAGTTCTCGGCCAGTGGGGAGATGTGCTGATCGCGGACCGTTATCGGCAGGGGTGGTGCGGGTGCCGTGGGGGCACTCCGAGTTTCAACAGATTTCATCCAGTTGGCGCTAAACGTGCACACTAAAATGTGTCCCAGTTCACATTGACCCCAGGAACTCCCGAGGCGTTAACTCACCCCGCCTGTGATGGTTCGGTAACTCTGGGGTGGGGACTGTGGAGTTGGGGTCGGGGCACCGCTATGTCGGTGTGCGAAGAACCGGGTCGCGTCGCGTGACCGGTGTGCTGTCCGTGGGAGCAATGCTCCTGTCGCTCTTGCCTGTTGCCGCGTTCGCCGGCTCCGGCGTGGCTCATGCCTCGGCATCCGAGTCCGCCGCCGCGGGGCAGGTGACAGAGGAGTCTGCGTCTGCCCGTGCCGCTGCGTCCGGTGAACCGGTCGAGGTGACCTCGGAACGGACCGAGTACACGACGACCATGGCCAACCCTGACGGCACGTTCGTCCTGACGCAGTCGACGGAACCGCAGCGCGCCCGGGCCAAGGACGGCAGTTGGCGGGACGTCGACGTCACCTTGGAGAAGCGCCCCGATGGGACGGTCGGGCCGAAGGCGGCCGTCGTGGACCTGTCCTTCTCCGGTGGCGGCAGTGGCTCGGGGCTGCTTCGCCTGGGGCGGGACGGACAGGGCGTGAAGCTGGGCTGGCCGACCTCACTGCCCGCCCCGACGCTCGACGGGGCCACCGCCACGTACGCCAATGTGCCGATCAACGGTGTGGACCTGCAGCTCACGGCGACGGCTGAGGGGTATCGAGAGGTCCTCGCCGTACAGACTGCCGAAGCCGCGGCCAGCCCCGAACTGGAGAAGATCAAGCTCACCGCCACGGGCGATGGCCTGAGCCTGGTTCCCGGCGAAGGGGGTGGCCTGCGGGCCGTCGACGCGGACGGCAACCCTTTGTTCCGGGGGCCGGCCGGTCAGATGTGGGACTCCGCGGGAGGAGCCGCGGCGAAGGGCCTCCAGGGAGCGTCGAGGTCTGCGGTGGCGGGGGAGCCGCAGGCTGACTCGGGAACCGGAGAAGGCCCGGGATCGGGCACTGCCGAGGATCCGTCCCAGCCCGGTGAAGGTGATGCCACCGCCGAGTTGCCGGTCACCGTCGGCAAGGGGACCGTCTCCGTGACGCCGGATCTCGATCTGCTGCGCGGCGAGAAGACCGTCTACCCGGTCTACATCGACCCGTCCGTGGGGCTAGGCGTATCGGAATGGACCAAGATCTCCTCGGACGGCGACAAGTTCTGGAAGTTCAGCGAACCCAAGGGCGTTGGCCGCTGCGGTGTCGCGGACGGCTATTACTGCAGCACCGGGGGCTACACGGACCGCATGTACTTCGAGTTCGGGGCATCAAAGCTCGCGGGCAAGCAGGTGCTCGACGCCACGTTCCGTGCGTACGAGACCTGGTCCTTCAACTGCACCCCCTACTGGGTGGACCTCGAGCGCACCGACAACATCTCAGAGGGCACCCGCTGGCCGGGCCCCAAGCAGCTGGACCAGATGGGCGACCGTTACATCTCGGCAGGACGCGGTGACCTGTGCCATCCCGAACAGCCCAACTCCTGGGTCGAGTTCAACGACAACCCGGATGAGAAGGACGAGAACCTCACCTCCACCGTGCGCGCGCTCGCGGACGGGAAGATGTCCCGGCTGACGCTCATGCTGCGGGCCAAGGACGAGGGCGAGCCGCGAGCGTGGAAGCGGTTCGACAACAACGCCGAGCTCAAGGTCTGGTACGTGCACAAGCCGGGGGTGCCCACCTCGGTCGGGGCCATCCCAGGCACGGGCAACAAGGCGTACTGCCGGCCGTCGAAGGATCCTCTGACGGTGACGGTGGACACGCCGACGGTGCAGGCCCGGGTGCAGACCAAGGTCGAGCAGCATCAGGGTGAGGAAGAGGGCTCTCTGCAGGCCGAGTTCGTGATGCAGCGCTCCAGCACGGACACGACGTCGGGCAGTTGGTCCGATGTGTGGAAGGACTACGAGCCGGACTCGGGATGGCATCCGGACGGCACGCTGGAGAAGACGGTCACGTCCAAGCGAGCCGATGGAGGGCTCTACCGATTCAAGGCGCGTACTCAGTCTCACTGGAAGTACAACGGGAGAGACGGCGACCTCTTCTCGCCGTACTCGAACTGGTGCTATCTGCGGATCGACTCCACCGCCCCGAAGGTCCCGACCATCGTCCCCGGCGCCCCGTACACCGAATGCACGACCAACGACTGCGCGGCGGCCGGCGGACCAGGAGAGCCAGGCAGCTTCACCTTCAAGCCGAACGCGGCGGACAAGGACGTGAAGGCGTACCGGTGGCGCCTGCTGACCTCGGACGCCGATGCGACCAAGACCGTGAACGCGGCGACCACCAACGGGCCCGTCACGGCCAAGGACATCAAACCCGGCCTGCCCGGAACACAGACACTGTCGGTGGAAGCGAGCGACCTGAAGCTGGACAAGGACGGACGTAAACGCTGGGGACCGCCCGCCGAGTTCGTCTTCAAGGTGGGCGCGGCATCCGGCTCCACGGGACGATGGCGCTTCGATGACGGCGCCCCGGGCTCGGGCGCGACCGCAGCCAAGGACAGTGGCGAGGTCGGCACACGGCACGACGTCGTCCTGCGCGAGGAGGCCGGCACCGGTTGGTCGACCATGGGCCGACGCGGCGCAGCCGACTACTCGCTACGCCTCAACGACAACATCAGCGACCCCGCCAAGCAGGTCGGCTACGCCTCGACGGACGGCGTCTCGGTGAACTCCCAGGACTCCTTCACCGTGTCCGCGTGGGCCTATCTCAGCGACAACTCAGCGAACCGTACGGTACTTTCGGCGCCGGGGGAGCACGGGTCGGCGTTCACGCTCTACTACTCGTCGGCTGGCAAGAAGTGGGTGTTCAACCGCACCGACCAGGACAAGGACGGGCCGGTCTACATCCGCTCCCTTGCCGATGCGGCCAATCCACCGCTCAAGGTGTGGACCCACCTCACGGGCGTCTTCGACACCCAGGGCGACACGGACAAGAGCAACGACACCATCCAGCTGTTCATCAACGGGCGGCCCCAGGGCAAGCCGGTCGTGCTTGCGGACGAGGCAGCCACGTACACGCCGTGGACGGCCAACCGGAATCTGATGGTCGGGCGCTCGAAGGTGGGCGGCAGCTACGGCGAGTACTTTCTCGGTCGGGTCGATGAGATCGCCACCTGGCAGCGGCCGTTGACTCCCGAGGAGATCCGCCAGGAAGACCGGGTGGAGAAGGACGAGGCGCCGACCAATGAGCTGGTCGCGCACTGGGACGCGACCATTTCCTCCGGCAGCCAGGTCGTCGAGAGTCCGGAGGATCCTGATGATCCGGCCAGTACGTCCTTCCCCTATCACCGGGGCGGGCTGACCCTCTCGGGCTCCGGATCGGGGCTGAAGGGGGAGGACGCGACGGCGCTGGTGCTCGACGGGGCCGCCGGGTACGCCCAGGCAACGGGTCCCGTGGTTGATGAGAGCGGATCGTTCACCGTGTCGGCTCGCGTACGCCTGAACAAGGCGCTCCTGACCGCGAAGCCGGTGGGCTACAAGGGCCTGGTGGCCGCCCAGGCCACCCCGGTGGGCAAGGAATCGTCCTGGTCGGTGTGGATCGAGAAGGCCGAAGCGGACGTCTACCGGTGGAAGTTCGGACGCAGCGCCGTCGATACCAACGGAAAGATCGTGGACACCGCGCTCGCACTGGCCCAAGAGCCCGTGGGCGAGAAGGAATGGGACACCTGGGTCGATGTGACGGGTGTCTTCGACGGCGGACAGGACTTCACCGACTCCGAGGGCACCCAGCAGTTCGGTGTCGCGCAGCTGTACGTCGGTCAGTTCCTGCAACAAGGCGAGGACGACGACGGACTCGCCAGGCCGCAACAAGGCAGCGGAGCCCTCTCGACGGGCCGCGGCTCCACGGGAGGCGTGAGTGGCAACTACCTGCCCGGTGATTTGGCGAAGGTGCGCGTGTGGACCGGGGCGATGACACCGGATCAGGTGAGCAGCCAGATCGCGCAGCCGTCGGTCTAGCCGGAGACCTTGCGGCCTCACCCAGCCCCCACTCCCGCCCTCTCAACTGCTTCTAGCTGACTCTCTACGGCGTGCGGCCATCGAACCGACCTCGGGGTGGCCGCACGCAAGGAGACGCGTGATGAAACTGCTTGCCTTCGGTCTGTCCCGGACAGGTGGCATCAAGAGACCTGCGAGACGTTCATGGCCCCGGCACATCGCCGCGGTCACCGGCCTTGCCCTGCTGCCGGGACTGCTCACCCCCGTGGCGTTCGCCGCGGATACGGATCCATTGGGACGGCCGAAGCTCAAGGCACCGCGCTCCGCGGAGGTCACACCGTTTACCGCGAAGCTCAACAAGAAGAGCGCGGACGTCGTGGCGAAGTCCGCCGCAGCCGACAGAGCAGCGGCCAGGCGCGCCCGCACGGACCAGAACCACTCCGTCACCTGGCCCAAGGGCGGGACAGCAACCCTCACCCTGCCCAAGTCGGGGCAGGCGAAAGCGGATCCAGGTTCGCTGCCGCTCACGCTCACCGCGCCGAAGGCGACCAAGAGCCGGTCGGAGGCGGCCGCCCCCGAGGTGAAGGTGAAGGTCCTCGGCCAGCGTGAAGCCAAGCAGCTGGGCGTCAAGGGCGTCGTGCTCACCGTCACCGGCCCGAAGGCGGGCGGTCGGGCCGAACTCGGCCTCGATTACAGGGCATTCGCCTCGGCCTACGGCGGTGACTGGGCCGGTCGTCTGCAGGCCCTGCGTCTCCCGTCCTGTGCCCTCGACGACCCGGCCAAGGCCCAGTGCCGCACCCGCGACTCGCTCGAGTTCACCAACGACCGCGGCGCCCAGCAGCTGAGCACCTCCCTCTCTCTCGCACCTGCCTCGAAGAGTGAGTCGGCGACCGGAGAAACGATGGTCCTGGCCCTCGCGGCCGGAACCAAGTCCGGTGCCGGCGACTACAAGGCCACTCCACTAGCAGCCTCCTCCACCTGGGAAGCCGGCGGCTCCTCCGGCACCTTCACGTGGTCGTACCCCCTGCGCACCCCGCCGCCCGCTGCGGGCCCCACCCCCGGCCTGGAGATCTCCTACGACTCCGGCGGCGTCGACGGCCGCACCGCCTCCACCAACAACCAGGGCACCGCGATCGGCGAGGGCTTCGACCTCACGTCCTCCTACATCGAGCGCAAGTACGGCTCCTGCGACGACGACGGCCAGGACAAGAAGTACGACCTGTGCTGGAAGTACGACAACGCTTCCCTCGTCCTCAACGGCAAATCCACCGAGATGGTCAAGGACGACACGACCGGAAAGTGGCGGCTGAAGAACGACGATGCCTCGACGGTCACCCACAGCACGGGCGCCGAGAACGGTGACGACAATGGCGAGTACTGGACCGTCACGACGGGCGACGGCACCACGTACACCTTCGGCCTGAACAAGCTGGATGGAGCGGGCTCGGACGACCGCACCGATTCGGTGTGGACGGCGCCGGTCTTCGGCGACGACGAGGGCGAGCCCGGCTATGCCGACGGCACGAGCTTCTCGGGCCGCGACAAGAAGCAGGCATGGCGCTGGAACCTCGACCTCGTCGAGGACACCCACGACAACGCCATGACGTACTGGTACGCGGCCGAGCACAACAACTACGACAAGCTGGGCGACGACAACACCGGCACTGACTACACCCGCGGCGGATACCTCAAGGAGATCCGCTACGGCCAGCGCGCCGGCGCTCTCTTCTCCGCCAAGCCCGCAGCCTCCAACAAGGTCACCTTTGCCTACGCCGAACGCTGCCTGGCCAGCGGTACCGGCTGTGACGCCCTCACCAAGGACAAGCGCGACAACTGGCCGGACGTCCCGTACGACGCCGTATGCAAGGACGGCGACAAGTGCACCGGCAACGTCGGCCCGGCCTTCTTTACCCGCAAGCGCATGACCGGCATCACCACCAAGGCATGGGACGCCGCTGCGGCAACCCCCGACTTCGCGCCCGTGGACACCTGGGAGCTCAAGCAGCTCTACCTCGACCCCGGAGACACCGGAGACACCACCGACCAGTCCCTGTGGCTGGACGAGATCAAGCACACCGGCAAGCGCGGCACCGACCTCGCCCTGGACCCGGTGAAGTTCACCCACGTCTTCCAGCCCAACCGAGTCGACGGCGCGGCCGACGACATCCTCTCCCTGGATAAGCCTCGCCTGCGCACCGTCACCTCGGAGACCGGAGCACAGACGATCGTCTCCTACGCGCCCGCAGAGTGCGTGGCCGGGCAGACCATGCCCAAGGTCGACGAGAACACCAAGCGCTGCTACCCGGTCTACTGGTCACCCAACGGCGAGAAGACCCCGGTCCTCGACTGGTTCCAGAAGTACCCGGTCACCGCGGTCTCCACCACCGACCCGCACGGCGGCTCGGAAGCAGTCGAGCACACCTATCAGTACTCCGGCGGTGGAGCCTGGCACTACAACGACGACCCGCTCACCCCCGCCAAGGAACGCACCTGGTCGATCTGGCGCGGTTACGAGAAGGTCACCCACCTCACCGGTGACAAGGACAGTGCCCAGCTCAAGACGGTCTCCGTCTACATGCGTGGCATGAACGGCGACCGCGTCGCGGGAGCGGACGGTAAGACCCCCGACCCCGACAAGCGCAAGACCGCCAAGGTGCCCGGCATCAAGGCGGCCGACATCACCGACTCCGACCAGTACGCGGGCTTCACCCGCGAAGAGGTCACCTACAACGGCGACAACGAGGTCTCCGGCACCATCAACGACCCCTGGTCAAAGCGGACCGCCACCCAGCACAAGTCCTACGCCGACACCGAGTCCTACTACGTGCGCACCGCCGCCACCCACGCCCGCACCCGCATCACCAGCACCACCACGCCTACTGACCGAGTGCGCACCACCAAGACGACCTACGACGACCACGGCATGGCCGAAACCGTCGAGGACCAAGGCGACGACTCCCTCCCGGACGATGAGACCTGCACTCGCACCTGGTACGCCCGCGACGACGCCAAGGGAATCAACTCGCTGGTCTCCCGCACCCGCAGCGTCGCCAAGACATGCGCCACCAGCGACGCGGCTCTCAACCTGCCCGCTGACTCGGAGAAGCCCGGCGACGTGATCGCCGACACGGCAACCGTCTACGACAACCCGTCAGCCACGAGCTGGTCGGCCTCACAGAAGCCCACCAGGGGCGACGCGACCTGGGTCGGCCGAGCGAAGTCCTACGGTGGCGACAACACACCGGCCTGGCAGAAGACGGCAACTACCACCTACGACACCCTCGGCCGTCCCCTGATCGTCAAGGACACCAACGACCTCACGACAGCCACGACCGCCTACACCCCTGAGGCAGCGGGCCCGCTGACCTCCAGCAGCGTCAGCGATGCCAAGCAGTACAAGACCACCACCGACGTCGACTTCGCCACCGGATCTGCCCTCAAGGCCACCGACCCCAACGGCAAGATCACCGAGAGCACCTACGACAGCCTCGGCCGCGTCACACAGGTCTGGCTGCCCAACCGCCTCCGCGTCCTGAACAAGACGAGCCCCAGCTACGTCTACAACTACAAGGTCACCAGCACCGCCATGCCCTGGGTGTCCACCGGCACCCTCAAGGGCGACGGCTCCGGCTACAACACCACATACGAATTCTTCGACTCGCTCCTGCGCACCCGCCAGACCCAGACCCCGAGCCCCGTCGGCGGCCGACTGATCGGCCTGACGCTCTACGACGACCGCGGCCTCGCGACCAGCACACAGGGCGACATCTGGGACAACACGGCAGTTCCCTCGGGCACCCCCGTGCAGACCGAGGGCAGCCAGGCCCCGACACAGACGGATACCACGTACGACGGTGCGAGCCGCGCGACGAAACAGGTGACGAAGAACTACGGAGTCACCCGCTGGACAACCACCACGACCTACACGGGCGACACCGTCGCCACCAGCGCCCCCGACGGCGGCCAGGCCAGCGCTGAAGTCACGAATGCACGTGGCCAGTTGACGCAGCGTCGCGAATACAGCGGCCCACAGCCAACCGGCGCTGACTACACCAAGACCAAGTACACCTACACGCCTGGTGGTCAGCAGAAGACCATCACGGGCGAAGACGAAGCCCAGTGGTCTTACGCCTACGACCTGTTCGGCCGCCAAACTGCCGGGAGTGACCCCGACAAGGGGACGACCATCACCACGTACGACACCCTCGACCGGCCGACAACAGCTAAGGATGCCGAAGAGAAGAAGCTGCTCTACGGCTATGACGATCTCGGCCGCAAGACCGGCATGTGGCAGACCGAGAAGACGGATACCAACAAGCTGGCCGCCTGGACCTTCGACGGCCTCGCCAAGGGTCAGCAGGACACCGCGGTCCGCTACGAGGGCGGTACAAGCGGTAAGGCATACACGCAGAAGGTCACCCAGTACGACAGCCTCTACCAGGTCATGGGCAGCCAGCTGACACTGCCCGAAGACGACCCCCTGGTACAGGCGGGCATACCCAAAACCCTCTCCTTCTCCACCGGGTACCGCCTCGACGGCACGATCAGTCAGGCATCACAGCCCGCGGTCGCCGGACTGGCCGCGGAAACGGTCAGCTACACCTACAACGCGACCGGCCAGCAACTCACCTTGAAGGGCACTACCGGCTACCTCCTGGGCTCGGTCTACTCACCCCAAGGCGACCTGCGCCAGCTCACCCTGGGCAAGGACGGCACCAGCTCGGCGAAGAAGGCATACCTCAATTACGACTACGAGGCCGGCACGCGCCGTCTGACCCGCTCCTACGTCACCGACGACGTGCACGGCTACATGCCGCAGGAGCTCAAGTTCACCCAGGACGACGCGGGCAACGTCACCTCGATCTTCGACGCCACCACACAAGGCGGCACCAGCAAGCCCGACTACCAGTGCTTCGCCTACGACGGTCACAGCCGCCTCAGCGAAGCCTGGACTCCCAAGACTGCTGACTGCGCGCCGTCCGGCCGCGCGGTGGCGAACATCGACGGCGCGGCCCCGTATTGGACGTCGTACACCTACAACGACGCAGGCCAGCGTAAGACCGAAACCCAGCACAAGGCTTCAGGCAACGACACCACCACCTACGACTACGGCAACACCCCCACCAACCAACCCCACCCGCTCACCAAGACCTCCGGTGCCAAGCCCGGCACCTACGAGTACGACGCGACCGGCAACACCACCAAGCGCCCAGGCCCCAAGTCCCAGCAGACCCTCGCCTGGAACAGCGAAGGAAAGCTGGCCAAGACCCTCGAAGACACCGCGGAGACGAGCTACCTGTATGACGCTGACGGCGAGCTCCTCATCCGCCGAGCCAAGGGCGACGGCGAGACCGTCCTCTACCTTGGCGCTACAGAGGTCCACCTGACAGCCAAGGGCAGCACCAAGACTCTCTCCGGCAGCCGCTATTACACAGCTGGCGGTCAGACGATCGCCGTCCGCACGTCGGCCTCCGGTACCTCCAAGCTCAGCTTCCTGGCCGCCGACCACCACGGCACGTCCAGCCTCTCGCTGGAAGCCGGCACGTACGCCCTCACCAAGCGTTACACCACGCCCTTTGGCGCCTCCCGCGGCCCCGGGGCGGCCACCTGGCCCGACGACAAGGGCTTCCTCGGCAAGCCGGTCGACGACAGCACAGGGCTTACACATGTCGGGGCGCGTGAATATGATCCGGGCGTCGGGCAGTTCATCAGTGTCGATCCGCTCCTGCAAACCGATATCACCCAGTCCCTCAATGGCTACAGCTACGGAGCGCAGAACCCGCTGAGGAACGCCGACCCCAGCGGCCTCGGACTGAAGTGCGGGGGTGATGGCATCCCTTGCCCCAAGCATGGGAACGACGGGCACAAGCCCAACGGCGGCGGTATCGGGCATACGGGTGGAGGGCGGGGAGGCGGAACCGCCAGCGTTGGGAGTTCGGGCACGGTTGGCGGAGGTTGCAACGGGCCCTGCCAATCAGCATTCAGAAGCCTGAAGAAGAAATTCAAGGGAGGGTTGTACAAAGCCATGGCTGTTGAGATGGAGAAATACGTCATGGCCCTTGCTGAGAACACCTCCCCCTGTCAAGAAGGTGCGTCGGTTACGTCAGGATCGGCAGCTGCCTGCGCCGACTTGGCGCGGGTCGGGTCGGAGATGGACATGAACGACGTCGTCAATGACTGGTTGAACGGGGACGGTGCCAGCTATGTGTTTGGGGCAGGTAGCCTGATTACACGGCAACTGGCAAGCAATAAGCACAACAGGAAACTTCTCCAAAGCCTCAGTCGGAAAATTGAAGGATCTGATTTCAAGGTCTCCCCGAAAGAGCTGGGAGGGAAGGCTTCCCGTAGAGACCCCAAGACCAATTTCTTGAAAGACCTCGCAGGCATGACTACCGGGGGGAAGTGGGGAAGTAAGATTCCCGATGCGTGGTTGGGCTCATGGGATGAGGAATACCAGGTGGTCAACGTCGATAGGCGGAAACGCTCCTTCACGGTCGCCTTCGCGGCTTACAATGAGACAGGTCTAGAATCTCTGACTCATGTATTTCCTGACAGGGCGGAAGGGCGCCAGGCGGGGACACTTCGGCAGATGTATTACTGGACGGTTACGGTAGGCGGATAAGTGAGTATTGTGGCCACCCCCGCGGGGTCGAAGATCGGGGACTTTACCCGAATCGCAGACCGGGCATTCCGAGTCCTAGCGCTGCTGGTGTTGACGGCAGGATTTGCGGGGCTGTGCTCTTTCCTCCTGCCCCGTGACGTGAGCACCACCGAGTTCCTGCGCGACGCCCGAAGCGGCGACGTATCTGTTGTCGACGTTGTCGGCTCTGACTCTGGTGACGCCCGTGTTTCCTGGTCGACGGGGTTCCTCCAGGACAAGCAGCTCAGCTATCCGGTCGATGCTCTGGAGCCGGCGAACAAACAGTTCGAGTCTGATATGCGGAAGGAGCTCGGCGCCGAGAGTGGCCAGATCTCCTTCCGGGATCGGGATAAGCTTGGAGAGCTGGGGAGCTTGGACCTCCTGGTGCCAGTCATGTACTGGCGGGTGATGCCGTACCTAGCTATTCCCGTACTGATCTGCTGCGCTGTCGCCTTGATTGGGATGATCTTCCGAACTAAACATAGGGCGACCAGCGTGGGATACTGGCTCATTGCCTCGCTGGTCTTTGGGTTCGGTTTTCCCGCGTACTTTTGGTCCGAGCCTTATCCACTGGTGAGAGTCCGCAAGAAAAGGGCGGCATCTGATGTTCCCACATTGGGTGGCTGGGGGATTGCGGGAAGCGTAGTTACCTGGCTCCTTATTGGAGCCTCTGTGGCCTGTGTCATAGCGCTCAGATAGCCGAGGAATGTTCCATCGAACGAGCTTCAAGGACTTGGGAAGTGATCCTTCGCATTCTTTTCCAGTCATCCCTTGTGGGCTCCGTGACAGCGTTCCTCCTGTGCGTTTCAGCTTGTGGTGTGTATGGGGAATGTAGCCAGAAGTGCCCTCAAGAGTTCACTGCAATGAAGAGGTATCTAATCAACAGGTTCGGATGATGGCGGCCTCGCCATACTTCGGGCCACGTCCCAAGGCTGATCAGCGCTGACATCGATAAACCCTCTTGAAGCGGGAGCCTGGTCCATGCCAGACATCCGGTAAGTACCCTCACCGCATGGGCCTGGACATCACTGTGTTGACCGTCGACTGGGCATGGCTGGCAGAGGCCCCACCTGGCGAGCGGCTGTCACGCCTGAGGAGCGCCTGGTACGACGACGAGACAGGGCTGTGGGAACTCGACGCCACGCCGCAGGACGAGGGGGAGTGGGTGTGGCCGCCGGGGCCCGGCGGCGGCTGCTTCGGCATCTATGAATTCCGGCGCACCCTAGGTTCGTTCAAGGCGCACTTCTGGGCCGGAGAGCGGTGGGAGTCCCTCCGAGCCCATGCCGATCCGCTGATGCGGGTCGAACTGGACTCACTGCTCCGCGGGTTGATCTGGGGTGGGCTGGATGGCGAAGCCGAGCACATTGATTCGGGCCTCTCCAGCGACGACCCTCGCGTCGCCTACGGCCTGCTCGTGGCGAAGACCCCGGACACCACGCGGGAACTTGCGGCGACGTGGGAGCGGGTGCGGCCCCGACTCGGTGAACTGCGTGAGGCTTTCACCGCACACGCTGCCCAACCGGGCGCCTGGATAGGTGACTTCGACGAATTCAGCGACTTGCTGGAAGACTGGGGTCGAGTTCTCACCGAAGCAGCCACGCGTGGCTGGTGTGTTGTCGGGCTGAGCGAGTAGCGGCGAGAAGGTCCCGTCGTCGTCAGGTGTGTTCGACGACAGGTGAGGCCCAGAACCCATGAGCTCTGCCCGCTCACTGCCGTCAACGACGAGTGCCCGCCAGCCCAGTTGGCCTTCCATCCGACTCGTCCGCGGCTCTACGCTCATCCAATACTCGCTAGCTCGCCGCCAGACGCCGGCGCCACCAGCCGGGGGAGACCGTGGACGTCACGACCTTAGCCCTGTTGGGGGCTGCAGGCGGTCTGCTACGGGGCGCCGTGGACTTCTACGCCCGCTTCACGTCCTGGCGAGTCGACCGCCTTGCCCATCGCCAGTCGGTCGCGGCAGGGGCGACGGAGCCAACGCAGGACAACCGCCCGCGCTTCCTCGCCTACTTCGACCCCTCCGTCGATATCGCGGCAGCCCTCGTGCACTGCCTCATGGGCGCCGGTACCGCTGCGCTGTTGGGCGAGACAGGGCAGATCAACGGCGAGTACGCAGCCGTCGTGGTGGGAATGTCGGCGCCCATGCTGCTCACCCAGCTCAGCCGCATCCAGACGGTGAACGAGGCGGTGACCGGCAACCGACAACCAGCTGATGCCGGGGGAGCGGCGGCAGAGGCTGGGACGACTTCACCTACCAGCGCCTTGGGCGCGACGCCGGGAACCGACGAGCCAGAGACTGCCATCCCCCCACCCGCCACCGCACCGAGCGAGCCTCCACCTCGTACACAACCGGCCGCCACAGAACCCGCCGCACCCCTAACCGACCCCGTCCGGCGGGACATGCCCTCGCCGAGACGGCCCGCCAACGCGGGCGCCGAGGCACGTTCGCCCGAGCCGACCCCCGCGGAGCCACCCGTAAATCAACCGCAGCTCTCGGACCCCACGCGCTCTGAGAGCGACGCTTCCCACCCCGCAACCCCGACCGACGGAACGGCACCTGGCCTTGACGGCCCGGGCAGGCCACGATGGCGCCAGGGCCCCGCGATCGGGGAGGAGGGGCTGTGAAGAGCGCTCCACATCTGCTGGCTGAAGACCGCCAGACGTACGAGAGCGTCCTCGACGAGGCGCTGCGCACCGCTTCTGACCGCCCCGAACTGGCCGGCCTCGGCCAGCGGCTCAATCCAGAACAGCTGCGCACCATGGCGTTGAACGCGACCGCCCTCATCGCGGCAGCCGCAGCGTCGGAGTACGACCACTACGTGCGGGTTCGTGAGGAACAGCGCGGTACGGCGATCCAACACGAGCCGTCATACACGACATGCGGATCACCTAACCCGGCCTCCTCCGCCCCGGCCCCGTCCGTCCACCCGGCAGCGGCAGGCCGCCGCGCACGAGCCAGCCTGGGGCGTCGTCTCGCCCAAACCGTTCTCGGCACGCGACAATCCGAAGGCCCGTGGGCCAGCGGCGGAGTAGCTCCGCAACGGTGGGCCGGGATGTCTTACGGCCGTCGCCTGCTGGCAGCGATTATCGGCCTGCGCGTTCGCCCCGAAGCGCCGACGGGGGCGGGGGCACGGCCACCGCACACGCCCGCACAACCGCCGGCCGCCTGTACCCGGCGGACCAGGCGCGAAGCAAAGTCCGACGGGATAACGGAAGTGGTAGGCCCTGGACTCCTCGCCGTCATGCTCGTGCTCGCCCCAGTCCTCGCCGGATGCGCAGCCGTGCTCTTCTTCCTCGTCGGCCTCCTCCTAATGCTGCTCAAACCCACACCGGCCATCGCTGACCACCTGGTGGGGGCCGGTTGGGTATTCACGGCGCTGACCGGCGCGAGCATTCTCGTCGCGGTGGCCGGACTACTTATGTCAGCTCTGCGCAATGGCTCGACCTCGTTGCAGACAAGCGCAGACGGCAGAGCCAACGAGGCGGTGGACCGGGCCAGAGAAGCGTGGGAGACGGCGCTGCTGGAGCGAGGCATCATGCCGTTCTTGAGGCACGCGCTCGCGGACCCCTCCTACGACAGCCCTCGGCGGTACGGCCGGGAAGGATCCGCGGGCCGTATGCCTCAACTCGGCTACAACAGGCCCGGGTTCAGTAGCCCGGATGGCGAAAGCACTGCCACCGGACAGCGCCCGAGCTTCTCAAGCCCGGACTTCTCAAGCCCGGACTATGGAGGGTCGGATCACCTGCCGGAGTGATTCGACGAGGCCAGCGGGTCCAGCGCGCCTTCTGACAACTGGCTCGGTGCACAAGGGAAGTGGCGATACGGCTTCCCGGCGCGCATATTTTGTCTGGCTGGCGACGACGGACCTACACGTTCATCGGGCGGCCGCCGTAGCCCTCCGTCTTGAGCCGAGACTCTTCACCGACGTAGCAGCCGATCAGCAGCGGATCACCGGGCCGCAACACCCGCGGGAAGTGCGCGAGGACCACGCTGATTTCGTCATCGTGGACGTGGCTGCGCGAGTACCAGGCGATCAGACCGGCCGTTGAGACGCCGGCGAAAGCGAGGTCCCTTTCGCCGTACACGTGGCCGGTGCCGGCGCGTACGGCGTCGAGGACACCTTTACAAAGGGTTGGCGGCCTGGAGAAGTCGAGCCGGCAGGTAGGGGGACGAGATGTGGATGTTCCAGCCTCTGCGGCGCGCGTGGCAGGTCAGGGCCAGGATGTGAAGGTTGACCGCGGCATCGGAGTCCTCTGCCCGGTCGGCCAAACGGTAGTGGTCGCGATGGGCTTCGAGAGCGTCGAGGAGGGCGAGGTTGAAGCTCTCTTCGTCGCCCTCGACAAGTTGGGAGAGCAGGATGGTGGGCGGGGGCAAGTAACTCCCGCCCTGGGCCTTCGCGCAGTCGTGGACGGCGCGCTCCGTGGCCGCTTCGGGGTCCCCGCTGCGTAGGTAGTCGTGGAGGGCTTGGTAGTACGACGCGTAGGCGGAACCGTCGGCGAGTAGCGTCGGATCGATCAGAACCAGGGTGGCCAAGTCCTCACGAGTCCCCGTGATGAGCGCGAAGTTGACTGCGGTGAGCCAACGCCAGGCACCGGTGTAGTGCGAGTCGTGACTGGCTTCGCCGCGGGCGGCACGGAAGGCTCCGGCCCCCAACCTCGAGGCCAGTGTGAGATTCTCCCACTGCTCGTCGGTGATGTCGGACGTCAGCGTGGAACGCCACCGGAACAGCAGTTCCTGGTCGTGCATGGCGTCCGACCAATCCGCGGCAGAAACCGGTTCCTTGCGGTTCGGGTCGAGAACCTCCTTCGTGCTCCCTTCGAGCCAGGCCACGTTGTCGTCCGTGAGTACCTTGGGGTGTTCCGGCCGCTCGAACTGCACACTTCCTGAAGTGAGGTGAGCTACTGCGTCCGGGCGTCGGTTGCTGCCGAAGGCACCCACCCGCGGCCTGGATTCCTCGAACCCGGTGACCAGCGCACGCGGCAGATAGTCCGTCTGAACCGGTAGCGACCAGCCCTTGCGGCGGTAGGCGAGCGCGGCAAGAGCGAGCGGGAGGAGCGGGAGGAGGGTTCGGGGCTCCGCGCCGGGACCGGGCGTGGTGCTGTGGGACAGCAGCAGATTGGTCAGCGCGGAGCGGAAGGCTTCCTGTTCACCGGCAGACAAGGCGCGCAGCGCAAACAGCGCAGTGGTGTGCGGGTGGTCGAGGAAGGCGTGGTCGCTTGCGTTGTCCAGGGCGTGAATCCGGCTGATCGCCGCGTCGATCGCCGCAATCTTCTCTTCCTTGGATGGGGGATAGCTGGAGTCGTCTCCGGTGTCTCCGATCACGTACGCCATGAGGCCGTTGATCAGCTCGACCGGGGGGCGCCCGGCCGCGCCCTCCTGGGGCTCTTCGCGGCCGAAATGGAATGCCTCGCCATGGTGTTCTGTCTTGTCGACCAGGATCGACAGGCAGAAGGCGTCGAGCCATTCACCTGCGGTGACGGATTCTCGGCAGTCGTCCGGGTCTGTCTCGGAGGCCGGCTCGACGTCGTAGCTCATCCCGAAGTTCACGTAGCTGAGGAAGATCGTGAAGTAGCTGTACGGGTAGTACGCGGCGTACGACACAGCCCCGGTAGCCGCCTCGGCGGCGTCCTGAAGGATCGCTTTGGCCTCCGGCGTGTTGAGATCGGGAGTCTCGGCGGAGAGCGCGCCCAGGTAGTCGAGGAACTCCTCCGAGATCAGCTGCCAGTCGTACGTGCCCATCCGGCTGGCCTTCGACATGGAGTTGACCATCGAGCCGATCCTGTTGGGGAAGTCGTCACGGGCTGCCGAAATCGCTGCTTCGCCCACTCGGTGTCGTTCTATGTGCACTGTGCCGCGCTCCGTGTTCTCAGTATTCGTCAGCCGGTTCGATGGCTGAGGTCCAAGCGGTCGTTGAAATGTTTGAGGTGGTGTCAGACGAATGCGGCGATGCCGCTATCGGGCCGAGAGCGCAAGACTCGTTCCCAGGCTGGCCGATCCCGGTGCTGTTGGTCGGTGGGAGACACTCCGCGCGGGCGAGGACGGAATCCTCGTCACCGTCTGTTGACGGTGACCCGCCAGGTGATCGTCGGAGCGTCGAGAGTGTCGCCCTTGTAGGTGATGCTGGCGGGTCGGTCGCCCTTGGGCAGCATGAAGACGGAGCACAGGGTGACGGAGCGTTTGGGGACCACCATCTTGTCCGGCACGGCCTCGGGGCACTGGGCGACACCGGGACCGCCGACGCTGAGCAGCATCATCTTCTGGACGGGCTGCCCTCCAGCGGTGTTGAGGACGACGCCGTCCGGCATCTGCGGCAACAGGTCGTGCTTGCCGGTGTTGCGGAAGTCGATCGTGACGTAATAGGGCACCAGCTTCTTCTGGTCCTCGTCCAGATCGAAGTGGCCCAGATCGGTGATGGCTCCGGCGCGCACGCTCTTGGGGGTGGCGCGTACCGCGACCGGGCGGCTTTTGCTGTCCGTCCATACGGAGTCGGCGGACTTGTGTGCGGGCAGGACGCCGTCGGACACCTCACTCGTGTCGCCGTCACTGCCCCCCTTGCCCTTCTTCCCCTTGGCGACCTGCCACAGGAGCGTGCCGCTGTCGTCACCCGTGTACGAGACGGAGGCGGGCGTCGCCTCCTTGGGCAGCATGAAGGTCTGGCAGACCTCTGCTGTGTCACCCGGCGCCAGCGCGCGGATCGGGGGTCCGTCGCAAGGGAGCGGCACGTCACGGCTTGCCAGGCCGCCTTGGTTCTGCAGGGCGAGCTGCTTGCCTGCCTGGCCGTTCGCGCCCGCCACGGAGAAGTCGCTGATGAGGTCGGGCTGGGACATCTCCGTCTTGCCGGTGTTGGTGTAGGAGACGGTGAGGTAGTAGGGAGTCATGTCAGCAACATCGCCGGAGAGCTGGACACCGGAAAAGTCGGCTGTGGTGCCGCGCTCCAGGCTCTTGGCCGTGAGTTTGACCGGAAACGTGTAGGTGCCGCGATCCGGGCCGCGTCCTGTCCATGTCGTCTTGTGAGTGGCCGACTTCAGCGGCAGGGGACGTGGATGAGCGGCGGCCGGGCTGGCTTCGGACTCGGGCGATGCGCTAGCGCCGGACTGGTGGCCCTTGTCGTCGGAGTCACTGCTGCCACAAGCCGCGAGAAGCAGGACGAGTGCGACGGTCGCGCCCGTGGCCAACGACCGTTGTCTGTGCGTGCGCATGGTGTCTCCGATGCCGTGTGAGTGGTGGAGTTCGAGGGAGCAGCTGCCTCGGCCGCATGTGCGGAGCTACGCCTTGCTGAGGTGAGTGGTGAGTTGCTGAAGGGCCGCCCACGCCTGAGTGTCAGTGCCGTCGCCGAGGTGGTAGTGCAGGGCGGGGTCGGCGGCCGGTCCGAGGCGGATCGGGGTGAGGTCGTGGGGCAGGTGCTGGGCGTGGGTGAGGCCGACCTCCCGCACCGCCTCAGGACCGAGCGTGAAGCTATGAGGAATGGGCGGGGCCTCAAAGACGGGAAGTGTCGTGAGGTCGCGACGCGCGGTGCGCAGCGAGGTGAGCATGGAGAGCAAGTTGTGCTCTGCCGCGAGAGTGGTCGCGAGGTTTTCGATCATGGCGAGGGGCGGGGTTTCGTCCTCGCCGTAGCCAAGGGTGAGCGTGATGTGTTCCTCGACCCCGGCCGTGGTGCGCGTGACCTGGAGCGTGGCCTGGGCGGGGCCGTGGTCAGGGTGGCCGAGGGCGAGGAGGAGGGTGGGGCGAGGGGCCCGGCTGCGGGCGAAGTCCGTCAACTGCCGCGTGGACCAGGGGAGGTTGATGGGTTCAGACGTGCCCCAGCCGGCCGGGGGCGCCCCCGTGAGGTGCTGGAAGGCCGTTTCCAGGGCGTGGCCGAGCGTGAGGTCCGCGGTTGGCGGGTGCGCGGTGCGGATCGAGACGATCAGCTGCCGTTCGCCTGAGTCGGTGTCGGGCTTGAACGCGGGTGCCGGAAGGGCGTCGCTGTCCTCATCCCGTACGGGAGTGAAGGCGCCCTCCCGCCATCGGAGTTGAGCTCCGCTCAGGCCGTCGTAGAAGCCGTGCTCCGGGTGCTGGACGACCCAGCGGTTGGGGTGGCCGTGCAGGGCCGTGCGGGCTGCCGACGTGAGGCGGGTGTGGGGCGGGGTGACGAGGTGGAGGGCGCGGTCGGATTCCGCTGCGGTGCGCACCGCATCGGCCAGCCACGTCGTCATCGCGATCACGGGGCGGTCCTGCATCACGACGGCCGCCTTGTCGGTGAGAGCGTCGACGGCGGGTGGTGCGGTGGGGTCCGCGGGCGGGGCTGTGGCGAGGTCGGTGGTGAGGGGGACGACGTCCGTGTGGGCAGCCTCCGGGGGCCAGACCGTGCCGTTCAGGACCGTGGCGACGCGGCCGGCGAAGGAGCCCGCGAGGCGTTCGGCCTCAGGGATGGAGGTGGTGGCGCGGGCCTCGGTCCACCAGAACGGGCCGTCAGGGAGCGGGACTTGGTCGCCGAGGAGGCGGGGGGCCTCGCTGGGGTGGTGGACGAGTTGCGGTGCCTCGACGGCGACGAGGGGGCGGCCGTCGGGTGCGCAGAGCTGGACGACGGCGCCCTCAGCCACGCTGTGCACGCCCAGGTCGGGGCCGCCCGCGAACAGGCCCGCGAGGATCGTGTTGATGTCGGGCATGGTCGGGGTGAGGGTGATGACGTCCTTGGTCACGACTGTTCTGCGTCTTCCGGTTCTGGCTTGTCGGCTTCGTCAGTTACGGCGGTTTGGATGAGTTGGTGGCGGCGTCCCCGGCGGACGAGCGTGCCGCGGCCCGGCGGTTGCGCGGAGGCGTAGAGGCCGGGGAACAGCTGGCCCTCGGTGCGGTCGCCGCTCATGAGGAGGGCGGTGGTGCCGGTCTCGCGCAGCGTGGTCAGGAACGGCTCGTACAGCGCTCGCGAGGCACCGGCGGCGCGGCGGGCGACGATGAAGTGCAGGCCGATGTCCTGGGCGGAGGAGATGTAGGGAAGGAAGGGTGTGAGGGGTTGTTGGCCTGCGGTGGTGAGGATGTCGTAGTCGTCGATGAGGATGACGATGCGCGGGCCGGTGAAGGAGGGCTCGGACGGCATGGACATCTCGTCGGGGTCGGCGGTCTCCGGGAGGCGCTTGTCGAGTTCGCCCGCGATGCCGGTGGCGAGGGCCTGGGCGAGTTTGGCGTTGTGGGCGTAGCCGCCGCGGTAGGGCTCGGGGATGACGCCGCGCAGCCCGCGGCGCGGGTCGAAGACGCCGAAGACCAGCTCGCTGTCGCTGTGGCGGGCGGTGAGCTGGCGGGATATGTGCTTGAGCAGGTTGGTCTTGCCGCATTCGTTGTCGCCGAGGATCAGCAGGTGCTGGTCGGACCCGAACAGGTCCAGGAGCGCGGGCGCGAGGGTGTCCTGGTCGACGCCGAGGGGGATGCGGGAGGGTTCGGCGTGCGGGGTGGGGAGCTTCGCGGCGGGCAGCTGCGTGGGCAGTACCCGTACGGGCGCGGCAAGTTCACCGTGCCAGGTGGCGCGGATCGTGCGCGCCGCCTCCTCCAGAGCCTCGCCCAGGCCGTGAGCGGCCGCGGCGGCGTCGATGCGCGGCAGTGCCGTCTGCGCGAACAGCTTGCCCTCGGTCAAGGCGCGGCCCGGAGTGTCGGGGGAGAGCGTCTCGGAGAGCTTGCGGTCGACGGAGGAGTCGGCAGGATCGTTCAGGCGCAGCTCGATGCGGGAGCCGAACATCGACTGGGTGGCGATGCGCACGTCGTTCCAGCGCAGCATGCCGGCCACGACATGGATGCCGTAGCCGCCGCCGCGCTTGAGGAGGTCGGCGATCGAGTCGTCGAGCTCGTTGAACTCCTCGCGCAGGGCGCCGAAGCCGTCGATGAGCAGCACGACGTCGGTGGAGCCGAGCTCGGTCAGCTGTCCCTGGGCGCGCAGGCGGCGCAGCTGGTCGACGGAGTCGATGCCGTGGGTGCGGAACAGCTCTTCGCGGGTGGCGAGTTGGGCGGTCACCTCGGCGACGGTGCGGGCGGCGCGTTCGTGGTCGGCACGGCCCGCGATGCCGCCCACGTGCGGCAGGCCGGACAGTGCGGACAGGCCGCCGCCCGCCAGATCGAGGCCGTAGACGGCGACGTCGCGGGGCGTGTGGGTGAGCGCCAGGGAGAGGGCGAGGGTGCGCAGCAGCGTGGTCTTGCCGGTCTGTGGGCCGCCTATGACGGCGGTGTGGCCACCAGCGACGGTCAGGTCGTGGAACCAGGGGGCCTGCCACTGCTTGGCGGGGTCGTCGAGGACGCCGAGGGGGACGCGCATGAGCCGCCCGTGCCCCTGGGGCTGCCCGTGGGCCTGCCGGTCCAGGGTGCCACGGCTGGCGCGCGTGCCGCCGCCACCGGCCAGGTGCAGGCCGTCGGCGTCGGCCTGCACCGGTCCTGCCGACTGGTCGAGCGTGACCGTCTCGGGCAGCGGCGGCAGCCAGATGCGGCGTACCGGCGGTGCGGCGGTGGTGAGTTGGTCGACCATCACCGACAGGGTGGTGGGACCGGTCTCGCGCTCCCGCATCGTCGGGGTGGGACCGGCTGCCTCACCCTGCGCGCTGTGCGGGCTGCCGGTGTTGTACGTGGGATACGGCCAGGCCAGCGGCTCGTCATCGTCCTGAGCCCTCAGGGCAGGTCCCCGGTAGGCCCCGGAGACGTAACCCGCCTTGAAGCGTTCGTACGTCGATGTGTCGACCTTCAGGTAGCCGAAGCCTGGCAGCGGCGGCAGCTGGAAGGCGTCCACCGTGTCCAGGACGGTGCGGGACTCGTCCGCGGAGAAGGTGCGCAGGCCGAGCCGGTAGGACAGATACGTCTCCAGGCCCTTGAGCTTGCCGGACTCGATGCGCTGGCTGGACAGCAGCAGGTGCACGCCGATCGAGCGGCCGATGCGCCCGATGGACAGAAACAGGTCGATGAAGTCCGGCTTGGCGGTGAGGAGTTCACCGAACTCGTCGATGACCACGAACAGATGTGGCAGTGCCTCCAGGCCGAGCTCGGGGCGCTGGGCGCGCAGGGTGGCGTAATGCCCGATGTCGGCGATGTTCCCGGCATCCTTGAGTACCTGCTGGCGGCGCTTGACCTCGCCGGCGAGGCTGCTGTGGACGCGCTCGACGAGATCGGCCTGGTTCTCCAGGTTGGTGATGACCCCAGCCACGTGCGGCAGCTGCGCGAAGGGCGCGAAGGTGGCGCCGCCCTTGTAGTCGACCAGGACCATCGCCAGCTCCTCGGGCGAGTGCGTGGCGACCAGAGACAGAACCAGGGTGCGCAGCAGCTCGCTCTTGCCGGAGCCGGTGGCGCCCACGCACAGCCCGTGCGGGCCCATACCCAGCTCGGAGGACTCCTTGAGGTCCAACAGAACTGGCTCATGGCGGTCGTTGAGACCGATGGGCACGCGCAGGAAGTCCCGCTCGGAGCGCGGCGCCCACAGGTGAGTGAGGTCGAGCGCGGCCGGATCGTCGATGCCCAGCAGCTGCGGGAAGTCGACAGGACCGGAGATCGGCGCGCCCTCGCTCGCCGCCGACTCCGCGGACAGCCGCAGCGGCGCCAGCATCCGCGCCAGCCCCTCCGCGCCCGCGACACTCACCGCGTCGACGCTGCCCCGTCCGGGGATGGCGTCCGGGGTGCGCAGGTCCTCGACGGTGACCTGATCGCCGTTCACCGTGAGCCGGACACTGACCTCGTCCGGCTCATGCACCTGCTCCTGCAGCAGATGCAGCACGGTCAAACCCATGGTGGGAAGATCAACAGCCGTGTCCGGGCGCGGCAGTTCAGCTGCCGTCTCTCCGTACGAGTCGCTGATGACCAGCAGCCGGTCCGACAGCCGCAGCGCCTTCTTGTCGGAGAGCCCGCGTCGCACCTCCGCCGCGTACGAGGCCCGCCGCCGCAGATCGTGCGCGCCCTGCCGGGCCAGCTCCGCAAGGCTCGGCGCGATCCGCCGCGCGGCGACCGGACCGTCGTCCTCCAACGCGTCCAGCACATGCGGCAGCCACTTCGCCCACTCCCACGCCTCCAGCCGCCCACCCGGAACGGCCAGGGCAACGGCCACATCATCGGGCGCATGCGTCACGGCTGTCTGCACCAACAGGGCCCGAGCGACGCGCAGTACGGCCTCCCGGTCATCACCGACGACGCTGACGTTGCCCGCTCGGTCCAGGCCGGCCGTGAGCGGGAAGTCATTGGCGATGGCGAACCGGTGCTGCAGCGCCCGCGCCTCGTTCAGCATGAACGGATCGGGCGGGGTCAGCACGCCACTGCCCGAGTTCTGGCCGATGGCGAGGTCCTGCACGGGCACATCCCCGGTACCGACTCGCACCCGCAGAAAGTCCGCATCCGCCCGACGCCGCTCCCACAGCCGCGCCGGATCCCGTACGAGGTCGTAGAGCGCCTCCGGCGGCGGATTCAGCAACCGGGCCCGCTGCCGCAACTCCCTCTCCGCGGCGCCGAGTTCGACGCGCTGCTCCTCCACGTACTCCAGATACCGCTCCCGCTGCGTACGCCGGGTGCGCTGCGCCTTGCCCCGCTGGGACAGGAACAGCGCGACAGCCCCGAGCAGAGCGAAAACAAGCACGATCGCGCCGACAGCCGCGAACTGACTGTTACGGATGATCGTCATCATCACGACCGAACCCATCACGCCGGCCATGGGCAGCAGCGCGGTCGCGGCGTTGCCCATCTTGCCCTCGGGCAGATTCGGCGGCGGCTCGATGGTGCGCTGATCGGCAGCCTTGGGCGGCCGCGTGGAACGAGCCGGACGGTGTACGAGCTGCTGCGTCATCGCACCCGCACCGCCCGCTGCATCGCCTCCGCAGCCAACTGGACGGCCGCGTCACGGGAGCTCTGTCCGAGCATGCCGGTGTGGATGGGGCCTCCCTGGGCCAGATGACGGTCGTAAGGCAGCGGCACGACGGACACACCCGTCTCCCGCAAGTGCGCGGTCGCCGCTTTGAGATCAAGGGTCATGTCGGGGGAGTGGGCGGTCAGCGCCACCACCGTGGTCGCGAGCGCGGAGTGCGGCAGCTGAGCCAGCCAGTCAAGGACGACGCGAGTGCCGTTGACGCCTTCCGCGGTCATGGGCGCGACCACGACCCGGGCATGGGCGGTATCCATGGCGGTACGTGCGACCTCGCCGGGCAGGGTCTCGCAGTCCACAACGGTCACCGCGAAGTAGCGGCGCAGGGCGAGGGTGACTGTCCGATACGTCGGCACGTCCAGCGGCGCTCCGACGCGCCCCTGACTGGCGGGCAACAGCCACCCGCCATCGGCCACGGGCACCAAGTAGCCGGTGACGTCGGTCAATTGCATGGCGGGGGAGAGGAGATGGGCGAGTTCCGCGCACGACCAGCGCACCGACTCCGCGCCCATACGCACGGGCAGGGTGCCCAGCGCGGCATCGGCCTCCAGGGCGAGGACGGGGTCGTGCCGGTAGTGGTTGAAGGTGCGGGCGAGCAGCGCGGAAACGGTCGACTTGCCCACCCCGCCACGGATGGACGTCACCGCGATGACCCGCCCGGTGGTGACCGGCTGCTGCACTTCCTGTGCGAGCCGGGTCTGCTCGGCGACTTCCTGCCCGGCGGAAGAGGTGAGGCGGCGCAGGGAACGTCCGGTGCGGCGCACCGCGGTATCCCCGTGCTGAGGCGATCCCAGCGCGCGTGCGAGGCGCGGGTCGACGGTCGGTACGGATTCGGGCGCCACCATCGGGATACGGGGGTCCGGCATTCCGCGAGGTGCTCGCGGCGCGGGTTGGCCGGGTTGGCCGGGTTGAGGAGACTGGGAGGGCTGTGCATCTCGAGGACCCTGAGCCGACACCGGCGCACGACCTCCCGGCGTACGCGGGTCCGGGGCCACCGAGTCCGCAGTACTCGAATCGGGCCGAGCCCCCTGACCTGCCGCCCTTTCCTCCGAAGCCACCAGACGCAGCGCGGCGGTGGATTCCGCTGTGGCAGCCCCAAGCTCCCGCAGCACATCCCGCTGCCAGTCCGGCGTTCCAGCTCCAGCCACGACCACCACCCCTTCCCCTACGCGAAGGTGTCGAGCAGTCGCCCGTACACACCGAACACCCCAATGACCAGAGGCAACAGGGCAATCACCCCCACCGACTCCACCAGATCACCCACACGCCGCAGCCGGACCCGCACATGCTCCGCAGGCCGCACAGCCAGAACCCCGAGCGGCGCCAGCGCCAACACACCCAACACAGCGAGCGGCCCAGCCGCAGACGCAGAGCGCCCCAGCCACACCACAACCAGCCCGACAACGACCACGGCGGAGGCGATCAGCAACCCCACCACCTCACCCACCAACGGAAACGCCCGCGCCCTCAAGGCGAGCACCACCGCGCAGGCGACGGCCACCAACACGGTCCACACCGAAGGCGCCCGCAACACCAGCACGCCCGCCGCACCCGCCGACACAGCCAAGGCGACCGAGGCCAACGCCAGCCCACGATGAGCGGCGGCCAACGCGGCCCCCACCTTGTACCGACTCACCGACGCCCCACCCGAGCGCCGGTCATCAAGCCCCGACAACCCCGAAGCCATCAACGCAACTCGAGGCAGCACACCCAGCGCCACCACGGAAACGACAGTGAGCAAGGCCCCAACACGAGCCTGCTCGCTACCAGTCCCGGCCCCGCCCTGTACTCCTATGGCCGCTTCCCACAGCACCGCACACCCGGCCACGGCACCGGCGCCGACGAAGGCCCCGCGCCCCAACCCGGTAACCCACCCCAGGAGCGCCAACACCACCACAACGACCGCAGCCAGGCCGGCCAATCGCCCCCCACCGGACCAGCCATGCGCATCGGCAGCGGTCCAAGCACCGAGCACGCCCAAGGCTCCAGCGGCACACACGGCCGTGGCCGCCAACTCCGTCCGCCTCGACCGCCCCAACACACCGGCGCCAAGCCCGAACACCACAGCGCCACCGAACAGCGCGTTCCCGACCACTGCCAGCTCGAACTGCCCACGAGCCAAGACGCCCGCTACTACGACCCACACCACAACGGCAGCCCCGGCCACGACGGACCGAGCCTTCGCGCCCCACCGCCAGGCCCGCACATTCAGATCGTCCGCGGCCTCATCACTGACGTCATGCACGACGGGAGCGGAAGGCGCATCCTCAAGCCGCACCAAGCGCAGCACGGCACCATCGACGACGCCGGCCGACTCCAGCGTGCTGTCCTGGGCGAGCGCCGACCCATCGGCGGTCACCAGATGCCGCAACTCCGGCCGCCCACCCACCTGGTCGTCCAGCAGCCGCATCACCTCAGGCAGCAGCAGCCCGATGGGCTCCTGCGAGGGAAGCACGAGATCAACCCTCCGCCGCTCACCGACGAGAGTGACCCGACTCAACGCCACACGGCCCGTACTTCCCGTACGGCCCGTGGGACTCAGCGACCCCGCAGATATCACGCGTTAGAAACCAATCATCGAGAGGAAGGCGCCGTGGAAGGCGAAGACGACGCAGGCGAAGTAGGCACAGAGGAGCTGTAGGGGCTCTTCCCGATGAGCCGGTGCGAGACGAACGACCACCCTACGCACCCGGCACACAGCACCGCGGCGATCACCACTCCGGCGAGGACCTTCCCCCACCGCTCGTCAATTGTCCGCCGCTGCCGCTGCACACCGAACAGCAGGGCATCCCGGAGCCGTCGGCGTCGAACCGATACCGACTCCAACAGCTGGCTGTCGTAGTCCTGGGCTGCCACGGTTGTCCGCTTCTGTCGGCTTGATTTGTATACGTGTGTGCATTCAGCGAAGAGCTCTTGGAGGCAGCTAGGCGGTCCGGATGGCCTCCAATGCCATCCGGCTTACCTGCTCGTCACCGATGGAGCTGATGTACTCGCCAAGTTGCTTTACTTCTGGAGACTTCGATCGATGTAGCACTGTAACTGCGTGGACCAAGGTGCGGTGTGATGCGGCAACGTTCAGCACATGCATGACAAGCTCGGCAGCGATGGGGCCGTCGGCAAGGGCGGATGCGCTGGCCAGATCGACTAGTTGAGTGGCGAGGTCGAATTTATGCGGTTCGCCAACGGCTAGTTTCATCGCCCCCCGTCGTACCGTTTCCACGATGTTGTCAAGGATGGATCTGGCTGTTTCCTGGTCGAGGAGATCTCCGAGCTTGTCCTCGAAATACTCGCTGTCCGCGATGTCTACCAAGGAACGGAACGACTCGAGCCGTTGCGCAAGTGTCCCTTTGGACTCTGCGATTTCATCGCTGTCGCTGACGGCTACCGCGAGTTGTGCGAAGGTGCTGTCAACCGAGAATTTCCGGTCGATGAGGGTGTCGTACCACGGTGCGGTCTTGGGAGACTCGGCGATGTGCACCACTTTGTTGTACCCGGCAGACTCACCCCATGTCGTCAGCGCTACGCATGAGAGAAAGCGCTCCTTCGGTGGCGCTGCCAGGTCATTCATCAGGTTGGTGAGCC
The DNA here is from genome assembly GCF_050510915.1 of Streptomyces odontotermitis. Lineage (NCBI taxonomy): Bacteria > Bacillati > Actinomycetota > Actinomycetes > Kitasatosporales > Streptomycetaceae > Streptomyces > Streptomyces odontotermitis. The sequence continues at coordinate 863,418 of NZ_JBNJLS010000002.1, read as the reverse complement.
CCGGCACGCGGTCTTGATGACGTGGGTCATCAAGACCGTCGTAGATCAGCTCTTCCATGTCGGTCGTTGGTTCACCGTTGAAATCCGTGCCAAGTAGCTGCTTGAACTCACTCACCCGTGGTGCCCTTTCATGATCAACCGCCGTGTGGCCCGGTGATGTACTCGTGCGGGACGACGCCCTTGATCAGCCATTCTTCGTCGCGTGTGGTGTTCATCATGTCTACCATCCGCTGGGCAACCCGCTTTGTCTTACCCTTGCTGAGGCCCAATGATTGCGCGATCTCCTGTACCTCTGCGCGGGAGGAACCCGGCGGGACGGTGAGGTCGACATGGTGCCCGGCGATCCGGTCAGCGTCCGCCTGCAGCGCAGCCTGGACTTGCTCCGGGGAGTAGACGTCAACGCCCGTGACCCGACCCGAGGCGATGTCCCGTTCCAGTCTTGGCAGATCAATGATGATTTTGCCCGTACCAAAAGCCTTGGCGTCAGCTCCGTTGCGGCTGAGTGACGTATAGGGGCTGTCTGACTTACGGGGATCGCGGCCAACGATGTGATCGACGATCGTCGCCTCGCCGTCCGGGTTGGCGGGCACAAGGTCGCCGTCGCTATTGAGGTGCGACTTGCGCTGCCCTTTGTGATTATGCTCCGATCGGAAATTGTCGTCCTGGCGCATCAGGTGTGGCCGCTCATCGCCATGACCGACGTGCCTTGCCCCATGGTCCTGCCCACCGCCTCCGGATCCGTGGTGAGTCTCTGAACCTGCGGAGGCGGAACCGTCGTGATGTGGGCCGCTTCCGTTACTCGCTGTCGCATGGCCGCCGCCACCTCCTGATGCTGCGCCCGCCCCCGTGCCGGACGCCGAGGAGTGACCAGCTTGGTGAGGGAGCTTCCCACTTGCGTGGGCGGCTGCGCCTTCGGGTGCGCGGCCACCGATGCCTACGAGTTCAGGCTCGTGTGGCGTCTGAGTGGAGGGGGTGCGTTGGTCCGCGCGGGGCTCGACGAGGGCTGGTGTGGTGTCAGGGGTGCCGTTCTTGACGATGGTGACTTCGCCGTTACTGATGTGGAGTTCGGCGTTCTCGGCGTACTTCCACCTGGTGCTGACGGATCCGGTCTGCGGTACGTCGCCGACACCGGCCCGGATGCGAGCAGTTACTTCCGCGATCCGGGGTGCGTGGCGGGTGGTGGCCCCGATGGTCTTGGCGACCGCGCTGATGGGGTCGATGGCCTCGCCGACCTTGGCCACGGTGCCTGCTGTCTTGGCCACGCCTCCGGCCCTGGCCATCTTGGAGACGGCGGCGAGGGGACCCGAGGCGAGGGTGAGGCCGTTGAAGGCCAGGGTGGTGGCTGCCTTGTCGGGGTTGGTGGACCAGTCGTCCCAGCCGACCATGCCCTTGGCGAAGGCGAGGGGGTACGGGCGGCTCTCGTCGAGGAACTGCTTCACGCCGGGCTTGAGATCGTCTCGGTCGCCGCGCGGGTCGAGCAGGTAGGAGTCCACGCCCACGAAGACCCGCATCAGTCCCTCACGCGCGTACTTGCCGTCCTCGCCGGTATCGAAGAGGTCGTACAGGCCCGTGACGGTGCCAACCGCGAGGTCCTTGAAGTCGGTGCTGACGTTCTCTATGTGGTGCCCGACATCCCACTTGCTGTAGGTCCGGGTCTCAGGGGTCCCCCAGGGCAGCTCTTTGGCATGCTTGAGCGCGTCACCGGTATAGCCGTAGACCTTGGAACCGCGCGGGATCAAGGTGCCCTTGTCGCCCTGCGCTACGTACTGGGTGCCGCCCACCAACGCTGTGATCTTGTTGTTGGCGGCAATCTCCGCGGCGGTGAAAGCGCCTTTGGCTGCGGCGATCCCGTCCCAGATGCCCTGGTACTCGTCGATTTTGTCCTGGTCCTGGGTCCAGTCCTCGTCGATCTCGCCGCCGTCCGTCTTGAGGCCCGCCACGAAGGTGGTCACCTTGGCCTTGAGGTCGGCGAGCTTGGCCTTGATCGGTTCGACGGCACTGGCGTACTCGTCCAACGCCTCGGCGACTATCTCGACCTTGTCCGCGAACAGGTCCGCGCTGTCACGCACCGGGGCAGTGGAGGAGAACAGGTCTCCCGCCTCGGGAGCGTGGTAGAAGGCCGCCAGCGCCTGAAACTTGGTGTGCGCCGCGCTGCCCGCCCGGCGGATACCGGCGGCATTGGTCCGCAGCCCGGCGGCGTGCTGCTGCAGCTGGCCGAGGTCCCCGACGAAGTGAGGAACGTCTTCGGGAGTGATCACAGCTGGCCCCGCTTCAAGGCTCCCGGCATGTCCAGCGTCGGGTCGATGATGTTGGCCGCCTCACCCTGGATCGTGGCCGCCATGTGCAGGTCGCCCGTCTCGTAGGCGGCAGTCGCCAGCAACGCGCCGGTGACCGACTTGCCGGCTCGCTCGCCGATGAACTTCATTTCCTCGGCGGTGCCTTCGATGAACTCCACCAGTGCTGCGGCGACCAGACCGGTCGCCCGGCTGCTGCCGCCGCCCTCCGTCCCTGATACGAGAACGCCCGCGGATGCCGCGCTGCCCGCCATGTTCTTGCCGTACGCACCCTCGAGCTCGGCCAAGGCGTCCAGTACATCGGTCACGTGCGAGGTGACCCGGCGCACTCCGCCTGGCTCGATATCCCAATTAGGCATGCCAACCCCCTACTTCAACCCCGTGCCCCGTGTCCCCATGTGCGCGCTTGCCAGCGGCGAGACCTCGCCGACTACTTGGCTGTTCAGCCGATGTTGTTGACCGCTGCGCGTGCCCTGGCGAGCGTCGACTGCGCAGTGCCGTCGTTCTTCTCGAGGGTGGTGCGCACGAGGTGGATGATTTCGCGGACCTCGTGGGCGGCCTTGTGCCAGCGCACTTCCTTGCCGTGGTACTCGTCCGAGACACCGTCGGCCTGGTAATCGGCCATCGCGGCCTTCACCGCCTTGTCGCGGTCGGTGAGCACACGCTCCAGCTGGCCGATGATGAGGTGCAGGCCGCCCTGCACCTCGCTGGAAGCGCCGGTGTCGTACGAGCGGCGGTCCTGGTTTCCTGCCATGGCGGAACTCCCCGTGTTCGATGTCTGGTTGGCCACCCGGTCTCAGTGGTCCGGGCAGGCCGGATGTGTCGGTGCGGCGGCCGGGGCGGCTCAGCCGGAGAAGCGGGCGCCCTCGAAGTTGGCCAGGCCCATGTTCTGGTGGGCGTTGTCCGCCTGCTCCTGGTCACCCGAGCCGAACGCGACGTCCATGCCGGACTGACCGCCCAGGATCGAGGACAGCGACCCGTTCAGTGCCGCTGTGATCTCATCCGCGCGCGCCTTGAACGAGTCGAAGGTCGCCTTGCCCGACCCGTTGAACTTTCCCTCCAGCGGCTCCGCCGCCTGGATCAGAAGATGGATCAGCGTGCCCAGATCGTCGCTGGACCCGACCGTCTGCTTGCCGAGCGTCGCAAGGGTCGTGTCACCCATGTCGAACTTCATGAACCCACCCCGTAGTTCGCCAACCGAGGTGCGCACAGGAGGCGTTCACGCCGTCACATTGGTCACTGCGCGCACACGCGCCACTCACGTCTCGTAGCGCATCGAACATCCTCTCCCATAAGACGTTGCAAGCGCAACACAGTTGAGGGCGGTGGCGTGATCCGCTCGACGACTGTCTCTGTAGGCGAGACGGGAGGCGCTGCCGTGCCCCGTTTCATCTGCAGTCGAGCACTTTGACGGGCGTGAAGGTGCTGAGCGCCGAGCGGTAGCGGAAGCCGGTTGTGGCCGAATCAGTGCGCCTCAACCACGGTGGACGCATAGTGATCCCGTACCAGAGGCAAACGACCCGGCGACAGCGAAGACGCGCGCTCTCTCCCGCCCCCTACGGCCGAGGTGAGTGCGGGCGACGGCTCAGCGGGCAGGCCAGTGCTCGCCCGGTGACACTTTCCGGGAGCGCGATCCCTATTACCTGGTGTCAGCACGAGGCGGATCCCGAGCCCGAGGGCCCCGCCCATGTCTCTCCCGCCTTCCCAGTCCTCCGCTCACCCCTTGCCGACCGCCATCTGGCTGCCTGAGGCAGGCCAGCAGGCCGCTGGCCCCGATCGCGACCAAGTCCTCCCTGACTGGGCCCTCGACAAGATCCGCACCGAGTTCACCCAGGATCGCGGCCCCGGCCCATGCTCCGGCCCCGATCACGCCCCTGCCCCTCTGCTGAGGATCTCGATCCACGACACCGCACCCGGCATGGATGCCCGCACCCCGTGCACGACCTACCCCGAACCCGACACCCCCGACGGCCCCATCTCCGCCACCAGCACCGCACCGGTCCTGGTCGCCGAACTCCACCCGAACGCCCTCCCCACCCCCGAACCGACGCCTGACACCGGCTGCACGAAGACGCCCGGGACAGGGGAGGACGACTGGCCCGGCTTCTTCCACCGAGCCCACCACCTCCTCCCCAACGACGGCCTGCTCCTCCTCGCCACCCGTCAACACCGCGAAGCCGGAGTACTCACCGACCCGTTGGGCACCCTCATCGCCTGCGCACGCACCGCCGGGTTCCGCTACCTCCAGCACATCGTGATCGCACACGCTCACGCCGTCGGCGACAAGCTCATGCCGTCCCCGCCTGCCGACGCCGCACCCGGGGTCATCCACAGCGACCTGATCGTGCTCTCCGCGATCCACCACGGCTGAGCCCCACCCGCCTGAGCACCATCCGCCTGAACCCCACCCACCCGAGCCCCACCCGACCGAACGGCCAAGCACCCAGGACCAAGGAGACCCCGCACATGCCCTGCTGCCCCGCCTCGGTGTGGAACACCGCCCCCACCCCCGCCCGCCTCCAACGCGGCGACCGCTATGTCCCAGGCTCCGCCGACCACCCCGCCAAAATGCTCCCCGCCCTGGCCGCCCACGCCATCACCACCTACACCAGGCCCGGCGACCTGGTCCTGGACCCGATGTGCGGCATCGGCACCACCCTCGTCGAGGCCCTCCACCTCGGCCGCAACGCCCTGGGCGTCGAATACGAACCCCGCTGGGCCAAACTCGCCCGCGACAACGTCATCCACACCATGGCCGCCCCCACCCGCGCCCGCCGCAACGACTGCGGCAAGCACGACGACACATCCCCCATCACCAGCAGCACCAGCAATAGCACCAGCACCAGCACAGGTATCCGCACCAGCAGCACCGGCATCGGCCTCATCGGCTGCGGCGACGCCCGCCACCTCACCGACCTCTTCGACGACCGCCACCTGGGCAAAGTCGACCTCGTCGTCACCTCACCCCCATACGGCTCCTCCGTCCACGGCCAGGTCCGCTCCACCCGCGAGAGCGGCGAACGCGGCGTGACCAAGACCCACTACCGCTACAGCCACGACCCCACCAACCTCGCCCACGTCTCCACCGACCAACTCCTCAACGCCTTCACCGAGATCCTCGCCCAATGCCGCCTCATGCTGCGCCCCGGCGGCACCGTCGTCGTCAGCACCCGGCCCTGGCGCGAACGCGGGGAACTCATCGACCTGCCCTCCGCCGTCCTGGCCGCAGGACGATCCGCCGGACTCACTCCCACCGAACGCTGCGTCGCCCTGCTCGCCGGGATCCGCGACAGCCAACTCGTCACCCGCCCCTCGTTCTTCCAGATGAAGAACGTCCGTGACGCCCGCCGCCGAGGCGTCCCCCTCTCGGTGATCCAGCACGAGGACGTACTCGTCTTCACCAAGCCCACCCCGCACGACAGTCCCGGCAGCACCTTCGGACCCGCCTTCGCGACAACGGCTCCGCACTGCACGACGCGCACCTGCCACAAACCGCACACCACAGCCACCTACCGCTCCCGCACCTGCGCCCGTGCCCGCGCATGCGTCAACGAATGCCTCCGCCACGGAGGATGAGCTGCGGATCGAGATCGGCAGCCTGCGCATGGGCGACGCCGAGCATGGCGTGATGGACGCCGCCGCCCTTGAGTTCAAAATGCCGAGCAGAGAGATGATCTGGAGCATCGTCGCTCTCGTCCGTCAGTAAGCCGAGAGCAGTCGAACCCGAGCCTCAAGCCGGAGCCCCCTAGCGCCGCCCGCGGTGTAGCCCGGCGGTCATCCTGCGCCGCGCGGTGGCTACCAACTTGCTTAAGCAGCGCCGGTTCAGCCCGGGGAAGGGGTTTGTCTGCGGCTGATCCGGCATGGGGTCATGTACGGAGCCTGAGGCGCCGGTCGAGCTGACTGCGCAGACGGGCAGAAGCTCCACGAAGAGCCCCGAGTTCTCGTACTTCTGCCGCCGCGAGTTCCGTCCGTCCTGCCAGCGCGAGCACCGCGGCATAGGGCCGCTCGCCCTCGGCGAGCTTCGCCACCACGGCGTCACGGACGGCTCGCAGCACTGTGCGGTCCGCACGGGGATGCTCGGCCAGCAGGCGAAGGAGCCTGTTGTCGTTCCAGGCACTGTCCTGAGCCGTGCTCAGTTCCAGCAGAGTGTCGGGCGCCGTAGCGGAGTTGGCGGCCAGTGCGTGCCAGACGAAGGGGTACGGGCAACGCGCGAGTCGATGCAGGACGGCGCTGTTGTTCTCGGCACGCGCCAGTTCGAGGTGGTCGGCAGGCGTATGCACGGGCATGGCCCCTCAGGATCGTCGGGGCGATCATCCTGCCATCAGGGCTTCGCCCGAAGGGAGGGATATCCGGCAGGCTGGACATCATCACGTGGAGCAGCACTGCCACGGCCTGTGCATCACGACGAGCCGCATCCGGGGCCCACTGATGCGGTGCTCCAGATGTCGGGCGCCCGGCACCCGCCCGTGTGCGGGTCGTCGGAACTCCCGGCATTCTGATCGGACTTCTAGCGCACTCGGCGCGAACGCAACTCCGCCAGCTCGGCACGCGCCTCCCGCGTATCGGGGTGGTCCGACCCGAAGCAGCGGTCACGCACCACCAGAACCGCCTCGAACTCCTCCAGAGCCTCGGCCCAACGACCGCACTCCACGGCGTAGATGGCCCACTGCCACCGAGCCCTGAGGGCATACGGGTGTTCGTCTCCGTAGACGCGTACGAGGTCCGGCAGGCAGGCGCCCAAGACCTCCAGCGCGACGGCGTGGTCGCCGGTCTGGGCCAGGAAATCGGCGATGCGGCAGCGGGTTTCCAGCGTGTTGGTGTGGTCCGGGCTCAGATGTGCCTCTTCGGCAGCGAGAACCTCGCGAGCCTGACGCAGCGCTTCTACGGGGTCCCCCATGTCCGCCACGACCCTGGCGATCACCCGGCGGGTGTCGAGCGTATTCAGCGCCGTGGGACCCAGATAAGTCTCCCGGTCAGCGAGTAGGGCGCGGAACTGCTCCAAGGCGCCCTCAAGGTCCCCGCGGCGGCGTGTGCAGGAGGCGATGTTGTGCCGGAGGGCGTGCAAGTACTCGTCGCCTGGCGGAAGCAGTGCCTCTTGCTCCGCAAGAAGCTCCCTGAAGGCTGCCTCCGCCTCGGCATGTCTGCCCATGAGCATGGTGTAGAAGGCGATCTGGTGGCGCAGCGACGTGTGGTGGGGTGGAAGGTCGTCGCCGGGTGATGCTTCTTGTCGCTCCAGCTCTTGCGACAACAGCGCGATGGCCTCGGCATAGCGGCGTCGGTCCGCCAGGGCGGAGGCCCGGGAGAAGACGTCGTCGACGATGCCTGCGTCGACGGCCTGATGAAACGTCTTGCGCTGATACCAGTACGCCTTGCCGGCGATGAGGGACGCCTGGTCCGCACTGGCATGGCTGATCGCGATGTCCCAGGTCTCCGCCGGGACGGACGCCTGGCCGGGCTGGTCCATGAGGTAGTCGAAAGCCCTGAAACGGGGTTCCTGGAGGTCGGGTCCTGACGGGACGATCAGGCTGCTCGCCCCGTGCACGGGCTGCAGCGCCCACCGCCAGGCTTCCTCCAACGGCTCCGGGCGCAACGCGTGACCTCCCCGCGCCGCCAGGTAGTGGTGGTGCAGCTCCTCCAGCAACTCCCGTGGGACCGGATCGTCGAGACCGACGCGGCGGCAGTCGACGGCCGCCGCCACCAGGGCCGCCGCCCGGGGATGGGCACCCGCCTCCCACGCCGTGCGCCAGTCCCGCAGTAACTCCGGGCCTGCCGTGAGGACTTCAGCCAGCCCGAAGGAGTGCGTCCGGTGGAGCGCCAAGGCGATACGGGGATCGTCACTGAACGACGACGCGGCCCCCAGCTCCTCCGGTGACCAGATCCTGTTGAGGTACAAGGTGTGCGCGCTCTTGAGGACATGGCGGCTCGCGCGCCACGCTGCTCGGTCGCCTTCATTGACGGCCGGTTCGCTGCGAGCCGTGAAGTGCTGGTACTCGAACGAGCGGATCGTGGCCAGCACCACGGTCCCTGGACGGTCCGCCAGTTCGGCCAGGATCTGGGGCGAGAAGCCGTCGCTGCCGAGGAAGCGTTCGAGGTCGTCCAGCCACAGTACGGCCGGTTCGGTGCGCTGAGACACGTACGCCGCGAGCGGTCCGACTCCGCTGCGATCGGCCGGTACCGCGAGGAGATGTGAGCGGAGGACGGATCGCATGGCTTCGAACGCGGCACGCGATTTGCCCGCGGTGGACTCGCCCACGATCAGGACGAACGCCTCGCGGGCGATCGCCGCCCGTAGCGCCGTGTCGATCTCGCGGGGGACGTAGGCGGGGAGCCCACGCGGTGTCGCCGGCGCCGGCGGCGACGGCGACGGCGACTGTGACAGCGACCCGGCCTCCTGTGCGGTACGTGCCGGATGCACACCCAGCCGGACGGCGTCACCCATGTCCGCCACCAGCGGCAGGAGACCACCCGACCCCGGTACGGCGGTCGACGCCGCCACCCGCTCTCGTTCCGCCACCGAGCGTTCGAGCCACCTCTGTATCCGGCCGCCGAGAAACACCGTGCATGCGCTGACCGCTCCGCCCGCTGACACGGCCCAGACAGCGGGCAGCCACACGGCAGCGATCAATGCGCTCCCCACCCCCAGCGCACCGCACAGGGCGAGTGCCGCCCATGCGCCGATGTGCCGCCATGACCTCTGGTTCAAGCAACACCCCCGCTTCGCACCACGTACCGTTCCTCGCTTTTACCGCAGGACCGAGACACCGGGAAGGGGCAGGAGAGGCAGGGCAGGGCCCGGGAGGGGCCAGGAGGCCGACCAAATGGCAAGACTTGGATGTTCGCCATACGGACATGGCGATCGCATTGGCTGCGCATGGAATGGATCGCGCGGATTGTGATCGAAGTGCGAATCGCCGTCGGGTCTCCTCCGTCAACTCGCCTCAAGTGAAGGGGAGTTGGAGCCTTGTGGGGTGCCGGTTTCGTGTCTGGTGCTCATCGAGAGGAATTGTTCACCGATCTCCCTCGATCTCCGCCGGTGCTATCGTCTTAAATGCCCGCGTTTGTCCCGTTTACCGACTAGGACGCGCCATGTCAGAAGCGAGCGTCGCCCGCGGTCACGGCACCCGCGTCGTCGTCACCGGAATCGGCCTCATCACCCCGCTCGGCGGCACCGCGTCCGCCACCTGGGACGGCTTCATATCCGGCATGAACGGTGCGGTGGCCCTGGGGGAGGGCTTCGACGATCTCCCCATCTCCATTGCGGCCCCCGCCGCCCTCGACCCCTTCGACGTACTGCCGCGCGCTCAGGCGCGGACGATGAACCGCAGCACGCAATTCGCCGTGATCGCCGCCCGGGAGGCGTGGAGCGACGCGGGTCTGGACCGGCTGGACCAGGAGGCTGTCGATCCCGACCGCCTCGGGGTGAGCGTGGGCACCATCATCGGCGGCGCGCCCGTCTTCGCCGATGCCAGTCATGTACTGCGCGACAAGGGGCCCCGTCGGGTGTCGCCGCACACGGCGCCCATGACGGTTCCGAACGAAGGTGCCGCCCGGATCGCCATCGACCTGGGCGTACGGGGCGAGGCCCGCACCGTCGTCAGCGCGTGTGCGTCGGGCTCTGAGGCGATCGGGCAGGCCATCGACCGGATCCGGCTGGGCCACGTCGACGTGGTGATCGCCGGTGGGACCGAGGCGTGCATCAACCGGACGATCATGGCTGCCTTCGCCTCCATGCGGGCCCTGTCGCCCGGAGCGGACGGGCCTAAGCGTGCATCGCGCCCCTTCGACAGGGACCGGGACGGATTCGTACTGGGCGAGGGGGCCGGGCTTCTCGTCCTTGAGTCCGAGGAGCATGCTCGGCGCCGGGGTGCACGCGTCTATTGCGAAGCGGCGGGGTGGGGTATTTCGGCCGACGCCCATCACATGACGGCGCCTAGGCCCGACGGCTCCGGTGTGCTGGCGGCGTTGCGGAAGGCCCTGGCCGATGCCGGTGCCACCGTGGGCGACGTCGCCCACGTCAACGCGCACGCCACCGCCACTCCGCAAGGAGACCTGGCCGAAGCGGTCGCCCTGCGCGCGCTGCTGGGCGACCAGGGTGCACGCGACGTGCCCGTCACGGCGCCGAAGGGCGCGATCGGGCATCTGCAGGGTGCGGCGGGAGGGGTCGAGGCCGGGCTCGCGGTACTCACCGCCCATCATGAGCTGATTCCGCCGACCGTCGGCCTCGAGCACCCCGACGACGACCTCGGCCTGGACGTCGTCACCGGCAACCCGCGCCCGCTTCCCTCGGACCGCGACATCCTGCTCAGCAACTCCTTCGGCTTCGGCGGACACAACGCCGTGCTGGCCTTCCGTCGTCTCCGTGACGGGAACGGGCGCGGCAGTTCGTGAAAATCGTCGAACTATTCGGTGAATGGCGAAGTGATGGGTCATCCTGCAGGCATGGATACCGCCCCCAAGGCTCCCCAGGCCCGCCCGGCTCCGCAGGTCGATGCGGGGGAGCCCGCGCCGCCAGCCGCTCGTCTCGCCGCGCTCGCCGCCGCGCTCGCCGACGAGACCCGAGCGGCCATCTGCATGGCACTCCTTGAAGGACGGGTCTGGACGGCGGGCGAGCTGGGGCGGATCGCCGACGTCGCGCCGTCCACCGTCAGCGGGCATCTGGCGAAGCTGGGCGCCGCGGGGATCTGCGTGACCGAGCGGCAGGGGCGGCGCGTTCACGTCCGTATCGCCGATGCAGCCACCGCGCGGCTGGTCGACGGCCTCGCCTCGCACGCCGTTCCCGGCCGGGACGCCGCGCACGCGACGCCGGTGGTGTCCGCGACCGACCCACTGGCCCGTGCCCGTACCTGTTACGACCACTTCGCGGGGCGTCTCGGTCTGGCGGTGACCGATGCCTTGGAGGCGCGTCAACTCCTGCGTACGGACGGAGTGTTCGAGCTTACGGAGGAGGGGCGGGGCTGGTTCGCCGAGGTGGGGGTCGATCTTGGCGGTACTGGGCGGCGGCCCGTGGCCAGCTCGTGTCTGGACTGGACCGAGCGCCGCCGCCACTTCGGAGGAGTGGCCGCTGCCCGTCTGTGTGCTCGGGCTCTGCAACTGGAGTGGGTCGTACGGCCGGTGGAGGGCGGCCGGGGGCTCGTGGTCACTGATGCCGGTGAGCGGGCCCTTGAGCGGCTGCTGGGGATCAACGCGAGTGCGTGGGCGTGACGGTGGTGCGCAGTGGATGTCCGGGTGCGGTGGCGGTGGCGGTGGCAGTGGCAGGAGGTTGAGGTGGAGGTCGAGGCGATGGTGGCGGCGTACGCCTTCAATATTTCGGTAGACGCCGAAATGAATCGCTCCTAGAGTGGCCGCCATGCGATCCCGATCCCGTCTGGCTGCCTTCTCACCTGCCGCGCTCACCATCGGCGCCGTGTGTTTCACCGTGTTCGCCTGGGCCTCCGCCTTCGTGTCGATCCGGAGCGCCGGTGCCGCCTTCTCACCCGGAGCGCTGGCCCTCGGACGGCTTGCCGCCGCGTCCGTCGTGCTGATCGTGCTCGTGCTGATCCGGCGTGAAGGGCTGCCGCCGCGCGAGGCGTGGCGGGGGATCGTCGTGTCCGGCGTGGTCTGGTTCGGCGGCTACATGGTTGCCCTCAACTGGGGTGAGCGCCTGGTCGACGCGGGCACCGCCGCTCTCCTCGTGAACATCGGGCCGATCCTCATGGCCCTGCTCGCGGCCCGGCTGCTGGGCGAGGCGCTGCCGCCCCGGCTGATAGCGGGAATGGCCGTGTCCTTTGGCGGCGCGGTGGTGGTCGGGCTGTCGATGTCGGCCGGATCCTCGGAGTCCTCGGGCTCAACTCCCTTGCTGGGCGTCGTGTTGTGCGTGCTCGCGGCCGTGGCGTACGCGATCGGTGTGGTCGCGCAGAAGCCCGCTCTCTCCTACGGAACGCCGCTGCAGGTCACCGCGTTCAGCTGCCTCGTCGGTACGATCGCGTGCCTGCCGTTCGCGGGGCAGCTGGTGACGGAGCTGCCCGAGGCCGGGGCCTCGGCCACGCTGAACATGGTGTACCTCGGCGTGGTGCCGACCGCTCTCGCCTTCACCACGTGGAGCTACGCCCTGGCCCGCACACCCGCCGGAAAGATGGGCGCGACGACGTACGCCGTCCCGGCCATCGTGGTGGTGCTCAGCTGGGTGTTCCTGGACGAGGTGCCGGCCTGGCTGACGCTGTTGGGCGGGCTGCTGTGCCTGGCGGGTGTGGCCGTCTCCCGGTCGCGGTCCCGGACGGAGCGTCGTGGCGGTGAGGGCGGGGTGGAGGCTGATGTCGCGGTGGAGACCGATGTCGTGGTGGACAGGGAGCAGGCGGGTGCCGGGTCCTGACGCGGCGCGAGGGGTGCTCGCTGTGGTGCGGGTGAGGGTGCGGGGCCGTCCGACTGCGGGGGTGCCTGGGAGGCTGGGGGAGGGGAGGACAGTTCCTGCCGCGTGAACTCAGGCTTCTCTGCCCGCGGATTCCTCAACTACGGCCGGAGCGGCGTCGGTTACGCCTCGATCGTCTGCCCTGCGGAGATTGCGGATCCGGAACGGACAGCAGCGCCACCGGAAGGTCGAGCGCCACCGACGCCGGCTGCAGCCAGTACGGCAGCAGCGCGACCGACCGAAACCGTGCCGTCGGCACGGGGAAGGCGGCAGTCCACGGCGAGGGGGGGAGGTGCAGTGGACTACCGCGAGTTCGACATTAGGGATCCGTGCCCGCGCACGACATTGGCTCTTCGGGCCATGCCTGGCAGGGCAATGCCCGAAGGGGCAAGCGGGCAGGGAGTGCAGGGGGAGGTAGTGGACACTTCGTGCGACGATCGCGCGGCGGAGAGAGCAGCGGAGAGGCCCGGGTCGTCGTTCCGGCGGCGTCTGCTGATCGAGTCACTGACGCTGTTGGCAGCTGATGCTGCCGCCCAGACGGCCTGGCTGGACGCGTATGGCGTCGCGACGGACGAGATCGCCCTGGATTTCGACCACGCATTCGGCATGACCGAAGGACTGGTGGCTGGGGCAGGGGCAGGGGCAGAGGGGCAACTCGACCAGGGCGTCATGGCTGACCTGCGCGAGATCGATGCGCTTCTCGGCGAGATGAGCGGTGCAGAGAACGCCGACCGCTGGACGAGAGCCGCCCTGTCTGCCGACGCGGGGTGGAGCCGGGCCCGCGAGTTGGCCCGACGTGTTCTCGTCGCGGAACTCGGTGAATGGAACGTGGCTCTGTCGGAGATCTGCGTTATTCGGTGACGGGATCCGTGTGCGGCGGACGGCCCGCGCTCCGCTGCCCATGGCGCCGCCTACGGGTCCACCGACGAACCCATCACTCAACCGCGCAACTGCGCGTTGAGCCGGGCCGCCTGGCGCGTGAGGTGGTCGCGTTCGGGGATGTTGGGCGCTGTCCGGGCGGCCTGGGCGTAGAGCTGTGCCGCCGTCGCTCGATCGCCATCGCGCTCGTGCAGGTAGGCGGCGACGGCCGCGTGCCGGGGCAGGGCGGGGTCGAGTTCCGCGAGCGCCGCCAGGCCGGCGCGCGGGCCGTCGGCCTCGCCCACCGCGACGGCCCGGTTGAGGCGGGCCACCGGGCTGTCGGTGAGCCGCACCAACTCGTCGTACCACTCGACGATCTGCACCCAGTCGGTCTCCTCGGCCCGCTGGGCGTCGCCGTGGAGCGCGGCGATGGCCGCCTGGGCCTGGAACTCGCCCAGGCGGTCACGGGCAAGCGCGGCCTGGAGCAACTCGACGCCCTCAGCGATCAGTTGGGTGTTCCACAGGGTGCGGTCCTGTTCGGCGAGCGGGACGAGGCTGCCGTCGGGGGCGGTCCGGGCCGGGCGCCGTGCGTGATGGAGCAGCATGAGCGCCAGCAGGCCCGCGACCTCCTCGTGGTCGGTCATGGCGGCCAGTTGACGGGTGAGGCGGATGGCCTCGGCGGCGAGGTCGACGTCGCCGGAGTAACCCTCGTTGAAGACCAGGTAGAGCACGCGCAGCACCGTGGCGACGTCACCGGCCTTGTCGAACCGGACGCCGGAGACGGTCCGCTTGGCCCTGCTGATCCGCTGGGCCATGGTCGCCTCCGGCACCAGGTACGCCTGCGCGATCTGCCGCGTGGTGAGACCGCCGACCGCGCGCAGCGTGAGCGCGACGGCCGAGGCCGGGGTGAGGGAGGGGTGCGCGCACAGGAAGTAGAGGTGAAGCGTGTCGTCCACCGTCTCGCCCGGGCCGGGCGGGGGCTCGGCCTCGACTCGCTCCTCGCGCCGCTGCCGGGAGGCGTCGGCGCGGACGGCGTCGAGGAACTTGCGCCAGGCCACCGTGATCAGCCAGCCCTTGGGGTCGCGGGGTTCCTGGTCCGGCCATCCGCGCACGGCCTCGACCAGGGCGTCCTGCACGGCGTCCTCGGCCGCCGCGAAGTCGGCTCCGCGGCGGACGAGAACACCGATCACCTCGGGTACCAGCTCTCTCAGCGCCGGTTCCCTCAGCAGCGGCTCGTTCATTCGGCGGTCGGGCAGTGCTCGCCGTACATCGGGCGCACCTCGAGCCACTCGTGGATCGGCTTGCCGCCCGCGCCCGGAGCCGCGGACAGTTCACCGGCCAGCTCGATCGCGCGCTCGTAGGTCTCCACGTCGATCACCATCCACCCGGCGATCAGGTCCTTGGTCTCCGCGAACGGGCCGTCGGTGACCGGCGGCCGCCCCTCACCGTCGTAGCGGACGAACGTGCCCTCAGGGGAGAGCGCCTGGCTCTCGACGAACTCGCCGTTCTTCTCGATCCGGGCGGCGAAGTCGTTCATGTACTTCACGTGGGCCGTGACCTCCTCCGGTTCCCACTGGTCCATCGGCACGTCGTTGACCGATGCTGGCGCGCCTCGGTAGTGCTTGAGCAGCAGGTACTTGGCCATCGTCTTCTCCTTGGTGAGGTGCGGCCATTGTGGCCGTGTTCGCTGCTGGGACGGAGCCGGGCGCGAGTTCTCGACTTCCCCTCACGAATTTTCTTGAGGGATTTCCTGACGGACGTCGTGGGGCGGCCGCAGGCGGTCGTGGAGCGCCGCGAAGGCCGTGCACGTGAGGGGGAGGGCCACGGCCGCGGTGAGCAGGATGCCCACGATGACGGGCGCGAGGATGCCGGCGTAGTACGCGGCGAAGAAGTTGCCCGTGGCCTGCTGGAGGAAGGTCCGTACGAGGGGGCGCAGCGGCAGGGCGAGCAGTGTGACCAGCCAGACCGCCCCGGCGGTGAGCGCGGCCAGGGGCAGGGCGAGGGCGAGGACCCGGGGCATTCCGGTGCGCGTCCACGTCAGTGACCAGGAACGGCGCAGGGCCGCGAGAGGACCGAGGCCGTCGGCCACGGCGGCCGGGGCGAGGGCGAGCGCGAGGCGCAGCAGCACGGCGACGAACACGGCAGCCGCGGGGGAGGCCGCGACGAGTGCGTAGGACCACGAGCCGCGTTCCAGGGGCTGCGGGGTGTCGAGCTGGTCGCCGGTGAGACGGTGCGCCACGGCTGCGGCGAGCAGTGGCAGGGTCCATACGATCAGGCCGCGCAGCGCGTAGACGGTGAGTGCCGGTCGTAGCCACGAAAGGCGTGCGAGGCGCGAGAGGCGCGCGGCACGGGACCGGCCCTGGTCCCGGTCCCCACCCCGGCCCCGGCCCTGGCGTTGGCCCTGGTCCGCTTGGGAGGGCGGTCCTTGAGCCCCCGCTGCGACCGCCCGGGAGCACACAGCCTGCAGGATCGCGCTTCCGGTGCCGAGGAGGAGCAGGAAGAGCGGGAGCGTCCAGACGGCGACCAGCGCCAGGTCGGTGTGGTCGTGCAGGTAGGGGTCCTCTAGCTGGTGGTACCGGATGCGTTCGTTTCGCATGTGGGTGAAGACGGGCCAGGCGAGCGCGAATATCGTGGCTGTCATCAGCAGCCCGGCCAGTCCGGAGAGGCCGACGACGCGTGCCGTCGCACCCGTCAGAGCGCCCCGGTGCTGCCGCAGGGCGGCGAACGCGGTGGTGGCGACGTCGCGTTCCGGGTGCCCGCCCGGGGGTGGTGCCGTGCGGTCGTGCTGTGCGGGCATGGGGGGGAGCCTTCTGTACGTTCCGGGTTCTGCGGCCGGTCCAGGTAGGGACGTTGGGTGGATAGTGCACGGTTCTTTGGGTGGCGGGGAGGGGGCAGCCGATGAGTCACGATGCTGCGCAACACGAGAAGATGGCGGCCATGCAGCGCATCGAGTTCCTGAACTACCCCATCGGCGAAAAGGCGCCGGACCTTCTCGAGTGGGGCGTCCGCATCGACGGCACTGATCTACGCGTGTACGTCGCCGATGCCACCCGCGACCTCTGGCGTCGGGAACGCGACGGCGAGGATGAGGACTTGGACGAGGAGGAGCGCTTCCTGCTCCATCAGCACGGAGGCATCACCCTGTCCGAGATGGGGGACCCCGCACCCCATTTTCTGGGCGACCCTGCCCCGGAATTCGTTGACCCCTCCACCGGCGCCACTCCGGTTCTGGGTTGTTCGTGCGGTCTCTGGGGGTGCTGGCCCCTTCTCACCACCATCACCACGACTCCTGAAACCGTCACTTGGTCCTCGTTCCGGCAGCCCTTCCGTAAGGAGTGGGGGGAGCTTCCCGTGGGGCCCTACGTCTTCGCCCGCCCTGCCTATGAGGCCGCGCTCGCAGATCCGGTTCGCCTCTCTGCGGACCCGCTGCGAGCACTGATTCCGTAACCTTCGGCCAGAACAGGGCCGACAACCAGCTCCCCCTGCGCGCGACCGCCGCCAGGCTCCGACACCGGACCGCCGAGTGACCTCACCTTCCCCGCACCCTCCCACCAGCGGCTCCACCCCGAGAGGCGTGGACGCAGAGGGGGCCTCCGCCCTGACGCACGGCGCGGCACGCGAGGTGCTCGTGGCACCGGTCGACGCGGAGGCGGCTGCTGTCTTCGCAGAGTGGGCCGCCGCCGGTGCCGACGTCACCTTGGATGCCACCTATCTGGACTGGTCAGGGGCTGATCTGTCCGGCGCCGATCTGTCCAGTGCGCTGTTCTGCCCGTCGACGGCTCGTGGCGCCGTACTGCGGGAAGCATGCCTGTACCGGGCGAATCTCGGCTGGGCGGACCTCACCGGCGCGGTGCTGACCGGTGCCTGCCTGGTCAAGGCCGAGCTGACGGAATCGGTGCTGCGCGACGCGGACTTGACCCGAGCCGACCTCGGCAGCGCCGACCTGTACGCGGTCGACGCCCGCGGGACCCGGATGGCGGCGGCGCGCCTCGACGGTGCCTCGCTGCTGGGCGCCACCCGGCTGGAGGGTGCCGACCTGCGAGGGGTCAGCGTGGCCCGGACCAGCTTCGACGTGGTCCTCGACGAGCACACCCAGCTTCAGGGTATGCACGGCAGCGTCTATGGGCCTGCATTCGTCGCCGAGGAAGACGGGCGCCGTGAACTCGCCGGGTTGGCCCTGGAGTTGTGGCTGGCCGAGCACGGGGCGACGGTAGAAGTCCTCAACTCCCCGGCGGACACCACGACGTACTACGCCCGTATCGGAGACGGATTCTCGCGCAGTCATCCGGCAGGGATCGTGCGCCGCCGCAGGGCCGGAACCTTCGTTCGCGACGACGCCTTCACCCGCAATCTGCGCTGGGAGGAGACGGAGTACCTGCGCCGCCACTACCTCGGCCACAACGATGACGATCACGTCGAGATCACCCCCGAGGAAGCCGACGCCTTCGTCCGCCACATCACCCGCAAGCTCGGACCGGAGAACTGACCGGCGCACGCGGCCGGTGAGGCGATGCCCGCCCCCCCGCGGAGCACCCGTAACCCACGTGGCACCCCGCAACTCACGGGGCGCCCCACGAGCTCTGCCCGTTCCCACAGCATCAGTAGTGCCCCGTACGAAGGCTGCACGCGGCGCCGCGCGCCAGCGCAGCGGTGGCTTCGGCGCTGGACGGCCACGACTGGATCGCCTGCAGCCGAAGGTCAGTTGACGGATCGTCCAGGACCTCGGCCAGCGGGTCGAGGGCGGCCGGGTCGGCCGTGTCGCCCAGGGCCATGGCCGCGGAGACATGGACCGTGGCACTGTCCGCTCCCCATCGCTGGGTGTGGCGATCTATTTCTTGATCGCGAACTTGCGCCGCCCTCCGTCGTGACCTGCGCGGCGACGTCCATGGCCGTGCCCGTCAGCTGCGGATGGACCACGGTGCCGCCGGTGGACGCATGGGCCTTCGCCGTGTCCGAGCCGGGCAGGCCGATCTTGATCTGCGTGCCGGTGGGGTCCGTCACCGTCAGCTTCCCGGCGCTGGTGGCGGGCAGATCCACCCGGGTGCCCGAGTCATCCGCGGTCAGGGCGCGGCGCTTGTGACCTTGTGCACGAGTGCGGCTGGGTGCCGTTGTCGCGAGGGTCGCTCCGGCGATAAGGGCGGCGATGGTCGAGATCGCCGCTCCAGCCGGTCGGCCGGAGCGCGCCAACTTTGCAGCCCATCCGTCAGGGAGGACCCGGCCGAACAGGGCTTCACCGCAAGGGAGTTGAGCGCTACAGCGGCCGGGCATAGGTGACGAACTCTCTGTCGACGGTGAACCCTGACTTCTCGTACAGGCCCAGAGCCCCCGACGGGTTGACCGTGTCCACCGTCAGAGAGGCCGAGTCGTAGCCCTCGGCCGCCATTCCCGCGAGTGCGTCGGCGAGCAGTGCGGGTGCCGCTCCGCGGCCGCGGTGGGCGCGGCGGGTGCCCAACAGGTCGATGTGGCAGTCCCGTTTGCCCTTCGCCGCCGTGTCTGCCGCGCTCTCGCTGGCGAGCAGGAACGCCGCCACTTCCTCGCCCTTGCCCTGGCCTTGGCCCTTGTCCTGGCTCTGGCCCTCGTCCTCGTTCTCGTCCGCGATCAGCAGCCGGGACTGCGCGGGGCGGAACGACCGCGACGCGATGAGGTGGTGGTGCCAGTCGTGCGTGTCCACCTCCGCGAAGTCCCAGTGGTCGCGGAAGGCGTCATTGTGGGCGGCTCGGGCGGCCTCGCTGTACTCGGTGCTGAAGGGGAGAATCCGGGTGCCTTCGGGGGTGGGGCGCGGTGCGGGGCGGTCGGTGTGGAGCGGGTGGGTCATGTCGAACCACCAGCGGCACGGCGTGAAGCCGCAGTGCTCGGTCAGCTTCCGGAGCCCCTCGTTCGTGGACTTGCCGGTGATCAGCAACTCCGCGGGCAGCGCGGACAGATGAGGGTCCTGCGCGTGGAGCTTGCGCGCGCGGGCGTCCAGCCAGTCCACCAGGCGGGCTCCGAGTCCCCGGCGTCGCCAGTCCGGATGCACCGCGGCCTCGCCGCCGTAGCGTGCCGCGTCCACCGCGCCGTGGGGTGTGTGGATGCGCGCGTAGGCCACCATGCTCGGCCCGTCCCACAGGGTGGTGGTGTCCCGGTCCAGGTCCAGTTTGGGATCGTCCAGCGACTCGGTGAGATCGACGGCGTCCACGTGGTCGCCGGTCCGGTCGACGGCCTCGACCGCGCGGTGCAGCTCCAGCCAGGCCGGTATGTCCTCCCTGGAGAGGGGGCGCGCCTTGAGTGATGCCATGCCCCGGAGGGCGTCTGGCCTCGATGTTTCCGTCATCTCTCGATGGTCGTACACGGCCGTGGATCTCGCTGGGTCGGTCGCGCCGGGGCGCGGCACGACACGGGAACCGGCCTCGGTGCTCTGTGCGGCGACTTGCCGAAGAAATCGAACACGTGCTCTAGTCGGAGTCATGGGGCACACCATCACCGATGACCTCGTACGGACGCAGCGCGCGTGGACGGAGACCTACCGGCAGCTGGCGGCGCAGCCCGGACGCACCGTGCTGCGCCGCCGCCTCCTCTGCCTGTCGCGAGCACTGGCCGAAGAGCGGTTGAGCCCGACGGAGCGCATGGAGCTGCGGCGCCTTGCGCGGGAGGGTCGGTGACCGAGCGGCAGGAGCAGATCGTGCGGTGCATCAGGAAGTGGGTGGAAGACAATGGCGAGCCCCCGACGCTCGGAGAGATCGCGGTCTACGTCGGACTGTCCAGCCGGTCGTCCGTGCACTACCAGTTGAAGCGACTCGAGGAGCAAGGTGTTGTGGTGCGGGACGAGCGTCGCTGGCGGGCGTATCGGCTCGCGAGCTGATCAGTGCGGCGAGAGGGTGTGTGTATGGCGCCTGTGATAGTTGTGCATCGCCCGTCTCCCAGCGGCGGGCGCCGGGTCACCGTGGACGGCGCGATCCTCGGTCTCGCGCGCGCCGACCGTGACTTGATCGAATTCTTGCGTCGGGCCGGGCTGGAGAACGCCGAAGAGCTGGTGTTCGGGGATTCGCCGCTCATTCACTGGCGGGGCGGTCATGCGCACGAGTACGAGGCGGCCTAGCGGGCCGTATTCCGTACCGTGTTTCGTGCGGTACAGTTGATCTTGAGCGGGTCGCCGGAACTCCCGGTGCCTGACTGTGCGTTGGTCGTCCAAGGAAAGACGCCCCGCTTCCTGCGGGGAAATGCAGGTGCAAGGCCTGCCCAGCGCTCCGATCTCGGCCCCATCCCGTTTCTGCGGGGTGGGGCCGATGTGCGTCTGGGTATGTGCGTCCGGATATGTGCGTCCGGTTGTGCGTCTGGATGCGTGCCTGGGTGTGTGTCTGAGGGTGGGGCGGTAGGTCCAAGGGGTCCGGCGCGCTCCGCGAGCTCCGGGTGGAACACTGGTGGCCATGACTGATCATGTCCTGCGGTCCGCAGTCGAGAGGTTGCGGGAGGCCGGTCTGCCCACGACCGATCTGTCCCCCGTCCTCGCGGAGCAGAGCCATCCGCTGGTCTTCGCCACCGTCTCCGGCGCTCACCTCTACGGCTTCCCGTCGCGGGACTCCGACGTCGACCTGTGCGGCGCCCATCTGCTGCCCGTCGCCGACCTGATCGGCCTGCGGGAACCGGAGGAGACCCGGACGCAGATGGGCGACCGCGACGGCGTCGAGATGGATCTCGTCACGCACGACCTGCGCAAGTTCGTCCGGCTGATGCTGCGCCGCAACGGCTACGTCCTCGAACAGCTCCTGTCCCCGCTGGTCGTGCACACCACCGCCCTCCACACCGAGCTCGCCGCGCTCGCACCCGCCGTGCTCACACGCCACCACGCCCACCACTACCGGGGCTTCGCCACGACCCAGTGGCGACTCTTCGGTAAGCAGGGGGAGTTGAAGCCGCTGCTCTACAC
Source organism: Streptomyces odontotermitis (assembly GCF_050510915.1). Classification (NCBI taxonomy): domain Bacteria; kingdom Bacillati; phylum Actinomycetota; class Actinomycetes; order Kitasatosporales; family Streptomycetaceae; genus Streptomyces; species Streptomyces odontotermitis. Next base: position 841,979 of record NZ_JBNJLS010000002.1, on the reverse strand, counting down.
CCTGCGCGTGCTGCTCACCGGTATCCACCTGATGCGCAGCGGCGAGCTCGTCGCCCACCTGCCCTCGCTGACCGGGCTGGTCAGCGAGGCCCCGCCCTACACGGGCGAGCTGGTTGCGGCGAAGACGGAGGCCGAGCACGGGCCCGTACCGGACGTGGTCGACGCTGCGCGGCTGGAGGCTGATGTCGCAGCTCTGCGTGCCGTGCTCGATGCCGCCCAGGACGCCTCGCCCCTCCCGGAGAGTCCGGACGCGTCCGTGTACGACGCCCTGCACGACCTCCTCGTCCGGGCGCGGGCAGGCTCAACTGAACGCGTTGAAGCGTGAGTTGAACATGGACATCCAGAACGCCGTCCCCGCGGCCTCGGCCCGCTCTCCCGTGGGCTCACGGTCCGAAGGGGCCCGCGTTCTGCCTCGCCGCGTTCGACTCGCCCAGACCTTGGGCGAGTGACTGCTCCGCTGCCCCGCGCTCCAGCGCCCCGCGTTCCCCCGAGCCGCTCCTGCGCCGCAGGACGACCAAGCACGCCCCGATCGCCACTGCCAGCACGATCACCGTGCACACGATGATGGTCATTTCCTCGTCCCCGTTTCTCTGGCGGAACCGTCCTGTGGACGGTGCTCATGTACCTGGTCAGCCTACGATCGAGAAGAAGATCGTGTCCTGCGAGTACCAGTCCAGGTGCTGGCTGTCCTGCCACTCGTCGTGTTCGAAGTCCAGGCGCTCGATGAGCTGGTTCAGGTCGTACCGGAAGTCGGGGTCGATCCGGTCGAGCACCGCGCGGTAGGCATCGGCCGCGGGCTTGGCCTTGGACAGGGGCCAGCGGCCTATCTCCGGGTAGCCGTCCATGGGGCTGGGGATGCGGAAGGGGATCTGCTCGGGCGGGCCGGCGTACAGGAAGTCATGGGGGAGGAGGTCGGTGGGTACGCCCGCGCCTGCCAGTTCCTTGTCCAGCAGGCCGAAGAAGGTGGATGGGCTGGAGTAGCTGCCCAGGGTGTAGGGGTCCGAGGCGTTGCGGTCGATGATGAGCTGCAGCGCGGTGTAGTAGGCGTTGCCCGCGCATTCGGCGTCCGAGTCGGCCCGTCCTGCGATCAGGTCCTCCAGCGCGTCGGGGACGGACAGGCCCCAGTCGACCTCCTGGCGGTCGAGGTCGTCCTGCTTCGCGCGTGCGAGCCTGCGCATGTTTCCCAGGCGGCGCTCCTCGTCCGCCGTGAGGTCCTTGGCGCCGAGGAAGCGCAGGACGTCGGCCTGGTCGGCGGTGCTGAAGTTGATGACTTTGCTCATGTGCGTATGGTGCCAAGCGGCACTGACAGTGCCGGGCTCGGCCGGTCGGCGCCCGGTCCCTAGCGGCGGCGCAGTCCCGTACTGATGGCGCGTGCCGTCTGCTGGACCGCCTGCGTCAGCTTCGTGATGTCGTACGCGGGCGTGACCATCGCGCAGAGGGCGCCCACGACTTGGTGGTGAGCCGTGGTCACAGGGGTGGCCACGCAGGACACTCCGGCGATCAAGTCCTCGCGGTCCAGGGCGACTTGTGCGTCCCGGATGGTGCGCGCCTCGCGGGGCCAGAGTGCGGGGAGCGGGTCCAGTGGCAGTGTGGGTGGTGCCGTTGCGACCAGGAGTTTCCCTGCGGCCGTGGTCCAGGGCCAGGTCGCGCCGGGGCGCAGCGGGGCCAGCTCGTTGACCATGCCGGGGATGCCCATCGCCGCCAGGGTGCGGCCCTCACTCAGCACGCAGAGGCCGACCGTGGCCTCCGTCGCGGCCGCGAGGCGCCGCATCGGTCCGGCCGCCGCCGGGCGCAGCCGCGGGTGGGGCTGCCAGCCCTGGCCGAGCCGGAAGACGCGTGGCCCGACGCGGTAGCGGCAGTCGCGGTGTTCCACGGCGCCGAGTTCGGCCAACTGCTCCAGGAGACGGTACGCGGTGGTCTTGGGGAGGCCGGCGGCGGTCGCCAGGGCCGAGAGGCCGGCCTCCTCCGTCTCCTCCAGGGCGTCCAGCAGGGCGAAGGCACCTTCGAGGACTCCGCGGCCGCCGGTCGGTCGGGCCATCTTCACGCCCCTCTCCGTCACGGGGGACAAGTCCAGCACACCACGATAAGTAGCCACTAAACGTGATCTCGGTCCGCTCAGCGGAACAGCCGTCGCCCGGCCCGGTGAGCCCTGGCTAGCTTGAGCGCTGCCTGATTCGGGATCGGACGAAAAGAGGTAAGCGTCATGGAAAGCGCCACTTGGGTCGAACCGGAGCTTCTTCCGGTCGAGTTCCATGTCGAGCAGAAGTGTCAGTGCGGTTGCCAGGGCGGGGCCGGTGGCGGCTCCGGCAATGCCGAGGACGAGACCGAGATCGAGTTCTAGGCACATCGAGTTCTAGGCGCATCGAGTTCTAGATGCGTCGAGTTCTGAGGCACATCGAGTTCTGACGTACGGCTCGATGACGTCACGGCACCGAGGGGCAGGGTCCGGTGGAGAAGGCCGGGCCCTGTCCCGTCGCCCGAACCCGACCGGCACCAGAGGGAAAGTGCCAGAGGTGACTGTCAATCGGCAATCGATTTACAGCAGTTGGCCAAAGGCACAGCGGAACAGGACGACAAAGGCGCGCGATATGTACTGCATCGGTGAGGTGGGGGATGAAGCTCCTGGAACGATGGGACGACCTGGTCGTCCCCGACGATCTCGTCTACTTTCTGGACGGCGCGTCCGGCAACAGGCTGGTGGCCAACCCGGAACTGGCGGCCTGGTGCGTGCTCGGCGAAGCCGAGGCCGTGGTGCTGCGGGCGCTCGCCCGGGGCGAGGCGCCGCCTGATGTCAGTCGTACGGCACGTGGCCGAGCGGATGCCGAAGGTGCGGCCGACACCGCCCGCACCCTCGCCAAGCTCGTGCTCAACTGGATCGTCTACCTGCCCGGACACCGGCCGGAGATACGCCCGTCCGAGCCGCGCCTTTCGATGGTCTACTACGCGATCACCGACGGCTGCAATCTGCGCTGCCCCTACTGCTACGCCTCCTCGGAGAAGGCCCTGCCGGGGGAGCTGGACACCGCCGAGTCGCTCGATCTCGTCGACCAGATCGCCGACATGGGCACCCGTACCCTGATCTTCACCGGCGGCGAACCGACCCTGCGCCGCGACCTGTTCACGGTCGCCGAGCACGCCCAGCAGCGGGGCCTCGCCCTCAATATGATCACCAACGGCACGACGATACGGTCGGCCAAGACGGCCCGGAGGATCGCCGACACCTTCAACTCGGTGACCGTCAGCATCGACGGCGGAACCGCCGAGATGCATGAACGCACCCGCGGCAAGGGGACGTTCGCACGCACCGCCCAAGGGCTCTCCCTGCTGAATGACGCCGGGGTGATCCCCACCATCAACCACGTGGTCACCACCGAGAACGTGGACGCACTCGAAGAACTCAGTGCTTTCGTCTCCGGGTTGAAGGTGCGCCAGGTACGCCTCATGTACCACTCCGAACTCGGGCGGGCCGTCAGCGACGCATACGACTTCGGCTGGACGGAGTTCCGCAAGGTCCAGGAGTTCTTCTGGACCGACCCCAGGGCGGAGGCATTTCTGCCCGACGGGCCCAAGGCCGAGAAACCCTGCTCCATCAAAGGGAACTGCGGCATGGGCGGGACCGAGATCTACGTCGACTCGCTCGGTGACGTCTACCCCTGCAAACTCGTCACCGAGGATGTGCACCGCGCGGGCAATATCCGGCAGCGCCCGCTGAGCGAGCTGTTCGCGCAGCCCGTACTCGCCGATATGCGCACCAACAGCGTTTATGAGGGCGAGAACCTCAAGGACTGCCGCCGCTGTTACATCCGGGCGGCCTGTGGTGGCGGCTGCCGCGCGTACCACATGGCGGAGACCGGGGACGTGCACCGGAACGGCCGCCGACTGTGCCGACTCCTGCGGCACAGCATGATCTCCAACTGGTGGCGGGCCGTGGGTGTTTCGGGCCGCACGCTCTCCGAGCACCAGGACGTGATGTTCACGCCCCGTCTCGTACGTGACGACGCCGTGCATCCCGTACACGAGGACTGGCGGAGTGCCGGGCGCCGCATGTTGCCGATTCTGCCCACCAGCGGTGGTGCGAAGAGCCTGCCGGCCAGCGGTGTGAGGAGTGCCTGATGTCCATGTCCCGTAGCCGTAGCCATAGCCATAGCCATGGCCGCAACCAGTCCTTCGGAATCCATCCCGACGTCGTGTGGACCGCGGACGACGGCGAGGTCCGTCTGTACGACCCGGCCGCCGATCAGTTCCACGCCCTGAACGACACGGCGGCGGCCGTGTGGCTCCTGCTCGCCGCGGGGCGGGACACCGACGCCCTGGTGGGTGAGCTCGTCCTGCGCTACGGGGCCGACGACCCCGCTCGCCGCCGCAAAGTCGCGGACGACGTGGAGGCGTTCCTGGACGATCTCACGGCTCGCGGGCTGCTCGTGGCCGCCGCCTGTGAGGAATCCGCCGATGCCTGAACCGGCCCTCTCGGGCCCGCGCCCGTGCCCACGGCTGCCGGGCGCGACCGCCGCCATCCGCGCCGACGGCCTCGTCAAGCGCTACAAGGGCATGGACGTCAACGCCGTCGACCACCTGTCCTTCACCGTCGAACAGGGGGCGGTCGTCGGCCTGTTGGGGCCCAACGGGGCGGGCAAGACCACCCTCACCAAGCTGATCTGCGGGGCCACCTCGCCCACGCGCGGGCAGGTACGTGTCTTCGGCGCCGATCCCGCGGCACGGGGTGGCCGGGCCAAGCGGCACATCGGTGTCGTCCACCAGAGCGGCCCCTTCGACATGATGCTGCCCGCGCTCGACAACCTCCGGATCGCCGCCTCCTTCAAGGGGCTGCGCTGGCGCGACGTACGCCGGACGGTGCACGAGTCGCTGAGCGCGTTCGGGCTCGACGGCAAGCTGTCCCAGCTGACCTTCACCCTCTCCGGCGGCGAGATGCGCCGCCTCCAGGTGGTGAGGGCGCTGCTCGGCGATCCGCCCCTGCTGTTGCTGGACGAGCCGTCCGCCGGGCTCGACGTGGCCGGACGGCGCCAAGTCTGGGCATTGCTGGAGGAGTTGCGGCGACAGCACGGCACGACGGTGCTGTGGACGAGTCACTACGTCGAGGAGCTGGAGCGGAACTGCCCCCGCGTCCTCATCGTCAACCGGGGCCGCCTGGTCCGCTACTCCACCCCGCGCGAACTCGCCGAGCGATACGGCGGCCATGCCGCCCTCCTGCGCCCGGTGGACCCGCACGAGGCGCGGGAGTTGGCGGATGTGCTCACCGCCCACCACGGCACCTCGCGGCTGCGGGTCACGGTCACGGACGGCCGGGTCGAGGTGAGCGGGCAGGATCTGCGGGTCCGGCTGCCCGGGCTGTTGCGGGACGCGACGGAGCGCGGGCTGGATGTCGGTGCCGTCGAGTACCGGGCGCCTTCGTTGGAGGACGCGTTTCTCGAGCTTGTCGGGGTGAGTGAGGCGGGCGAGGCGGGCGAGGTGGGTGAGGCGGGTCAGGCAGGTGAGATGGGTGAGGCAGGTGAGATAGATGAGATAGATGAGGCAGGTGAGGGGGGAGTGGAAGCTGTCGGCACCCGGGGAGCCCGGGGAGGTGGTTCGGCATGACGGGCGACATGGCCGCCACCATGTACCGCGAGTACCGCCTGCTCACCCGCAACCGTACGAACCTCCTGCTCGCCATCGTCCCCAGCGCGGTCTACCTGCTGCTCTTCGCCACCTCGCTCGCCGACCTCGTGGGCGAGATCCACTACGGGGGCCGGACCGTCGGCTACGCGGAGTTCACCGTCCCGGCGCTGCTGCTGTCGTCGATGCTCGCGGCGGCCACGACGGCGGGCACGTCACTGTTCCAGGAACGCATGGGGCGCATGGACGTGGAGCTCTGGTCCTACCCCCTGCGGCGCAGCAGCTACGTCCTGGGCAAACTGGTCGTCAGCACCCTGCTGATCCTCGCGCAGAGCCTGGCGGCGCTCGCCGTGGCTCTCGCGGTCTTCGACTTCCGCTGGCCGCCGAGCCATTGGGCGGCGGTCCTGTGCGGCACCGCCGTCGCCTCGATGGCCTTCAACGGCCTGTACCTCCTGCTCGCCACCCTGTTCTCGGACTTCCAGCGATTCAGCGTGACCGTGAACGTCGTGGCGCCGGTCCTGCTGTTCTCGAGCCCGTCGTTCTACCCGGCGGACCGGATGGCACCGGTGGTGCAGTGGCTGTCGTGGGGCAACCCCGTCACGTACGGCATTCGTTGTGTACGGGACGGAGCACTGTTCGGCTTCGGCACGGCATGGCCCTGGATGGTGATTCTGGCGGCGGTCGCGGTGACTACCGGGGGCTTGCTGGGGAGGTCGTTGGTGGTTCGGGCGCGAGAGGTGTGAGCCGGGCTTCCTGGAGCGCCCCCGTGGTCCCGATAGGTAATCCGGACGGTGCCGTAACCACAGGTCGAACCGTTCACGACGTCACTGCGACGACCGCCTGCGGATCTCCCTCACTTCCCGGTCGACGGCCCAGGCATCGGCGACCGGGCCGAGGTGGCCGAGCTTGTCCGGGTTGATGACCGAGCGGATGGTCTGGATCCGGCCGTCCAACATGTCGAGGGCGAAGACGCGCAGGACCTTGCCGTCGCGGTCGCGGAAGAGCGCGCCCGGCCGGCCGTTGACCGTGCGCGGTTCGCAGGTGATGCCGGTCAGCGTCATCAGGGGGTGGACGGTGGCGAGGAGCCGGGCCACGTTCTTGGCGCCCGCGACGGCCTTGGCCAGCTGCGGGGCCTTGCCGCCGCTGTCCCCGACGAGCTGGATGTCGGCGGAGAGGAGGCTCTGCAGGCCGTCCATGTCTCCTTGTGAGAGTGCTTCGAAGAACCGGTCGGCCAATTTCTGCTGTTCCTGACGGTCCGCCTCGAACCGGGGGCGTCCCTCGTGCATGTGGCGCCGGGCCCGTACGAGGAGCTGTCGGCACGCCGCCTCCGAACGCCCGACTGCCGAGGCGATCTCGTCGAAGCCGAAGGCGAAGACCTCGCGCAGCACGAAGACCGAGCGCTCCAGCGGACTGAGGCGCTCCAGGAGCAGCAGCGCCGCCATCGAGACCGAGTCGGCCAACTCCGCGGCGCGGGCCGGGTCCTCGTACGGGTCGTCGAGCAGCGGCTCGGGCAGCCACGGTCCGACGTACTGCTCGCGGCGCACCCGGGCGGAACGCAGGACGTCGATGGCGATCCGGGTGACGGTGGCCGACAGGAACGACTTGACCGACACCGGCCGGGTGGACGAGGCGTCGTAGCGGAGCCAGCTCTCCTGCACCGCGTCCTCGGCCTCGCTCACGCTGCCCAGGATCCGGTACGCGATCGAGAACAGCAGCGGCCGCAGCTCCTCGAACTCCTCGATCTTGCCCACGCCGACTCCCCCTTGCGGTCCGGGCGCCCGGCCGGACCCGCGCCGACGAGGCATCTTGAGAAGACCCTCCGATCGATGCGTGATCGGAGCAGCCGACGCTCGCTCGTGCTTGCCGTCCGGCCCGTCCTGATCATGGCACCCCTCGCTCCGGGCAGCGGCGGTTCAGTGGAACCTGCCGACTGGGCGACTCGGGGTTCCGGGGATGTCACAGGCCGGGGTGCTGCCTCGTCTCGGGTTCTGAAGTCCTCGTTCAGGGCGTTCTCGATCAGGGAGTTGATGATGAATCTCGCGCTGTGGATCTGCGCCGGAGTGCTCGCCGCCGTCTGCCTCGTGGGCAGCGCCAAGATGTTCGTGCCGCAGGCGAAGCTGGCCGCGGTGGGCTCCTCCGCGCAGTGGGTCCTGGAGTTCAGCCCCGGCGCTCTCAAGGCCATCGGAGCGGTCGAACTGCTGGCCGCTGTCGGCCTGATCCTGCCCGCCGCGCTCGACATCGCGCCGGTGCAGGTGCCGTTGGCGGCCACCGGACTCGTCGTGTTGTTCGCTTGCGCGGCCACCATGCGGCTGCGCCGTGGTGAGAGAGCCACGATCGCCGGTGACCTGGTCTACCTCGTTCTGGCCGTCTTCGTCGCCTGGGGCCGCTTCGGCCCCGCGCCCTTCACCGGCTGACCGTCCGTCGAGTTCCTGTCCAGGGAATTGGTAACCCATTCTGCTTCTATAGAGAGAGCGAAAGAGCGCCGGCATGGAGATTCTTCGGTACGTGTTCCTCGTCTTCCACCTTTTCGGGTTCGCCGCTCTCCTCGGGGGGCTCTTCTTCCAATTGAGAGGGAAGGACCCGAGGACCGGCAGCTACATGCTGAGCAGCGCGGTCGTTCAGCTGGTCACGGGTGCGGGACTCATCTGGACCCGCACATCCCTGGACCTGCCGGTGCCTCACGCGAAGATGGCGGTGAAACTGGCCCTGGACGCCCTGGTGGCGGTGACAGCGCTGGTGGGCATGCGCAACAAGAGACCGTGGGCCTTCTACGCCGTGGGGGTGTTCACGGCGGCCGCAGCCGTGGTGGCCGCCGTGTGGACGTAGTTCCCAGGGGGTCCGGGAAGGCCCGGGGCGTATTCCGTGGTTACCGCGTGATCCGGAACTGGGTCCCGTACCTATGGAAGCCGGCCTTTTCCAGTACGCGAATCGAGGACGGGTTGGACGGTTCCACGGTCGCGGACATGGTGTGGACGTCGGGGGCCGTGAGGGCGAACTCCGCCAGGGCCTGGGTGGCTTCGGGGGCATAGCCCCGGCCGCGGCGGGAGGCCACGATGCCGTATCCGATCTCCAGTACGCCCTCGCTGGGTGGCCAGAACAGGCCGATCGAGCCCACCGCCAAGCCGCTCTCGCGCTCGATGATCAGCCGGTGGCCGTATGCGCCGAACCAGGCGGGGTTCTGGTCGAGCAGGCCCGCGATGACCTGGTCGCCTTCGGCGGGGAAGTCGTCCGCCCAGTGCGGGGAGCGGTTGTTGTCGACTACCGCGGTGGCTTCGCTCGTGGTCCAAGGGCGCAGGACCAGTCGCTTGGTGGCTATGTCCGCACCGGCGGCTGAAGAGGAAGAGGAAGAAGGAGAGGTGCGAGAGATGGGAGAGGAAGACACGTGATTCTCCTGGTCGTTGGAACGACCCGGTCCGCGGTCTGCTATCGCGCGGGCCGGATGAGGGCATGCCGATGAGGGCCGACGACGGCCATATTCATCAACCTCCCCATCCCGCGATCACGTGCTTGATGGCGCGCTGGACTGCCGCGCTCGCCGGCGCGACAGTATCCGTTGCTCGGTGCGACGGGCAACGGACTTTCGAAGCGCCCCTCGGCGAGCGGGTCTGCTCGCTGCGAGTCGTCGGAGCTGTCGAGCTGTCGGAGCCGTCAGAGTCGTGGCGCCGACGGCCCGGCTTCCACTTCCAGATGAGCCGCGATGCGCGCGACGGTCCGGGCGTTGCCCTCGAACAGATGGGCCTGCATGCCTGCTGCTTGGGCGGCGTCTATGTTCGGTGCGGCGTCGTCGATGAAGAGACAGCTCTCCGGGCGTACGTCCAGGCTTGCGCAAGCGGCCTCGTAGGCACGCGGGTCGGGCTTCTCGATGCCGATCTCGTGCGAGTAGACGATCTGTTCCACGAGTTCGTCGAAGTGGTACAGCGTCGTTTCGCGTTCGCGTGCGCCGACGAAGCTGTTGCTGAGGATGCCCAGCCTGCAGCTTCCCCGTAGTTGGCGGACGTACTCGATGAGTTCTTTGTTCGGCGTTCCCAGGTACGCCGTCCACAAGTCGGCTATGAAGGCGTCGACTTGAGGGCTGTCGAGGCCCAGCCGGGCTGCTATTTCCTCGTACACTCGGCGTTCGCTGATGCTCCCGACGCTTCCGGCGCGCCACACGTCGTACATCCGCTCATGCACGGTGCCGGGCGTGTAAGGGCCGGTGGGATCGCCCTGCCGGGGTGAAGGTGAAGCTGTCAGGGAATGGGCTTTCGCCGCGGTGGACTGCGAGAAGCAGTGGTTGCCCAAGTGCCGGCCAGGAGGTGGTCCAGCACCAGACGGATGGTGAGCTCGCCGCCCCACATGCCCGGCCGCCGGAGGGCGTCATTGAGTCGGGTGACCAGATAGGTGTGGATCTCGTCCGGGGAGGCGAGAGGGCGCGTGGCAGGCATGGCGACAGTCTCGCTTGTGTCCTGTGGTCTTTTCCCGTGGCCTGTGTCCCGGGGTGACGGGCTGGTCCTTGGCGTTCTCCCGGCCGGACGCAGCGGTAGTGCAGCGGTATCGCTGAAACGGCTCCTGATTCCGCAAGGCGCGCAGCTCCGCGTCCACAGAAAGGACCGAAGTCCATCGAGCCGGGACCAACGTAGCCGAAAAGATCTTTGTCGACATGTTGGGATCGACCTTCGACCCGGGGAGAGGCGGCCACTGCTCCGCCCCCACTCCCGGCCCCCCGTTCCCTTCAACGAAGACGAGCTGACGAGTACACGTGAAGCACGAGCGAACCCCTCCCGCCACAGACGACCGGAAGACGGCCCGAGGGCGCGGGAAGGCGCGTCGGCGCGCCTGGTCCCTCGCCGATCTCCGGGTGCCCGAGCGGATGCTCGTCGTCGTGCTGGTTCCGCTGCTCGCCGCGCTCACCTTCGCCGGGCTGCGCATCCACGACGCCTGGAAAACCGCCGACCGCTCGGGCGACATCCGCAGCATCGCGGACGCCAGCCGGTCGGCTTCTGATCTCACCCGGTCCCTCGCCGCCGAGAGGGATCTCACCACCGACCCGCGCAAGCAGAAGGCCGAGGGCAAGGGCGCTCTTGGTGGGGCGCGGCGCGCCACCGACCGGGAGGCCGGTGACTTCCAGCGGGAGCTGGACGCGCTGCCCACCGGTGCGGGCATGGACCGGCACCGCAGCGCCATCAAGGACTCGCTCGCGCAGCTCACCGCCCTGCGCGCCGCCGCCGACAAGGGCGCGCCCGTCCCCGAGGTCGAGAAGGGGTACGGGGCGCTGCTCGTATCCATCAGCGGTGTGCACAACCAGGTGGGTGGTATTGGAGAGAACGCTCAGTCCGCGGGGTGGACGCTCTACTCCATCGGTCTGAACAGCATGATGCTCACCAGCCAGCGCTCGATGCTCGCCAGCGCCGAGAAGGACGGCAAGCTCGGCTCCGGGCAGCTCGGTGACATCGTGGCCTCCCAGCTCGTCCGGGACATCACCGGCAACGAGTTCATGCTCTTCGCCGATGACCGTGAAGCCGCGCGGTATAAGCAGATTGCCGGGTCCGGGGACTCGAAGGTCGTCGACAAGGCCGTCGCCGCCGTGCAGCGCACCGAGGGCGCCGACCTCGCCAAGTCCCTGCCCAAGGGCTGGTATCCGGCGATGACCAAGGTCAGCGAGCAGCTCACCGAGGTGCAGCACGACGTCGAGCGGCGGGTCGTGGCCGCCGCGGACGCGCAGCGCGACAAGGCGCGCGACCAGATGTGGACCGACGCCGCCGTCGCCGCGGTCATCCTCGTCGTCGCGGCCGCCCTCGCCTACCTCACCTCCCGCCGGCTCGTCCGCGGCCTGCGCTCCCTGCGCGCCTCCGCCACCACCGTCGCCGACGATCATCTGCCCGAGGTGACCCGGCACCTCACCCAGGGCACCCGGCTCCCCGCCGAGCTGGAAGGCAAGGTGCTCGGTATCCGTTCCAGGGAAGAACTCGGTGATGTGGCGCGGGCGTTCGACCGCGTCTACCTGGAAGCCGTCCGGCTCGGGCGGGCCCAGGCCGAGCTGCGCGAGGACGTCAACGCGATCTTCCGCAACCTGTCGCGACGCAACCAGAACCTCGTACAGCGCCAGCTCGCCCTGCTCACCGACCTGGAGTCGCAGGAGCCCGACGCCCAGCGCCTGGCCCGCCTCTTCCAGTTGGACCACCTCTCCACCCGTATCCGCCGCAACAGCGAGAACCTCCTCGTCCTCGCCGGCGCGGAGATCGGCAACCACCGCTCCGCGCCCCTGGACGCGCTGGCCCTCATGCGCACGGCCGCATCCGAGATCGAGCAGTACGAGCGCGTGGTCTACCGGTCCCTCCCCGACGTCGCCATCGCCGGGTACGCCGCCAACGACCTCGTCCACCTCACCGCCGAACTCCTCGACAACGCCGTCTCCTTCTCCAGCCCCGACACCCAGGTCACCGTCAGCGGCCAGCGCGTCCCCGACGGCCGACTGCTCCTGGAGATCCGGGACATGGGCATCGGCATGAGCGAGGACCAACTCACCACCGCCGCCGGGATCCTGCGGGCCACCGCCGACACGAAGGTCGACGTCTCCGACACCATGGGGCTGTACGTGGTCGGGACCCTCGCGCGCAAGCACAACGTCGAGGTCCGGCTCCACGCCAACGTGCCCTCCGGGCTCGTCTCCGCCGTGATCGTGCCGAAGGAGCTGCTGGCCGTGCCGGAGCGGCCCACCGTGGCTGTGGGGCAGGCGGCGCAGACTGCCTCGGTGCTGCCCGCATCTCCCGCCCACGCGGTCGCCCCCGCCTACACGGTGCCCTTTGCCCAGGCTGGTTCGCCCGCCCATGCCGCGTACCAAATCGCCGACAGTGGCCAGCCCGCCGTACCGCAGGACACCGACGCCCCCCTCACCACCACCACGGCGGGACTCCCCGTCCGTACGCCCCAGGCACGCAGCGGACGCGTGGCCAAGTGGCCCGAGGGTGCGGCCCCGGCGCAGGAGTGCGGGGGCACCCCGACCGGCCGCCCCAGCCCCGAGGAGCTGCGCGACCGCATGAGCGGACTGCACGCGGGGATCGCTCATGCGGGCAGCACTCACGCAGGTCCGCAGTCCGGCGGCGCGGACAAGGAGGAGACCGCCCGTGTATGACCCGCTGCCCCAGCCCGCTGTCCCCTCCGGAGTCCCTTCGGGCGGCCGCGCCGTCGGCGAATTCCGTTGGCTGCTCGACCGGTTCCTGGACCAGACACCCGGCATCCTCGACGTCGCCGTGGTCTCCGCCGACGGCGTGCTGCTCTCGCGCGCCGCGCTGCCCGAGGCCGTCGCACCGGAACTCGCCGCGCCGATCGCGAGCGGCGTGGCCGCCCTCGCCGCCGCGGGCTCCCAGCTGCTCGCCGCGCCCGCCGCGCAGCGAACCGTCGTCGAGATGCAGCACTGCGTGCTCATCGTGATGGCCGTGGGCGACGGTTCGATGCTCGCGGTGTCCGCGGACGCCGCCGTCGACCGCGCCGTACTCGGCTATGAGATGACCCGTCTCGTACGGAGAGTCGGGCAGGTCCTCACCCCTGCGCTCCGCGACACCCTCCGCCGGAGCGCCGACGGCACCCATCCCCGTACCGACGGCAGCGGCACCCACCCCCGTACCGGCGCGGCATGAGCGCAGCGACGACAGGGGTCGGGATCGAGGGAGCCGAGGGCATTCCCCTCGGCCCCCGCCCCTACGCCCTGACCGGGGGCCGCACCGAAGGCCAACTCCCGCTCGCCGTCGAGGCGTTGATCACGACCGTGCGCGCCCACGCCGCTCCGGCCGCCCTCGCCGTCGCCGGTCTGGGGCCCGAGCACCGGGGCATCCTCGGGCGCTGCACGGTGCCGACCTCGGTGGCCGAGGTGTCGGCCGTCCTGAACGTGCCGCTCGGCGTGGCGCGCGTCCTCGTCTCGGACCTGGCGGTCCAGGGCTTCGTCACGATCAACCAGCCCGCGGACGGACAGCCGACCGCGGCCCTCATGGAAAGGGTCCTCGGTGGCCTTCGCCGTCTCTGATCCCCCCACCACCGCGCCGACCACCTCGGCGAAGATCGTGGTGGCAGGAGGCTTCGGCGTGGGCAAGACCACGCTCATCGGCTCCATCTCCGAGATCACGCCGCTGCGCACGGAGGCCGTGATGACGTCCGCGTCCGAGGGCGTCGACGATCTGGCGCGCACCCCGGACAAGCACACCACCACCGTGGCCATGGACTTCGGCCGCCTGAGCCTGGACGACGAGCTCGTCCTCTACCTCTTCGGTACGCCTGGCCAGGACCGCTTCTGGTTCATGTGGGACGACATCGTGCGCGGAGCCATCGGCGCGGTGATCCTCGTCGACACCCGCCGCCTCGCCGACTCCTTCCCGGCGGTCGACTACTTCGAGCACCGCCAACTCCCGTTCGTCGTCGGCCTCAACGCCTTCGACGGGCACCAGCCCTACGACCCCCACGAGGTGCGGCAGGCGATGCAGATCGGCGAGGGCGTGCCGGTGGTCCCGATGGACGCCCGTACGCGGGGCGGCGCGAAGTCCACCCTGATCACGCTCGTCGAGTACGCGCTGTCCCGCCACTGCCGTACGTGACGCACTGCGCCCGCAACCGCAACCGCATCCGCACCTGCTCCCCATCCCGCCCGGAGGTTCACCCATGCCCCCAGTCCGGCACCCCGTCCCCACCCCCGACGTGGTCACCCCCGACATGGTCACTCCCGACGTCGCCACCCCCGACCAGATGGTCAGCGACTTCTGCGCGCGCACCCCGGGCGCCGCATTCGCCGTCCTCCTGTCGGCGGAAGGGCTCGTCCTGTGCGCGTCGGACCGCCTGCACCCCGACGACGCCGAACGCCTCGCCGCCCTCGCCGGCAGCCTCGGTGCCCTGACCCGCAGCGCCGCCGAGGTGTACGGCGGCGGCTGGGTCAACGTCACCACCGTCGACATGGGCGGAGACCACCTCTGCCTCATGCCCGTCGACGACAACGCGAGCCTGCTGTTCAAGGCGGACGAGCACGGTGAACACGGCGAACGCGGCGAACTCTCCCACGTCCTCTACGAGGCCGCCCGCACCGCCGACGACCTGGCCCGCGCTCTCAACGACCCGATGCACACGGGCCGGTGGCGGATGTTCCTCGGGGCGGCGAGCTGAAAAGCCCTCTGTCGCCTGCTACCTGTCAGCCAGTGATCAGGCGGGCTTGCGAGCGAGGATCTGGATGCCCGTCGACTCATGCCCACTCATGGTGTTCACCGTGATGTCCCGCGTGTCCACGGCTTCGAACGCGCACAGCAGCGAGGCGAACCACGAGCGGGCATGGTGCCGGAACACCGCGCCCTCGTCCGTCGCGAAAACACCGTAACTGCCGTAGAGGGAGGCGCAGCGGTCGTACCGATCGCGGTTGCGCTCGTCGTCCTGCAGCGGGTAGTCGCTGACATACAGGGTCCCGCCAGGCTTGAGGACCCGACGGAGCTCAGCGATCAGTCGGCGCTGCGCTTCTTCGCGAGGGACACAGGTCAATACGGCGAAGAGCACCGCCGCGTCGAAGGCCGCATCCGGGTACGGCGAGAGCGGCGGCGCATCCAGGACCGCGAAGCGCATGCCGGGACGAAGGCTCCGGGCTCGTCCGATCATCGCCGGCGAGGTGTCGACACCCGTGAGATCGTCGAACCCCTGCTGCTCAAGCTCTTGAAGGACGCGGCCGTAGCCGCACCCGTAGTCGAGAATCGCGGCATGCGCACCGAAGTCAGCGAGCCAAGGCAGGTGGAGCGGGTGTGTGAACGTCTTCGTGGCCGCGGCGGAGTCCCAGTAGGAAATCTGGCTGTCGAGGTCGGACACGGCGGTTGCCTCCCTCTGCCGGCGATGGTCAATGGCATGACAAGGTACGCCGATTTCCCTAGCCGATCGACAGAGTGACAGCACTCCTGGAAGGAGCCACGCTCCAGTCGGTCACCGCCCCCCGATCACTGCCCCCGGAGGACCACCCCGTCATGCCAGACGCCGTCGACGGCGCACCCGTCATCCTCAGCAACGAACCCGGATCCTTCCCCCGGAGCGTGCTGGCCGAGAGGCACCCGGCCCTCATCAAGAGGGTGCGTGACGCCTTCCCGTACGGACCGGAGCAGCACCGGGCGCTCGACGCGCTGCTTGCGTCCAGTACGACAGGAGTGATCGAACCTCTTGGGCTCGATGCCCATGACCGGTGGCTGTGGGAGGGGTGGCAGCGGGGGCCCGGCGGGACGTCGTGGATCGGGCAGTCGTGGTTCGACGTGCCGTTCCTGTGGGCGGAGAGCTTCTTCTACCGGAAGCTGCTCGACGCCGTCGGCTACTTCGAGCCCGCCGGGGCCTGGCGGGGCGTCGATCCCTTCCGGCCTTTCAAGCTGGTGGAGTTGGAGAGCGAGGAGGCCGGGGCGGAGCTGGCGGTCCTGGAGCAGCTCGCGCAGCGCCCCGTCGGGGAACAGGACCGTGCGCTGCTTCATGGCTCGCTGTGGGGCAACCGAGCCGACCTCGGGTTCCGCATGGCCGCGCCTGCTGATGCCGGTGCGGCAATGGATGAGGGTGAGGGCAAGGGTGAGGGTGAGGTCGAAGGGGAGGGGGAGCCCAGTGGTCCTCCTCTCGTCGCCGACGACTCGGACGAGCTGTGGTCGCTGCTGCCGGTCGGGGGAGCCGCGACCGTGTACCTGGTCGCGGACAACGCCGGTCGTGAACTCGTCCCCGATCTCCTGCTCATCGACCATCTGTTGCGTCATCGGCGCGCCGAACGCGTCGTCCTGCACGTCAAGCCGTACCCGTACTACGTCTCCGACGCCACGACCGCCGACGTCGTCGACGGCCTGCGCCACCTGAAGCGGGCCGGGGGCGTCGCCGGGGAGGTCGGGGAGCGGCTGTGGGCGGCCATGGGGAATGGCCAACTGGCCGTGCGCGCCCACTCCTTCTCCTGCGCACCCCTCCCGTACGCGGAGATGCCCGACGATCTGCGACGAGAGTTCGCCGAGGCCACGGTGACCATCCTGAAGGGCGACCTGAACTACCGGCGCCTGGTGGGTGACCAACTCTGGCCCGCCACAGAGGCGTTCGGGGACCGGACGTCCTGCTTCCCGAGCCCCGTCGCCGCGTTGCGCACCCTGAAGTCGGACGTGATCGTCGGGCTCGATGCGGCGACGGAGGCCGCGCTCGTCGCCGCGTACGAGCAGCGGTGGCGCACCAGTGGTACGCATGCGCTGATTCAGGTGCGGGGCCATGACCGGGAGACCGGGGGCGTTGGGAGTGCGCATGAGTGAGGGGCAGGTCACGATCAAGCTCACGAGTGACGAGGCGTTGGTGCTGTCGGACTGGCTGGAGAGGCTCCAGATGACGGACCTCAGCCGCTTCGTCGACGATCCGGCGGTGTGGTCACCGATCCATCGCATCGCCGGAACGCTGGACAAGGCGCTGCCCGAGTTGTTCGCGGCGGACTACGGCAGGCGGCTTGAGGCTGCTCGTCAGCGGCTTCGGGCGGAGAACGACTGGGCGGGGCGGGGCCGGGACAACGACTGAGCCGGGCGGGGCCGGGACGACTAGTAGCCTCCCGGCCCCTGGTCCGTCAGGCGGTCGGTGTGGCCGACACCTCGGGGGAGAGGGCCGATTCGAGGCCGTCCTCATTGAGGGTGGCGACGGCGTAGTAGTACTTCGTGCCGCCCGTCAGGCCGCGGTCCAGGTACTCACTGGTGGACGTGGTGTAGGTGAACTCGGCGTTCTCCTTGGTGACGCCGGGCTTCGTGGAGCGGTAGACGCGGTAGCCGGTCACGGGTGAGTCGCCGTTGCTGTACGGGACGTCGTACCAGCTGAGCCGCACACTGCCCGCGCCCGGCGCGACGTCGTAGATCGTGGTGGTGCCCGGCGGCTGCGGCTCCGAGTACGTCGGCCTGACCGATGCGGAGGCGGGCGAGGCGACGTCGTACCGGGTCGTCGCGACGACGGCGTAGTAGTAGTCCCGCTCGTCCGCGCTCTCGCTCACCGTGGCGGTGTACTCCGGACGCGTCGTGGTGGCCACGCGGTTGGCCGGGTCGGTGATGTCGACCGGGGACGTCTTGGAGCGGTAGACCGTGTAGGACGCGACCGGGACGTACGGACTCTGCGACCAGGAGAGGCTGAGCCGCTTGCCGACGAGCTGGGCGCCTGCGAGGTAGGGGGCCTTGGGCGCGGTGCCGGTGCCGACCGTCTTGGTGGCGGTCACGAGGTTCGACGCCTCGGACTCGTTCCCGGCCGCGTCGACGCCCCGCACCTCGTACGTGTACGTGAGGCCCGCCTCGCCCTTGGTGTCGCGGAAGGTCAGCGACGTCGTCGAACCGACCCTCGTGCGGTGGGCGTTGAGGGACTCGGACCGGTACACCACGTACTTCACCGAGTCCGAGTCGCCGGTGCGCCACGTCAGGGTCACGCCGCGCTCGTCCTCGCGGACGCGGGTGAGGTCGCGCGGTGCGAAGGGCGCGACGGTGTCGCGGGTGCCGCGGAGGGGCTCGGTGTAGGGCGAGACGTGCCCGGCGTCGTCCAGGGCGCGGACCTTGTAGGCGTACATGACGTCGGGGTCGGCGTCGCCGTCGACGTACGCACCCGTCCCCACGGTGGCGAGCCGCGTGTACGGCCCGACCTCGTCGTCCCCGGTGCCCTCGGCCTCGGCGCGGTACACCTCGTAGGAGGTGGCGGCGGAGAGCGTGCTCCAGGAGAGGGAGACGGACTCGCGGCCGGAGGCGACGTAGAAGCCCTCGGGGGCGTCGTAGAGGGGGTTGTCGGGCTGGTCGGGGTCGTCGCCGGTGGTGTGTTCGGCGGAGCTGGGGGGTGGTGCGGTGGGTGCGGCGGGCGCTGCGGGTGCGGATGCGTAGGCGGTGCCTATGCCGGTGAAGCCGAGGGCGAGGACCACGACGGCGGTCGCGGAGGCGACGGCTGCGGGTCTGAGACGGCGTGAGCTCTGAGACACGGCTGGCGTTCCCTTTCCGGTGGAACCACGTACGGGCGTACGGGAGTTGGGGATGCAGTCGTGGGGGGAGGAGGTGGAGCGGTCGTGCTGACGTGCTGGTGGCGCTGTTGCGCTGGCGGTGCTGTCGTACCGGTGGTGCTGTGGGGGCAAAGAACTGTAGCTCGCGAGGGCCACGGGACGGGAATCGGCGCGCCCTGCAGGGGAGTTGGGCCGGCGCCTGCGTCTGCGGGCACGTTATGGGTGCAGGCAGTCGTGCGCCCTCGTGCGTACCCCCGTATGCCCCTCATGCGGAACGGCGGGCAGCGCAGGGGCCATGGACGTCACACAAGAGGCGCCGTTCCATTTCGCGGAGGAGGAGGGGTTCTGTTACTGGGGGAAACGCTCCGGGCGGAAGTCCGCGAGCAGCTCGTCCCTCTTCCCGCTGAGAATCTCCTCGGCGAGCAGTTGGCCGATCACCGGGCCGAGCGTGATGCCGCTGTGTGAAACGGCTTCGTAGTAGCCGGGCACGGACGGCACCGCTCCCACTGAGGGGAATCCATCGGTGGGGATGGGCCGGTTGGATATCCGGGTCCGTGCGATACGGGAGTCGGTGAGCTGTGGCACGACCTGGCACGCCGATTCGTGCAGCAGCCGCGCGAGTTCCTCTGCGTCTTCGTTGGGGTCAGTGTGTGCGTCGAGGTGCGCGTCGATACGGGCGTCGATACGGGCGTCGATACGTGCGTCGATCTCGCGGCTGTGGAGGACCATCGAAGCGTCTCCGTCGGGGCGGAGCTCGATGTGGGGAGCGTGCATGGCCCGGTGAATCGGGACCCGGGCGCAGTCGAGGCGGGTGACGGCGCCGGGCTCGCGGCGCATCGGCAGGTGCCGTCCGACGAGCCCGGCGACCTGGGAGGCGCCGGGGCCCGCCGCGTTCACGACGGCGTCGACGTCGAGACGGCTCCCGTCCGACAGGGCCACGGTCGTCCGGACGCTCCCATCGGCGCCCCTCTCTGCGTCGACGTCGATGTCGAGGACCGTGGCGCCGAAGCGGTGCACGGCGCCGGACTCGACGGCCCGGTCGACCAGGCGGCCGACGAGATGACGTCCGTGCACCCAGGCTTCGTCGGGATAGAAGAGGACCTGGGCGTCGTCGGGCACCGCGAGAGCCGGTTCGAGGCTGCGGCGGACCTCCGCACCCGTGCAGACCTCGACCAGGTAGTCCCAACTGGCCAACAGCTCCGCCGTTTCCAGGAACTTCGCCTCCGCCACGGGATCGTCGCCCGCCCAGCGCAGGTGGCCGTTGGGATACCACCACGAGTCCGACCCGATGGCCTCCGCCAGCTCGCGGTACGCCGCCATGCCCGCGACGTTCAGGTCGAAGTAGGACCTGCGCTCGGTCTTGTTGCTCGCGTTGACCCACGAGAAGGACCAGTTGGTGACGCCTTCGCCCGGCCGGCCCGCGTCGATGAAGACCACCTCGGCCCCGTGCCGCGACAGGTTCCAGCCCACGCTGGCTCCGAGGATGCCCACACCGATGACAGCGACACGCAGGCGTCGCTGTCGCACGTACCCGGCACTCATGAATGCCCCCTTTGTGCAGGATTACGGGCCAACTCCTGCCTCTAGCGTGCCATCACCTCGCTCTGCGCGGAGTCGGTGGAGTAGTACGCCATGGTCAACGCGTCGGGCTTCACCGTGACGACGGCCTGGGCGCGGGGCGGGCGTGACGTCGTCTCGAAGCGGGGCCAGGTCTGGAGCACCGTGGCGAGGATGAGCTGGAGTTCGGTCCAGGCGAAGTTCTCCCCGATGCACTTGCGGCGGCCGTCACCGAAGGCGAGGAAGGAGCCGCGGGTGGCCGCGGCCCGCTCGGGGGTCCAGCGGTCTGGATCGAAGGCGTCCGGGTTGGGGAAGTGGTCGGGGTCGTGCTGGTGGAGGTAGGGGCTCCACACGACGTCGGCGCCCTCCGGGATGTGGTGTCCGCCCAGGTCGACGTCGCGGACCGCAGTGCGGGTCACCATCCATGCGGGGCCGTAGGCGCGGATGGCCTCCTGAAGTACCCGGCGTGCGTACGGGAGTTGGTCGAGGTGCTCGTAGCTCAGCGGCTGGTCGCCGCAGACGGAGGCGAGTTCCTCCCGCAGTCGCGCCTCGATCTCGGGGTGCCGGGTGATCTCGTAGAGCGTCCAGGCGAGGGTGGTGCCGGTCGTCTCGATGGCTCCGGTGAGGAGGGTGATGGCCTCGTCCTGCAGCTGCTGGCGGCTCAGCTGGTCCTTGGCGTTGAGGAGGGTGGTGAACAGGCCCGGCTGTTCTGTGTCTTGGACTCGGGCTTGGGCCGGAGCTTTCGCTTGGGCCGGAGCTTTCGCTTGGGCCGGGGCTTTCGCCTGGGCTTGGGCCGCGTGGGGGCATTCGGTGGGCTGACCGGTGTCGGAGCCGGAGCCGGAGCCGGAGCCGGAGCCGGAGTCGGCATCGGCATCGGCATCGGCGTCGGGGGCGGGAGCGGGGCTGGTGGCGGGGCTGGTGGCGCCTTCGCCTGTCGTCTCCGGCCGGGTCTGCTCCGGTATGCGGCTCGCGTGGTGGTCGATGGCCTGGTCGATGAGGGCGCGCAGCCGGGCGACGCGGTCCGCGTGGGCGCGGTTGGCGGGGAGGGGGAGGCGGGTGATCCAGGGAGGGAGGACGGTCTGGCGGATCGTGCCCTTCATGATGGCGGGCATGAGGGCGGTGAACTCGCCCTGCAGGTGCTGGGGCAGGTCCGTGCCGAACAGCGCGACGAGGAACGCGGCCAGGGTGATGTCGTTCATGTCCGCGTACACGTCGCGGTGTTCGGCCTCGCGCCAGCCGGACACCATGGACCGGACCTGGTCGATCATGGCGGTGCCGCGGGTGGCGATGTGAGCCTTGTTGAACATGGGCTGCATGAGCCGGCGGTTGCGCAGGTGGGTGTCGCCGTCGGCCACTGTGGCGAGTCCGTCGCCGAAGAAGACTCTCAACGCATCGATGATCTTCCCGCCCTTGGCGAAGTCCGCGGCGTCGGTCACCAGGACCTGGCGGGTGAGGGCGGGGTCCGTGACCACGTAGGCGGGGGTCGGTCCGATGCGTATGCGGACGACGCTGCCGTGCTCGCGGAGAGAGGTGATGAAGGGCAACGGGTCGCGGGCCAGGCGGTGGGCGTGGCCGATCAGGGGGAGGGCGCCGGGCATGGTGGGCGTGGAGGTTGCGGGGGGCGCGAGGGGTGTGGGGGAGGGGGTGCTCGGGCCGTTCATGGGGGCGTGGGGCTCCTTGTGTGGGGAGTGGTGCGGCCCATCCATGCCCAAGATCATCTGAAGGGATGCAGCCCGTTGGTGATCATTGCGTCACATGCGAGGGGTGTCGTGGACGGTCTGTCAAAGGGCGGTGAAATTAGGGAGGTTCGGGGCATCGCGTTGCGGGGAGGGCTGCGCGGAGCGGACCCCGACCAGGTAGTGGCGCGGTGCGCAGAGGTGCGGTGCTCCTAGTTAGCGCAGAGGTGCGGTGCTCCTAGTGAGGATCAGGCGCTACTGCGAAGAGGCCCAGCCGTCGTTGTCCCGGTACCGGTCCAGCCCCACGGCGGTGAATTCGTCCTCACCGGGGCGTAGCTCATCTCGGGCCCCTGCCCCCTGATCCCGTCACTACTCGGCTGATCCCGTCGTCACTCGTCGGCGCACCGGCGAGCCTGCCACACCTGCCACCCGCGCCTGAGCGCTTCCAGCTCCCTTCGGGGAAAGTCCCGCCCCCACCGGTCGCGGTACCCGTCCTCGCCGTGGGTCGTTGCGACGCCGTCGAAGCAGCGAACCGCCGCACGGGCAAGACGATCGAGGCTCACCGCTCCCGACCACAGCTCGGTCCCTGCCGCGTCGTGGTCATGGGCGCGCCGCAGCGCAAGGAGGCGGAGCCATACCGTGTCCCCTTTGCGGGCGAGGAGCCATCGGTAGGCGGTCGGCTCTGCCTCGAACTGCACGCACTGCAGCGGCATTTCCGACTCGTCGGCGAGCATCCGGGCCACAGCCGTCAGGAGATCCTCAGGCGCGCTGCTGATGTACGAGGCGGTGAGCGTGACTCTCACGGCATCCGCCGCGACCACGCACTCCGCCCAACCCCGTCCGGTCAACGTCCAGGTGAGCCGAAGGGCGGCGGTCCCGGCGGCCCTTCCCGTGCCGGAGCTGACGTGAGAGGTCATGCGTCGCACCGTAAAGCAGCAATCGGTTCCGTACTGGCCGGGTGGTGAGGATCTCTCTCGTCTTTCCGTGGGGAAGGCCATCTCCAGCCGTACGTTGGGGCGATGACGGAGGGGACGGCGCCGACCGCGGCGACAGCGCGGCCACAAAAGCAGCAGAACCAGCAGAAGCAGCAGGGGTGGCGGAAGCGGCAGGGGTGGCGGAAGCGGCAGAAGGGGCGGCATGCCGCCCCGAAGATGGGCCCGGGTAAGGGCGGGGGCAAGGGTGGGCTGGCGCGTTCGTCGGTCGTGATGGCCGTGGGGACCGTCGCGTCCCGGGCCACCGGGCTCATCCGGCAGGTGTTGCAGGGCGCCGCACTCGGCACCGGGCTGCTCGCCACCACCTACAACCAGGCCAACACCGTCCCCACCAGCCTGTACTTCCTCGTCATCGGCGGGGCCCTGAACTCCGTCCTCGTCCCGCAGCTCGTGCGGGCCCGTGCCGAACAGCCGGACGGCGGCGCCGCCTTCGAGCAGCGACTCGTCACCCTCGTGCTGTGCGTTCTCGGGGTCGGCACCGCGCTCGCCGTATGGGCGGCGCCGGAGATCATCAGCCTCTATCAGAGCGATACGCCCGAGAATCACGAGGCGTTCGAGCTGACCGTGACCTTCGCACGGTTCCTGCTGCCGCAGATCTTCTTCTACGGGCTGTTCAGCATGCTCGGGCAAGTACTCAACGCCCGGAACCGGTTCGGGGCGATGATGTGGACCCCCGTCCTCAACAACGTTGTTCTGGTAGGGATGTTCGGGGTCTATGTCGGGCTCATGACCGTCCCGGACCGCGTGCAGGACATCACCCCGACCCAGGTCACGCTGCTCGGCCTCGGCACGACCCTCGCCCTGGCCGTCCAGGCACTCGCCCTGATCCCCTTCGTGCGCGCCGCGGGCTTCCGCTTCCGGCCCCGCTTCGACTGGCGCGGCACGGGGCTGCGCAAGAGTCTCGGTGCGGCTCGCTGGACGCTGCTCTTCGTGCTCGCCAACCTCGTGGCCGGCACCGTCGTGACCCGCTACGCCTCCGCCGCCGACCAGGCCCTGCCCAAGGGCGGCGTGGGCTTCACCGCGTACTCCAACGCGCAGACGATCTGGATGCTGCCCCAGGCCATCATCACGGTCTCCCTCGTCACCGCCCTGCTCCCGCGCATGAGCCGGGCCGTCGCCGAGCAGCGCCTGGACGACGTGCGCCGTGATCTGTCCCGCGCGCTGCGGATCAGCGGAGTCGTCATCGTCCCCGCCGCCTTCTTCTTCCTCGCCTTCGGCCCGCGCATCGCGCAGCTGCTGTTCGCCCACGGCGCGGCCGACGCCGCGGCCGCCGCGCCGCTGGGCCACATGCTCCAGGCGTTCGGGCTCGGCCTCATCCCGTTCTCCGCCCAGTACTTGCTGCTGCGCGGCTTCTACGCCTTCGAGGACACCCGTACGCCGTTCTTCATGGCCGTGTGGATCGCCGTCGTCAACATCGCCCTGGCCGCGGGCTGCCACCTGCTGCTGCCCGCGCGGTGGGCGGTCACCGGGATGGCGGGTGCGTACGCCGTCTCGTACGGAGTGGGGCTGCTCGTCACCGCGCTGCGGCTGCGGCGGCGCCTCGAAGGGCGGCTCGACGGCAGGCGGTTGTGCCGGACCTACGGCAAACTCACCGCCTCCGCCGTCGCGGCGGGCGCGCTGGCCTGGCTCGCCGCCCGTGTGTGCGCCGGGGCCGTGAATGTGGACTCGGGCACGTGGTCCTCCGCGCTCTCCCTGGCCGTGGGCGGCGCCACCATGGCGGTCCTGTTCCTGGCCCTCGCCCGTGTCCTGAGGGTGGGTGAGCTGCGGGGGCTGCCTGGGCTCAGGTGAGGTGAGGTGAGCCGAGGGGAGCTGAGCTGAGCCTAGGGGAGCTGAGCTGTGGTGCCCGGCCGTCGTCAGCTTGCTCCCGGCAGAGCCTGATCGACGAGGACCTCCGCCGCCGCCCGCGCATGCCGGCCGTAGTCCGCGTCGTCCAGGACCATGGCGCGGCTGGCCGCCCCGTCCGCGAGGGTGGCCAGTTGTTCGGCGAGTGAGCGGGGTTCGCGGCAGCCCAGCTCCGTCACCAGGGCGACGATCAGCTCCACCATGCGCAGCTTCTGCTCCCGGGCGTACGAGTGCACCGCGCTCTCCGGGTCCGGGAACTCCGCGGCGGCGTCAATGAACGGACACCCGCGCACCGGAGCCGCGTCCGCTGCCGCGGCCGCCGTCGGCTGGTCAAACAACCTGCGGATCCGGTCGCGCGGCGGGATGTCCTCGCGCGTCAGCACGCCTTCCAGCGTGGCACCCGACAGCACGAGGCCCTGCAAGTGGGCGATGACCAGATCGTTCTTGGTGCGGAAGTGCGCGTAGAGCGTCCGCTTGGAGACCGGCGCTTCCTCCGCGACCTGTTCCATGCCGGTCGCGTTGATGCCCTGGGCCGCGAACAGGCGGGCGGCGGCGGCCAGGATGCGCTCGCGCCCGCCGCGTCCCCGCCGCTGGGACGCCGTAGCTGTTGTTGCAGCAGCTGTTGTTGCAGCGGCCGTACCCGCCGTAGCCCTCATGAAGGAAGTATACGACCCCGTTTACTTCACCTGAGATGCCGGGCTAAGGTGACACCTGCATGTAAACGATCCCGTTTACATGAGCTCTCCAGCACCAAGGAGTCCCATGAGCAGTCCCATGAGCAGTCCCATGAGCAGTTCCATGAGCAGTTCCACGGGCGAGTTCGCCCCCACTGAGCTGAGCAGCTGCGCGGAGAAGCTGATACGCGGCCGACGCGCGACCCGCGCGTTCCGTCCGGAAGCCGTGCCCGAGGACACGTTGCGCAGGATCTTCTCGCTGGCCGGCGCCGCGCCGTCCAGCTCCAACGCGCAGCCCTGGCGGGTGGAGGTGGTGAGCGGCGCCGCACGTCAGCGCCTGGCCGACGCCCTGCAGGCGGCCCACGCCGAGAGGCGCACCTCGGTGGACTACCCGTATTCCGAGGGGATGTACGCCCCGGTGCACCAGGCGCGCCGGGCGGCGTTCGGCGCCGAACTGTACGGAGCGCTGGGCATCGGCCCCGACGACCACGCGGCACGCGCCGCCTACGACGCCGAGAGCCTGCGCTTCTACGGTGCGCCCCACGCGGCGTTCCTCTTCGTGCACGGCGAGGGTGAGGCGCGGCTCGCCGCGGATGTCGGCGGCTATATGCAGACGCTGCTCCTGGCGATGACCGCGTACGGCGTGGACAGCTGCCCGCAGGGGCTGTTGAGCTTCTACGCCGACACCGTACGCACGGAGCTCGGCGTCACCGAACTCGGCGTCACCGAAGGCAAGTTGCTCGTCGGCATCTCCTTCGGTTACGCCGACGAGGCCGCGCCGGTGAACCAGGTGAGGACCGAGCGGGCTCCGGTCGAGTCGACCACGACCTTTCGCGCCTAGGGCCTGTCCGGCGGATCAGGCCCTAGGTGTTCCGGGACGTCGCGTCGTCGACGGGGCCGATCGCGGTTCGGCCGGGTCAGCTCGTGTTGATGCGCGACTTCTTGACCTTGTTGCCGCAGGTGTTCATCGAGCACCAACGGCGGTTGGCTGCGCGGCTGGTGTCGAGGAACAGTCCCGCGCAGCCGGGGCCTTCGCAGTTCTTGATGCGGTCGCGGTCGGGGCCCCCGAGGATGCGGATGGCGTCCGTGGCGAGGACCCCGAGGGCGTCGTCGACCGGGGTCGTCCTCGTCAGGCGCCATCCTGCGCGTTCGTGTTCCAGCGCAGCTTTCGCGTGCCCGGCGGCAGCCATCGTGTTGAGGGTGCGGACATCCTCGGAATCCGGCTGTTCACCTGCGGCGATCGCCGATCCGACGCGGTAGATCGCCTCGCGCAGTTCGACGGCGCCCGCCAGGTCGGTCGGTGACACGTCCGGGACGTCGAGCCCTGTGGCCCCCAGCCAGGTCTTCAGTTGTGCGGGATCGGTCAGTCGCTCTCTCGGCGTCAGGCGGGCGCGATCGCTCACGGTGGCGGTGAACCGGAACGCCAGGATCTCGTTGTCCATCCGGAACACGCGACGTGCATCCTCGGTCATTTCAGCCTCCGCAGTGAGCGACAACATCCGTCGAACTGCTTCAGACGGTTCGTTGCGATCGTAGCTCCATGACATCCTGTGAACTGCTTCAGACGGTTCAAAGGGAGGAGTGCCCGGCGTGAGCAGCATCGCGGTCATCGGTCTGGGAGCCATGGGGAGGCCCATCGCACACAATCTCTTGAAGGCGGGCCACGACGTCGTGGTGTGGAACCGCTCCGACGGGCCCGCGGACGAACTCGTCGCAGCGGGTGCCCGTCGTGCCGCCTTGGTGCCGGAGGCCATGCAGTCGCCAGTGGTCTTCTCGGTCCTGTCCGACGACCGGGCCGTCGCCGAGACGTTCGTCGACTCCGGGGTCCTCGCCCAGACCCCGGGCGGGACCGTTCACGTCAACCTCGCCACAGTGAGTGCCGACCTGGCCCGCCGGGCCGGTGCAGCGCACGCCGAGCATGGTGTCGGATATGTCGCGGCACCGGTCTTCGGCCGTGTCCCGGTCGCCGAGGCCGGAGCGCTCAACGTCCTCGCGGCCGGTGAGAGTGCGCTGCTCGACCGCGTGCAGCCGTTCTTCGACGTGATCGGCTCGCGGACCTGGCGACTCGGCGACCGTCCGGAGCAGGCCAACATCGTGAAGATCCTCGGGAACTACCTGATCGCCTGCGCGATCCAGTCGCTTGGCGAGGCCGTCAGCGTCGCGGAGGGCGCCGGTGTCGACTCCGGGCAGTTGGTCGAGCTGCTGACCTCGACGCTCTTCCCCGGACCCGTCTACACCGGCTACGGATCGATGATCGCCGAACGGCGCTACCAGCCGGCCGGATTCACCACATCCCTGGGCCGCAAGGACCTCCACCTCGCACTCGACGCGGCGACCGACCAAGACATTCCGCTCCCGATCGGCCAACTACTGCGTGCCGTCTTCGATCAGGCCATCGCCGACGGTCGCGGGACGGACGACTGGGCGGTCATCGCGGAACAGCAGCCGCGCTGACCGCCGACGCCGACGCCGACGTCGGAGACCTGGACTTGGGCGGGTTCGCCGCGTCGGCGTCGTCGGCCGGTGAAGCGCTACTTGAGGGACCTCTGCGACGGGACCACGACCCCGTAAAGGTCCTGGACCGTGGCGAGGGCCGACTCGTGGAGCTGCTTCGCGGGGATGCCGTGGGGGTTGCCCTTCAGCGGGAGGGGGCGGGTCGCGGAGGCGTCGCCCACCACGGTCGGGTTGTTGCCGTTGAGGAACGCGCCCTGCGTCGTGAACAGGGTGCACATGTTCGTCATGAAGCCCGCGACGATGACGTTCTTGTTGCCCGCCTTCTTGACCTCCTCGGCGAGATTCGTGCCGTGGAAGCCGTTCGGTACGCTCTTCTCTACGACGGGCTCGCCCTTCACCGGCTTGAGCGCCGGAATGATCTGGCCCGCCTTGGAGTTGAGGTCGTATCCCTTGTCGACGATGTGGATGACCGGCGTACCTGCCTTACGGGCGCGCTTGAGGAGAGCCTCGGCGTTGTTCACCGCCGGGCGCCAGCCGTCCAGTTCCATCACGCCCTTGGTGTAGGTGTTCTGGTAGTCGACGAGGATCAGCGTCGCGTTCGAGAGCTTCGCCGGGGTCTCGTCCATGTTGTTGAGCTGGCGCAGCGTCTTTGTGTTTCTCGCGACGTTCTTTTCATTGCCTTTTTCGTTGCTCTTCTCTGTGCTCTTCTCCGTGCGTGTGGCGGCCTCCGAGCTTCCGCCGCAGGCCGTGGCGGTGGCCGCGAGGATGACGGCGGCACCGAGCGCGGTGGCTGAACGAAGCGGCTTCATCGGACGAACTCCCTCTGCGCCGTTTTGGCATGGCTGTATCGGAATCACGTTTCTGCGGGGCGCGTACGAAATGCTAGGAGCCGGTCGTCTTCGCAGCCATGACGTATCAATTGCAGTTACGGACATGGGGGTTGGGGAGTTTGGGTGCGCCGGAACGTCCGGTCACCCGTAGAGCGAACGGGCTCCCGGGCTGTCGCCCTTGAAACGCCGGCCCATGGCGATCTCCTCGCCGACCACCGACCAGACGGTCTCGTCGTCCTGGAAGGGGAGCGGGTCGATGCCGCTCGTCTCCTGACGGATGCGCTCGACCTCGCGCTCCAGGCGTTCGAAGTCGGCCTCCTCATCGCAGTCGTGTAAACGGGGTCCAGGGCGAGGTGAACGTTGAGCAGCCAGCCGAAGACGGGCCAATGGGACGCGTGCTGCGCGACGTTGTCGATGACGTCCTGGACCAGGGG
Source organism: Streptomyces odontotermitis (assembly GCF_050510915.1). Lineage (NCBI taxonomy): Bacteria > Bacillati > Actinomycetota > Actinomycetes > Kitasatosporales > Streptomycetaceae > Streptomyces > Streptomyces odontotermitis. The sequence goes on along the minus strand of NZ_JBNJLS010000002.1, from coordinate 812,967 downwards.
CAGCCGGCTACCGTCCTCGTCGGGCTCGCGCAGCCACAGCGTCCCGGTGGGGATGCCGACGGTCTGCAGGAGGCGGGCGCCCTCGGTGTCCGCGATCGAGGGCGGGAAGGCCGTGGCGGGTAGGGTCGCGAGCCGGTCCGCGCCGAAGAAGGCGGCGAGTTCACCGCGTATGGTGACGTCAAAAGGCACTGCTGTCTTGACCTCTTGACCTTCTAGACCTTCTTGAACCTTTTGACCTTTTGGCCTTTGGGCTTCTGGATGACGTGCTCGATCATGAGTGAATGGCTGCCTTCTACCATGTGTGCTTCGTGGTCCCGGACATCGAGCAGGCAATGCAGGACTTTCAGCGTGCGGCCGGGGTCGAGTGGAGTGATCCCGTTTCCGACCGGCTCGGTGAGTGGGACTTCCGCATCGTCTTCACCGCGGGCGGGCCGCCCTTCATCGAGCTCATCGAAGGGCCGCCTGGGAGCCCCTGGGACGCCTCGAAGGGGGCCAGGTTCGATCACATCGGCTTCTGGAGCAGCAATGTGCGGCGCGGTTCCCGGCGTCTGGAGGACGAGGGCATGCCCGTGGACTTCTCCGGCTGTCCCTATGGGCGGCCGTTCGCCTATCACCGGATGGACAGCATCGGTGCCAGGGTCGAACTCGTCGATGTCGGACGGCAGTCCGGCTTCCTCGGCGCGTGGCATCCGGGAGGGGAGCCGATGCCCGCCATCGACGAGTCGTCCAGAGGCTGAGCCCTCAGGGGGGCGCCCGGGTGGTGACGGGGGCGCAAAGGCAGGCCGAGGCGAGACCGTGCTTCATTTCGTGAAGGCGATTTTGCCGCACCCGCCACACCTGTACGAGGCGCACCACGCAAGTCCCCGAAGCGGCTTAGCTTCGAAAACAGTGCAGGCCCACAAGAGTGCAGGCGTACAAGGGCGGAGGGCGGGGGGATGGCAACGGACGACCTCATGGCCGAGGTGATCAAGACCACGGTCCGCGAGAGCACGAAGGTTCTCTTCACGAAGAAGGCGGAAGCCCTCGGGGCCGAGACGGTCGGGCGGGAAGCGGCCCGATACGCCACGGCCAAAGGTAGCGCGCAAACCCTGGTGAAAGTGGCCGGACCGCTGGCAGGTGTCGTGTCGACACCCGTCATCGAGGTGGCCCTTCTCGTCAGGGACGACGAATTCCACGACACCGAGGACTACGTGGAAGCCGGCATGCGCGGGCTGGTCTCCGGTGCGGCCGGAGCCGCCGGCGGCATTGCCGGCGGTGCCGTGCCAGTGGTCGGCCCGGTCCTCGGCCCTGTCGCAGGTGCCACCACCAGCTACTACGTCAACGCCCGGCTCAAGGAGAGCAAAGCACTGGCCGGCCCCGCCCAACAGGTGGTCGAGGTCGGCGAGAGCGTCGCCGAGGTGATGTCGAGGACCGTGGTCGGAGCGGTGACACAGGGTGCCAAGGGCCTGGTGAAGATCGCCACGTTCGGGTGGTGAATCCGGCGCAACTCCCACAGATGCGACGAGGCGTGGCACTTGGTGCCGGAATCACCTCCTAGTCCTCCTAGTCCTCCTACTCTTTGCCCCGCGCCTCCAGGAACCGCGCCCGGCTCTCACTCAAGTCCACGATCGGATCCGGGTAGTCGAACTGCGCCCGGTCAAGGCCCTCCAGGTTCCAGGGGGCGTGGACGTGCGGGCCGTCGAGGCCCTTCAGTTCCGGCACCCAGCGGTGGACGTAGCTGCCGTCGGGGTCGTAACGCTTGCCCTGCGTCACGGGGTTGAGGATCCGGTTGGGGCGCGAGTCGGTGCCGGTGCCCGCCGTCCACTGCCAGTTGAGCTGGTTGTTCGCGACGTCGCCGTCCACCAGGAGCTCCAGGAAGTGGCGCGCGCCGACGCGCCAGTCCACGTACAGGGTCTTGGCCAGGAAGCTGGACGTCAGCAGGCGGCCGCGGTTGTGCATCCAGCCCTCGTGGGCGAGTTGGCGCATCGCCGCGTCGACCACCGGGTAGCCCGTGCGGCCCTCCTTCCACGCCGCGATCTCGTCGGCGGCCTCCTCCTCGCCGCGCCAGCGGTCGTTGCGGGTGCGGTAGTCCCGCACCGAGGCGTCCGGGCGCGCCGCGAGCACCTGGTGGTGGAAGTCCCGCCAGCACAATTGCCGTACGAAGGCGTCCGGGCCCGTCCCGCTGCCGCCTCCCGTCCCGCCCCGGGACCGGTGGATCGCCTCGACCGCCGACAAGGTGCCGAAGTGCAGGTGCGGCGAGAGCCGCGACGTGGCATCGCCCGCCATGTCGTCGTGCAAGTCCTCGTACGTGGTGATGCCTTGCCGCAGCCAGGTCGCCAGGGCCGCGCGTGCGCGGGTCTCCCCGCCCCGGGCCAGGCCCGGGCTGACCGCGCCCGCGTCGGCGCGCCGGGGCAGCGGCTCGGAGCCGATCGCCTCGGGGACCTCGATGCGGCGCGGCGCAGGCAGGGCCCCGCGCAGGGGCTGCGCGGACCAGCGCCTGAAATACGGCGTGAACACGGCGAAGTGGTCCGAGCCGGAGGTGGAAGGCGTGAGGGCGCCCGGTGCGATCGCGGTGATCACCGCGTCGTGGACGTGCAGTTCGCGTCCGTCCCCGGCCAGCGCGCGGCGCAGCCGCTCCTCCCGGGCGTGCGCGTAGGCGCTCACCCCGGCCGCCATGTGGACCGCCTCCGCGTCGGCCTCGGCCGCCACCCGGCACACCTCGGCGGCGAGCTCCCCGCTGCGCACCACGAGCCGGCCGCCGCGCTGCCGCAGCCCCTCGTCGAGGTCGGCGAGACAGTCGGCGAGGAACGCGCGCCTGTTGGGGGTGGCGAACCCGCCCGCGGCGATGGCGTCGTCCACGACGAAGAGCGGGACGATCGCATCGGAGGAGTCGAGGGCGGCGCGCAGCGGCGGGTGGTCGTGCACGCGCAGGTCGGCGGTGAACAGGACGATGGAGACGGTCACTTGGGCCTTTCCGCTATTCGCTGATGACGGCTGATGACGGCTGATGACGGCTGATTGCGACTGATTGCGACTGATGAAGGCTGATCACGGGAGACGGCGTCCCCCCCCACGTACGGGGAACGTGTCTCCTCGTAACGTTGACAGGCGGCCCCTGGTTATTGCCATAACCGGGTGACCTGGCTATTTCTCGTCCTTTTGCATTGGACATGGCGAACGAGAGCCGCATAAAGTTCCGATTTTGCGCGAGCCGCCTGGGGAGATGCGGCTCGCCGCGCATCACGATCACGATCACGATCCAAGACCCGTGGGGGGTTTCCACATGTCCGGCCTGCCTGTCGCACCACCGCCACCACCGTCCTCGGCGTCATCACCCTCATCATCGGCACCCGGCCCGTGGGCCGTGCTCCGCTCGCCCGTCGGGCTCGGGCAGGCGGTCTCGATCCTGTTGGCCGTCGTCATCGCCACCGATGTCTTCGCCCTCTGGCGGGGCTACCAGTCGTACGACGTGGTGGACCGGCTCGCCTCCTCCGGCTTCGGCTCCGTGACCGACGAGGAGATCGACCGCGCCGACACGCTCTACTCGCTGGCCGGTGGCGCCCAGACCGTGGCGCTGATCGCGACCGCTGTGGTGTTCCTCGTCTGGTTCCACCGCGTGCGGGTCAACGGCGAGGTGTTCGCTCCCGAGTGCCACGCGAAGAGCCGGGGCTGGACGATCTGGGGCTGGTTCTGCCCGGTGGTCAACTTCTGGTTCCCGCGCCGGATCGCCCTCGACATTTGGAACGCCAGCTCGGCCGAGAACCGGCGCGGTGCCGCGATCCTGAACTGGTGGTGGGGGGTGTGGGTTCTCGCCTGGCTCACCGGTCGGACGGCCGGTCGGCAGTACGCCCGCGCCGAAACGGCCGACGAGATCCAGCGCGCTCTCGGCTCGGTCATGGTGACCGACGCGCTGGACATGGCGGCCGCGGTGCTCGCCATCTTCTTCGTACGCCGCCTCACGTCCATGCAGCACGAGAAGGCCATGCGGGGCCCGAGCACGGCTCCCTTCGTGCCGAACCTGCCTGCCCTTTAGCGGCGGGCGGTGGTGGGTGGTGTCGGCGCCGTCCAGGAGGGGCGGTGCCGGGGCCGGTTGTCGGGAGGCCGGGGAGGGCTTGACCTGGGGATCCTTCGCGGCACAGGATGAGGGCATGTTCATCCACCGCGCCCACGCCTTCGGTACGGCCACCGTGCCGGACCGATGTGGTTGCGCGCGCAGCGGCTTGTAGCGGACTTTTCGATCCCTCGCCGTTGATCTTCCATTCCGTACGTCGCGTCGTGTACGCCGCCTGAATCGCGTACGACCCGTGGGCCCGTAGGTCCCGTGGGCTCGCAGGTCCCTGACCAGCCGACCCTCGGTGACCCCAACGTGCCGCGCACGTACGGGAGTTCCCCCGTTCCGGATTCCGGAGGTGCCCCATGCCCGTCACCCCTTCCCCTTCTCCTTCTCCTTCCCTCTCCCTCATGTCATCCGCCCCTTCCGCCCTCTCCGGCTCCCTGCGTCCCGCCCCCATCCCCGCCGACGGCCTCTATGAAGGACGGCGGCTGCTGCGGCGCACCCCCGAGGGGTGGCAGGACCGGCCGTACGAGCTGTTCGACGTCGTGCCGCAGGCCGCCACCATCGGTGCCGAGATCCGCGGCATCGACCTCACCCGACCCGTCACCGACGAGCTGCGCGCGGAACTGAACCGGGCCCTGCTCGAGTGGAAGGTGCTGTTCTTCCGCGGTCAGCACCTGAGCAGCGAGCGGCAGCGTGAATTCGCCCGCAACTGGGGGAAGTTGGAGACCAATCCGCTCCTGGAGCGCGGGGACAGCGACGAGGTGGTGCGGTTCGACAAGAGCGCGGCGGCCGTGCCCAGCTTCGAGAACGTCTGGCACACCGACGTGACCTTCCGCGAACGGCCCGCGATGGGCGCGGTGTTGCAGCTGCGCGAGGTTCCGCCCTTCGGGGGCGACACCATGTGGGCCGACATGGCGGCCGCGTACGACAACCTCGACGACGCGGTGAAGGAACGCATCGACGGAGCCGTCGCCGAGCACGACTTCCTGCCGGGCTTCAGGCGGTTCTACGGGGCGGACCGGCTCGCCCGGTGGCAGGAGTCCTTTCCGCCGGTGCGGCACCCCGTCGTGCGGCGGCACCCCGAGACCGGCCGGCGCATGCTGTTCGTGAACACCTCCTTCACCACCCGGATCCTCGGCGTGGAGCGGGCGGAGAGCGACCGGCTGCTGCGGCTGCTGTTCCAGCAGGCCCATGTGCCCGAGTTCCAGGTGCGGTTCCGCTGGGCGGCCGGTGACATCGCGTTCTGGGACAACCGGGCCACGCAGCACTACGCCGTCGCCGACTACGGGGACGCACGCCGGGTCGCCGAGCGCGTGGCGATCGCGGGGGACCGGCCGTACTGACGCGCGCGCCAGCCCGGTGCGCCGGGTTGAGGGGCTCTGGACCGCGCGCCCGCCGGACCATCCGACCCATACCGTCAGACCACGGCGAGGCGGTCCATCAGTAGCTGCACCCTGGTCTCGGCCTCCTGGGGTGGCAGCCGTCCGGCCCGGGTCAGGGTGGCCAGGCCGTGCAGGCACGCCCAGAACAGCTCGGTGAACAGCCCCGGGTCGATGCCGTCGCCGGCGACCTCGCCGAGGCTTTCCAGCAGGGCGGCGAAGGCGTCCTTGAGCGGCTCGGGGCTGTCCTCCCGCGCGAAGGCCAGGCCGCCGTCGAGCTGGAACATGGCGTCGTAGACCGCCGGGTTGCGCACGGCGAAGTCGAGGTAGGCGCGGGTCAGGGCGGTGACCCGCTCGCGTGGGTCGTCCGCGGCGGAGGTCGCGGCCCTGACCGCCACGGCCATCTTGGTGGCGCCCTGGAGGGCGACGGCGCCGATGATCTCCCGTTTGCCGCGGAAGTGGCTGTAGAGGACGGGCTGGCTGTATTCGATGCGTTCGGCGAGCCTGCGGGTGGTGACGGCGTCCCAGCCTCGCTGCTCGGCGAGTTCGCGGGCCGTGGCCACGATGAGGCGTTCCCGTTCCGCCCGTTCGCGTTGCTTGCGCTCCTGTACCGACATGATTCGAGGCTAGCACCGCTAGACAAGCGAGCGATAGTAGCGCTAGCGTTGCCTCATCACCTAGCAGCGCTAGATCTCAGGGGGTTGTCATGTTCGACGCGCTTCAGGTCATCACCATCGTGATCGTCGGTGTGATGGTGGGGGTGGAGTTCTCCGTCCCCGTCTTCAGCAACCCGATCCTCAACGCCCTCCCCGGCGACAACGGCCTGCGCGCCCGCACCCACGGGGCGCGAGTGGGCGGTGCCGTGATGCCGTTCTGGTACATCACCTCGCTCGTCCTCGTCGGCGTCTGGGCCGGTGCGGGATGGGATCACCACGGCACCGGCCTCGTGATCGCCGCAGGCGCGCTCCTGATTGTCAGCGTGCTCCTTTCGGTCCTGGTGCTCGTCCCGATCAACAACCGGGTCAAGGCGTGGACCACCGACAGCCGGCCGGCCGACTGGAAAGAGCAGCTGCGGCGCTGGGACCGCTGGCACTACCTCCGGGTCGCCGTCATCATCGCCGCCTTCGCCTTCCTGGCCGCCGCCCTCGTCTGAACCGCGGCTGGTTGCCGAGTACGGCGGCCGCAGCCGGAGGAGGGCAGCCGGAGAAGAACTGCCCTCTCCCTCCCCCCCCCATCACGCGTAACCCCATCTCTGACGAGGAGTCACCATGACCGTGGAGCTGAATCACACCATCGTCCCCGCCCATGACCCGCAAGCCTCGGCGCAGTTCATCGCCGACATCCTCGGCCTGAGCGTCGATCCGCCGGTGGCGCACTTCACGCCGGTCACGCTGGGCAACCAAGTCAGCCTGGACTACGACCAGGTGGACGACTTCGAGCCGCACCACTACGCATTCATGGTCAGTGAGCAGGAGTTCGACGCCGCTCTCGCCCGCATCCAGCGGGGCGGAATCACCCACTACGGCGACCCCGCGTGCCGAGAGGTCGAGCAGGTCTATCGCAGCAGGCACGTCGAAGGGCGCAGGGGCACGTACTTCCGCGACCCCGACGGTCATCTCATGGAGATCCTCACCTCGGGCGCAACGCGCTGAACCGGCCCCTGATCCCCTTTCCCGCGGCGGCAGTTGGCCGCCGAGATCCAAGGCGCGTAAATCGACGACTCATATATCGAAGACCCGCAAGGAGAAGAACAATGTCGCTGAAGAAGTTCAACACCGTCCTGGTCTCCGCCTTCATCCTCTTCATCCTCTGGTTCGGCTCGGAATTCATCCTGAGCCCGGCCGCGACGGCGCCGACCTTCGGCCTGGCGGACTGGCCGTCCGGCGACGGCGGCGGCTTCCTGGTCATCAAGGGGATACGCGACGTCGTCCTGGCCCTCGTCCTGGGCATCCTGCTGGTGACGGGCCACCGCCGGGCGCTGGGCTGGGTGCTGCTGGTGGAGTCATTCGCCGCGTACGGGGACATGGCCACCGTGCTGTCCCACCACGGCTCCGTGGCCATGGCGTTCGGTGTCCATTGCCTGACCGCGACAGTGATGGTGGTCAGCGGTCTGCTGATGCTGCGCGAGACCCGCGAGGACCGCGAGGTCGCGGCTGCTCCGGCAACGTCCGCCCCGCAGCCCGCCTGACGCCGCCTTGGCGCGGCGTGGTCCCTCCGCTCACCGTGGGTCTCGACGAGTTCGAGATCCACCCGGCGCCCGTGCCTTCCAGAGCGCGTGCCCGTGGGTGCGATGATCTGCCGGTGCGACGAGTCATTGATCTTGACCAGGCAGGTGCGGTCATCGCGGAGCGAGCCGCGTGGTGGCGAGCGGCCGGTCTCACGGTCGGGCGTGTGACGTGGCGGGACGAAGCCGCGCCGTGGCCACAGCAGTTGGAGACGGACCGGACGCTCGTGCGCGACCCGGACTCGATCGGCGTGGTCGTCTCCGGGCCGGCGGACGCCGAGCTGTCGGTGGTGCTGTTCCGGGGCGGCTGGGCCGACGTGGACTATTGCCACGACGGTCTCGACGACGTCGGAGTGCTGCCGGCGGTCGGCATCGATTCGGCAGCCGCCTTCGCGAGCCGGCTCGATCAATGGGTGTCGCGCGTCTTCGGACCGACAGCACGGCGCGGGCCCGCTCCGGACTTCCGGTGAGAATCTCTGGACTCGGCCCAGAGCACTCTTCATCCTCGCCTGCGTTTGAAGGTTGTACCGCTGTGAAGCACGGAATTGCCTGCCTTGTAGCGGCGCAACCTTCACTGGGGACTTCAATGAGAATCTTGAAGGCATGAAGTTCGTACTTGAGGTCGACATGACCGATGCAGCGTTCCGCGAGCACGCCAGCGATGAGATCGGCCGCATCCTGCGGTACTGGGGCGGCAATGTGCGCCACTATCCCCTCGCTCCCGGTGACGGCGAGGCCATCTACGACTCCGCCTTCCGCGAGGTGGGAGCCTGGCGCGTCACCGAGAGCTGAGCGGCCCGAGCTAATCGGTGCCGGTGAAGCCCTCGACCGTGCCGCCGGTCCTGAGGCGGGCGGAGAGTCGTACGGGGTGGGACGGGGCGCGCACGGCAAGGGTGGTTTTCGATGTCCGGATCGACGGGGTGCCGGGGGAGCGGATCGACGTCACCGCCCTGCTGCCCGCCGCGAGGAGGTAGCGGTGTCCGGACGGCGCGGTCCAGGTGCGGCTCGCCAGCACGTGCTGGCCGAAGCGGCTGCACGCGTGCGTCCTGCGGACGCGGGCGACGTCGGCGGCCGGGGCGTCGGGGGCCTGTGTGCTGTCGCGGAACCGGACCGCGACGTCGCCGGGGCCGCGCCAGGAGTCGTAGCGCACGCAGGACCACACGGCCCTGCCGCCGTGCTCGGGGAGGCGCTGTTCGGCGTAGTCCCAGGTGTTCACGGCCCGGATCCCACTGCCGTACGCCTGTTGGAGCCCGCAGGCGATGTGAGCCCAGGCCAGCAGGGCCGGGGTTCCCGTCGCCTCCCTGGGCTGGCGGGCGGGCACCGACGACGAGGGCAGCGGTGTGTACGTGAGGTGGGCGGGGGCGGGGCCGCCGAGGTCGGAGAGGAGGAAGGCGTGCTTCTCCGCGACCTTGGAGGAGGACCGGAGTTGGAGCACCGGCCATGACGTGCACGAGCCCTGCTGGGTGGGCACCGGGGCGCGATCCGTGATGCCCGTGTCGGAGACGGGGAGGTCGCGGGCCGGGGTGTTGGGGCGCAGCAGGTCGCGCGTCGTGCTCTCGGCGATCCAGGGGGCCAGCAGGAAGCGGGCTGATTCCTTGCTTCGGTTCCCGACCTCGGTCCCGGCCCCGGTCCCGGCCTCGCCCCCGCCCCTGCCACGGGAGATCTCGACGGCGCCTGCCGTGGTCACGTCGGACTCGTCGGTGCGGGCGAAGTCGATCGTGAAGGCCGCCCCCGCGTCATCGGCGCCGTTCCCGGACCCGGCCGTCAGAGGTTCGCCGTAGCGCACGAGCCGCATGCCGTCGTGGAGGACGACGATCGCGCGCCCGTCCACCTTCCCCGCGAAGAGCAACTGCGGTGGGCGCGACGGTGGATCGGTGGGGGTGCCGGGTGTCGCCGTGCGGCGCAGATCGCGTGTCGGCTGCGCCGACCATGCCGCCAGCGCTCGCGCCAACACCGTGTTGTCGTCCGTCAGTTCACCCCGTGCGGGCCACGCGGAGAAGTCGATGCGCGCGGTGTGCAGCCACTCGTCGTCCGCGACGCGCTCCAAGTTCCACGGGTTCAGCGTCCTTTGGACCGCCTCTCCGCCGGACAGCGGCAACGGCAGCGACAGGGGGCTGGTGGAGGTGGAGTCGTCCGCGAAGCGCACGGCGCTCACCCCTGCCGCCGCCACGAGGACGAGGGCGGCCAGGAACCCGGCCAGGCGGCGGTTGCGGCGGCGCAGCAGGTCGGTCGGGCCCGCCTGCACGGCGCAGGGGTCGAACTCGTCGGAGAGGACGAGTGGTTCGGCGGGTGCGCCGAAGCTCTCCTCCAATTCCCGTGCCTCCGCGCGGAAACGGGACGCGTCGGGCACGCCGACCGCGGTGAGCACCGCGTCGATGTCCGCGTCGTCGAGACCGTCGAGGTGGCGCAGCGCGAAGGCGGCGCGTGCGGGCGGCGAGGCGGCGTGCAGGGCCTGGTCGAGTTCGGCCTCGGCGGTGCCGCCCAGGTGCGGGAAGAGCCGCAGGCCCCACACCATCGGCAAGGTGGGCCGCAGCATGCGCGGCGGCGGCAGGAAGCGGGGCCAGCCGCGCGGGCGGTGGGCGTGGCGCAGGGCCCGCCGGAGCACCCGCTCTCGTACGAGGAAGTACTCGGCCTCGTGGGCCTGGTGGGTCTCGTGCGCGTCATGCGGGTCATGCGCATCGCGATGGTCATGCGGGTCACGCGGGTCACGCGGGTCATGCGCATCGCGCGCGCCGCGTGCCTCATGGGGCGCCTCCGGGTCGTGTCGCTGACCCGGCAGGAGGTGCAGGGGAGTGTGCGGGAGCGCCTGCTGGACCACGGCGTGCGCGCCGAGGACGCGGCTGTGGCGGCCGAGGCGGCGCGGCAGGACCACGTAGGCGAGGCGGACGAGCCGGGCGTACTGCTCGACGAGCGTCGCTTCTATGTCGTCCAGTCGTGTGGCGGCGAACGGCAGCCACTTGGGTACGGGCACGAGCGAGATCACCTCTGAGTGCGGCGAGGGCGGCGAGTGCGGCGAGAGCGGTGAGCGTGACGGGACGGGCAGGAAGAGTGGTGTCACTCGCCTCGTGCAACGAAGTGATCATGTATCGGTCACGAGACGCCCGTCGCCCCCGCCGCTCCCTCCCCGTACAGCCGCGCCGAAGCATCCACGTGTGCGAGCCTGCGCATCGCGTTGAACACCGCCTCGCCGAGCACCGTCCCGATCACCACGCTCTCCACCAGATCCTCGACCGCGACCCGGCGGCCCACATAGCCGAGGTCGGCGCGGGCCACCTGCTCGGCCGCGTCGGCGTACTCGTCGAGGAGTTCGACGAAGTCGGCGTGACCGACGCGGTTCAGGGCGGCGAGGGCGCGGGCGAGGTCCCCGGCGGCGTTGTTCGAGGGGTTGGCCCGCCAGCCGCGACGGGAGATCAGCTCCTCCACGGCGGTCTGCGCGGCGGCCGCCTCCGCGTCGTCGTCCGTCGCGTCCGGTCCGCCGAGGCGGTGGGCGGCGGCGCCGAGCACCTTGTGGAGCGGGCGCTCCGGGTCGTCGACGGCGCCCAACACCTCGGCGATCGCCGCCACTTTGAGTCCGCCCACCTCCAGGAGCGCCCGGATCAGCCGGAGTCGACGCTCGTGTGTCTCGTCGTACTGCGCCTGGTTCGGGCTGCTCAACTCGCCCTGCGGCAGCAGTCCTTCGCGAACGTAGTACTTGATCGTCGGCACCGGAACGCCGGTCCTGCGGCTCAACTCGCCTATGCGCACGGTCTGTTCACGCCCTCGTTCGGTCTCGCTCGTTCTTGTTCGTCGGTCTCTGGCTTGTTCGTCGGCTTCTCGCGGTTCGCGCCGGGCCGGGGGCGCCCTTGCCAACCCCGCCCCCATCATAGATAGTTGCGCTATCGGATAGCAGATAGCGCCGCTATCCATCATGCTTCCTCGCCGTACGACATCTCTGTGCGCTCTGTGCGCTCTGTTCGCTCTATGCGGCCGACCTCTGAGGGGATACCTGTGTCCTTGTCCTTATGGCGTACCTGGCACCGCCCACTCGTGCTGTTCTCCGCCTCGATGGCCGTCCTGGCCGTCATATCCGCGGTCGGTCTCGCCGCCGACGACCGGGTCCTGGTGGGCGCGCCGATCTGGGCCAAGCCGTTCAAGTTCGCGGTGTCCTTCGTCGCGTACGGGCTCTCGCTCGCCTGGATGCTGTCGTGGCTCGACCGGGGGCGGCGCGTCGGCTGGTGGGCGGGGACCGTGGTCGCCGCGGCCAGCCTGATCGAGATGGTGATCATCACCGGGCAGGTGGTGCGCGGGAAGCGCAGCCACTTCAATCACCAAACCCCCTTCGACGAGGCCCTGTTCAACGCGATGGCCGTCACCGTCGTCGTCCTCTGGGCCGCCACCCTCGCCATCGCCGTCCTCCTGCTGCGCGCCCGCATCGCCGACCGCGCCTCGGCCTGGGCCATGCGGTGCGGCGTCGCGATCGCCCTCGCCGGGGCGGCCGTCGGCTTCCTGATGACCCAGCCCGCGCCGGGGCAGGTGCGCGGCGAGTCCGACGTCGTCGGCGCGCACAGTGTGGGTGTCCCGGACGGCGGGCCCTCGATGCCGCTGACCGGCTGGTCGACGACCGGCGGTGACTTGCGCATCCCGCACTTCTTCGGCATGCACGCGCTGCAGCTGCTTCCGCTCGTGGTGATGGGCCTCGTCGCCCTCATGCCCCGAGCCGTGCGCCTCGCCGACGAGCGGGTGCGCGTGCGCCTCGTGCTCGTGGCCTCCGGCTCGTACGCGGCGCTCTTCTCCCTGCTCACCTGGCAGGCGCTGCGGGGGCAGCCGCTGATCCACCCGGACGGTGTGACGCTGGCGGTCGCGGGCGGGATCGTGGTGGCCACGGGGGTTGCCGTGTACTGGGCGGTCCGCTCCGCGCAGGGGCCAAGCACCCTCTCCCGCAAGGAAGTCGAGGTCGTCGCATGACCGGGTTCCTCTTCGCTCTCTCCTTCTGGCTGGCCGCCCCGGTCTGGCTCCTCATGATCTTCGCCCCGGCCTGGCGCGTGACCGCCCGTGTCGCCGCCTCGCCACTGACCGTCGTGCCGATCCTGTTCGTCTACCTCGCGCTGGCGGTGCCCGTCTTCCCCGAACTGTGGGCCGCCGTCCGCAGCCCGAGCCTCGACGGTTTCCGCGAGCTGACCGCGCACGCCGACGGGGCCGGTGCCATCTGGGCGCAGGTCATCGCGTGGGATCTGCTGATCGGGCAGTGGATGTACCGGGAGGGGCGGCGGCTCGGGGTGCATGCGCTGGTGATGGGGCCGCTGCTGGTGTTCACGATTCTGCTGTCGCCGTTCGGGATGCTGATCTTTCTGGGGCTGCGGGCGGTGGTCGGCGGTGGTGGTGGCGGTGGTGGTGGCGGTGGTGGCCGCGTCGAGATGCGGCCGGGGAGGCCGGTGCCGGGAGTGCGCCCGGGGTGACTGCGGCGGCCGGGGCCTCGCGCGCGGACACCTAGACTGGGGCCCCGCACAGGAGGCGGCAGCAGCGGGCAGGACGGGAGAGTGCAGTGGCGTCGGACGTCGTGGGCGGCGGAGGCGGCGAGGGTTTCGAGGACCCGCCCGCCGAGGTGCTCGCGGAGGCGGCCGCGGCGTTCGGGCTCCTCGCCTCCTCGGCGCGGCTGCACATCATGTGGGCCCTGGCCCAGGGCGAGAGCGACGTCACCCACCTCGCCGACCGGGTGGGCGGGGCGCTGCCCGCCGTCAGCCAGCACCTCGCGAAGCTGAAGCTCGCCGGGCTCGTCCGCTCCCGCCGGGAGGGGCGGCGGCAGATCTACTTCGTCGGCGACCCCGATGTCGTGACGGTCGTGCGGCTGGTGGTCGGGCAGCTGACGGACTCGGGCTCGGGCTCTGGCTACGGCTCGGGTTCCGGTTCCGGTTCCGGTTCCGGTTCTTCGGCCGCCGTGGTGCGGCGGCTGCGCGGGACCGGGGCGTGACGGTGCGGGTGCGTCGCGGTGCGTGAGTCGGCCCCCGAGGTGGTTGTCGCCGACTCGAGCCCGGGCCCGGTCCCCGTTGCGCCTGCCGCGTCCGCCGCGTCCGCCGAGTCCGCCGCGTCCGCCGGTACGCCGACCGTCCTGCAGACGCTGCGCGCCCTCGACAGCGGGCCGCGCGGGCTGACCGAGACGGAGGCCGAGGAGCGGCTCGCCCGCTTCGGCGAGAACGTGGCGGCGGGGCGGCGCGAGGCGTCCTGGGCGCGGCTGTTCGTACGAGGACTCCGTGACCCGTTCACGGCCGTGCTGCTCTGCCTCGGGGCCGTCTCGGCGGTCGTCGCCTCGTGGGGCACCGCCTCCGTGATCGTGCTCCTCGTGGTGGTCAGCTGTGTGCTGCGGGCCTGCGGGGAACACCGGGCCGACCGGTCCATGAGCGCACTGCGCGGGCTCGTCGCCACCACGGCCACCGTGCTGCGGCGCCCGCACGAGGACGAGGCGGCCGACGCACGGGAGATCCCCGTGGCCGAGCTCGTGCCCGGCGACGTGATCCGGCTCGGCCCGGGAGACCTGGTCCCCGCCGACGTACGACTGCTGCGGGCGCACGGGCTGACCGTGCACCAGGCGGCGCTGACCGGGGAGTCGGCGCCGGTCGCCAAGGAGGCGGACGACGCGCGTACGGCGCGGGCCGTGGCGACCGCGCCCGGCGGGGCGCCCTTCGACCTGCCGCAGCTCTGCTTCCAGGGCAGCAGCGTCGCCTCCGGGAGCGGCACCGCCGTGGTCGTCGCCACGGGGGAGCGGACCCGGTTCGCCGCCGCCCACGACGGGCGGGACGACCGGCGCGGGGCGAGCACCTTCGACCGTTCCGTGCACGGCATCGCGTGGATCCTCATCCGGTTCATGCTGCTGACCCCGCCGCTGGTCCTCCTGGCCAACGCGGCGCTGCGCGGGCGCGGCCTGGAGACGCTGCCGTTCGCCGTGGCGGTCGCCGTCGGGCTCACCCCCGAGATGCTGCCCGTCATCGTCACCACCTGTCTCGCACGCGGCACCACGCTGCTCGCCCGCGCCCACGGCGTGATCGTCAAACGGCTGCCCGCGCTGCACGACCTCGGCGCCGTCGACGTGCTGTGCCTCGACAAGACCGGCACCCTCACCCAGGACCGCCCCGTCGTCGACCGCGCCCTCGACGCGGACGGCCGCGACGCCCCCGACGTCCTGCGCCGGGCCGCCGTCAACGCCTGGTGGACCCTCCAGCTCGCCGACCTGCCCGCCCCCGACGCCCTCGACGAGGCGATCCTGGACGCGTCCGACGAGGACGAGCTCATGGCGTACGACGGGGTGGACGCCCTCCCCTTCGACGCGGACCGGCGCCTGGCCACCGCCGTCGTGCGGACCCCGAGGGCGGCGGGCGGCCGCCTCGGCACGCACACCCTCGTCGTCAAGGGCGCCGTGGAATCCGTACTGGAGCGGTGTGCCCTGGAACCGGAGCGGCGCGCGGAGCTCCTGGAACGGGCCGCCCGGCTCGCGGACGACGGGCTGCGCGTCCTGGCCGTCGCCACCGCCGAACGCCCCGCCCGCACCCGCGCCTACACCCCCGCCGACGAGCGTGGGCTCACTTTCGACGGCTTCGTCACCCTGCGGGACGCGCTCGCGCCGACCGCCGCCGAGACGCTCAAGGGCCTCGCCGAACGGGGCGTCGCGATCAAGGTGCTCACCGGGGACCATCCGGGGACGGCGCTCAGGGCCTGCCGTGACCTGGGGATTCCGGTGTCGGCAGACGGCATTTCACAAGAAGGTCCGGCGGTACGAGAAGGCGATCCGGCGGTACGAGAAGGCGATCTGGCCGTACGAGAAGGCGATCTGGCCGTACGAGAAGGCGATCCGGCGGTACGGGGTGGTGTCCTGACCGCCGACCGCATAGACGCCCTCACCGACCCCGAACTCGCCGAAGCCGCCGCCCGTACCACCGTCTTCGCCCGCTGCGCGCCCGGCCACAAGGCGCGCGTCATCGCCGCGCTCCGCTCCGGCGGCCACACCGATGGAGACCTCCGCGGCCACACCGTCGGCTTCCTCGGCGACGGCGTCAACGACCTGCCCGCGCTGCGCGCCGCCGACGTCGGCATCGCCGCCCGGGACGCCGTGGCGGTCGTGCGCGAGAGCGCCGACGTGGTCCTCGCCGACGCCGCGAAGGATTTGGGCGCGGTCGAGCACGCGATCACGGCGGGGCGCCGCTCCACCGGGAACATCGCGGCGTATCTGCGTGTCACCCTCTCCTCGAACCTCGGCAACGTCATCGCGATGCTCGCCGCCGGACTGCTCCTGCCCTTCCTGCCGATGCTCCCGGCGCAGGTCCTCGCCCAGAACCTGGCCTTCGACGCGGCCCAGCTGGCCTTCGCGTACGACCGGCCGAGCCGCGCCGTCACCCGCCGCCCGGCCGTCCTGCGCCCCCGCGAACTCCTGCGCTTCATCACCTGGTTCGGCGTCCTCAACGCCGTCGCCGACCTCGCGACCTTCGGCGTCCTCGCGCTGGCCCTGCACGGACCCGACGGCCTCGACGACGCGGCGGTCTTCCACTCCGGCTGGTTCACCGAGAACCTGCTGACCCAGGCCCTCGTCATGCTGCTCCTGCGCACGGGCCGCCGCGCCGCCGAGGGCCGCAGGGCGAACCCGGTGCACTGGGCGGCGGCCGCCCTGATCGTGGCGGGCCTCCTGGTGCCGCTGTCGCCGCTCGGCTCCCTGCTCGGCCTCGCCGCGCTGCCGGTGTCGTACTACCTGCTGCTCGCCGTGGTCCTCGTGCTGTACGCGGGCGGGTTGGTGGCGGCGCGTGGGTGGTACGAGCGGCGGTGGGCGACGGATGCCGTAACTGCTCCCCTTTGAATTGCTCTTGAATTGCTTTTGAATTGCTCCGCACGACCACCGATGAGTTCGGGGGCCCGGCGGGGTCTACCTCCACGGACCGTGATCCGCCCACCTGATCTGATCTGTGAGGCTTCCATGAGTACCCACGCACTCCCGCCCGTCGTCGACGCCGACACCTGGCGGCGTGAACTCGAAGTCCTGCGCGTCCGGGAGAAGGCCGCGACCAGGGAACTCGACGCGATCGCCGCCCAGCGCCGGCGGCTGCCCATGGTCGAGATGCCGGACTACGTCCTCGACGGCGAGGACGGCCCGGTCCGGCTCGCGGACATCTTCAACGGCAAGCGGCAGCTGATCGTCTACAACCACATGTGGACCCCCGGCGAGGAGTGGCAGTGCCCGGGCTGCACCGGGTTCACCTCGCAGTTCACGCGCTTCGGGTTCCTCGACAACTACGACGCCCGGTTCGTCGTCGTCACACAGGGCCCGATCGGCGAGGCGCTCGCCTACAAGCGCCGGGTCGGGAACCGGATGACCTGGTACTCCACCGCGAACAGCCCGTTCGGCGCCGACGTCGGCGCCCCGCCCGGCGGCGGATTCGCCATCAACGTGTTCCTGCGCGACGGCGACACCGTGTACCGCACCTGGCACACCGACGGCCGCGGCGGCGAGCAGCTCAGCCACTCCTTCGCGCTGATCGACGTCCTGCCGTACGGGCGCCAGGAGGTGTGGCAGGACTCTCCCGAGGGCTGGCCGCAGCAGCCCACGTACAGCAGGTGGGCCGGGTCCAAGGACATTGCCGCGCTGTACGGGACGGAGACTGTCTGACGGAGACGGTCAACTCCCTGACGGAGACCGTCTAAGCGATCGCCTGCGGCGCCTTCAGGGGCGCCGCAGCCCGGCGGCGCATCATGAGCGTGTGCTGTGCCGCGAGCGTCAGGCCCAGGCCGAGCCACAGCGCGTCGGCGTTGAACGGCTCGTGGAACGCGAGCGCCCCGGTTGCCACGAACACCAGCCGGGCGGCCACCGTCCCGCCCCACAGGGCAAGGACCTTGCGGTCCCCCTTGCGCAGCACGCGCCCGTCGGGCTCCTTCCACATAGGGAAGACGGCTCCCCGCCAGACGCCGAAGCCGATCGAGGCGAGCAGTGAGAGCACGAGCAGCACGATGCTCGCGGGCTCCCACTCGGCGGGGCCCGGCGGAATGCAGCCGCGGACGACGAGCAGACCCACCCAGATGTACATGCGGTACGTGACGGTCCGGACGGTGAACTGCCGGACGAGGACTAGGGCGAGGATGCCGACCACGAGGAAGGCGGTCGTGTCGGTCATCGTCATTCTTCTTCCCCGTGCTTCTTCCCCCGTGCCCCACACGCAACGGCCGTGCGGTGTGGGGCTCTTGTGCCATCGGAATTCTGGGCACATCCGCTGGCTGTGTAAAGGCGGCTCCGCGGAACCCGGTTGAGACGACCGACCTGAAAAACCAGTGGAGCGGCGCCGCTGTGCGCCGCTACCGTGCTGCCGGACCAAGTCGCCGAGGCAAGGACGTGCCGTTGTACACCGTGTGAGACCTCCCGAGAGCTGATCTGTCGCGCGTCGCGCTCATGCGCCGCGCTGCCTTTTGCTGCGGACTTCTCACTGAAACCGGTGTACCTCTGTGCTCAATAGCTGGGTGGTCATGCCCACCTGCCTGCCGACAGTCCTCCGCCGTTGCCACGCCTGCGCGTCCGGGCGCTTCCGGCCCCACGGAAAATTCCGTGTCAACGCCCACCACAAGCTCCTCGACGCCTGGCTCCTCGTGCTCTGCACCACGTGCGGGGAGACGGCCAAGCTCACGGTCTTCGAGCGGATGAATGTGCGCTCCATACGGACTGAGTTGCTTGACCGCATGCACGACAACGACCCTTCCCTGGCAGCCGAGTTGCTCCAGGACCTGGTCGTAAGGCGCCGCAACCGCATCGCCCTCGACTGGGCGGGCGCGTGGCGCCTCGACACCGGCGGATCGGATCACCTGGACCACGCCGAGACGATCGACGTCTCGGTCCGCTTCGCGGCGCGTATCCCGGTCCGGCCGGTGCGGCTGATCGCTGACGGGTGCGGTCTCTCGCGGGCCGAGGCCGAGCGGCTGGTCGAGGAGGGGAAAGTGGTCTCGGCGGTCCGGCTGACCGCCAAGACCTCCGGCGACTTCACCTTCACGCTCAAGCGCTGAACCTCGGCGGGACCGGGGCCTGTCCGGCAAGAACCGCCGGGCAGGCCCCGTCGGGCGGACACAGGGGCGGGCCCCGACCCGCTTGACCTCAAGTGCGGTTGACGTACGAGGTTGGCGCCCATGACACACACGACACGCTTCCTGGACCTCGTTCACCCCGCCGCCGGGACCGCTCT
Organism: Streptomyces odontotermitis; assembly: GCF_050510915.1. Classification (NCBI taxonomy): domain Bacteria; kingdom Bacillati; phylum Actinomycetota; class Actinomycetes; order Kitasatosporales; family Streptomycetaceae; genus Streptomyces; species Streptomyces odontotermitis. Next base: position 794,151 of record NZ_JBNJLS010000002.1, on the reverse strand, counting down.
GGTGAGTGAGTGGCGCACCGGTACCGACGAGCGTTCCCGCGCGGCCGCTGACGCCATGATCGAGGAGTGGGCGGCGGCCGAGGCGCCGACGGCGCGGCTGGCGCAGCACCTGTTCCTTTCCACGGATGGTGCCGGGCTCCTCTTCTACGCACAGTGGACGAGCGACGAGGAACACCTGGCCTGGGCCCGTGCCCATCGCGCCGCGGTGGTGAGCCGCGTCGACACGCTCGTGCCCGGCATCGAGCGTCCCGGCCTCAACCGAACTCGGCTGCGGCGCAGTGTGGTTCATGATGCGGAGAGCCCTTGTGGTGCCTTCGTCGTGACCAAGGCTGCGGGTGACATCGAAGGGCTTCTCGCGCCCGCTCCGGGGCTGCTCGCGGCGCACGTCCACCTCACGGCCGACGGAGAGCGGGCGATCGTCTTCGCCGAATGGACCGACACCGACGCACACGAGGCGGCCATCGCCAACGCCGGTGAGCTCGACTTCAAGCGGTACGTGCTCCACCACGCGGCCCTCGACCACCACGCCAACTAGCCCGCCGTACGCGTCCGGACCCGGCCGTGTGGCTGCCGGGCACCCTTGCGGAGCATTGTGGTGTCCATGACTATGGCCGCATGTCGCAGCAGACGGGCACTTCCCGGCGCGCCGTCCTGACCGCAGCCACCGCCGCGGCCGCCCTCACGGCCGGAGCCGTCGGCACGCAGACGGGAACCGCCGCCGCGCGTGACGGCGCGCGTCCCACCGCACAGGAACCGCCGCGCGAACTGCGCGCGATCCTGCGGGAGATCGACCACCGGCGCATCGAGGCGACGGTGCGCCGGCTCGCCGCGTTCGGGACCCGGCACACGCTGTCCTCGCAGGACGACCCCGTACGCGGCATCGGCGCCGCCCGCGACTGGATCCTCGCCGAGATGCGGCGCCACGCGCGGCCCTCGGGCGGGCGGATGAGCGTCGAGCTCCAGTCGTACGTCCAGGAGCCGGGCCCGCGCGTCCCGGCCCCGACGCGGATCACCAACGTCGTGGCGACACTGCGCGGTTCGGCGTCCCCCGACCGCCTGTACGTCGTCTCCGGGCACTACGACTCGCGTGCCAGTGACGTCATGGACTTCACGAGCGACGCACCCGGAGCCGACGACGACGCCTCCGGGGTCGCGCTCGTCATGGAGCTCGCACGTGTGCTGGCGACCCGGCGCATCGGCGCGACGCTCGTGTTCGCGGCCGTCGCGGGCGAGGAGCAGGGGCTGCTCGGCGCGGCGCACATGGCCGAGCAGTTCAAGCAGCGCAAGGCCGACGTCCAGGCGATGTTCACCAATGACATCGTCGGCAGCTCCACCGCCGACGACGGCACCCGCGACCCGCGCACGATCCGCCTCTTCGCGGAAGGCGTCCCCTCCTCCGAGACCCCGGAGGAGGCCGCTGTCCGACGCTCGGTGGGCGGCGAGAACGACTCACCGGCCCGCCAGCTCGCCCGCTTCGTGCAGGACGTGGCCGTGAACGACGCGACCGGGATGCGGGTGCGCGTCGTCCACCGCCGCGACCGCTATCTGCGCGGCGGCGACCACATCCCCTTCCTCGAACGCGCCTACCCCGCCGCCCGGTTCACCGAGCCCGCCGAGGACTTCGCCCATCAGCACCAGGACGTCCGGGTGGTGGACGGCAAGCAGTACGGGGACCTGCCGGAGTTCTGCGACTTCCCGTTCGTCGCGCGCGTCGCCCGCGTCAACGCCGCCACTCTGTGGAGCCTCGCCCAGGCCCCCGGCACCCCGCGCGGCGCGAAGATCCTCACCGCCGCGCTGACCAACGACACCGAGCTGGTGTGGGAGCGCGGCACCGAGGCCGATCTCGCCGGGTACGAAATCGTGTGGCGCGAGACGACCGACAACGACTGGACCCATGTGATCGACGTCGGCGACGCCACCCGTCACACCGTCGAACTGTCCAAGGACAACGTCTTCTTCGGCGTACGCGCGGTCGGCCGCTCCGGCCTGCGCAGCCCCGTGGCGTTCCCCGCGCCGCAGCGCTGAGGCGCCGCGGGGGCGGCGAGAGGCGGGAGAGCGGCGAGAGCGGCGAGGGCCGGGCGGGACGGAGTGTCCTGTTCCGCCGCGTACGTGACCAGGGTCTGGCCGCCCTCTCCGGGCAGCCGCAGCGTCTCGCGGCGCAGGACCAGCTCGCCGGCCGTGGGATGGCACAGCCGCTCGATGCCGTAGGCGTGCTCGCCCACGTGGTGCTCGGCCCACAGGGCACGGAAGTCCTCGCTGCGCACCGACAGTTCGCCGAGCAGCTCGCACAGCCGGTCGTCGCAGGAGTGCCGGCCCAGGTCCAGGCGCAGGGCCGCGACGGTGCCGCGCGCGGTCTCCTCCCACGCCTCCCGGTCCGGGTACAGGCCGCGTACGGCCGGGTCGAGGAAGTGCAGCCAGGCCGCGTTGCGCTGCTCCGGCGGCAGGGCGTCGAAGTCGGTGAACAGCGCCCGGGCCGGCCGATTGGAGGCCAGGATGTCCAGTCGGTGTCCCAGCACGTACGCGGGCACCTCGCCGAGCGCAGTGAGCAGCACCTGCACGCCCGTCCTGACCGGCTGCGGGACGGGAGGTGTCGCGGCCGGGTGGCGCAGGGCGCGGGCGAGGTGGCCCAGGTGCGCGCGTTCGGCCCCGTCCAGGCGCAGGGCCCTGGCGACGGCGTCCAGGACGCTGTCGGAGACGTTGTGGGTGCGGCCCTGTTCGAGCCGTACGTAGTAGTCGACGCTGACTCCCGCCAGGTCCGCCAGCTCCTCCCGGCGCAGCCCTGGCACGCGTCGGCGGCCGCCGAAGGGGCGTACGCCGAGGTCCTCCGGCCGCAGCCGGGCGCGGCGGGAGCGGAGGAACGCGGTGAGTTCGGTGCGGAAGTCCATGGATCAAGTGTCCGTCACAGGGTGGTTCTGCCAGACCCAGGGTCGAGCCGAGCCCTGGGTGGGCGGGTGGAACTCCCGCAGAGTCGGTAGCGCAAGACACCCGAGGAACACCCAAGGAACACCCAAGGACCCCGCACCGAACGCGGTCCGCACACGCACTCCGGAGACCACCATGACCACTACGGCCACCACGACCACCACGGCCGTCACCACCGCCGAGCAGACCGAGCAGACCGCGTCCCCCGCCCGCACTCTCACGGGCCGGGTGGCCGTCGTGACCGGAGCCTCCAGCGGCATCGGCGAGGCCACCGCGCGCGAACTGGCCGCGCGGGGGGCGCGCGTCGCCCTGCTGGCCCGGCGTGCCGATCGCCTGGACGAGCACGTGGCCCGGATCGAGGCGGCCGGCGGCACCGCCCTCGCGCTGCCGACCGACGTGACCGACCCCTCCTCGCTCGCCGCGGCCGCCGCCGGTGTCCGCGCCCGCCTGGGCCGCGTCGACCTCGTCGTGAACAACGCCGGGCTCGCCCTGCCCGACCTCCTGGACGGGTCCGCGGGCGCCAACTGGCAGCGGATGATCGACGTGAACGTCACCGGCGCGTTCGCCGTCGTGGAGGCGTTCGTCCCGGACCTGCTCGCGGCGGCGGCCGAGCGGGGCCATGCGGACCTGGTCAACATCTCCTCCGTGGCCGCCCAGTCCGTCCTGCCCGGCTTCGCGGGGTACGCCGCCTCCAAGGCCGCCTTCAGCCACCTCTCCCGCAATCTGCGGGCCCGGCTCAGCCCCGCCGACGTACGCGTGACGAACGTCGAACCCGGCGCCGTCGACACCGAGTTGCGCGATCACATCGACGACCCGGCCATCAGCGCCGCCGTCCAGGAGGCCGTGGGCTCCATCGAAGGCATCCCCTCCGGGGCCGACGTCGCCGAGCTCATCGCCTTCGCCGTCGAGCGCCCGCGCCACGTCAACCTGTCCCAGATCTCCGTTCTCCCCACGCGGGAGGCGTAGTGGGGGCTAGCCGTCGTGCCAGCCCACGATCCGCTCGACGATCCTCATCACCCGGTCGCCCGCCCGGTCGATGCTCCCGTTCTGCGTGCTGACCTGTGCGCCCTCCAGTACGAAGGTGATCTCGGCCGTGGCCTGCTCGGGATCGGGCAGCCCGGCCGCGGTGCACATGCCGAGCAGTCTGCGCGCCTGGAGGGCCTTGTGCTGCTCGATCACCTGCCGTGCGGGATGCGAGCGATCGGGCAGCTCCGCAAGGGAGTTGATGAACGGGCAGCCCCGATACGAGATCGCGGGCAGCCCTTCGGCGATGAAGCGGGCCAGGCCCAGGATCTGCTCCCTCGGCCGGTCGGGGTGCTCGGCCTCGACCCGGTCGAAGGCCGCCTGGTACTCGGCGGCGACGATCCGCAGCCACTCCGCGACCAGCGCGTCCTTCGTCTCGAAGTGCCGGTAGATCGCCATCTTGGTGGTCTCGGCCTTCTCGGCGATCGCCTGGACGCCCACCCGCCGGATGCCCTCGCTCTGGAAGAGCTCCTCCGCCGCGTCGAGGATGCGCTCGCGCGGGGGCAGCTTCGCCACTCTGCTCGGCCTGCCGGCGGTTGTTGTCATGGCTGCTACGGTACCAGTCACTCCCATGTGGTACCGATCGGTATCATCAGGGACTCATAGGTATCGCTGGGTGGCGCTCCTTCCACGGAGATGGGGGGAGCGGGGAGTTGAGAGGTGGGAGAGACAGTGAGAGTTTCCGAGTACGTGAACTTCGACGCGGTGGGGCTCGCGGAGCTGGTGGCCCGCGGCCAGGTGACCTCCGCCGAAGTGGGGGCGGCTGCGCGCGAGGCCGCGCAAGCGGTCGATCCGCAGATCAACGCCATCGTCGAGACATGGCCGACCGGCGCTGATGAGGAACCTGCCCCCGCCCCGCTCTCCGGCGTCCCCTTCCTGATCAAGGACATCGGCGTCTCCATGGCCGGGCACCGCATGGAGCTGGGCAGCCGCCTCGCGGCCGGCAACACCGCCCGCGCCGACTCCTCCCTGATGCGACGCTTCCGCCGCGCGGGCCTCGTGACGTTCGGGCGCACCGCGACACCGGAGCTGGCCTACAGCAATACGACGGAACCCGTGCTGTACGGCGCGACGCGCAACCCGTGGGACCTGGACCGGAGTGCGGGCGGGTCCAGCGGGGGCGCGGGCGCGGCCGTCGCCGCCGGGGTGGTCCCGGTCGCGCACGCCACCGACGCCGCGGGCTCGCTCCGCATACCCGCCGCGTACAACGGCCTCTTCGGACTGAAGCCGACCAGGGGCCGCGTCTCCATGGGCCCCGACGCCGACGAGGTCTTCAACGGCCTGGCCGTACAGGGCTGCGTCAGCCGCACGGTGCGCGACAGCGCGGTCCTGCTCGACCAGATCAGCGGCCCGGAACCGGGCGACCCCTACTACGCCCCCGAGCCGCCCCGCCCGTACGTGGAGGAAGTCACCCGCGACCCGGGCGTGCTGCGCATCGGTGTGCTCACCCACGCGTGGGGCGGCCACCGCACCACGGCACCCGTGGCCGACGCCCTCTCCCGCACGGTCCGCCTGCTCGAATCGCTCGGCCACCAGGTGGAGGACGCGGAAGGGGGAGCGGCGGGGAGAGCGGCGGGGAGAGCGGAAGAGAGGGGCGAACTGGGCGTGGACTGGGAGGAGTTCATCCTCTCCACCACCCACCAATGGACGGCTAACCTTGCGGCATCGATCGACGCGCTGGCCGCCGCCTTCGACCGGCCCATCGACTCCTCGACCCTCGAGCCGACGACCCTGGCCAGCTACCACTACGGGCGGCGGGTCACCGCCACCCAGTTCGTCACCGCGCTGGAGACCCGCAACCGGATCGCCCGCAGCCTGGCCCGCTCCTTCACCACGTACGACATTCTGCTCACTCCGACCCTGCCGGAGCTGCCCGTGCCCCTGGGCACGCACGCCGAAGGCGCGGAAGCCCTGGACGGCCTCGGCTGGCTGCGCCGCGTCCTCGAACTCTCGCCCTTCACGACGGCGTTCAACGTGTCGGGCACACCGGCCATGTCGGTACCACTGACGACCGACCCCGCGACCGGACTCCCGATCGGCATGCAGTTCGCCACCGGTTACGGGCTCGAAGGCCGCCTCTTCCGCCTCGCGGGCCAACTGGAACAGGCAAGTCCGTGGTCGGGGCGGCGGCCCGCGGTATGGGCGGGGAAGCGTACGAGCGACTGACGACACGGACCAGGCTCACGCCCGGTCCGTAAGCTCCTCCGCGAAGACCTGCGACAACGGCTGCGGCCCCACGTACTGCTGGCAGTTGCACTGCCCCGCCTCGTAACGCAGCGGCTTCTTGTTCTCGTCCCAGGCGGTCGGCACCTCGACCCGCTCATGGCACTTGCCGTCCTTGTCATGCTTGGCGAGGTGGTGCGTGCAGCCGCACACCGGCTCCGGCGGCTGGTGCGCCGCCTCCACGGCGAGCCGCTCCTGCTTCGCCGCCTCCAGGCGCTCCATCTTGCGCTCGTGGCGGTGGCGCAGGGCGGTGCGGACGTTGTCGGCAGCCCAGGCGAAGCCGCCGGTCCAGAAAATGATGAGCACGATCCAGAACCAGTGCATCGACGGTCCCCTTCCCCCTGTGGTGACGCCTCTCAGCGTGCGCTCAATGCCCGCGCTGTGACGTGCTCCAGCTTGTCACGGTGTACAGCACGAGCGCCGCCCCGAGGCCCACCGCCCAGCCGTAGTCCGCGAGGGGCTTGAGGAAGGGGATGAGGCCGTCCTCGGGGAACGGGCCCTTGCCGGGGGCCGAGTGGGAGCCGCCCACCGCCAGGGTGCCGCCGACCGTGAAGGCCAGGAGGGCGCGCCAGTTCCAGCCTGCCGCGTACCAGTAGCGGCCGTGCGGGCGGTAGAGGTCGGCGAGGTCGAGGACGGTGCGGCGGATGATCCAGTAGTCGGCGATCAGAACGCCCGCGACCGTACCGAGCAGGCCGCCGACCACGCCGAGCCACGTGAAGATGTACAGCTCGGGCGTCGAGGTCAGCTTCCACGGCATGACCAGGACGCCGACGACGCCCGTGATCAGCGCGCCCGTACGGAAGTTGATGAGCTTCGGGGCGAGGTTGGAGAGGTCGTAGGCCGGGGAGACGACGTTGGCCGCGATGTTCACCGAGACCGTCGCGATCAGGACCGTCACCAGGGCGAAGAGCAGCCCGAAGACGCTGTCCGTCTTCGCGGAGAGCTCCACCGGGTCCCAGATCGCCGCGCCGTACACGGCCTGGGAGCCCGAGGTGACGAGGACCGAGAGGAGCGCGAACGCGGTCATCGTGGTGGGCAGGCCGAGCGACTGGCCCCAGACCTGCGCCCGCTGCCCCTTCCCGAAGCGGGTGAAGTCGGGGATGTTGAGCGACAGCGTGGACCAGAAGCCGATCATGCCCATGAGGGAGGGGAAGAAGACCTTCCAGAAGTCCGCGCCCCAGCCGAGCTTCGAGGGCTGGTCGAGGAGCGGACCGAGGCCGCCCGACTTCGTCGCCATCCAGCCGAGGAGCGCGAGCGCGCCGAGGAGCACGAAGGGCGCCGCCCAGTTCTCGAAGCGGCGCAGCGCCTCCATCCCCCGGTAGATCACGGCGAGTTCGAAGGCCCAGAAGGCGATGAAGCAGAGCCAGAGGGTCCAGGGGTAGCCGCCCACCTTCGACACGTCGGCCCAGCCCCCGAAGATCTTGCCGACCAGGAGGAAGATGCCCTGGCCGCCGATCCACGTCTGGATCCCGAACCAGCAGCACGCCACCGCCGCCCGGACGAGGGCGGGCAGGTTCGCGCCGCGCAGCCCGAAGGAGGCGCGGGCGAGGACAGGGAAGGGAATCCCGTACTTCGGGCCCGCGTGGCCCGTCAGGAGCATCGGGAGCAGCACGATCACATTGGCGAGCGCGATGACGAAGACGGCCTGCTTCCAGTCCATCCCGAGCGCGACGAGGCCCGAAGCAAGCGTCCAGGAGGGGATGTTGTGGGCCATGCCGACCCAGAGGGCCGTGTAGTTGTAGATGCCCCAGGTGCGCCGCTCCATCGGCACCGGCAGCAGGTCGTCGTTGGCGAACCGGGGGTCGTCCAGGGTGACGCCCGTTGCGAGGGAGACGCGGCCGTCCGGGTCGGAGCGCTGCGTCGGGGTCGTGTCCGTGGTGCGGGCATCCGGAGCCGAAGGCCCCGTACCCGGAGCGGAAGGTACGGTCGGTGACATCGCAGCCCCCACTTGCCGGTACCGGGACCGGTACCGATGTCGGTGATCTCGCGCGGAGTGGGGTGGACTGTACAACTCTCCGGCCCCGGGCGGGAGTAGGGGAACAGGGGGAGTGGGGGAGTCGGGGACGGGTGGGCGGAAGGGTTCTTTCCGCTCTCTTACCTGATGCCGGTGGTTCGTGACCGCCGTACTGAGACTGCTGAGTGGCATGCACCATGCATGTGGTTCTCGTACGAGAGGAGCTCAGCCATGGCAACAGTGGTCGAGACGATCACGGCGGACGAGGTTGCGGAGACGGTCGCCGTCGAGTCGAACATCGAGGGTGGCGACTTCGCCGCCGTCGACTGGGAGAGCCTCGGCATCGACCCGGAGGGCGGCGAGTTCGACCGTCCCGTCGTTCTCTGCAACTCCGCCACCTGATCCCAGCCCGCAGCAGACAGGGGGCTGGTCCGGCAATCCGACGGCGGACCGGCCCTCTGGGCCTCCGAGGAGAACGCCGATGTCCGTCAGCTCCGTCAGCAACCGTGTCACTCTCCCGTCCCTCGACGAAGGCCGGAGCATCGTCTTCGACCCGGACCGCCTGACATTCGCCCGCGTGGACGCGGGCCTTGCGGACCGGGCCGACCGCTACGCCCGTCTCGGGCACGGCGAGCTCGCGCTGACCGAAGAGGACCACGCCGTGTGGGCCAAGGTCGAGCAGGCCCTGCAGGCGTGCGCGCCGCTCGTGCCGCCCGAGTTCGGCGGCACCTCCATCACCAAGCTCATCGTGGGCAACACGTACCACTGCAACATGGGCTGCACGTACTGCTACAACGAGCTCGACCTCAAGGACCGCAAGGGATCGGAAGTCCCGGCGGGGATGAGCTGGGAGACGGCGAAGGCCAGCATCGACGCGCTCCTCGCCCAGGCCGAAGCCCCCGCGCTCCAACTCCTCTTCGTCGGCGGGGAACCGCTCCTGGAGAAGCAGATACTGCGGCAGTCCGTCGCCTACGCGCAGGAGCGGACCAAGCACACAGGGCAGAAGGTCTCGTTCGCCGTCTACACCAACGGCACCCTGATGAATCCCGAGACGATCGCCTGGGCCGGGGACAACGACGTGTCCCTGGTGGTGAGCCTCGACGGTCCCGCCGACCTCAACACCCACCGCATCTATCTGTCCGGGCGCCCCACGACGAAGCCGGTGCTGCGCAACATCAAGCGCCTGGTGGAGTCCGGCACCCAGCACATCCTGCGGGTGCGCGCGGTGAGCAATCCGGGCACCCCCCTCGTCGCCCTGCACCGCTACCTCTACGACCTCGGCTTCAACGAGATCCACGTCCAGCCGATGTACGACGAGAGCGGCATCGCCGCCGCGGAGGAACAGGAGCTCGTCAAGCTCCTGGAGTGGTACCGCGAACGGCTCCTGGAGGGCACCGCGCTCGGCGTCATGCCGTTCGAGGGCTTCATCGGCAAGCTGGTGCTGCGCGGCAAGGGCACCGGATCCTGGTATCCGTGTTCGGCCGGACGCAACGCCCTCGCCGTCGGACCCACCGGCACCCTCTACCCCTGCCACCACTTCCTGGAGGAAGGCTCCTTCGAGATGGGGGACGTGCGCCGCGGCCTGCCGATCGTCGAGGTACGGCAGCCCTTCTTCCAGCGCGTCGACGAGCGCGAGCCCTGCAACTCCTGCTGGGCCAAGCACGCCTGCGGTGGCGAGTGCTATCACCGGGCCCATGCGGCCGGAGCGGGGTACACCGGCACGCTCCCGGCCACCTGCCGCCACCGCAAGTCCCTGATCGGGCTCACCCTCGACGTCCTCGCCGACGTCGCCGCCCGGCGCCCGGACGCGCTCAAGGCCGTCGTCACCCAGAGGTACTCCCGCGTCGAGCCCTTCGCCCCGGCGTACGAGTACACCGACCTCTCCCCGTACGCGGAATGACGGCCGTCCTGACGGGTACGGGTACCGGCGCCGCCACCGGTACCGGCGCCGCCAACGGAGCCGCTGCCCATACCTCGCCCGAACTCCCGCCCCTGGCCATCGGATTCCTCGGTGAGGCCGACTCCGGCAAGCACACCTATGCCGGCACCCACCGGGTCCGCACCCTCGAGCGCACCGTGGAACTGGCCTGGGGAGTGCGGGACCTGGCGGGGATATCCCGGGTGGCGGACGTCACCGGCCTGGACTCCGTAGGCATCCCGGTCTTCAACACCCTCCGCCCGCGCGCCCAGGACGGCAACCTCACGGTCACCTGCGGCAAGGGCGCGGACCGGCAGGCCGCCCTGGCGTCCGCGCTGATGGAGGCGGTGGAGCGGTACTGCGGGGAACAGTACGGCCGCCGTGGCCCCGTCGGCCTCCTGCGCGAGATGGCGGGCCGGGGCAAGGTGCTGCACCCGCGGGCGCTCATCCTCGACCGGGCCTCGCCGTGGACGGAGGACGCCGCCCTGGAGTGGTGGCCCTTCCACGACCTCGTGAGCGGCGAGGAGATCCTGCTGCCCGCTGAGAGCGCCTTCTGGCCGTACGAGCCGCCTGCCGCGGACCACCCCTGGCTGTTCCGCTCCGCGGACGGCCTCGCCTCCGGCAACAGCCGGGCCGAGGCCACGATGCACGCCCTGTACGAACTGATCGAGCGGGACGCCACCGCTTTCGGTGAAGTCCTCAAGCAGGGCCACCGGGTACCCCTCGACACACTCCCAGCCGACTACGACGAACTGGTGGGCCGCTTCCACGACAACGGCATCGCCGTCCGGGTCTTCTCCTTCGCGAGCGACATCGGCGTACCCGTCTTCTACGTCACGGTGGACGACCGGCAGTCCGACGATCCTCTGCTCATCAACGGCGGCGCGGGCTGCCACCTGTCCCCGCGCGTCGCCCTCTACCGGGCGCTCACCGAGGCCGCGCAGTCCCGGCTCAGCGTCATCTCCGGCGGCCGCGAGGACATCGCCAAGCACGTGGCACGGCGCGAGTCCGGATACCGGCAGGCCAGAGAGCGGATGGACGCCTGGGCGGACGGCTGGCCGGTACGGGCCTTCGACGACCACGCCGACCTGAGCACGGGTAGCCTCGCCGGAGACCTGAGGTCCCTGCTCGGACACCTGCGGCAGGCCGGTCTCGCCGCCGCGTACGTCACTGATCTGACGCTGCCCGGCATCCCGTTCTCCGTAGTACGGGCCGTGGTGCCAGGACTTGAGTTCTTCAACCAGGAGCCGGGCAGACTCGGCCCCCGGCTCGCCGGCGCGATGCGGACGCGACAGGAGGCACGCTGCCAGGGCGCAGCCGCAACCGCCGTCAGGAAATGAACCGTGTACCCCCTCATGGAGCCCCGGATCATGGACCCCCGGATCACCGACCCCCGCACCCTCGTTGTCTTCGCCGGCCCCAGCCTCGCCGCGTCCCCGCTCCTCGGGCCGCTCGCGGACGTCCTGCGCCCGCCCGTGCGCGCGGGGGATCTCACGGAGGCGACGCGGCAGCTCGAAGCCGGGGCTCATGTGCTCATCGTGGACGGCGAGTTCGGGCAGTCCCAGGCCATCACGCTCACGGAGATCCGCACCGCCGTCGACGCGGGATTCCACCTGTGGGGCGCCGCCAGCATGGGCGCCCTGCGCGCCGCCGAGTGCGCACCCCTCGGCATGGCCGCGCTCGGCACCATCGCGGGCGCCTACCTCTCCGGAGACCTGGTGGCCGACGACGAGGTGGCGCTCGCCTACGACCCCGACACCTACGAGCCGTTCACGGTCCCACTCGTCAACGTGCGGCGCCTGACAGGGGTGTTGACGGCGTGGGGAGCCACCACCCAGGAGGAGGCGGCCCGGGTGCTCACGGCGGCCCGTGCCGTGCACTTCCGCCAGCGCACCTTCGCGGCGCTGCGCCGGATCGTGGAGAACAGCCTTACCGGGGGCGCGGCAATCGTGGCCCGGCACCTCCTGGAGCCGGGAGCACGCCCCCTCTGGGACGCCAAACTCGCCGACGCCGAGGCCGCCGTCACACACGTCCTCAGGGCGCGGGCCGAGGGACGTACACCACAGGACGCCCAGCAGACTCGGCGAGGGGGCCCGCCCCGAGCCGTGCCCGCCGACGTGACGGCACTGCACACACCGGAAACCCTCCTCGCCCCCGACCGGGTCGCCCTGTGACCCGGCACGCCACCGAGACCACCAACTCCACCGCATCCATACGGGAGTTCGGCCACCCCTTCCGGCTCCTGCTCACCGCCGCCGTCGCCACCCGCTTCGCCGACGCCAGCAGGACCGCCGCCTTCGCGCTGCTCGCCGCCACGTTGTCCGACGACCCACGCGTGGTCTCCGCCGTGGCCGCCACCGCGTTCCTGCCCTGGCTGCTGTTCGGGCTGCCCGCCGGGGCGTTCGTGGACCGGCACGACAAGCGGCGCGCCTTCTTCGTCGCCGATCTGGCCCGGTGCGCGCTCACGGCGGGGCTGGCCCTCGCCGTGGCCACCGGACACATCACCATCGCGGCGGTGCTGGTGTGCGCGTTCGCCCTGACCACCTTGCAGACCGTCTCCGACAGCTGCTTCAACAGCCTGCTGCCCGCCGTCGTCGCCAAGGAGAACCTCGGTCAGGCCAACGCCCGGCTGAGCATGGCGCAGAACGGCATCGGGCAGTTCGCCGGAGGACCGGCGGGCAGCACCTCGTTCACCTGGCACGCCACCGTGCCCTTCCTCGGGAACGCGCTGTGCTTCCTCGCCGCCGCGGGCGCGGTCCGCCGCCTCCCGCACAGCGCCTCGGACGCCGGGACCCGGAAGCCGCCGGGGTCACTGCGCGCCGACGTCGGCGCCGGCCTGCTCTGGATCGCGGCCACACCGCTCGTACGCTCCCTCACCCTGACCGTCGGCATCATGAATCTCGCCTCGGGGCTCTCGCAGGGCATCATGCCGCTGTTCGCGCTGCGCACCCTCGACATGCCGCCCGTCGCGTTCGGTGCGCTCGCCGCGGGCAGTGCAGCGGCGATGATCTGCGGCAACTTCCTCGCCGGCCGGCTGTTGCGACGGATCCCCGCCACCCGTGTGTCCCGCGCCGCAGTCGCCGTCCAGGTCGCGGCCTTCACGGGGCTCGCCCTGGCCCCCTCGTACGCCGTCGCCCTGCCCTGCGTCGCCCTGCACGGATTCACAGCGGGGATGTGGAACGTCCCCGGCATGACGCTCCTGATGGACCGCGCCCCCGAGGACATGCGCGGCCGCGTCATGGCCGCCTACCGCACCCTGTCCGTCAGCGCGGTCCCGCTGGGCGCCGTCCTCGCCGGACTCCTCGCCCACGCGGCAGGCAACCGCGTGCCGTTCGCCGCGGGCGCTCTTCTTCTCGCCGTCGCGGCAGGGCAGTTCATCTGGACGCAGCGGCGTGCGGACGCCACCCCCACGTAGTGCCGGGATTCCTGACCAGGGCGGTCGAGCCGCTGCTCGGCCGCGAGGGCCGTCGCGAGGGCTGTTCGTTGCACTTCAAGGCCGCGGGTGCCGCCGCCGTCGCTCTCGTGGTGGTGATGGGGAAGGGCACGGTGGTTGAGGCGCTGTGCCCGTGCGGTCTCGGACCGTACGGGCACCGATCAGGGCGTGGCCGCGCCCGCCTCGGAAACGTGCGTCAGCCGCCGGGGTTGGGGACGAGGGTGTGCTCGCGGGACAGGGAGGCGGGGGTGGTGTCGGCGTTGACGGACAGCTTTCCGGTCGACCAGCGGACGATGACGTCGTCCTCGCGGGCGCTGCCGCCGCCGAAGGCGCCGACGGTGGTCAGCGTTGCCTGGCGCCAAGGAGAGCCCGCGGGGCGGAGTCGGTGTTCGGACTTCAGGGACTTGGCGGCGATGTTCTCGTAGACCGAGACCTCGCCGTCGGACCAGCGGACGAACAGGTCCTGTCCGGTGGCGGTGGCGGAGCCGGTGAAGCTGCCTGACGAGATGTCCCGCGCGTGCGTCCAGGTCTTGTTGGGGGCGGTGAGCCTCCGCTCGGTGTGTGTGCCCTTCTCGTCGACGTCGGGGTAGAGCGTGAGCTCGCCGTCCGACCAGCGGACCACCAGGTCGTCGGCGCGGGTGCCGGCGCCCGTGTAGTGGCCGGCGGTGACGGCCTTCGCGTTCTTCCAGAGGCTGTTCGGGCGGCGCAGCTGGATCTCGTCGCGGAGCTTGGTGTGCTCGTCGACGTCCTTGTAGAGGGTCAGTTCGCCGTCGGACCACCGTACGAAGAGGTCGGACGTGGCGGAGCCCGTGAAGTCTCCGGCGGTGATCACTTCCGCGTGCTTCCAGGTGCCGTTGGGTCCGATCAGCCGGACCTCCTTGGCGAACCCGAACTTTCCGTTGCCGCGGTACAGGCTGACTTCGCCGTTGTCCCTGCGGACGATCAGGTCGCTGACTCCGTCGTTTACGGATGTGTCGCGGGCGGAGGTGTCGCGCGCCGACGTGGTGTGGAACCGTCCGGCGGTCATGGCCTTGGCGTGCTGCCAGCTCTGCGCGTCGCCCAGGACGCTGCCCTTGTCCGGCGGTGCGTCGCCGACCGCCTTCCGGTAGAGGCGGAACACGTCGTCGTCGAACTGCGAGGTGTAGGAGATGTGGTCGTAGAGTCCGCCGGTCTTGTAGCCGCCGATGACCCCGACGAGTTTCCCGCGACGGCCGTCGAAGTTCTCCAGGAACGGGCCTCCGCTGACCCCCGCGCGGAATCCGTCGCACCGGATCTCCATGAACCGGCCCTGGAACGCCGTCGTGTCATTGGTGCACTGCAGCGGGGTCCTCGTGCCGCCGGGGTATCCGGCGACCGTGACCTTCTTGCGCGCCAGGTGGGCGGAGCCGACCGAGGTGAGCTCGTTGCCCCGGCCGATCGCGTCCTCCAGGAGCTGGCCCCGGGCGTTCGGGCCGACCCGCAGGAACGCGAAGTCCACGTCGTCGCTGGGCGTCGGCCGGAGATAGCGGCCGTCGATCCAGACCTTGCCCGGCTGCATCGGGAAGATCCCGTACGGGGTCTCGCCGACCTGGCCCGCCTTGGCGGCCCCGGCGCGGTAGCCCGGGACGAAGGCGATGCTGCGGTAGCTGCGGTCGCCCTTGAGGCAGTGCGCCGCCGTGATGACCAGGCTCTTGGTCGGCGAGGCCACCGCGCTCGCGCTGCAGAACTGGTCGGAGGTCGCCTCGCCGTCGCCGCCTCGGATCAGGAACACGCCGACCGAGGCGATCCCCTCGGCCGTCGGCCTGCTCGGCGCCCGCAGCGAGCGCTTCTGCCGGCCGCCGGGCCTGGCTTCGTCGCCCGTGGCGGAATTGCCCTTGACCTCTTGGCCCTTCGCGTCGATCGCGACGGCGCCGCGAATGCGCTCAGGGGTCCAGTAGCGTTCCGCCTCCCGCGCCTCGCGTATCCCCTCCTGGGTGAAGTTCACGTCCGCGTCCGCGTCCACGGATGCGGACGCGGGGGCGGAAGCGGGGGCGGACGTCGATGTCGATTCCGAGGCGGGTGCGGCCGTCGCCGGAGTGGTGAAGGCGATCGCGGCGCTCATGCCGAGCAGAGCGGCACGCATCCATGG
This sequence comes from Streptomyces odontotermitis, assembly GCF_050510915.1. Taxonomy (NCBI): domain Bacteria; kingdom Bacillati; phylum Actinomycetota; class Actinomycetes; order Kitasatosporales; family Streptomycetaceae; genus Streptomyces; species Streptomyces odontotermitis. The sequence goes on along the minus strand of NZ_JBNJLS010000002.1, from coordinate 778,571 downwards.
TGTTCGTCTTGGGATTCGTCTCGTGAGAGGCACTGCTTGCTTTCCTTCTTGCCCAGAGGAGTGCGCGCGGGGCCGGTGCCGAAAGCACCGGCCCCGCGCGGTTGTTGTTCAGCGGTGGCGGCGCTCAGCCGACGAGCTTGACCTCGCCGTGCGTACCGGCCGCGTCCACGCCCGGGTAGAGGCCGAGCGTGTGGTCGGCCCAGCGCACGAGGACGTCGTTCGGCCGGTCGTTGGCGACGAAGGCGCCGGTGTTGACCACGGTGGCCGACTTCCAGGCGGACTTGGCAGGCCGGATCTTGGTCTCGCCGTGGAACCCGCTGGTGTTCACACCCGGGTAGATGGTGGCCTCGCCGTCGGACCAGCGCACCAGGAGGTCCGCGGTCTTCTTGCCGGTGAACTCGCCGGAGGTGATCTGCTCGGCGTGCGGCCAGGTCTTGTTGGGCTTCAGCAGGGTCTTCTCGCCGCGCAGACCGTTGGTGTCGACGTCGGTGTAGAGCGACACCTCGCCGTCCACCCAGGTCACGAGGAGGTCATCGCGCTGCGCGTTGCCCGTGTACTTGCCCGCGGTGATCTGCTTGGCGTACGGCCACGTCTTGTTCTTGGCGGGGGCGAGCTTCTTCTCGCCGTGGAAGCCCTTCTTGTCCACGTGCGTGTACTGCGTCAGCTCGCCGTCGACCCAGCGCACGATCAGACCGTCGGACCCGCCGCCGAAGCTCGCGCCGGTGATCTGCTTGGCGTGCTTGAAGACGCTGTTCGCGGCGGCGATGCGGTACTCGGCCGAGAAGGGGTGGCGGGCGTCCTTGTCGTCGGCGCCCTGGTACAGGGTGACCTCGCCGTCGATCCAGCGCACGATCATGTCCATGTGGCGGGTGCCGCCGGCCGAGCCGCCGGTGAAGTAGCCGGAGGCGATGTGCTCGGCGTACTGCCACGGGGCGTTGGGGAAGGCCGTACGGTAACTGACCTTCTGCACCCAGGTGTTGAGGTCGTCGACGCGGCTGTCGACGGCGCCCCTGCGGGTCTCGGCGGGGTCGGTGCCCACGCATCCGCCCTGCCAGGAGGAGCTGTTGACGCCGACCAGCTCCGGGCGGCCGTCGCTCTCCCGGAACGCCGGGCCACCGGTGTCGCCCTTGCAGACGGCGGCCGTGGCCGGGTCGTCGCCGGTCAGGCCGAGGGTGGCGCCCTGCACCGAGTCCACCGTGACCCCGGTGCTGTGCAGCTTGTCGGGCACCCACTCGGTGCGGGTGCGGCCGTAGCCCGCGACCCGCAGCCGGTCGCCCTTGGCGGGCGCGGCGGTCGCCAGGGCCACCGGGGTGATGCCGGTGACCGGCTTGTCGAGCTTCGCCATCACCAGGTCGCGGCCCTCGTACGGGACGAGCTCGACGACGTTCGCCACGGTGCCGCCCGAGCCGGTGAGGTTCGTCCGGCCGACGGTCGCCGTCGTCTTCCACTTCGGCGCGCCCTCGGCGACCTTGAAGCCCTTGGCGGGGTCGGCGGCGAAGCAACTGGCGGCGGACATCACCCATTGCCTGTCGACCAGCGCACCCGAGCAACTGCGGTGGCCGCCGCCGATGTCGAGCTTGGCGGTGAAGGCGTAGGTGCCGTCCTTCGCGGCACCGCCCCCCACTGCCTGGGCGGGAGCGGCGGTCATGGCACCGGCCGTGACGGCGGTGGCGAGAAGCCCGGTCATCCACGCGGTACGCGGACGTCTGCTAAACACGTTTCATTTCCTAAATCACAGAAGAACAGCGGAAGTTGCCGGAGAGAGCGCTGCGTGGTGCACGCCGCACATCGCGAATCATCCGGGACATTCGCTCAATTACCGTTGACGCGGAGCTCGACCAGGACCGCGGGCTTTCCGCTCGCTCCCGGACTGAGATCTCCCGTGCCGACGGGCTGAAAACCGCCCTTCTCCACCTGGACGGTCTTCTTTCCGTCCTCGGAAGTGACGGTGGCCTGGAACGCGGGCCCCTCGGAATCGACGGAGTACACCTTCGGGACCTCCAGGCTGAGGTATCCCTTCTTGCCGGTGGCCTTGAAGCAGTACTTGTTTCCGTCGTCGTTGGTGTGCGTGGTGCGCACCAGGATGTTGGCGTCGGCGCAGTCGCTCAGGACGATGTGGCCGTCCCCTCGCTTCAGGGTGATGCCCTTCTCCTTGAGGAGCCGCGCGGCGTCCGGGTAGGCGAAGTCCTCCACGGCGGGGGGCGGGGTCGCCGCCCCGGTTCCGGCCTGCTGGGCGGCGGCGGACTCGGCGGACCTGGCGGCGTCGGCGGGCTGGCTCCCGGGGTTGCTTCCCGGTTGGGCGACGGCGGCGGTGGCGGCTCCCGCGACGGCCATCGTGATGCCGATGACGCCGGCGAGCAGCTTTCTGCGCGCGCGAAGTATCACCAGTGATTCCTTCCAAGTGGGGTGCGGCCGCAGCGGTGTTGAGGCGGACGAGAGCCGCGAAGCGCTGCTAAGCATCGCGTAAGGGACCGGAGCAACGTAACACCCGTTAACGGACACCGGTGAATCGTGGAGCGGGGTGGTGGAGTTGGGATAACAAATCGGGAACGACGCATGTGCAGGGGCAACGTGACCCCGGGTACACGCATCCGCGTGCATGCGCCATCTACATTCTGATGCGTCGTCAAGTCACCTTCGAAGCAATCCAAATGGAGCGTTATGCTCGCGGCGCCGTTCGCGGCAATTCGCAACAAGCAAGAAGGGTCTGCTTCGTGAGGCGTAGTAACCGCTCGAACTGGGCGGGGAAAACCTGGCCGCATAGTGTGCGCGGCCTGAGAACTTTGAGTACGGCCATCCTTCCGATGGCGCTCCTGGCCGGAATTATCGGCACCAGTCCGGCCCATGCGGCCGACCGGGACGGGGGCGAAGAACCGGAAATCATCAGCCCCATACCGGCAACCGACCGGGGCCGGGTCGTCGAGGCGTGGAAACAGGGCGGTCCCGGTGTCAGGGCCGCGGCCGAAGCCGCCCTCATGGGCAGCGACACGGACGTACGGCGATTTCTGGACAGCGAGAAGCCGGTCGCCGAACAGAGCGACGAGCGGGTCGCCATCGTCCAGATCTCCTCCGCCGTCGGTGGCCAGGAAGTCCGCGCCGCGGCGCGCACGGCCCTGAACGGATCGCCCGCAGAGCTCCGCGCGTTCCTCAAGGACGGCTGGAAGGTCCCGCTGGAGAAGGACCAGCGGGTCCAGGTCACGCAGGTCATGAGCACCGGCGGCAACGAGGTCCAGGAAGCCGGGCGGACCGCGCTGAAGGGCTCGATCGACGACGTCAGGAAGTTCCTCGACGACGGGCAGTACACCGCGCGCGAGGCCGACGAACGCGTGCGGATCGTCCAGCTCATGAGCATCGGCGGCCCCGCCACGAAGCAGGCCGCGAGGGTCGCGCTCAAGGGCGGCGTCGAGGACGTACGGGAGTTCCTGGACGTGGGCCAGTACACGGCCCGCTCCCGCGACCAGGAGCGCGCCACCGTCGCGCAGTTGGCGCAGCAGGCCAAGGAGGCCGGACAGCTCGCCAAGCGGGAGACGCAGGCGGCCAAGAACGCCTCCGCGCGCGCCGTGGAGGCGTCCGGGCTGGCCAAGGAGGCGGCGAAGAAGGCCGCCGAGGAGACCGCGGCGGCCAAGAAGGACTCCGTCCGCGCGGCGAACGCGGCCGGACGTGCCGCGGCCGCGGCCAGCGGTGCGGCCCGGGCCGCCCAGCAGGCCATCAACGCGGCCCAGGCGGCGAACAGCGCGGCGCGCATCGCCGCGAGCGCCGCTTCGCAGGCCGCCACCGCTGCGGCCGGTGCGGCCCAGGCGGCGAGCCGGGCGCGCAACGCGGCGGCGGACGCCGCGTCGGACGCGGGAAAGGCGTCGGCCGCGCGCAAGGCGGCCGAAGAGGCCCGCGGCGCGGCCAAGGGCGCGCGGGCGGCGGCCGGAGCCGCCAAGGAGGCCGGCACCGCGGCCAAGGAAGCCGGGAACGCGGCCCACGCGGCGGCCAGCGCCGGTGCCAACGCCGACGCGGCGGCGGACGCCGCCACCGAGGCGAGCGGCCACGCCGACCAGGCGGGCGCGGAGGCCCGGCGGGCCCGGCTCGCCGCCGCCTCCGCCCGGCGGCAGGCGCGGGAGGCGACCCGTGCCGCGAACGAGGCCGCCAGGCTGGCGGGCCGCGCGAGCAAGGCCGCCGACGAGGCGAGGACCGCGGCCGACTCGGCCGCCGACCACGCCGATTCGGCGGCGGCCGAGGCGGACAAGGCCGCCAAGCACGCGGGCGACGCGAACAAGGCGGCCTCGGAGTCCAAGCGGCACGCCAAGGCGTCCAAGGGCGCCGCGGACGCCGCCACCGACGCGGTGAAGAAGGCCACCGCGGCCCACGACCTGGCGCGCACCATCGAGGCCGAGGAGCTCAAGACCCGCACCGCGGCCGGAGTCGAGGAGGCCAAGGACCTCAAGGAGGCGGACGACACCCGTACCGCCGACCGGGACCGCGCCGCCAAGGAGGCCAAGGACCTCGACGCCGAGGCCGGCCGCCTCGCGGCGGAGGCCGCGAAGCCCGGCGTGGACACCAAGGAGGTCGCGGCCAAGGGCCGCAGGGTCGCCGTCATCGCCATGAAGACCCGCGGGCCCTGGAGCCGTGCCGCGGCCGAGGTCGCCCTCGCGGGTTCGGACGACGCGATCTCCCAGTACCTGCGCACCGGTTGGAAGAAGGCGGCCGAGCAGGACGAACGCGCCCGCGTCGAACGCCTCGCGGACGACCCCCGGTCGGCCGCGGTGCGCAAGGCGGCACAGCAGGCCCTCGCCGGCGACGCGGGGAAGGTGCACACCTTCCTCGTGAGCGGCGGGAACGAGGCCGCGGCCGGCGACTTCCGCGAACGCGTGGTGCAGATCGCGAGCACCGGCGGCACCGAGGTCAAGGAGGCCGCACGGGCCGCACTCAAGGACGGGGCACCCGCGAAGCTCGCCGCGTTCCTCAACGAAGGCCAGTTCACGGCCCGCAAGGCCGACGAACAGGTCCGCGCCGTGCAGCTGGCCGGTGTCGGCGGCCCCGAGGTCAAGGCGGCCGTGAAGGTCGCCCAGGCGGGCCCGCCGCAGCTGATGCACGCCTTCGTCCAGACCGGCCAGTACCAGGCGGCCCGCAGGGACAAGCTCACCGCGTCCCACGTCGCGGACGTGCAACGGCTCATCGCCGAGGCGTCGGGCGTCGCGGCCACGGCCCGCAAGGACGCCGCCGAGGCGGCACGCGCCGCCGCCGTGGCCGACAAGGCCGCGGCCGAGGCCGACAAGGCCGCCAAGCGGGCGAAGGACTCGGAGGCCGAGGCCAGGGAGTACGCCGCCCAGGCGAAGAAGTCGGCGAAGGCCGCGGAGGCGTCGGCGGATCAGGCGAGGGAGTCGGCGAGGACTGCTCGTAAGGCACAGGCTGATGCCAACAGGGCCGCGGCCGACGCCATCAATTCGGCCGCGGCCGCGCAGAATTCGGCGGACAGGGCCCGCGGCTCCGCTGACAGCGCCTGGATCGCGGCCAATCGGGCACGCACATCGGCGACCGCCGCTGGAAAGGACGCGACAGCCGCCGACAAGGCATCACAGGACGCCTATGCGATCGCCGACAAAAAGAAGAAGGAGGAGGCGGAATGGCGCGAGCTGCAGGAGCTGTGGCGGAAGAAGTACGCCGAGGCGCAGGAGGCCGCGAAGCATGAGGACGACAGCTGGGTTCCCGGCTGGCTGAAGGACTCGCTCAGCACCGTCGCCGATTACGGCTCGTCCATCCTCACCAACCCCGACGTCTGGGCCGGGGCCGCGGAATCGGCCCTCGGTGTAGTGATGATGGTGGGCGGCGCGGGCGGCGACATCGGCGGCGGCGCGCTGTGCATCACCGGCATCGGCTGCCTCGCCGGAGCCCCCGCCATCGCCGCCAGCACCACCCTGGTCGTCGGCGGCGCGTTCACCACAGCCGATGGCATCGGCCGCTTCGACGAAGGTCTGGGGACGGCGCTCCGCGAGGCCCGCGGCAAGCGGGGCGGAGGCCAGCAGCCCCCGGAGACTCCGAACATCGTCCACGACGGCGTCGAGGACGTCATGAAGAACGGACGACGGCCACGAGTGGGCGAGGACGGGGGACCGGACAAGTTCACGGTGCGCAAGAACACACCGCGCTCCATCGCCCGGAAGTGGGGCGACGCGTACATCTACGATATCGACGGGGGCGGAAACCGATACCGGATCCTGGTGAACAAGTACGGGGACATCGGGTGGGTCGACAACCACGACTACACCAAAATCATGCCGTATAAGCCGCGCGGCTGATTCCTGACATGGGGCAGTGGGTCCCCGCCGTTCATTCCACGGCGGGGACCTACTGCCCCCACAGGTCCGATATCGAGAACGTGAGAATGGAGCACAGAAGAATGCAGGTCGAGAACGGCCGCTGGACGTGGGAACGCAGCATCCCGCTGACGTACGTACTTGTGGCCGAGGACCGCGCGGGGCAGGAGCACCCCTGGGGAGGCTGCGCCGATGTCGAGGGGCTGTTCGTGGACCCCGTCCCGTTGCCGAGGGAGACTCTCACCTTCCTCGGGTGCAGTCCGGACGGCCCCCTGCGTGACGCTCTCCAGCAGCCCGCCGGAGAAGTGGCCCGCCTCGGCGACGTGTGCGTCGAGATCTCCAACGGCGAGCGTCCGGTGGAGTGGTGGGACCTGACCGACGTGGTGGTGACCGGGCATCGACCCTCCGGCGGCGACGGCTCCCTGGTCGACGTCGTGGTCGAAGCCGCGGTCACGGACCCGGACGCGCACTCCGACTCGGACCATTCGGGCCATAGGGAGTTGCCTGCGTCTGCCGCCCGCTACGGCCTGTTCGCGTCGGGCGACCTCTCCCTCGGCTCCTGCACGGGAGTTGAGGGCCTGCGAGTGGACCGGCCGGAGCCCGTAGGCACGCCCATGAAGCTCATCGGCTGCGAGCCCACGGAGCTCCTGCGAGAGGCGATGCGCGACCCGCAGCGGATGCAGTGGCTGCAACTCTGGGCGCTCGATCGACGCGGGCGCCCCATGGAGAACCGGACCCTGGCGCTCGACCTCGTGTCGTCGCGCCCGTCCGCCCTGGGGGAGGACCTCCTCGACATCACGCTCGCCGACGGCGTCGAGGACCCGCCGTCGCCGAGTGTCCGTCCGGTCTGGGACGCCTGGTACGAGGGGGCCCCGAGCGAGCCCAACCTGTGGGCCCCGTACGACGCGGAGGGCAGGCGGGCGTGGACCAGGCTCGCCTACCACCACACCGCCACCCCGGACGTGGACGAGGTGGGCGGGACCTATCATCTCGACGGCCGCTTCGTCACGGACGTCGAGGGCCTGCACTGTGCGCTGGCTGAGGCGCTCCGTGGCCCGGGCGCGTACTACGGCTCGGACTGGCAGTCCTTCACGGACTGTCTCGCCGGCGGCTTCGGGGTGGCGCCGCCCTTCACCCTGCACTGGCACGACGCGAAGGCCGCCCGCGAGTCGATGGGCGACGACGTCACGTACCTGGACGAGATCGTGCGGCACCTGGAAGGCCGTGGCGTCACGGTGGTTCTGCGGTGAACTGAGCGATCAGCCTGGCTCATCGGCAGCCAGTGATCGCCAACGATCTTCAGCGGGAGCCGGTGAAACGGCACTGCGTGACGCTCAGAGCAAAGCCCAGGACGCCAAGTAGCGAGAGGTGACCCGTGAAGATCCTTATCACCGTCTACAGGAAGGACTCCGACTCTCCTGAGCGGGAGTTGGATGTCTCTGGGATCGGCCTGGAGGCCGCAGCCGACGTGGTGGGCATCCCGGCCGACCGGCTCGTCGACGTGTACCCCCTCGAGGAGAGCCAGGCGGCCGCGCTCGGGCGGCTCGCCGGCGTGATCCTCGACCTGGACTCCTACGAGTACTTCCTGGAGGCCGTCGACGCATGACCTGCGGCGCGGCCCCGCCGGGACACCTCTCGGTGGGACCGCGTGCGGCACCTGGAATGCCGTGGCGTCACGGTCGTCCTCCCGTGAACTGGTCGGTCAGAAGCACTCGTTGGCCGTCGGCCGCCGTCAGCGGTCCGTGCGCTTGCCCGTGACCGGCCCGTGGAACGTGCTGCCGCTGAAGTCGATGTGGTCGCCCCCGTACACGCGCTTGCCCGGCGTGGCGGGCGAGGCCGAGGCGGAGTCGGGCTGCGCGTCGCCGAACGGGCGCAGCTTGCGCAGCAGCGCCGCCACCGCCTTCGCCGCCTGCGCCGCGGCGTACGGCTGCGAACCGGCCGCGTCCGCCGCGTGCTTGGCGCCGTCCGCGAGGTCGCTGATCCCACGCACCGTCAGCATGTGCATCTGGTCGCGGAGATGGGCTGCCTGGGCGAAGCCGGAGCTCTCCATCTCGATGGCCACCGCGTCGCCGTAGTGGTGGCGCAGCTGCGAAGAGAGGGTGCTCTCGCGGGAGTTGAGTACCACGTCGCCCGCCGCCACCGGCTTGAAGTGGACCAGGCCCTGCCACTCCGAGGCACGCAGCGCCGCACGGGCCGCCTGGACCAGGCGGTGCGAGGTGGGCCACGCCTGCGGCCGCGCGTCGAAGCCCTCCGGGGTCACCTTGCCGCCGTGCACCCCGTACACCTTGGTGGCCACCACGACGTGCCCGATCCCGACGTCCTCCTTGAGGCTGCCCGCGACCCCCAGGAACACCGCCGCACGGGGCCGCAGCCAGGAGGCCAGGCTCGTCGTGAGCGCGGCCGCGTTGGCGGCGCCCTCGCCGAGCTCGACGAGGGCGATGTTCCACGGGGAGTCGGGGAGCGTGCCGTAGTCGACGAGCGTGCCGTCCTCGGCCTCGCGCTCCTCGACGTCCGTGAGGTGCTGCCGCATGGCGAGAAACTCCGACGGGAGCGCCGCGAGGACCAGGACGGTGGGACGGTTGGTGTCTGCGATGTCTGTCGCGTCTGTCACGGTGTTGACGGTAGGGCATCGTCCCGGGCGTGGTTGCTCGCTCGTACGGGGGCGGTGGGGGAGCCGATGCGGGAGGGAACATGGGGGACGGGGCGCGGCGCGAGCCGGACGTCACGATGGGGAAACTGCTGCTCACGGAGTACCAGACCGTCAAGGATGAACAGAAGGCCCGCATAGGGTTCCGCGACAACCTCCTGTACGTGACGCTGGCGGCCGTCGCGGCGGTGAGCGCCGCCGCCGCGCAGACCGGGCGGGTGCCGATGCTGCTCGCGCTGCCGCCCGTGTGCACGATCCTGGGCTGGACCTACCTGGTCAACGACGAGAAGATCTCGGCCATCGGCGCCTACGTCCGCGATGACCTCGGACCCCGGCTCGCCACCCTCGCCGCTCTTCCCGCCGAGGGCGGACAGCCGCCCGCGGAGGTCTTCGGCTGGGAGACGGCCCACCGCCGAGACGTCCGCCGCCGCTCCCGCAAGGCCATCCAGTGCGCCGTCGACCTGCTGGCCTTCTGCGTCGTACCGCTGGCAGGGCTGTGCGTGTACTGGGTGGCGGGCGAGGGGGAGGGCGGCGGGCTACTGCTCGCGGTGTCGGTGGCCGAGGCGCTGGTCACGGGGGTGCTGGGGTGGCAAGTGGTGTCGTATGCGCGGCCGTTGGTGCGACGCGGGGCGGCGGCCGGGTAGCCCGTCTTGCGATGTCGGATGCCGGATGGCGGATGGCGGATGCCGGATGCCGGTACGCCCGGTCACGCCCTCTCCCACAGGCCCGTGACGTCGAGCGGTGGGAGCTGCGCGAGCTCGGCGCCGGCGGCTGTCATGGCGGCCTTGTAGGAGGAGTCGCCGAGGAGGGCCGCGACGGCGTCCGTGATCTCGGCGCGCTGCGCCGTGAGGTCCAGCGCGCGGCCGAGTCCGCGCCGGGCGAACGCCTCGGCGTTGGCGGGCTGGTCGGCCAGAACTCCCAAGGTCAGTACGGGTGTTGTGGCCTGCACCGCGTCGAGCAGGGACGCCCGGCCGCCGTGCGTCACGAACAGGTCGGCGTGGTGCAGGAGCGCGGGCTGCCGGACATGCTCGACGACCTTGATACGGGGGTTCGGGCTCCGCAGGTCCTGCGCGAGGTCGCCCGCGGACACGAGCGCGTCGACGCCGATGCGGGAGAGCGCGGCCATGACCTTCTCGTGCAGGTTCCCCACGACCGTACGCAGACCGGTCATCGCTGTCGTCAGGGTGCCGAGACTCACGTAGACGAACGGGCGGGAGGAGGAAGACGAGGAGGAGAGGGGGGAGGGGGAGGAGGGGGAGTGGTCCAGCGAATCGGGGAGGGTGCTCCGGAACGGCGCGAGCGTGCGTCGCACCGCGCGCACCGAGGACGGAGCCGGCGGCGTCCCGTAGAACCACGGGACCGGCGCCGGGGTGAGCAGGGGCGGCAACTCCGGGGCCGCGTCCAGCCCGTGGCGCTTGTAGAGCGGGGTCAGCACGGGCGCGACGTCGGTGTCCCAGAGGTCCAGGAGCATCGGGCCGAGTCCGTTGTCCGCCGCGTATACGGGGAGTCCCAGGACCTTCGCCGCGAGGTGCGCGCCGAGGTCGCTGCACTCGGCGATCACCAGGTCGGGCCGCGTCCGGGTCCACGCGGCGATCAGTTCGGTGGCCTTGGCCCCGGCCTGGTCCGGCCAGAGCCGGCCGAAGATGTAGCGGTTGAAGGGCGCGTTCCCGTACTCCTTCCAGATCTCGCTCGCCGCCAGCTGGACGATGGGATTGCAGGTCCAGTCGGGCCCGGCCCGGTAGAACTCCACGCCTCGGCGTCCGGCTTCGCCGCGGAACATGAGCGGGGCGTACAGCGCGACGTGGTGCCCTTGTCGGCGGGCCGGGACGGTGACGTAATCGAGCGCGGACACATGCGAAGGGATCGGCTCGGCAGTGATGGCCAGACGTAATGGCATGGACACTCTCCCAGGCCCTAGGGGGCTGCTTGAACGGGGTGAGCCTGCGGGAGGTTCCGTCCCAACCGCCACAAAAGCCGGACGGTTTGGGACACAGGAACGCGAAAACCACCCCGGACCCGTAGGAACGCGGGGTGGTTGGAACGCCGGACTGGGACAACGGCCAGGAGGCCGACGGTCGATGGGGCAGCGACCAGGCGATCAGTAGCCCGCCGTGAACCGCGCCCGGTGGTGCTTCGGCCGCTCCGCCTCGTCGACCAGCACCACCGCCAGGTCCTCCATCGACAGCGCGGACACCCCCTCCGCGTCGACGATCAGCTCGTCCGTGCCGAGCCGGAACCGGCCCGTACGCTCGCCCGGTTCGAGCTCGGCGGCGGGGCTGAGGTAGGCCCAGTCGACGTCGTGGGCGGTGGTGCGGACGGCGTCGAGCTGTTCGTTGCAGGCCAGCGCGATGGGGCGCAGGAAGGCGGGGAAGTCGGGGGCGTCGGCGACCGTGGTGCCGCCGGTGCCGTCCGTGCCGGGCAGGGTGAGGCTCGCGGCGCCGCCGACCAACAGCAGGCGTACGCCGGTGCCGTGCAGCCCGGCGAGCAAGGCCCTGGTGACGGCGGCCAGTTCGCTCTCCCGGCCCGGGGCGGGGCGGGTCGCGGAGATGACCAGGTCCTGGCCCTCGGCGAGCGCCGCGACGGCGGACGGGTCGGACGCGTCGCCCGTACGGATGCGGGCGGCGGCGGGTATCCCGCCCGTCCGGGCCGGGTCGCGGACCACGGCGGTGACCTCGTGTCCGCGGTTCAGGGCCTCGGCGACGATGCGGCTGCCTGCGGTGCCCGCGGCTCCAAAGACTGTGATCTTCATGGCGTTCTCCTTGAGTGCGAGTGCGAGTGCGAGTGCGTGAGGGAGTGTGTGAGGGGGAGGGGGAGGGAGGGACGACGGGTGGGGGGGGAAGAGAGCTCAGTGGGCGTGCCGCCCCCGCTCCCACCCCCACACCGCGAACGCCCCCGCCGAAAGCCCCGCCCCCAGCAGGCAGACCCCGCTCCACCCCGCGGTCGCCCAGACCACGGAGGCCAGCGCGGAGCCCAGGGCGCCGCCGAGGAAGAAGCTCGTCATGAAGGCCGAGTTGATGCGGCTGCGGGCTTCGGGGCGGAGCGCGTACAGGACGGTCTGGCTGCTGTTGAGGACGGCCTGCTGGCCGATGTTGAGGGCGACGACGCCGACCGCGAGCCAGGCCAGGGAGTGCTCGCCGGCGAGCAGGATCAGCCAGGCGGCGACGAGGAGGGCGGTCGCGCCGCCGGTGACCTTCTGGACGTGGCCGCGGTCGGAGAGCCGCGCCGCGAACGTCATCGACAGCACCCCCACGGCCCCGACGAGTCCGAACAGGCCGATGGCGGGCGCCGACCAGTTGTAGGGGGAGCCTGCCAACAGAAAGGTGAGCGCGGTGAGTTGGACACTGTAGGAAGCGAGGGACAGGGCGCCGAGCAGGGACCGGCGGCGCAGCAGCGGCTCGTCGCGCAGGAGGGCGAGGGTGGAGCGGAGCAGGGCCGGGTAGCGCAGGTCGGCGGTGACCGGGAGGTTGGGGAGCACGCGGTGCAGGACCACGGCGGCGCCCGCCATGAGGACCGCGAGGACCCAGTACGCGGTGCGCCAGCCGCCCAGTTCGGAGAGCCCGCCCGCCGCGGTGCGGGCGAGCAGCCCGCCGAGCAGGACGCCCGCCATGACGGTGGCGACGGCCCGGCCCCGCGTCTCGGCGGTGGCGAGCGCGGCGGCGTGGGCGACGACGACCTGGGCGCCGACCGAGGTGAGGGCCGTGAGGACGGTGCCCGCGAGCAGGAGCGGGCCGGTGGGCGCGAGGGCCGAGACGGTCAGGAAGAGCGCCGTCGCCGAGAACAGGATGACCGCGAGGCGGCGCCGGTCGACGACGTCGCCGAGCGGCACGAGGAGCATCAGGCCGAGCGCGTACCCGGCCTGCGAGGCGGTGACGACGAGTCCCGCGAGGACGCTGCCGAGATGCAGGTCGCGGGAGATGAGGTCGAGCAGCGGCTGGGCGACGTAGTTGCCCGCGCAGGACAGGCCGGTGGCGACGGCCATCAGGAGGAGGAGGCCGCGGCGCGGTCCGCCGGAGCGGGGCTCCTCGGCAGCCGTGGTGGCCGATGTGGCCGTGGTGGCCGTGGGTTCGGCGCGAAGTCCCGTCGGTGTCTGTCCCGTTGAGGTCATGGCAGTAAGCCTGCGGCCGCCACCATTGATGAGTCCAACACATGCTTGTCATCCAAATGATCGCGTATCACGATGGATCGCATGGAGTTGCAACAGCTGCGCTATGTCATCGCCGTCGCCGAGACGGGCGGCTTCACGCGGGCCGCCGAGCGCTGCCTGGTCGTGCAGTCGGCGCTCAGCCACCAGATCGGGAAGCTGGAGAAGGAGCTCGGGGCGCGGCTGTTCGAGCGCACGAGCCGGAAGGTGCGGCTCACCGCCGCGGGCGAGGCGTTCCTGCCCGCCGCCCGCCAGGCCCTGGAGGCCGCCGAGCGGGCCCGCTCCGAGGTGGCGGCGGCGACCGGGGAGATCCGCGGGCGGCTCGCGGTCGGAGCCATCGCGACGGGGACGGCGGTCGACGTGCCCCGCCTGATGCGCGCGTACCACGACCGGTATCCGCAGGTGACGATGCGCCTGCAGCACGGCATGAGCGAGGCCCTCGTACGGGGCGTCCGGGACGGCGGCCTCGACCTCGGCCTCCTCGGCGTGCCCCCGTCCTACCGGGGCGACGTCGGCTCCGGCCTGGAGAGCCGCACCCTCGTCGTCGACCACCACGTCGCCGTCGTGGCCCCGGACCACCCGCTCGCCGAACGGGCGTCGGGCGCCGAACGGGCCGCGGGCGACCCGGTCCCGCTGGCGGAGATCGTCGACGAGGCGTTCGTCGACTTCCCCGCGGGCCTCGCCGCGCGCGCCCAGGCAGACGAGGCGTTCGCGGCCGCGGGGCTCCGCCGCGAGGTGGCCTTCGAGGCCAACGACCTCGGCTTCCTCGTCGACCTCGTGCGCGGCGGCCTCGGCATCACGCTGCTCCCGTCACGGCTCGTGTCGCGGCTGCCGGGGGTGACGGTGGTGCCGCTGCTCGACGGGCCCACGCGCGAGGAGCGCCTGGTGTGGAACGAGGCGCGACGCTCACCGGCGGCGGCAGCGTTCTTGGAGACGGTGCCGATGACGGCCCCGATGACGGCGCCGATGACGGCGCCGATGAGAGCGGCCCCCGAGACGGCCCCCACCACTTGATCAACCAGAGAGGCATCGTGACCCACCTCCTCGCCTACCGGCGTACTCAGGTGACGTGATGCTGCCGGAGTGGCGGCATCAGGGACGCACCGCCGTCACCAGCCACACCCCCGCCCGCATCCGCACGCCCCGCGCGGTCGCGTACGGGGCGAACGCCTCCTCCAGCGCGGCGCGCGTGGCCGCCGGGATCGCGCGCCCAGGCGTACGGGAGAGCATGAACTCGACGGTGTCCGCGGGACTTTGACCCCACACCGTCTCCACCGGCACGTGCGTGATCGCCACCTCCCGGTACCCGTCGAGCACCTCGCGGATGCGGGCCGGGTCCGAGAGCGAGGCCATGGCGGTGTGGGCCGCGACGGCGGACGGGGAGGGACTGTCCGCCCCGCTCTCCGCCCCGCTCTCCGCCCCGCTCTCCGCGAGCAGCCGCGCGAACAGGCCGAGGGCCCGTGACTCCTCGCTCTCCCCGTCGGCCGGCCGCGGACACACGAACACCAGCCGCCCGCCGGGACGCAACGCCCGCGCGACGTTGGCGAACGCCGCCGCGTGGTCGGCGAAGAACATCACCCCGCCACGGCTCAGCGCGACGTCGTAACCCGCCTCAGGGAAGGGGTGGGTCTGCGCGTCGGCCAGTTCGTACGAGGCGTTGGCGATTCCCTCGGCGGCGGTGCTCGCCCGGGCCCGCTCCAGGAGCGGCGCCGAGATGTCGACGCCGACGGCGTGCCCGCGCGCCTGCCCCGGACCGAGCCCGTGCCGGTGCGCGGCGAGCCGGGCGGCGATCCGGGTGGTCGCGCCCGCACCGCAGCCGATGTCCAGGACGCGGTCGCCCACGCGGACGGCGGCGGCGTGGAACAGGGCGTCGTTGACGCCGGAGAGCATGGTGTCGTAGCGGTCCTGGTGGTCGGCCCAGTGCGTGCCGACGGGACCGTTCCAGACGTGCGCCTGCTGGGAGTTGACCGTGGCGCCGAGTTTCTGGGTGAGCATGGCTGGCCCTTCCTCGTGGAGTGCTGCGGATGGTGAGCGGAGCTATCGGTGGTGATGGGGTCGATGCTCGCCGGGCGGGGTGCCCCGGTCGTCGTATGGGCGGGTGAAGTCGGGCCTACGCCGGGTGGGCCGACCGCCGCGCCGAGTACTACCGGGGGAGTAGTGCGGGGTCGGTCCCCAGGGGCGACGCCGTTGTCAGTGGCGGGGTCTAGGGTGCGGAGCATGCAGGGGGAACCGGGGGATCAGGGATCCCGCACGGAGTCGGCGTCACCATCGGGGGCACGGGGGAACCGATGGCGAAGTCGGCTGGCCGAAACGGCACTTGGTGGCGTACTCGGCGCCGTGATCGCCGCGGCCGTGGTGTTCGCCGCGCTGACGTCGGAGGACGGGACGACGGCGCTCGACATCGCGCTCATCGTCGCGGGATCCCTGGCCCTTGCTGTACACCGCGAGGCGCCGCGCGCGGTCCTGGTCGTGACCCTCGTATGCCTCCTCGCCTATGTGGTCCACGCCAGACCGGGCGCGGTCGCGGCGTTCCCGATGATCGTGGCGGTGTTCGCCACGGCGCGTCTGGGCCACCGCACGTTCGCCGGGATCGCGAGCTTCCTCTTCCTCGGCGTCTTCGTCGCCACACAGGTGGGGGAGGGCGACGGGGTCGAGCGGACGCTGCTGCTGATGGGCTGGTTCGTGTGCGCGGTCGCCACCGGCGTCGCGGGCCGCAACTGGCACGCGTATCTGCGCCAGACGGAGCAGCGCGCCCTGGAGGCCGAGCGGACCCGTGAGGAGGCCGCCCTGCGCCGGGCGGGCGAGGAACGGCTGCGCATAGCAAGGGAGTTGCACGACTCGCTCACGCACAGCATCTCGATCGTCAAGCTCCAGGCGGGCGTCGCCGTGCACCTCGCCCGCAAGCGCGGTGAGGAGATACCCCCGGCACTCCTCGCCATCCAGGAGGCGAGCGGCGAGGCCATGCGCGAGCTGCGCGCCACCCTCGACGTGCTGCGCACGGACGAGCCCACCGGCAGCCCCGCGCTCCTCGTCGAGCGCGCCCGCTCGGCCGGGCTCCCCGTCGAGCTGACGGTGACCGGCCGCGAGCGCCCGCTGTCACCGCCGCTGGACCTGGCCGCGTACCGCATCGTCCAGGAGGCCCTGACCAACGCGGCACGGCACGCGGGCGCCCCGGACCGAGTCGACGTCCATCTCCATTACGGCGAGCGGGAGTTGACGATCCGGGTCGCGGACGACGGGGCGGCGAGGGCGGACCATGCCTCCATACCCGGCACCGGACTGACCGGCATGAGCGAGCGCGTCACGGCACTCGGCGGCGAGCTGCGGGCCGGGCCGCGGGAGGAGGGCGGCTTCGCGGTGCGGGCGTCGCTGCCGCTGACGGCGGAGGGACGGGAGCGAGAGGGACGGGAGCGAGAGGGGCGGGAGCGAGAGGGGCGGGAGCGAGAGGGCAAGGCGACGACGACGGCACCCACACCTACTGCTCCTCCTCCTTCACAGGAGGCGACCGCCCCTGCCCGCCCTGCTGGGCAAGGGGTGACGCGCACGTGATCCGGGTCGCGCTCGTCGACGACCAGGCGCTGATGCGGGCCGGATTCCGTGCCCTTCTGGAGGCAGAGGAGGGCGTCGAGGTCGTGGGAGAGGCCGCCGACGGCGAGGAGGGCGTGGCACTGATCCGCGAACAGATACCCGACGTGGCGCTCGTCGACGTACAGATGCCGGTCATGACGGGCATCGAGGCGACCCGCCGCATCGCCGCCGACCCCCGCCTCGCGGCCGTGCGCGTGGTCATTCTCACCAACTACGGCCTGGACGAGTACGTCTTCGAGGCCCTGCGCGCGGGCGCCAGCGGCTTCCTGCTCAAGGACACCGAACCGGCGGACCTGCTGCAGGCCATCGAGGTCGTCGCCCGTGGCGACGCACTGCTCTCGCCCTCGGTGACGCGCCGTCTGATCGGCGAGTTCGTCGCCCGCCCACCGGACCGCTCCACCCCACCCGGCCTGGAGGGCCTCACCCGCCGCGAACGCGAGGTGACGGTCCTCGCCGCACGCGGCCTGACCAACGAGGAGATCGCCGCGCACATGGTGATCAGCCCGTTCACGGCGAAGACACATGTGAGCCGCGCGATGACGAAGCTGGGCGCGCGGGACCGGGCGCAACTGGTGGTGTTCGCGTACGAGTCGGGGCTGGTGACGGCGCGGGGCCCGGAGCAGTGACGCGTACGGGATGAGCAGGCCCTGTACGGGACGACCAGCGCCCCGTACGTCCGGGATATGGCCGGAAAAGGGGCACAGTGACACGCCATGACATGATCGCCCCGTGACCGTCATACCGCTCAAACACGCCGCCGTCCTGTGCGGAGCAGCCATCCTGCTCCTCACCGGCTGCGGCGGCCCCTCGTCCACCCCGGCGGCCGAAAAGAGGGGAACTCCCGAGACGCCCGCGTCCCCGCGCACCTTCGACCTCGACGACGTCGAGATGTCGGCCTCTCCGGGCCCCGACGTGCGTCCCGGCGCCCGCCCCGGTGCCACGCCGCGGCCGCAGTCGGTGCACGAACGGGCCTGCGCGAACGGCCAGTCCGCCGTCCTCGTCGAACCCGGCCCGGTGGACGCCGCGATGGGCCTGCGCGCCATGACGGTGACGCTGACCAACTGCACCACCAAGCCGTACCGCCTGAACGGCTACCCCACCCTCAAGGTCCTCGGCGACAAGCGCGAGCCCTTCCACGTGCAGGTCCTCCAGGGCACGGAACCGATCACCCGACTCGACGACCCCGGCCCCCACCCCGTGACCCTCAAGCGCGGCGAGACGGCCACGACGGCGGTCGTCTGGCGCAACACGTACGACAACACCGCCCAACCCCCGCTCAAGGGCACCTACTTGAAGGTGGTCCCGACCCCGGGAGGCGTGGCGCGCCTGCTCGCGGTGGACGGTGGGATCGACCTCGGGTCGACGGGGAAGATCGGGTCGACGGCGTGGAAGAAGTCTGCGAAGCCCTGACCCGTCGCAGCCCAAGGCGCCCGCGCCCTACGGCACCCGCCCCGTCCACTCCGCCGAGCTGAACTTCGTCCGCGCAAGCTCCTCCGCACGGGCCAGTTCGTCCTCGGTGACCTTGCCCGCCGTCAGGCCGTACCGGCCGCGGAACGAGTCGATCATCTTCTCGATGACCGTCTCGCGCGGCAGCCCCGTCTGCCGCCGCAGCGGGTCCACCCGCTTCTTGGCGCTCTTCGTGCCCTTGTCGGAGAGCTTCTCGCGGCCGATGCGCAGCACTTCGAGCATCTTGTCCGCGTCGATGTCGTACGACATGGTCACGTGGTGCAGCACGGCGCCGGGCCCGCCCGCCCGTCTCCCGCCACCGCCCTCAACGGGGGACCCTGCGGGCCCGCCCCTGCCTACCGGGCCCACCATCCGCTTCTGCGCGGCGCCCGCGATCTTCCCGGCGTCGGTCGCGATGTCGTTCAAGGGTTGGTACCACGCCTTGATGCCCATGTCGCCGAGGGCGCCGAGGACCCAGTCGTCGAGGTAGGCGTAGCTGTCCGCGAAGGAGAGTCCCTGGACGAGGGCCTCGGGCACCGACAGGGAGTACGTGATGGTGTTGCCGGGCTCCACGAACATGGCGCCGCCGCCGGAGATGCGGCGCACCACCTCGATGCCGTGGCGGGCGGCGCCGTCCAGGTCGACCTCGTTGCGCAGGGACTGGAAGCTGCCGATGATCACGGAGGGCGCGGCCCACTCCCAGACCCGCAGCGTCGGCGGCCGCAGCCCCGCCGCGACCTCCGTCGTGATGACCTCGTCGAGGGCCATGTGCAGGGCGGGGGACTGCGGGCCCTCGTGGATGAGCTGCCAGTCGTAGTCGGTCCAGTCGGTGGCGTGCGCGAGGGCGCGGCGCACGGCGACGCCGACACCCTCCGAGGTCAGGCCGTACATCACGGTGCCCTCGGGCAGGGCGGCGTCGATGCGGGCGGCGAGCCCCGCGGTGTCGGTGTCGGCCGGGGCGCCCTCCAGGGCGTGGCTGAGCGCCTCGAAGGCGTTGTCCGGTTCGAGGAAGAAGTCCCCGGCCACCCGTACCCGCCGCAGCACGCCGTCCTCGACGTCCAGGTCCACCACGACGAGCTTGCCGCCGGGAACCTTGTACTCACCGTGCACTGTGTCGCCTCGCCTCCAGGCCCACCGCACACCCATCCAGGTCCACGGCGATTGTCCGAATCGTCCATAACGCTAGCTCAGGATGGGCGAACCGGGTCCAGGAGGCCCGCCCGTACGGCCGGTGCCCTGGAGTACGGAGCCATTGAGGGGCCGATGCGGGATCAATGCGGGATGAATGCAGAGCCAATGCAGGACCAATGCCGGACTAATGCGGAATCAAAAGGGTGTGCCTGGTTCGAGTCGATGCCGCTCCCTCCCGCTCACTGCTTGGCCCCTGCATCCATCCCCATCTCCCCACGCCCACCGCGACTTTCGGCCGCCTGGCTTGAAGATCACCTACGCACCGGCAGTGCGACCAGGGCGACTTGATCTTTTGTATGCGGAACCAGATAAGCTCCCTTGCGGCGCTGCGAGTTGACGCGATTGAGACCAGTCGTGTACTCGGCGTCGTCGCGCTGTCGTACGGGGGATCACGGAAGTGATCGGGGCGTGTGCCGCCGGGCCGGGGCACCGGCCGATGCGATGAGTGCGGCTCCCTCCAGGGGGGTTGTCCACTGTTCGATCGCGTTGGTTTGAGGATGCAGATGGAACTTGCCACTCCGCCGTCGGCGGCGGCCCGCGCACCGGGCGCCTGGTACAGCTGGTGGCTGCTGCCGGCCGGCCTCGTCGGGGCCGCCGTCGCCGCTGTCGCCCTCGGGTCCGACGGGGCCCGAATACCCACCGCAGGACTCGGCGTCCTTGCGTCCGTGGCCGCCGCCGCATGTGTCCGGCAGCTGCTGCGCACCCGCGAGGACCTCGCCCGCGCCGCCGAGGAGTCGCGCGCCACCCAGGTCAGCCACTCCCAGCAGTGGCAGCAGCATGTGGCCTCCCTTGAGCGGCAGTTCGAGGAGCGGCGCATCGCCTACGAGACGCGGATGGCCGACGAGACCGCTGCCTACGAGGCGCGCCTCAGCGATGAGTCGAGCGCCTATGAGGTCCGGCTCGCCGATGAGTCCGCCGACCACGAGGCCCGCCTCGCCGACGCCGTCGCCGCCCACGAGGCCCGGCTCGCCCAGGAAGTGACGGCCTACCAGCGCAGCCTGCACCGCCAGCAGGAGCTGCTCGACCGGCTCGGCCGGGACTTCCTGCCCGCCGGCATCGACGGTCTGCGCGGTGGCGAGGCCATCGACGACGTACTGCCCCCGCTGGATCAAGAGGCCGACGTCACGCCGGAGTTCCGGCAGGGCGTGCGGCGGGTCCTGCGCACGGGCCTCATCGCCGTCGAGGAGGAGTTCAACCGCAGCACCTCCGCCGAGCAGGCCGTCATCAGCATCGGCAACCGCATCCACGTGCTCACCGGGAAGATCCGTGGGCGACTGCACGAACTGCAGGGCGAGCACGGGCGCGTGCCCGCCGTCGCCCAGGGCCTGATGGAGCTCGACCAGGCGATCGGCCCCGCCGACTGTCTCGCCGCCAGCATCGGCGTCCTCGGCGGCACCGTACGGCCCGGACGGCAGTGGCAGGAGCCGCAGCGGCTGCTCGGCGTCGTCCGCGGCGGCATCGGCCGCATCAAGGACTTCGACCGCATCGACGTACGCCAGCTCCCCGAACTCGGCGTCGACGGCGGCCTGGTGGACCACCTCACCCTGATCTTCGCCCACCTCCTCGACAACGCGGCCCGCTACTCGCCGCCCACCGAGCCCGTCGTGGTCTCCGGCAAGGAGGTCCCCAACGGCGTCGGCATCGAGATCCAGGACGCG
This sequence comes from Streptomyces odontotermitis, assembly GCF_050510915.1. Taxonomy (NCBI): domain Bacteria; kingdom Bacillati; phylum Actinomycetota; class Actinomycetes; order Kitasatosporales; family Streptomycetaceae; genus Streptomyces; species Streptomyces odontotermitis. The sequence continues at coordinate 757,598 of NZ_JBNJLS010000002.1, read as the reverse complement.
GGCAAGGGCCTCACCGACGAGAAGAAGCAGCAGGCCCTGCAGTCACTGGAGGGCGTCGCCGCCGGTGCCGGTCTCGGCGGGCTGTCCGAGGACGCGCACCTCGGCCTGCGCGTCGTCGGCACCCTCGCCCGCAAGTACGGCATCAAGGTGACCTTCGCCGACTCCCCGTGGCTCGGCACCTCCGTGGTCGTCGTCGTGCCGCACAAGTACTTCAGCCCGCTGCCGGCCGCCTCGGCGCCGGAGGCCCCGATGGCCGCCGCAGCTCCGGCCACCACCGCCGGGCCCGCCGCCTCCGTCTCCGCCTCGGCCTCCGTCCCCGTACAGCCGCAGTCGGCCGACATGAGCGACGCCGACACCACGGCGGGCGGCCTGCCCCGGCGCCGCAGCAAGCGCGCCGAGGCCGCCGGCGCGACCGCTCCGCAGGAGCACGACCCGATCGCGCGGCCGGCCGCGGACCCGGGCCGCCCGGAGCGGTCGGCCGTGCCGCCGGACGCGTCCTTCACCGGCCTCGCGGCGTTCGCCACGGCCGGCCGCGACACCGACGAGTCCCCGGAGACCCCCGGCGACGCGTCCCGAACCGAAGGGAGCGACTAGCCACATGCCGCAACACGAGACCGACGTGAGCTGGGCGCTCCGCGATCTGACGGAGAGCATCCAGGAGATCCGCTTCGCCCTCGTCGCCTCCAGTGATGGCAAGGCCATCACGTCGTACGGAGCCGACGACCCGGACGACGTCGACCGGTTCGCCGCCGTCGTCGCAGGGCTGCAGGCCCTCGCGCAGCCCGTCGCCGAGCAGTTCCCCAAGTACGGGGGCCAGTTGCGCCTGGCGATGATCGAGGTCGACGGCGGGCACCTGTTCGTGGTGCGGGCCGGGGTGGAGACCTATCTGGGCGTCCTCGCCAAGGAGGGCCTCGACCAGGGCCTGCTCGGACACCAGATGAGAGACCTGGCCCGCAGGATGGGTGAGCTGCTCGGCACCACTCCGCGCCGGGAGGAGCAGCCTGGATGAGCGGCCCCCGCCGGTCCACCGAACCGTCCGGCCTCGAGCGCTACTACGTCCTGACCGGCGGGCGCAGCGGGCCGGGCGGGGCCGCCGCCGGGCTTGACGTGGCCACCCTCATCGTCTCCCGGTCGGCGCCCGCCCCCGGCATGCAGCACGAGCACCAGGAGATCGTGCGCCGCTGCCGCGACCCGCTTTCGGTGGCCGAGCTGGGCGCCCACCTGGGGCTGCCGTTCAACATTCTCGCGGTGCTCGTGGCCGACCTGCTGGACGCAGGCCGGGTGGAAGCCCGTAACCCCATCCCGGTCTCCGCACCCGGCCGCGGGCCGGACCTCGCGCTCCTTGAGGAGGTACTCAGTGGACTTGAAAGGCTTTGACCGTCCAGGTCATCCCGGCCACGCCGCCCATCAGGGCGGGGCGTCGGCGGACTCCCTGGCCGCGGGCAGCCGCTCGGTCAAGGTGATGATCGCCGGGGGGTTCGGCACGGGCAAGACCACCATGGTCCGCTCCGTGAGCGACATCAAGCCCCTCACCACCGAGGAGACCCTGACCCAGGCCAGCGTCGACGTGGACCACCTGGTCGGCATCGCCGACAAGCAGGAGACCACGGTCAGCCTCGACTTCGGCCGCATCGGCATCAACGAACAGCTGGTGCTCTACCTGTTCGGCACGCCCGGCCAGGAGCGCTTCTGGTTCCTGTGGAACGGCCTGTTCAAGGGCGCCCTCGGCGCGGTCGTCCTGGTCGACACCCGGCGCCTGGCCTCCAGCTTCCGCGCCATCGAGGAGATGGAGCGCCAGGGCGTCCCCTTCGTCATCGCCCTGAACGTCTTCCCGGACTCGCAGGACCACCCCGTCGAGGAGATACGGGAGGCCCTGGACATCCCCGAGTCCACCCCGGTCGTCGCCTGCGACGCCCGCGACCGGGCCTCCAGCCGCGACGTCCTCATCGCGCTGATCCGCCACCTCAAGGACCGCTCGGCCGCCACCGTCTTGGAGCCCCAGTGAACGACCAGCCCCAGACTCCTCCCGCTGCTCCCTCGGCGGGTGGCTGCCCGGTGCGGCACGACGGCCCGGCAGGTCCGGGAGGCGTCACGCGCCTCTACGGAGAGGGCGTCTCGGCGGACCCGCACGCGGTCTACGACCGGCTGCGGGAGAAGTACGGGGCGGTCGCGCCCGTCCTTCTGGAGGGGGACGTGCCCGCCTGGCTGGTCCTCGGGTACCGGGAGAACCGGCGGGTCCTGGAGAACCCGCGCCAGTTCGCCCGTGACGCGCGCATCTGGCGGGACTGGAAGGAGGGGAACCTGGAGAGCTCGTCCCCGCTGATCCCGATGCTCGCCTGGCGCCCCGACTGCGTCTCCCAGGACGGCGAGCCGCACCGGCGGCTGCGCCGCGCGGTCACCGACAACCTCCAGGCGCTCGCGGACCGCGGCATCAAGCGCCACGTCACCCGGTTCGCCAACAAGCAGATCGACGCGTTCGCCGAGCGGGGCAGCGCCGACCTGGTCGCCGAGTACGCCGAGTACCTGCCGATGCTCGTCCTGACCCGCCTCTTCGGCCTGGCCGAGGGCGAGGGGCGCCGCCTGGCCACCTCCTGCGCCCAGGTCATCAAGGGCGGCGAGGAGGGCTTCGCGCACAACGAGCGGATCATGGAGATCCTGCAGGAGCTCGCCAAGCGCAAGCGCGCCGAGCCGGGCGCGGACTTCACCAGCGGGCTCATCGACCACGCGGCCGAGCTCGACGAGGAAGAGGTCCTGAGCCATCTGCGCCTCGTCCTCATCACCGCGCACACGACGACCAGCAACCTCCTGGCCCGCGTCCTGCAGTCCGTCCTCACCCACCCCTCGCACCTCGCGGGCCTGGTGAGCGGGCAGCTGCACGTCTCGGCGGTCGTCGAGGAAGTCATGTGGAACACCCCGCCGCTCGCCGTCTGCCCCGGCCGCTTCGCCACCGCCGACCTGGAGCTCGGCGGCCAGCACATCACCTCCGGCGACCTGCTCGTCCTCGGTCTGACGGCCGGCAACTACGACCCGGTGATCCGCCCCGACACGGCCTCCGACCTGCACGGCAACCAGGCCCACCTCGCCTTCAGCGGCGGCGCCCACGAGTGCCCCGGCCAGGGCATGGGCCAGGCCATCATCGCGACGGCCGTCGACGTCCTGCTGCACCGCCTGACGGGACTGCGCCTCGCGGTCGGCCCGGAGGAGCTCACCTCCACGGCCTCCACGTGGGAGTCCCGCCTGGACCGGCTTCCGGTGGAGTTCACGGCGGCGCAGACGGCGTGAGGTGGGGCGTGGACGGCCGGGTCAGCGCAGCCGGGCACCCCTGCGCGCCAGGTACTGGACGGGATTGACGTCCGACCCGTACCCGCGGTGGGCCCGTATCTCCAGGTGCAGATGGGGCCCGGTGGCCCGCCCGGTCGCGCCGCTGCTGCCCAGGTAGGCCCCGGTGCGCAGCCGGGCCCCGCGGCGCACGGAGATGCGGGACAGATGCGCGTAGACGGCGTAGTGCCCGTCCGGCATCCGTATGGTCACCGCCTTGCCGTACGCCCCGGACCAGCGGGCCAGGACCACGCGGCCGCCGCCGACCGCGTATACCGGGGTCCCGCGCGGCACCGCCAGGTCGATGCCCGTGTGGTACCCGGCGATCCAGTTGCCGGGCACCCCGTAGCGCGTGGTGATGCGGAAGCGGCGCCGCAGCGGCATCGCGCACCGTCCCGGTGGCCCGTACCGCTCCAGTTCGGCGGAGTCCTCCGGCAGCTCGGCCTCCGAGAGGGCGAGCGCCAGTTCGTAGTCCGCGTCGTAGTCGGCGAGGCAGTCGTCGTCGGGTTCGGCCGCGGCGGCAGGCGGTGCGCCGCCCAGAGCGAGGGCGCCGCCCGTCAGGAGGCCCGCGGCCAGTCCCAGCGCGTCACGTCGTGTGCTGCCCGCGATACGCGGGCTGTCTATGTGGTCACCCATCTGTGACAGCACACTGGCGACGGCCGCGACGTGCACCCCGGCAGGGCCGTCCGGGGTAACGCGCCACGGCGGCCTGCGACCGGCGACCTGCGGCCTGCGGCCGGCGGCAGGGACGGTCAGCGGGCGGAGGCCGTCAGCGGGTAGTGGTCGGAGAGGTTCGTGTACGTGTAGTCCTTGCCCCAGCTGGAGACCGTCCAGGGCGCCGACTGCTCCTTGACGACCTCGTTGGTCCAGCCGGACGGCTTGGCGTGCCCGGCGCGGTGCAGGACGTAGTCGAGGTCCTCGCTCGGGTCGTCCGGGTAGCGGTCGCGCGCGATCGAGTTCTCCTTCGTGTCGAAGGAGTACGGGTGCCCGGTGCGGGAGTCCGCGCCCGCGAGCCCCGCGTCGGCGAGCATCGAGGAGTACTCGGATCCGTGCGAGTCCACGTTCAAGTCGCCCGCGACGAGCACCTGTTCACCGGCCGGGATCTTCTTGGCGTCCAGGAAGGCGTCGATCTCCTTGAACTGGGCGGCACGGATCCGTGCCGCCTCACCGCTGCCGCACCCGGAGTCGGTGGACTGGGTGTGGGTCCCGACGACGTGCACCTTGGTGCCGTTCACGTCCAGGACGGCATACACGAAGCCCTTGTTGGAGTAGGAGTCGGAGCCGCAGGCGTCCTTGTAGACGTACTGCTCCTTGCGCAGGATCGGCCACTTGGAGAGCAGCGTGACGCCCCCGTCCTCCGGCGTCGTCGCCGAATAGGCCCCGCCCGTCGCGTCCCACCCGCTCTTGGAGCGGCCGACCACGGGGGTCTGGTGCGGGTAGCGGTCGGCGGCGTTGCTCTTGAGGGCGTCGGAGGAGGAGTTGTCGAAGGCTTCCTGCAGCACGACGACGTCGTGACCGCTGAAGAAGGACGCCGCCGGTATCGCCTGGGCGCGGTGGTCCTGGCCCCAGTTGGGGTAGAGGTTCTTGCTCATCAGGAAGACGTTGTACGTGAGGACGCTCAGCTTCGGCGTCGCGGCGTCCCGTGCCGGGGCGGAGGCGGGCGCGGCGGAGGCGGAGGCGGACGCGGGCGTGGGCCCGGCGGTGAGGGTGGCGCCCGCGAGGGCCAGCGAGGTCGCGGCGAGGGCGGCGCCTCGGGCGGCACGGCGGAGCGGGGGACGGGGCACAGCAACTCCCGGGGTGGTGGGGGGACATGGAGCGCAGCCATCCAAGCAGCGGGAGTTACCTATGGGTAGGCATTGGATGGCGTGAATGTGGACGGGAGCGGGCGAGTGGGAGTGGTGGCCGGACCTGGTGCGGGACCGGCCACCGATGTGCATCGGGGCCGCAGGGCTTCAGAGCCTCAGAGCCTCACGGCGCCATGGCTTCAGAGCCGCAGAGCCTCAGAGCCTCGACGGCCCAGTGCTTGCGAACCTCAGACCGTGAGCAGATCGTCGAGCGACCCACGCCCCTGCAACTCGGCCGCGGCCGCCGCGCTCTCCTTCACGGCGGCATACCGCCCCGTGGTCAGCGCCCATTCGTAGTTCCCGTTGATCCAGTGCTGTGCGGCCTCCACGCCCATGTCGACGCGCCGCCGGTCCTCGTAACTCAGCCCGAGCTCCTCGCACATCTCGGGTATGCGGGCCTCGAACTCCAGGTAGTCGGCGAGCCGTTCGTTGGTCATGCGGATCGCCTCGGCCTCGGCGTCGGCGAGGGAGTGGCCGCGGTCGCGGTGCAGGACGGTGATGAGGTTGTGGCCGTCCCCCCGCCGCTTCTCCCTCTCAAAGGAATGCACGTCGTTCATGAACCCGATGGCGTCCGCCGCCGCGTCCCGCAGCCCGATCAGCACGGGGTGCGCCTGCGCCTGCGCGGGCACCTCGAAGCGCCGGGCACGCTCGCCCGCGTCGATGCTGTGGTGGATCCCGACGGTGCGCCGCCGGAACCCCACGTACTCGTCGAGCCCCAAGTGCCCGCCGCGCGCGGCCAGATCGACCTCCTCGGTGTGCGCGACGAGGAACCGCCCCCACGACGCGGCGAACCGGCTGCGCCAGGCCAGCGACATCCCCTCCGCGAGCCGCTCCCACACCTGTGCCCAGGCGACGGTGATCGGGCACTCGACGCGGGGCTTGCTGCCCACCGGCCGCAGGGGCGTGGCGATCAGCTCACGGGCGACCTCGGCGACGCGATCGGCGCGGTCGGGACGCGCCGCATCGAACTGGTCGTCAAACAGAAAGGCCAGCGAGAACCAGTTCATGAGGACGACCATGTCCTCGGCGTTGGCGTACGGATACGTGCGTATCGCGGCCTGCGGCAGATCCCAGGACTGATACTCCTCGAACGCGGCCTCGCTTCTCACCAGCCCCATCTCCCAGACCCACCGCAGGTGTTGCTCCCGTGCGGAGTGGAGGTGGCCGCTGACGGGGGTGGTGAAGGGGAGGTCGAACCGGACGTCCTGGGGCATTCATTTCTCCTAGTGCTGCACGCGCGGGGAGCCCCCCGCACCCCGCGTGCGAACGTGTGTTTGGTTCACCGCTCAACTGACCTACTGAGGCTGCCCTGACCGTAAACGATCTATGCTGTGACCTCTTCAACACCCGTGTGCACCACTTCAACACCCGTGTGCACCACCCGAAGCGTCACGCGTCGAAGACCCCCAGCCGATGCGCGATGGCCGCGGCCTCCCCCCGCCCCGAAGCGCCCACCTTGGCCAGGATGTTGGACACGTGCACGCTCACCGTCTTCGGCGAGATGAACAGTTCCTCCGCGATCTGGCGGTTGCTGCGTCCGGCCGCGACCAGGCGCAGCACGTCCCGCTCCCGGGCGGTCAGCCCCAGCTCCGCCGCGGGCGCCGGGGGTTCCTCCCCCTCGGTCTGCCGCAGCGGGATCCGGGCCCGCCCGGCCAGCGTGGTGATCTCCATCGCGAGTGGCTCCGCGCCCAGTTCGCGCGCCACCGCCTCGGCCTGCCGCAGCAACTCGCCCGCGGCCGTGCGGGACCCGTCGCCGCCCTGGGTGATCAGGGCCTCCGCGAGCCGCGACCGGGCGGTGGCCAGCAGCGCGGGGGCCTCCAGCTGTTCGGCGGCGGCGACGGCCCGCGTCCAGTGGGCGGTGGCGTCGGCGCCCTCGGCGGTGCGGAGTTCGGCCTCGGTCATCAGGGCCTGCGCGGCCCACACCGGGGCGAACTGGGGCTGGCCCTTCATCGCCTCGCGGATCCGCGTCACCGCCGCCGCGCGCCCCGGAGCGGCCACCGCGAGCCCGCGGGCCCGCGCCTCCGCCGCCGCGGCCTCGTACAGCAGCGGCCAGCCGTAGCGCTGGTGGCCGGGCGGGATGGCCTCGCCGACGGCCGACTCCAGCAGTGAGCGGACGTCGAGGATCCGCCCGTCGGCGGCCGCGAGCGCGATGGCCAAGCGGCCCACGGCCAGGGTGTGCTGCGGCTCCGGGTAAGGGCCGGTGGTGCTGTCCTCGGAGTCCTTCAAGTGGCGCCGGGCGTCGTCGTACGCGCCCCGGGCCACGGCCAGTTCGGCCTGCCGTTCGGCGACCAGCGCCCGCATGCGGACGCTCACCGCGCGGCGGCCGAGGGCCCGCTCGGCCACCTCGTCGGCGGTGGCCCAACGGCCGTACTGGATGAGGGAGTCGGCGAGGTTGGCGTCGATGTACGAGGCCGTGTCCGGCAGCCCGTGACGGTCGGCGAGGCTGCTGCCCCGCTCGGCGGTCTCGACGGCCTCGGCATAGCGGCCGAGTCCGTGCAGCGCCGTGGCCAGGTTGCCGTAGCCGCGCAGCAGGACGTTGGCGTTGCCCGGCTCCAGTTCCCGGTCGAGCACGGCACGGGCCTGTGCGAGCCCTGCCTCCACGGCGCCGGAGTGGATCGTGAGCCAGGCCAGGGTGAGCCGCGCGGTCAGGCCGGTGATCTCCGCGCCCGTCACCCGGCAGAGCTCCACCGCCTGTTGTGCGGTCTCCATCACCGTCGGCCCCGGCTGGTGCACGATGTACCAGTGCGCCGCACGCGTCAGCACTTCGGCGTGGGCGACGGACGGCGGCAGGTCCTTCAGCAGCGTCTGGGCCCGGTTGATCTCGTCCCAGCCGTCGGAGCGGGCGAGTTCGCGCACCAGCTGATAGCGCTCGACCCACAGCCAGGCCGCCCGCAGCGGATCGCCTTCGAGCAGGCGGAGCGCGCGCTTGGAGATGGCGAGCGCCCGCTCCCGCTCTCCCGCGAGCCGCGCGGCGACGGTGACCGCTGCGAGCAGGTCCGCGAAGTCCCCCGGCATGTCCGGGCAGATGTCCAGGCACAGGCCGTCGTCGACGCCTTGCCGCATCGCCCGGCGGCGCAGCTCCTCGGGGGTGTCGTCCCACAACTCCAGCGCGCGCTCGAGGAGTTGGTGCTGCTCGGCGAACGCGTGCCGGCGGCGGGCCGCGGCCGCAGCGGCGAGCACGGCGGGCAGCGCCTTGTCGGGAACCCGGGCGCCGAACCAGAAGCCGGCCAGGCGACCGGCCCGCTCCTCGGCCCGTACGAGCGTGGGGTCGGCCTCCAGCGCCTCGGCATAGCGGCGGCTGAGCCGGGAGCGCTCGCCGGGCAGCAGGTCCTCGGCCACGGCCTCGCGCGTCAGGGCGTGCCGGAAGCGGAACGACTCACCCTCCTCGCCGGGCAGCAGAACAGCGGCACTCACTGCGGTACGCAGAGCCTCGATCAGCTCGTCCTCGCCGAGCCCGGTGACGACGGCAAGGAGCCTGAACTCCACCTCGGAACCGCCCTGGGCGGCGATCCGCACCACCCGCTGCACCTCGTCCGGCAGCGCCTCGACCCGGACGAGCAGCAGGTCGCGCAGGGAGTCGCTGATCCCGGCAGGGGAGCCGTCGAGGATGCTGCGGGAGCCTTCGAGGATGCTGCAGGCCAGCTCCTCGACGAAGAACGCGTTGCCCTCGGAGCGCGCGAAGACCCGGTCGACGACCTGCTCGTCCGGTGCCTCACCGCGGATGGCGGCGAGCTGGCGGCGGACCTCGGCGCGGTCGAAGCGGAGCAGTTCGAGGCGGGTGACGGTGCGCAGCCGCTCGTACTCGGCGAGGGCGGGGCGCAGCGGGTGGCGGCGGTGCAGGTCGTCGGCGCGGTAGGTGGCGACGATGAGGAGACGGCTGTCGGTGAGGGCGCGGAGCAGATAGCTGAGCAGTTCGCGGGTGGACCGATCGGCCCAGTGCAGGTCTTCGAGGACCAGGACGAGGGTCCGGTCCTCGGTGAGGCGCTCCAGGAGCCGGGCGGTGAGTTCGAACAGCCGCGCACGGCCGTCGGATTCCGGGCGCCCCCGGTCCATCTCGCCGAGCTCGGGCAGCAGTCGGGCGAGCTCGCCCTCCTGTCCGGCGACGGCGGCGTCGAGCTCCGCGCCGAGCTTGCGGCGCAGGGAGCGCAGGGCGGTGGAGACGGGGTGGTACGGCAGGGCGTCGGCCCCGGTCTCGACGCAGCCCCCCACGGCGACGACGGCCCCGTCCGCCTCGGCCCTGCGCAGAAACTCCTGCACCAGCCGGGTCTTGCCGACCCCGGCCTCGCCGCCCACGAAGAGGGCGCGGGGCTCTCCGGTGTCCGCCCGGGCGAGATCCTCGCTGAGGGCGGTGAGTTCGGCGCTGCGGCCGACGAAGACGGGGCTTATGTGACTGCTGAGCACGACGCCGAGCATCGCATGTCGTAGGAGGTCAGGGACAGGGTCTTCGGCTTCGGTGCTGGTGGGGGCGGCCGGTGTGGCTGGTGTGGCCGGAGCGGCCGGGGCTGCGGCTCTGGTGGCTAGAGGGCGGGCCATGCGATGCCCTTCCGCTTCCTCGCCCCGGCGCGGACGCGGTGCTCACGGCCGCCGACACCCGAGGCGGTGCCGTCGGCGGCGATACGGGCCGCCTTCGCGGCTCGCTGGGCCTTCTCGGCCTCGCGGACCAGGCGCCGCCGCGCGGTACGGGAGAGGGACGCGGCCCGGCGGGCGGCCTGGAATTCGTGGTGCATCACGGCGGTCTCCTTGGGACGAGCTGGCGTCTTGTGGTGCTTCCAGCGTGGTCCCCAAGGCGGGGCCGCCACATCGGGAGGCGTGCGCATCCAGCGGCACGCGGGGTTCCTTAGGCGTGGGGCGCAGGTGCCTTACCGGGCCGTACGTGCCTTACCGGGCCACCAGGCCGTACGTGCCTCACCAAGAGCCCGTGACGCGCTCATGATGCGGCCTTCGCTCATAGGTGGCCCTGATGCTCCTTGCCTGGCTTCGGATGGTTGCCTCTCACGAGGCGCCCGCCCCTCCCAGCGCGAGAGCACCGACCACGATGACTCCTCACCTGCCGAAGTCCCGGAAGGTCTCGCTCGACGACGCCGATGCGGGCTTCAAGCCGTCCGTGACCGAGAAGCACGAGGAGACCGGCTTCGCGGCCCTGGACCAGCCCTGACCGCACGCCGGACCGGTGGCCTTCACGTTGGGAGTGCCAAGGGGCTCACTGGGCTACCGGCTGAGGGCGTCCACGAGATCAAGGAAGAAGCCGACACCGAAGAGGGCGGTGGCCACGAGTCCGACGACCAGGAACGAGCAGAGCAATGAGACGACGACCATGATCCGGGTGCGCCCGACGGCCCGGCGATAGTCGGTGTCGTCGTCCCAGTCCTGATCAAGCATGCCGCCCCCTTGGCAAACACCTTACGGACAGCAGTTCTGAGGGTCGACCCGGCACCTCTGCCCAAGCGGCAGGCGCAGTGGGGCAGTGGATGGCCCTGATCTCCTCAACGTGCCGGCCCTGGTCGTCTCCGCCGCGCCGGGGCAGGGCTGGAACTCGCTGGGTCGGTGAGCGTGAATGCCGCGAATTCGGTGGAGAGGCACTTAGCGTGAGCGGGTGCATAACGGACTTAAGGGTGCAATTCCCTCTCTCGTTCTGGGGCTCTGCCTCTCCCTCGCGCCCGCCGACGCCGTGGCACAGTCGCCCTCCCGCGTGCCCGCCGACTCCGGCTCCAGCCCCGGCTTCGGCTCGGGCTCCGACTCCGCTCCCGTCCCCGGTCTCGCCGCCGTCGTCACCGCCGTGCCCCGCGGCGCGCTCGGCGTCACGTACCACCCGGGCTGCCCCGTGGTGCCGGGGCGGCTGCGGTTGATCCGGATGAATCACTGGGGGTTCGACGGGCGCGTCCACTCCGGTGAGCTGGTCGTCCGGGACCGGGCCGTGAAGCCCGTGCTGTACGTGTTCAAGAAGGCGTTCGACGCGAAGTTCCCGATCCGGCGCATGCGCCCCATGGCCGCCTATCGGGGAAGTGACCCGGCGGCCATGGCCGACGACAACACCTCCGCCTTCAACTGCCGTCAGGTGACCGGCGATCCGGGCAAGCTCTCCCAGCATTCCTATGGAGACGCCCTCGACATCAACACCGTCGAGAATCCCTATGTCGACGTCAACGGGCGCGTCCACCCCGCGGCCGGTGCGCGCTACCTCGATCGCAGCCGCCCCGTGAAGGGGATGATCCGGCGCGGTGATGTCGTGTGGACGGCCATGCGGAAAGTGGGGTGGCTCTGGGGCGGGCGGTGGGCCAACCCCGACTACCAGCACTTCTCCGCCAACGGGCGGTGACCTAGGAAGCTTTCGCCACCGCCTCCGTGATCGCCCGCGCCATCCTCAGCACCCCCGGCGAACGCGCCGGACACGGGCGGGACTTGGGCGTCGTGGGCGCCAGACAGAAGTGGAGGATGTCGTCGCCGCGGTGCAGTTCCGTGAGGTTCTGCGACGGCTTCGTGCAGTACACGGGATGGGCGCGCTCGTACGCCGTGCAGGGGAGCGTCTCGGTCCAGGTGTAGCGCCCGGACGCCGGGCTCACGGCCCTGCCCGCGTCGGCGAGCAGGTCACCGGAGGACGACGCCCGCCCGCGATAGACGTCGTTGACCTGGCGTACGCGGTCGGGCGTCATGGCGTCCGGGCCCTGCAGCACCCACATCACCTTCGGCCGTCCCGCTCCTGCCCCCGCCTCGGATATCTGCGTGCTCAGCTTCTTCGCGTCCGCCGCGTACCGCGCCAGATACGTGGCCTTGTCCTTGTCGTACGTGATGCCGTCCATGCACGGCGTGTAGCCCCACGCGTTGCCCCAGAACTGGAGGACCACGACGTCCGGGTGCAGCTTGCGGACCAGTGTCGCCGCCTTGTCGCCGTCCGGTACGAGAGACTTCGCGCCCGTGCCCGTCAAGTAGTCGCAGAGTGTCGTGCCGGAATAGGGAGCACTCGTGTAGCGGGCGTTGAGTTGGGTCTTGAGGAGGCCGCCGAGGACCTTCTGGTTCTCCATCGCGAGTGAGTCGCCGAGGTAGAGGACCGTGGGCGCCCTTCCTGTGCCGGGTGCTCCGTTCGTCGCCTTGTTCGCCGGCTGCGACGGTGCCGGCCTCTCCCGCGAGGTCGACGACGGGGGCTTCGATCCGTCGTCGCTGCCAGTGGCCGTCGGCGGTGGCGCCGCCTCCGTCCCCGACGACGGGTCCCCGCAGCCGCCGAGCAGCAACCCGAGCACTAAGACGGCGACGGTGCACGGCACCCCGTACACCCCGGTGATCCACTGCTTGCGCATGAGCGACTCCTGCCCCGGCGAGCGAAACGGCCACTCAGGCAAGCACAGCCGGGGCGGAATGAGAAGTGCCTTCTTGGGCAGGGGCCCGGGTCAGGCGAGTCGTAGGGCACGAAGGGAGACAACGGGGATTCATGGGAGCACGCCGCGACCCCTACTTCGACAACGTGAAGTTCCTGACCATCGTCCTGGTGGCGTGCGGGCACGCCTGGGAGCCGCTGACCTACGGGAGCCGGGCCACCACCGCGCTCTACCTCACGGTGTACGCGTTCCACATGCCCGCCTTCGCCCTCATCTCCGGGTACTTCTCGCGCAGTTTCGACATGGGGCCGGGGCGGCTCAGACGCCTGGTGACCTCCGTCGCCGTGCCGTACGTGGTCTTCGAGGTCGCGTACACGCTCTTCTACCGGTGGGCGCAGGACGATCCGGGGTATCCGATCAGCCTGCTCGACCCCTGGTACGTCATGTGGTTCCTGCTCGCGCTGTTCATCTGGCGGGTCACCACCCCCATCTGGCTGCTGCTGAGGCATCCCGTGCCCGTCGCGCTCGCGTGCGCCGTGGCGATGGCGGCCATGCCCGACGCGGGCGGGGACCTGGCGCTGCACCGGGTCGTGGCGTTCCTGCCGTTCTTCGTCCTCGGACTCACCCTGCGCGCCGAGCACTTCGAGCGGCTGCGCACCCGGCGGGTACGGATCGCCGCGCTGCCCGTCGTGCTCGCCGCCCTCCTCGCCGCCTACTGGGCCGCACCGTGGTTCGACGCCGGCTGGCTGTACCACCGCGGCAGCATCGTCGGCCAAGGCGCGCCGCGGTGGGCGGCCCTGTTCACCACGCCCGCGCTGTTCGCGCTCGCCCTCATGCTCAGCGCCTGCTTCCTCGCCTGGGTGCCGGGGCGCCACACGTGGTTCAGCACGCTGGGCACCGGGACCCTGTACGCGTATCTGCTGCACGGCTTCCTCATCAAGTCCGCGCGGTTCTGGGACTGGTACGACCACCCGTGGCTGCACAGCCCCGCCGGTGAGGTCGCCGTGACCCTCGTCGCCGTGGGCGGCATCAGCCTGCTCTGCAGCGCGCCCGTGCGGCGCGTCTTCAGATGGGTGGTGGAGCCGCGGATGGACTGGGCCTTCCAGCGGGCGGGCCGGGACGCGGGCGGGGACGCGAGTCAGGGTGCGGGCCAGGGGGCGAGTCAGGGGGCGGGCGAGCGTACGAGGCCCGCCCGGCAGACCGGTTGACGCGGCGGTTAGCCTGCGGCCATGTTCACCACGCGACCCACGCTCCAGGGCACCTTCGGCATGGTCTCCTCCACCCACTGGCTCGCCTCGCAGTCCGCGATGGCGGTCCTGGAGGACGGCGGCAACGCCTATGACGCCGCCGTCGCCGCGGGCTTCGTGCTGCACGTGGTGGAGCCGCACCTCAACGGGCCCGCGGGCGAGGTGCCGATCATCGTCGGGCCCGCCGACGGGCCGGTGCGGGTGGTGTGCGGGCAGGGCGTGGCCCCGGCCGGTGCCACCGTGGCGCACTACCGTTCGCTCGGCCTCGACCTGGTCCCCGGCACCGGGCCGCTCGCCGCCGCCGTGCCCGGCGCCTTCGACGCGTGGATGCTGCTCCTGCGCGACTACGGCACCAAGTCCCTTGCCGACGTGCTGAAGTACGCCATCGGGTACGCCGAGGACGGGCACGCGCCCGTGGAGCGCGTCGGCGAGACCGTCGCGACGGTGCGGGAGCTGTTCGAGAGCGAGTGGCCTTCCTCGGCCGCCGTCTATCTGGTGGACGGTGCGGCTCCGCGGCCGGGTGAGCTGCTGCGCAATCCCGCGCTCGCCGCCACCTGGCGGCGGCTGATCGCCGAGGCCACCACCCTCGCGGAGGCGGGCGCCGTCACCGAGGCGGGCACCGGCTCGCGCACCGCGCAGATCGACGCTGCCCGGGAGATCTGGCGCACCGGCTTCATCGCCGAGGCCCTCGTCGCGCAGGCCGGGCGCCCCACCCTCGACACCAGCGGCCACCGCCACACCGGCACCCTCACGGCCGCCGACCTCGCCGGGTGGCAGGCGACCTACGAGGACCCGGTGACGTACGACTGGAACGGCTGGACCCTCTGCAAGGCGGGCGGCTGGAGCCAGGGCCCCGCCTTCCTGCAGCAGCTCGCCCTGCTCCCGCAGGAGCTCCCGGCATACGGGTCCGCCGACTACGTCCACCTCCTCGTCGAGGGCTGCAAGCTCGCGATGGCCGACCGGGAGGCGTGGTACGGGGACGCGGCGGACGTGCCCGTCGACGCGCTCCTGTCCGCGGCGTACAACGCGGGGCGCCGTGAACTGATCGGCGCCAAGGCTTCGTACGAGCTGCGCCCGGGCAGCCCCGGCGGACGGGAGCCCCGACTCTCCGCCCACGCCCGGGCGGTGGCCTCCGGGGAGCTGGACGCCGACACCCTCGCGGCGCGGACCGCGGGCGCGGGGGAGCCGACCGTCGACGGCTCGGGCGCCACCCGGGGCGATACCTGCCACCTCGACATCGTGGACCGCTGGGGCAACATGGTCGCGGCCACGCCCAGCGGCGGCTGGCTCCAGTCCAACCCGGTCGTGCCCGAACTCGGCTTCCCGCTCGGCACCCGCCTCCAGATGGCCTGGCTGGACGAGGGGCTGCCGGGCTCCCTCTCCCCGGGGCGCCGTCCGCGCACCACGCTCACCCCGTCGCTCGCGCTGCGGGACGGCGTGCCCGTCATGGCCTTCGGGACGCCGGGCGGAGACCAGCAGGACCAGTGGCAGGTGCACTTCTTCCTCGCGGTCGCGCTCCGTGCGCAGGTGCGCGGCGGCCTCGACCTGCAGGGCGCCATCGACGCCCCGAACTGGCACAACGACAGCTTCCCCGGCTCCTTCCACCCGCGCGGCATGC
Organism: Streptomyces odontotermitis; assembly: GCF_050510915.1. Lineage (NCBI taxonomy): Bacteria > Bacillati > Actinomycetota > Actinomycetes > Kitasatosporales > Streptomycetaceae > Streptomyces > Streptomyces odontotermitis. The sequence continues at coordinate 742,261 of NZ_JBNJLS010000002.1, read as the reverse complement.
GGCCGGGCAGCCTCACGGTCGAGGCCCGCATGGACCCGGAGGTCGTCGAGGAGCTGCGGCGGCGCGGGCACGACGTGACCGTGGGGGAGGAGTGGTCGGAGGGGCGGCTGTGCGCGGTGGCGCGGGATCCGCGGACCGGGGTGCTCTCGGCGGGGGCGAATCCGCGGGGGATGCAGGGGTACGCGGTCGGCCGCTGAGTCGCTGAGTCGCTGAGTCGCTGAGTCGCTGAGTCGCTGAGTCGCTGAGTCGCTGAGTCGCTGAGTCGCTGGGCCGCTGGGCGTACGGGGCCCGTCGGGCTGTTGCGGAGCGCCGGGCCAAGGGTGGTGGAGCGCCGGATTCATGCGGAATCCACCCTCCGTACACCAGCGGCGTACGGAATGTCAGAGGGGCGTGCTCTCATGGAGTCATGATCGAAGCGACCGAAGTGATCGAAGACTTTCTGCTGGCCGGGGGCCTGACCGACGTGGAGGAGGCCGTCCGCAAGGCGGTCGCAGCCGAGGTCATGCCCCGCTTCCGCCAGCTCGCGGCGGACGAGGTGGTGGAGAAGAACGGCCCGCACGACCTGGTGACCGTCGCCGACCGCCGCGCCGAGGAGCACCTCACACCGGTGCTGAAGGCCCTGCTGCCCGGCTCCGTCGTCGTCGGTGAGGAGGCCGTCCACGCCGACCCCGCGATATATGACGCGCTCGGCGGCGAGGCACCCGTGTGGATCGTCGACCCGGTCGACGGCACCCGCCAGTTCGTCCACGGCGACCCCGGCTTCTGCACCCTGGTCGCGCTCGCCCTGCGCGGCGAGGTCCTCGCGTCGTGGACGTTCGCCCCGGCCCTGGACACGTGCGCCGTGGCGGTGCGCGGTCACGGCGCCACGGTGGACGGCGCGCCGCTGCAGGCAGGCCCGCCCGCCCCCGGCCGGACCCTCGAAGTGGCCACGTCCCACCCGGACTTCACCACCGACGACCAGAAGCAGGCCCTCATCGGCCTGCGCACGGACGGGGTGCGGCCGCGGCCCTGCGGCTCGGCCGGACTGGAGTATCTCGCCATCGCCAAGGGCGAGTTGGACGCCATCGCCTTCTCGTGGGAGAACGCGTGGGATCACGCCGCGGGCCTCCTCCTCGTCGCCGAGGCGGGCGGCACGAACCTGACGGTCGCCGGAGAGCCCTTCCGCATAGCCGGCGGGAACGCCCTTCCCTTCACGGCCGCGCGCGACCGCGCCACGGTCGACCGCGTCGTCGGGCTGCTCACGGGCGGGGCTGCCTGATTCCACTTCGGGAGCCCGGGGGAGTCCCCGCGCCCAGCGGGCCCCGCGCCGCAAGCGCTGTCAGGGCCCCGGCCTATGCTGGCGGCAGAGGCCACCGGCTGACGAAGGAGTCCGAAGGTGCCGTCCATGCTTGATGCCGTCGTCGTGGGGGCGGGACCGAACGGGCTGACCGCTGCCGTCGAGCTGGCCCGCCGCGGCCACTCCGTCGCCGTCTTCGAGGCGCGGTCCACGGTCGGCGGCGGCGCGCGCACCGAAGAGCTCACCCTCCCCGGCTTCCGGCACGACCCGTGCTCCGCGGCCCACCCCCTCGGGATCAACTCCCCGGCGTTCCGCGCCCTGCCCCTGGAGCGGTACGGCCTGGAGTGGCTGCACGCCGAACTCCCCATGGCGCACCCCTTCCTCGACGGCAGCGCGGCCGTGCTCTCCCGCTCCGTGGGCGAGACCGCCGCCTCGTTCGGGCCGCGCGACGCGGGCGCCTACCGCAGGCTGATCGAGCCCTTCGTGCCCAAGTGGGACGCGCTGGTGCGGGACTTCATGACGCTCCCGCTCACCGCCCTGCCCCGCGACCCGGTGACGCTCGCCCGCTTCGGCCTCGCCGGACTGCCGCCCTCCACCTGGCTGATGCGCCGCTTCCGCGACGACCGCGCGCGAGCCCTGTTCTCCGGACTCGTCGCCCACGTCATCGCCCCGCTCGGCGGCCTCGCCACCGGCGCCGTCGGCATGGTCTTCGCCCTGGCCGCGCACGCCCGCGGCTGGCCCGTCGCCCGCGGCGGCTCCCAGTCGATCTCGGACGCCCTCGCCGCCTACCTCCGCGACCTCGGCGGCGCCGTCCACACGGACTACGAGGTGAAGCGGCTCGACGACCTGCCGCCCGCCCGCGCGTACGTCTTCGACACCTCGCCCACCGCCCTCGCCCGGATCGCGGGCCTCGGCCGCGCCTATGAGGGATACCGCTACGGGGCCAGCGTCTTCAAGATCGACTACGCCCTGGACGGCCCCGTGCCCTGGACCGCGAAGGAGGCCCGCACCGCCGGGACCGTCCAAGTGGCCGCGAGCAGCCGCGAGATCGCCACCGCACTGCGCGCCGCATCCCGCGAGGGCAAGGCACCCGATCCGCCGTTCCTCATCACCGTCCAGCCGAGCGTCGTCGACCCGACGCGGGCCCCCGAGGGCAAGCACGTCTTCTGGGCCTACGGCCATGTGCCCAACGGCTGGGAGGGCGACCTCACCGACGCCGTGGAGCGCCAACTGGAGCGGTTCGCACCCGGGTTCCGCGACCGCGTCCTGGCCCGGGCCACCGCGGGCCCGCCCCAGCTCGCCGAGCGCAACGCCAACTATGTCGGCGGCGACATCGCCTGCGGCGCCGCGAGCGGACTCCAGCTGATGCTGCGCCCCAGGCTCACCCTGTTCCCGTACCGGACGCCGCACCCGGCGATCTTCCTCTGCTCGTCCGCGACCCCGCCGGGGCCGGGCGTCCACGGAATGTCGGGGCACAACGCGGCGAAGGCGGTCTGGAGGCGGCTGCGGGAGGAGTCATGACGGGACGTGCGCACGAGGTGCGGATCACCCTCGTCCAGGGCGACATCACCCAGCAGTCCGCCGACGTGATCGTCAACGCCGCCAACTCCTCGCTCCTGGGCGGCGGCGGGGTCGACGGCGCCATTCACCGCAAAGGCGGCCCGGACATCCTGGCCGACTGCCGCAGGCTCCGTGCCGCGCTTCCCCAAGCTCTCAGCTCCGTTCGAGCAGGGGAGACCCCATTCGGGAAGGGCCTGCCCACCGGCCGCGCGGTCGCGACCACGACCGGGCGGCTCGACGCCGGGCACGTCGTGCACACCGTCGGGCCGGTGTACTCCGGCTCCGAGGACCGTTCCGAGCTGCTCGCCTCCTGCTACCGGGAGTCGCTGCGGGTGGCCGCCGAGGCGGGAGCCCGTACGGTCGCCTTCCCGGCGATCTCCACGGGGATCTACCGCTGGCCGCTGGACGACGCGGCGCGCATCGCGGTCGGGGCGGTGCGGGAGGCCGCGGGGGCGGGCGGGGTCGCCTCGTCCGTCGAGGAGGTGCGGTTCGTGCTCTTCGACGAGGCGGCGTACGGGGCGTTCGAGCGGGCTCTGGAGGAGGGGGATGGTCGGGCGTAGGCGGGAGGTCAGGCCCAGCCCAGGCAGCGCGAGGTTGATGTCGGATTCTCGCCAGCCAGGTGGGCGTGGGATGTCCGATGCTTGAGCCATGCCGAAGCCGACGCCGATGCCGACCACGAAGGACACCGCCGCAGCCCCTGCCGACGGCCGGGTTGCCGCGGCCCCCCTCGCCGCTCCCGTCACGGCTCCCGCCGGCGCCATCCACACCGACGCCGAGCGGTGCGTGCGGGCCGTGCAGTCCAAGGACGCCCGCTTCGACGGCTGGTTCTTCACCGCCGTCCTGACCACCCGCATCTACTGCCGCCCCAGCTGCCCCGTCGTGCCGCCCAAGCCGGAGAACATGACGTTCTACCCGAGCGCGGCCGCCTGCCAGCAGGCCGGGTTCCGGGCCTGCAAGCGCTGCCGCCCCGACAGCAGCCCCGGCTCGCCCGAGTGGAACCAGCGCGCCGACCTGGTGGCCCGCGCCATGCGGCTCATCGGCGACGGCGTCGTCGACCGTGACGGCGTCCCCGGACTCGCCACCCGCCTCGGCTACAGCTCCCGCCAGGTCGAGCGGCAGCTCCTCGCCGAGCTGGGCGCCGGCCCGCTCGCCCTGGCCCGGGCCCAGCGCGCCCAGACCGCGCGGCTGCTCATCGAGACGACGCCGCTGCCGATGGCGGAGATCGCCTTCGCGGCGGGCTTCTCCTCGATCCGCACGTTCAACGACACGGTGCGTGAGGTGTTCGCGCTCGCGCCGAGCGAGCTCCGGGCCCGCGCGGCCCGCGCCGCCCGCGCACAGAAGGGCGGCCCTGGCACGGCCCCCGCCGGACACGGCGGCGCGCTCACCCTCCGGCTGCCGTTCCGCACGCCCCTCAACCCCGACAACCTCTTCGGCCACCTCGTCGCCACGGCCGTGCCCGGCGTGGAGGAGTGGCGCGACGGCGCCTACCGGCGCACCCTGCGGCTCCCGTACGGGCACGGCATCGTGGCCCTGACACCGGCCCCCGACCACATCGGCTGCCGCCTCAGCCTCACCGACCTGCGCGACCTCACCATCGCGATCAGCCGCTGCCGCCGCATGCTCGACCTGGACGCGGACCCGGCCGCCGTGGACGGCCAGCTGCGCCGGGACGAGCTGCTCGCGCCGCTCGTCGACAAGGCGCCGGGGCGGCGGGTGCCGCGCACCGTGGACGAGGCCGAGTTCGCCGTGCGCGCCGTGCTCGGACAGCAGGTCTCCACGGCCGCAGCCCGCACGCACGCCGCCCGCCTGGTCACAGCGCACGGCGAGCGGATCGACGATCCCGAGGGCGGCCTCACTCACCTCTTCCCGTCCCCCGAGTCGCTCGCCGCCCTCGACCCCGAGACCCTCGCGCTCCCGCGCAGCCGCCGCACCACCCTCACGACCCTCGTGCGCCACCTCGTCGACGGCTCCCTCAACCTCGGTGTCGAGAGCGACTGGGACGAGGCCCGCGCCCGCCTCACCGAACTGCCCGGCTTCGGCCCCTGGACGGTCGAGGTCATCGCGATGCGGGCACTCGGCGACCCGGACGCGTTCCTCCCCTCCGACCTCGGAATGCGGCGCGCCGCACAGGAGTTGGGCCTCCCGCACACCCCGGCCGCGCTCACCGCCCGCGCGGCGGCCTGGCGCCCGTGGCGGGCGTACGCGGTCCAGTACCTGTGGGCGACGGACGACCACCCGATCAACCACCTCCCCGCGTAAGGGACATCACGCCATGCATCGTCAGCACACCCTGATGGACAGCCCCTACGGGCCCCTCACGCTCGTAGCCACCGACGGCACGCTCAGCGGCCTCTACATGACCGACCAGCGCCACCGCCCGCCCGAGGAGACCTTCGGCGACCGCGACCCGGCCCCCTTCGGGGAGACCATCCGCCAGCTGGAGGCTTACTTCGCGGGGGAGTTGACCCACTTCGACCTGGAGCTGCGGCTCGACGGCACCCCGTTCCAGCGCAGCGTGTGGCGCCTGCTCCAGCAGATCCCGTACGGGGAGACCCGCACGTACGGCGAACTGGCCGAGGCCCTGGGCAAGCCGGGCGCGTCGCGCGCGGTGGGCCTCGCCAACGGCAAGAACCCCATCGGCGTCATCGTCCCCTGCCACCGCGTGGTCGGCGCGAACGGCAGCCTCACCGGCTACGGCGGCGGACTCGACCGCAAGCAGCGGCTGTTGGAGTTCGAGGGCGGGGCAGCGGCGGCTCCGGCGCCCGAGGCGGTGCTCTTCTAGGCGCACATCACCGCTAAATCTCGCCCCAAATGGGGATTCACATCGCGGTAGTTGCCCCTTCGGTCAATAGCGGCCGGTCATCGCTCGCCCCTAGCGTGGCTCGAATTCGGTGAAGTTCGAGAGGGAAAACAGGAGGCGTATATGCCAGTCCCCCGCCGCGTGGGTGTGCCGATCGGTGCTCTGGTCGCCGCAGCCGCGGCCATCACGCCGCTCGCGTTCGAGTCGACGGCCCAGGCCGCGCCCGAACACCGCGTCAACTCCCGCTCCGCGGAGGCCCCGGCTTCTGGGGTCGGCGAGGCGTCGGCCAAGGGTGTCGGCAGCAAGGGTGTGGGCAAGAAGGGAATCCACTCGCGTTCGGGTGTGAAGAAGTGCGGGAAGGGCAAGACCGTCTGGCTCTGGGACGCGGCCGTCGGCAGGACCCGCGTCTCATGGAAACCGGCAGGCGGGAGGCTGGTGTCCAGGAAGTGGGCGCACACTCCTGACGGCATCTCGGTGCGCACCATCCCCACCTGGCGCAAGAGCGTGAAGTGGAAGGTGACGTCCATCTACGGAGTGGGGAAGAAGCCGAAGAACCTGTCGAAGGCGTACGCCTACTGCAGCAAGAACGGCTGGCGCGTCGGGGCCAAGCCAGGAAAGGTCAACGCGAAGAGGTCCGGCGTCAAGCGCTGCCCCGCAGGGAAGACCGTCATGATCGAAGACTCCGGTATCGGCAGCATGGAGCACAAGTTCAAGTCGCTGAAGCGCGGTTCGAAGGTGCGGACGCACGCCTTCGGTGGCTCTCAGGGATATCTCGTCACGGTGCGCTGGACGCCCACGGAAATGCGCTCGGTGAAATGGGTAGTGAATGCCCGGAACGCCAAGTACCTCAAGGGGCAGATCGACGGCAAGAAAGGCGTCGAGCTCTACTGCATCAGCAAATACTGAACGCGCTCGCCAGCTCTGACCTCAGCCCTGATTCGTTCCGTCGTCGGCCTGGTTGCGAGCCCTCGTCTGGCGCCTGTTGACCTCGTCCAGGATCTCACTCGGGGTCTGGCTGGCGCCGAAGAAGGCGTGGTGCTCGCGATCGAGGGCCTCGAACAGCTTCCGCAGGGCCTCGCCCGTCTTGGCCAGTGCTTGCTCCTTCTTGTCCGCAGGGTTGCGGACGATCAGGCCGATCAGCTCGATCTCCCATTCCCCGATGACAGCTCCCAGGAGGATGTTCTGTGCCCTGTATTCGCCGCTGCCCTGGCGCCAGCCGAAGAACTGGCCCAATGCGGCCGACACGGCGATGAGCACACTCAGCGTGGCCTGTAACGGCTCGTTCCCGCTGGTCAGTTGATAGACGAAGAGGAGCGGGAACGTCACGCCGAGGACGACCTCCACGACGCCGAAGATGCGAAACCAGACGGTGGACGACCGGCCGAGAAAGCGAGAGCGCCGATATCCGACGACCAAGGTCCTTTTCATGAGGTTCTGGCACTCTCGGAACTCCTTTTTGATCTCCGGGTCCCAATCCCAAATGCGGTCCGCACGTGATCGAAACATCGGATCCCCCCGGTCGCCCGCTGCCTGATCCCAGGAAGATACTCGCGAGGTGCCATCACGCCCACCCTGAGAATGGACCGTCCTCCATGCCAGGTCCTCACACGGCCGCGGCCTGCTCCCCGAGCGCCTCGATCAGCGTCGTGAGGGGAGCGTGGTCGCGGTCCCGGATCGAGGCGGCGCCGATGTGGCGGGTCGGGGTCGGCGGGGTGATCGGGACGGTGCGCAGGCCCGGCAGGGCCGGGGCCAGGGCGATGGTGGGGATCAGGGAGATGCCCATGCCCGCGGCGACCAGTGAGCGGGCGAAGAAGTAGTCGGTCGTCGAGCCGCGCACGTCCGGGGCGAAGCCCGCGCGCTCGGCGTAGCGCCGCAGGAACGCCTCCGTCTTCAGGCAGCCCAACACCCAGGGCTCGGCGGCCAGTTCGGTGATGTCGAGCGCCGCGCGGCCGGCCAGGGGGTGGGCCTCGGGCAGGACGACGTGCAGTGGGTCGTCCCTGAGTGCCGTCCATGTGAGGCTCGATGTCGAGCCCGGGCCGCCGGGCAGCGGGCCGTCGAAGTGGTAGGCGAGTGCCACGTCCACGGCGCCCTGGCGGACCAGCGGCAGGCTCTCCTCCGGTTCGCTCTCCCGGACGTGGACCACGGTGTCCGGGTGGGCCGCGACGAGACGGGCGAGCGCGCCGGGCAGCAGGAGCCTGCCGCCGCTGGTGAAGGTGGCGACCGTGAGCGACGTGCGACCGGTGCCGAGCCCGTCCACCCGCTGCTTCGCGTGCGCGAGCTCCGCGGCGACCGACTCGGCCGCGCCCACCATGATCCTTCCCGCCGCGGTGAGGGTCACCCCGCGCGTGCTGCGCGCCATGACCCGGGCGCCGAGGCTGCGTTCGAGGGCGGCGATGTGCTGGGACACGGCCGAGGGCGTGAGGTGGAGGGCCTGCGCCGCCCGGTTGAAGCTGCCGTGTTCCGCCACCGTCCGCAGAACCCGCAGCCGCTGCACATCAATCAACAGTTTTCCTTAATGCGTATCCAGTAGGCAGGTACTTCTGCTGGTGATCGTAGATGCCCAGGATGAGGGGCATGCAAAGGATCTGCGTCATCGGCGGAAGCCGGTACTTCGGAAAGCTCCTGGTCCAGCGCCTCCAGGAAGCCGGGCACCACGTCACCGTCATCAACCGCGGCTCGGCCGCGCCCCCGCCGGGCGTCGAGCATCTCGTCGTCGACCGCGACGACGAGGCCGCCCTGGCCGCCGCCCTCGGCCCGGCCGCCTTCGACGTGGTCATCGACCAGGTCTGCTACACCCCCGTGCAGGCCGCCACCGCCGCCCGCGTCTTCAACGGCCGCACCCGCCGCTACGTCATGACCTCCACCATCGAGGTCTACGACCCGTCGACCGCCGCCCTCCCCGCCGTCCCGCCCGGCACACCGGTACCGGAGGACACCGTGGACCCGGCCGCATGGCTCGTACGGACGGACCTGCCCTGGCACGACGCGGCCTACCTGGAAGCGCACTACGCCGAGGGCAAGCGCCAGGCGGAAGCCGTCCTCACGCGGCAGGACGGGTTCGACTTCGCCGCCGTGCGCAGCGCCCACGTGCTCGGCGGCGGTGCGGCGGAGTTCACCGGCCGACTGGCGCACTACGTCGAACGCATCACCCAGGGGAGAGAGATCGCCGTGCACGCCGATGCGCTGCCCACGGTCTTCATCCACTACGAGGAGCTGGCGGACCTGCTCGCGTGGGCGGCCACGGCCACCGACTTCACCGGCGCCGTCAACGCCTGCTCCGACGGGGCGCTCGACGTCCGGGAGTTGAGCGGGGCGATCGGTGCGCTGGTCGGGCGGGAGCCGGTGTTCCGGACGCACCCGGTGCATCCGGTGCACTCGGCGCACCCGGTGCACTCGGCGTACGGGAATGTCGCCGGGGCCGGTGAGCGTGAGCCCGTCTCGCCCTTCTCCTTCGACCGGCACTACGCCCTGAGCAACGCCCGCGCCAAGCACCTGGGCTTCGCCTTCTCCCGCACCGCCGACTGGCTGCCCGGCGCCGTCGCCGAAGCCCTGGCCGCCGCATCCACCGCATCCGCCGTATCCGCGGCCCCTGACACCCCCGTCGCCCCTGACACCCCCGTCACCCCCGCCGTCTGAGGAGCCCACCCGCCATGCAGTACCGCCCCCTTGGCGACACCACCGTCAGCGCCGTCGGCCTCGGCGCCATGCCGCTGTCCATCGAGCACCGCCCGGACGAGGCGCGGGCCATCGCCACCGTCCACGCCGCCCTCGACGCCGGTGTCACGCTCATCGACACCGCCGACAGCTACCACTGGCACGCCGACGAGACCGGCCACAACGAACTCCTCGTCGCCCGCGCCCTCGCCCGCTACGGCGCCGACACCTCCCACGTCCTCGTCGCCACCAAGGGCGGCCGGGGGCGCCCCGGCGACGGGAGTTGGACCGTCACCGGCACGCCCGGCCACCTCAAGCGCGCCGCCGAGGCGTCCCTGCGGCGCCTGGGCGGCGACGCCATCGGCCTCTATCAGCTGCACAAGCCGGACCCGGCCGTGCCCTGGGCGGAGTCCGTGGGCGCGCTGCGTGAACTCCTCGACGCGGGCACGATCCGCGCCGCCGGGATCTCCAACGTGACCTGCGAGCAGATCCGCGAGGCCCACGCGATCCTCGGCGACGGGCTCGTCTCCGTACAGAACCAGTACTCGCCCGCCGTCCGCGACAGCGAGCCCGAGCTGCGCCTCGCCACCGGACTCGGCCTCGCCTTCCTGCCCTGGAGCCCGCTGGGCGGCATCTCCCGCAGCTCCCTCGACGGCCCGTCGGGGCCGAGTTCGACGGGTACCGCCTTTCACCGCCTCGCGGCCGCGCGCGGCGTCAGTCCGCAACAAGTCGCCCTGGCCTGGCTCCTGTCCCGCTCCCCGGTGGTGATCCCGGTACCGGGCGCCAGCCGCCCGGCCTCGATCCAGGACTCGGCCGGGGCCGCTGAACTCGACCTCAGCGAGGCGGAGTTGGCGCAGCTCGGCTAGTGGATCAGCCGGCGTGCCCCACCCGCCGCCCGTCCTCCAGCTCTACCGTCCCCGCACCCGCCGCCAGCACGTCGAGGGCGGCGAGGACGCGGCGGCCTAGCGCGTTCGGCAGGTGCTCGGGGATGTCCTCGCGGGCCACGAGCCGCCAGGACAGCAGCTCTTCCTCCTGGAGCCGGATCGACTTCAGCTGCTCCTCGCCGAGGACGCCGCCGTCGTACACGTACGCCACGATCGGCGGCCGTCCGGGCCCCGGCACCCAGTCCACCGCCAGCAGCGCGCCGAGCTCCACGTCGAGCCCGATCTCCTCGACGGTCTCGCGCCGGGCCCCCTGCCGGGGCGTCTCGCCCTGGTCGGACTCGACGGTGCCGCCCGGGAGCGCCCAGCCTTCACGGTAGTTGGGCTCGACGAGCAGCACCCGACCCTCGGCGTCCCGGAAGAGCACGGCGGCGCCCGCGAGGACGCGGGGGAGACCTGCGATGTACGTGGCGTAGTCCTGGATGGTCACAGGGGAAGGGTAGCGAGGGCGGGGGAGGCGTGGATCAACCCTTGTGGATCAACCCTTGTTGAGGGGGGCGCGCTTCGAGGGGGAGGGGGACGGGGGATCCAGGAGGGCCTTGGTCGCGAGGGTGTCCGCGTGGTGTGCGCCGAGGGTCCGCAGGCGGGCCTCGTACACCTCCTCGGCGACCGCGCGGAACGCGGAGCGGGACGGCAACTTCGCGAGAGCGACGGCCAGTTCGTGGCCGCTGGAGAGCGTGTCGGGGTGGTCGGGACCGAGCGTGAGGGCCCGGCCCGCGTATGCGGTGCGGGCCTCGGCCGCCGCCTTCTCGTGGCGGCCCAGGTTGATGAGGGTGGCGGCGAGGTTGTGGCGGCACAGCAGGGTGTGCGGGTGCAGCGCCCCCGGGGACTTCTCCCACGCGGTCAGCAGCCCGCGGTAGATCTCCTCCGCTTCCAAGTGGCGCCCCTGGAGGCCGCGGACGAACGCGCGCTGCTGATGGGCGAGGAGCGAGTCCGTGTGATGCGGGCCCAGCGCCCGGTCCCGGCTGGTCGCGGCCACGTCGAAGACGTTGTACGCCTCGTCCGTCCGGCCCAGGCCGAGGAGGACGAAGCCGAGTTCGTAGACGCTGGCCAGCGTGTCGGGGTCGTCCTGGCCGAGCAGCTGGGCCTGCTCGCCGATGACGCTGTCCAGGGCGGCGTGGGCGTCGGCGAGGTGTCCGGCCCGCCCCCGGTCGACGGCCGCGCGGAACTGCCGGGCGAGAGCGAGCCGTTCGGACGACGGGATCGGGGGAGGCGGGTCCGGCGGGAACGGGGAGCCGCCGCCGAGGGGGTGCGTCGGCCTGTGGTCGCGGTGGAAAAGGGTGCCGGAGGGCGGCGATCCCCGGTGGTGGAACGTGGACAGGTCGCTGCCGGAGGCCAGTCTGATGCGATAGGTGCGATAGGAGACGGTGTACTCACCCTCCGCCATGGTCAGGGGGCGGCCGAGCGCCAGGACGTGAACACCGAGTTCGCCGCTCAGGGCGTCCGCCCACTCCACTCCGTGCGGGGACAGGGTCTGGAGCCCGGAGCAGAAGACCACCAGAACGGGGTCCGACGCCCGCCGCGACCATGGCGCCTCCTGTGCGAGCCCCTGCCGCCTGCGGAGTTCGGGCAGCAGCGCCTCCGGCCAGCGGTCCCCGCCCGGACCCCGCACGATGTGCGGCACGCCCGCCGTCGCGCCCGGGGGGACGGCGGCGAGGACGTCGTCGCTCGCGAGGTAGATCTGCAGGTCCTGCGGTGCGTACCGCCGCACCAGGCCGTCGACGACCGACTCCAGCAGCGCGGCCGACTCGTCGGCAGGCCCGGTGATGCCGCCGTGCTGGCCCGCTTCGGCGAGGTCCAGCAGGACCTCCGCGCCGGTCTCGTCGTACCCGATGCGGGCGACGAGGTCGGTGAGCGGCCCGCGGGCGGGCGCGGCCACCCTGATCCCCGTCACGAACTCCCCGAAGCCGTCGGCCACTTCGGCGGCGCTCGGCTTGTTGTGCGGCAGCCCCCGCACGCACCGCCGCAACAGGTCCATCAGCGCCGTGGGCACGTCCTCGCCCGCCGCGCCCAGCAGCGTCTCGCCCAGGGCGTGCAGGTCCTGGGTGGCGCCCAGCGGACTCCCGTGGCCGCCCCAGCCGGCGAGCACCGCCCCGTGCGGGGTCATCAGCACCCGCTCGGGGATGAGCCGCCCATGGGTGAGCCCGGCGGCGTGGGCGAGGGCGAGGGTGCTCGCCACCTGATGGCCGAGCCGGGCGAACTCCGTCCGTTCGAGCCGCCCGAACTGCCGTGTGTAGTCGACGAGATGGGGTGCCGGAGCCGCCGGGCTGCCCGCCATCGCCGGCTCCGTCGCCAGCCACGGGGGTGCGCCCTCCGCGTCGACGCCGAGGATCCGGGGCGCGCCCCGCCCGTTCAGGTGCCGCAGCACGTCCGCCTCGCCCCGCAGGATCAGCTGCTGCGGGGTGCCCGGCGGGGCGACCCTGATCGTGGCGGTCCGCCCTTCCCCGTCGCGCCCCAGGAACACCCCGCTGGCCCCGTCGGCGGTGAGGTGCCGGGCGAACAGGCCCCACGGGCCGACCCGTTGAAGGTCGTACGAGGAGAGAGGGAGCCACTCGGAGTGCGGAGCCCCGACGTACTCCGGGGCCGGTTCGGTCCGCGCCGGAGCCGTGCTCACGCCGAGCCTGCGCAGCAGCCGGTCGTCCACCCAGCCGAACGGCAGCGCGTCCGCGTCCACCCGCTCCGTGCCCGCAGGGTGCGCAAGCCACGCGGGGAAGTCCGGTGACCGGCCCACGAGTTCACTGAGCCGCTCGGTCACCCGGCGGCTCGTCCGCAGGAGTTCGGGCGCCGGAGCCGTGCTGAGGAGGATGGCGCGGGCGCCGTCGGTGAAGTCGTAACTGCGGTGGTGCGGCGGGAGTTCGGCGGACTCGGACGCCGTGCGCCGCATGAGCCCGCCCAGGAACACCTCCGCCAGGTGCCCGGTCGTGACGTCGTCGCCGAGCGCGCCCTGCACGAGGCGCATCACCGGCACCGACAGCGGCGCGACCGCCGCGAGATGAGCGGCGAGGCGGTACGCCTCCGGGGACGCGGCGTCACGGAAGCGCAGGACGGAGCGGCCTGCCGCGTCCCGGTCCCGCGACGGCTCACCGGCCGCTGCGGCTACGGGAGTCGATGCCGGTACGGGGGCGGGATCGCTCGCTGGTCCGGGGTGCTGTGCGAGCAGCGGCAGCACCGCGCTCGCCCCCGGCGACGCCACCAGCGCCGCCCACGCCCCCACCGCCTCCGGCTCCGGCGCGAGCACCGGCACCGGCATCCCGTCGAACGGTGCGACCTCCGGAGGAAGCACCGGATCCGCCACGTCCCAGGTCACATTGGGCGCGCCCCGCCGCCGCGTGGTGACCCGCCAGCGTTCGGCGCGGATCCCGGAGCCGTCCCACAGATGGCCGGGCAGCGCGTGCAGCACCGCAGTGGGCCCGTACCGCCCCCACTGCTTCAACCACTCCCGCATCCGGCCGTCCCGCCAGGCCGCACCGACGCCGTCGCTGACGACGAGGATGAGGGTGTGGCCGCTCGGGTCGGTGACCGTCGAGGGCGGAAGGACGGCGGTGCCCGGCGTATAGGGGCGGTGGCCGAGGAGCGGGGCGTCCGGGCCGCGGGTGTCCAGGCCGTGCACGCGTACGGTGCGGAAGGCGCCGCTGCGCTCGACGAGCAGCCGCACCTCGGTGGCGAGCCGCTGCCACAGCAGCATGGACGCGCCGTCGTCCACCAGGAGCGCCAGGTCGAGCCAGCGGGCCCGCGCCGGACGCAGCACCGCGTCGGTCAGCCCGCTCTCGGCGGAGGACTCCGCGGTCGCGTCCTCGTCCAGCTCCCAGCGCGCCCGGTCGGGCACCCGGTGCTTCAACGGGCGCAGGGCCCGCCCCAGTTGGAGCTGGCGGGCGCCGAGCGCCTTGGTGCCGGGGGTGCGGACGGGGCGGGCGGGGAGGGGCTGGTGGCGTTGTCGGTCGGGGCTGCGGCCGGGGGGCTGTGAGCGTGCGGCGCCGTAGAGGGGGGTGGGGGCGGGGGTGATGCGGGCCCGGGGGTCGGTGGCGGGGGCGTCGGCAGCGGGGCTCGCGGGTCGTGGCTGGTGCTGTTGAGGGGCGCCGGGCCGGACAGTCGGCTGGAACTGTGGGGGCAGGGGCGGGAGTTGGGCCTGACCCGACACGGCGTCGCCGGGCTCTTCGGCCGCCGGGCGGGGCGCGGCGGGCGCCGGGGCGATCCCGGTGGCCCGGGCGAGGGGGGCGTCGGCCCCGGTCGGCATCCGCCCGGCCAGCCACAGCGCGTCGAGCAGCTCCTCGCCGGACAGGTCGACACCGCTCGCGGTGAGCGCGTCGAGGGTGGCGCGCAGGCGGGGGCCCGAGACGGTGCCGGTCCACTCGGGACGCGAGGGCGGCTCGGCCCCGGTCACGCCGAGTCGTGCCAGCCGTTCCAGGAGTTCGTGGACCCTATCCGCCACGCCCGCCGGATCCGGCGGCCCCTCCCCGTACGGCCGCAGGAGCTCGTTGACCCGCTCCGTCACGGGTGACGGATCCGACAGGCCCGCCAGATACTGTTCCGTCGCCCTCTCGATCTCCGCCAGCGAGTGCCAGCCGGGCGGCACGTGGTCGGCTGTGGAGGCGCTGGATGCGCTGGCCGCACCGGCCGCGCTGGCCCCGCTGGACGCATCGGCCGCATCGGACGCATCGGACGCACCGGGCCCGTCGGACGCGTCTTCGCGGGCGGCCTCGTCCGCCGGGCTCTCACTCGCGGAGTCCCCACCCGCCGAGTCCTCAGCTGCCGAGCTCTCGGCTGCCAGGTCCTCACTCGCGGAGTCCTCAGCTGCGGAGTCCCCACCCGCCGAGTCCCCACCCGCCGAGTCCTCACCTGCCGAGCCCCCACCCGCCGAGCCCTTACCCGGCGGATCGAGCCGCTCCTCAGAGTCCGCAGCGTCGCCCCTCGCCCCCTCGGGCGAACCCGGCGTCTCCGCGGGCTCCGGCCCCTCCGGCCCCTCCGGCCCCTCCGGCGGCGCCCCCACCCCTAGACCGTCCCGCCCAGCCGGTGCAGCACCGCGTCCAGCAGCGGCCCCGCAGGCAGGTCGAGCCCGCCCTTGCGCAGGAACACCGCGTTCAGGAGCTGGTCGGTGGCCAGCTCGCCCGGAGCCCTGCGCCCCAGGAACGCGGCCAGCAGATCGTCGACGCCGACCAGCGACTCGTCACCGAGATGCGCCTCGATGATGTCGCGCAGCCGGGCCTCGTCCGGTTCGGCCAGGTCGAGGCGGACGCAGCGGCGCAGGAACGCGGGCGGGAACTCCCGCTCCCCGTTGCTGGTGATGACCACCACCGGGAACTCGGAGCAGCGCACCCGCCCCCGCGTCACCGGCGCCCGCACCTCCGGATCGGCCGTCAGTACGTGCACCTCGGACTGCTCCTCCGGCAGCCGCGCCAGCTCGGGAATCTCGAACTCGCCCTCCTCGAACACCGTCAGGAGGTCGTTCGGCAGGTCCACGTCCCCCTTGTCGAGCTCGTCGACGAGCAGTACGCGGGGCCGGTCGCCGGGCACGAGGGCGGTGCCGAGCGGTCCCAGCCGGACGTACGAGCCGATGTCGGCGCCCGCACCGCCCGGAGTCGTGGGGGAGGGGGAAGGGGCAGCGGAGGGGTCCCGCTCCCGCCCCAGGTTCGACTCCCGCAGCCGCCCGATCGCGTCGTACCCGTACAGCGCCTCGCGCAGCGTCGAGCGGCTGTTGACCGGCCAGGTCAGGACGCGGCCGAGGGTCAGCTCATGGGCGATGGCGTGGGCGAGGGACGACTTGCCGGTGCCGGGGTGGCCGGTCACCAGGAGGGGGCGGCGCAGCAGCAGCGCCGCGTTCACGACCTCCGACTCGGCGCTGCCGATGAGATACGGGCGCGGCCTGCGCGCCCCGTCCGCCGCGGGCGTGAAGCGGCGCCAGGGCGGGGCCTCGGGGAACGTCACGCGCCGGGCCTCGCCGTCCCCGCGGAACAGCCGCCAGTCGCCCGCCGCCGGTGCGGGTCCGCGCTGATCTGTCATGAGAGGGCTGCTCCTTGGTGGGGGTGAGGTTCGTGGGGGTGAGGTACGTGAGGGTGGGGTTCGTGGGGGTGTGGTTCGGGTTCATGCGTGGCCGCCTCGTCGGGGTCCGTCAGCCGTACGCGGCCGAGTTCTTCCCCCACGGTTCCCATGGGGTCCTCCCATACGAGGGAGGGGCGCGCCACGAGGCCCGCGCGGTCCAGCGACTGGGCTCTGAACTCCCGTACCCGCTCCGGCAGCTGGTGCGGAGCACCCGTAGGGGTGAGGGGAGTGAGGCGATGCGCGTGTTCGTGGCCCTCGGCCTCGCGGTCCCACAGGACGACGGGCACGCCGAGAGCGAGGCACAACTCCAGGAACTGGGCACGGAGTTCGGGTGGCCCGTGCAGGACGACCTGGTTGATGCGGCTGCCGCTCTCGCCCGAGAGCTCCGTGGCGACCTGCCGCTTGTCGGTGAGGTGCTCGTCGATGACGAGGAGCCGCCCGTGCCCGTCGGACCAGCGGTGTTCCTGCCACTTGGTGCGGTCGGGCACGTAGCCCGTCATCTCCGGGCAGCGCAGGGTGAGCGGGAACGAGACGCCGAGCGGGAGGCCCGGCACGAACGGGTTGGGGCTGCCCGCGTCCCACTCGTCGATGGGCAGGTGCAGTCCGTCGCGGTCCACCTGCACGTCCACGGAGGGCAGGCGGCCCTCGCCCACGGAGCGCTCGGCGCCCTCGCGGATGACCGCGGCCACCTCCTCCGGGGTGAGGGGAGTGTCTCCGGGGCCGGTCTCCAGGCGGTGCGCCGAGCCGTCGGCGTGCCGCTGCCACAGCCGGCACCGGAAGCGCGCGGCGGACCCGGTGCGTGCTTCGGGCCCGGTGCGTGAATCGGGCCCGGTGTGCAGGCCGGAACCGGCGTGCGGGCCGGAACCGGCGTGCGGGCCGGGACCAGTGGGCGAGCCGACGCGGGTGAGCTGGACCAGCAGCCGGGTCACCGGCGCCGCCCGCGAACCCGCCCAGTGCGCGGCATCGGCACGCCGCTGGTCGCGGGCGACGGGGTGCACGCCGAGCCGCCCGCACACCCGGTCGCTCCAGGAGCGCAGCGCCCGCCCGGCGGGCCCTTCGGCAGCGGCGGCGACGAACTCGACGGCGTGCACGATCGCGGGCACGAACGGCGTCCCCTCCGGAACCGTGCCCCCGTCCTGGTGGTACGCCTCAAGTCCCTCGATCGCGGGCCCGATCCGCGCCTCCTCCAGGCGGGCCGTGCACAGCGCGGACGGCAGCGGCAGATAGCGCAGCGCCTCCTGCGCGGCGCGCGGCGGCAGCGTCGCGTCGGCGACGACGACCTGCCCCAACTGCGCGTACAGGAAGGCGTATTCATCATGTGAGAGCAGCCCCGCCCCCTCGACGCGACGCCCCAGCCCGAGCAGCGCGGTCAGCTGCTCGGGCCGCGAGCCGTACGGGCCGGAGGCGGCCAGGGTCTCGCTGAGCGTGGGCAGCGCGCGCGGCCGGGAGAGCAGCACGTCGGCCAGCTCCTCGACGGAGGGCGCCGAGCCGTCCTGCGGCACGGAGATGCCCAGCTGCGCGGCGAGCCGCTGCGCGTGCCGGGCCCGCTCGAAGGGGTTGGCGAGCAACGCGCCGAGCAGCAGCGTGAGTTCGGCGCGCAGCGGGTCGTACGAATCGTACGAGGGGTGTGTGCCGCCGACGGCGCCCGGGCCGCCGGCCGTGCCCGGACCGCCACTCGTGGCCGGGCTGTGCCCGGCGTGCCCATCGTGCCCGGCGTGCCCGGCGTGTCCGGCGTGGGGCAGCACCGTCCGGCAGTCCGCGACGACGGCGCCCGCCCCGGCCGCGTACAACTGATCCCGCACCGCCTGCCAGGACAGCGCCCAGGTGCGCCGCAGCGTCTGCCCCGGATGCCCGGCGAAGCCCGCGTACCCTGCCGCGCCCGCGCCCCCGGACGAGGAGCGCGTGGACTGCCCGGCGGCCTGAGCGGTGGGCTGCGTGATGGGCTGCGTGGTGGGCTGCCCCAGCTGTCCCACGACGAGCCCGGCGACGCTGTCACCGGAGGGCGTCCACAGGGGCCCGCCGCTGAACCCGGGACCGATGGCGGCTCCCGCCAACACCCCGTCCAAGTAGCCGAGATGACCGTCAAGCAGCTTCAGGGTGGCGTCCGCGAACGTGATCGGGTCGCCGCAGCCGTGCCAGGCCCGCAGCGGCTGCCCCTCGGCCATGTCGGTCCACACGACGGGCTGTGCCCCGTCGGGCGCGGGCTCGGCGAGGGAGAGGACGCACAGGTCGCCCTGCCAGGCCCCGGGCCCGGTCCGCTGCGGCGGCACCCACACCTCGACGCGCGCGCCGACGCGTACGGTGCGCCGCGCGAAGCCGACGTGCAGCGGTTCGCTCTCCGGGCCCGGCTGCGCCTTGCTCAACAGGGGCAGCCCCAGTGCGTCGTTGACGACGTGGGCGCAGGTGAGGACGCGCCGCGGGGAGATCAACGCGGCGGCGCCCACGGCCTGTTGGCCTCCCCGATCGAGGACGGCGACGACCGGAGGCGCCCCGCCGCCCCGGTGGAACCAGCCCATGCCTACCCCTGCGATCCCCGCTGCGAACTGCTCCCCGTACTCGTACTGGTACTCCCACTTGTCCTAGTACCCGCACCGTCACCGCGCCAGGTCGCGGACACCGTCATCGTGGCGGACCCCTTGAGCCCGACGATGCCGAGCTTGAGGTCCTTGCCGACCTCGATGCCGAAGTCGACGGTGAACTCCTCGGGCGGGTGCGCGGCGCCCGCGACGGCCGTGTGCACCTCGTCGAGGAGCGGGCCGAGCGGGGCGAGCGTCGCGCGCAGGGCGCCCGCGGCGAGGGCGGCGGTGCGGCGGCGGCCGCCGGTGGAGACGGGCTCCGGCGAGCCGAACTCCTCGGGCAGCCCCGAACCGCGCTCGGCGTCGGACGCGGGATCGTCGACGGTGTACCCGAGGTCCCCGAGGTCCCCGACACCCGCGGCGTCCCCGACATCTGCGAGCTGCACCCGCAACACCGCTCCGGCCAGGTCGAGTTCGATGTACTCCGGCATGACCTCATTGTGCCGATCACACCCGGCCGGGCGCACAGGTTTGCGCTCAACTCCACCGCCGGCGGAATCGAATTCGCGCCGCTTCCTCCACTCACCGGACAGGCGGTCACGGAACGAGGATTCAGCTTCTCACCTGGTCCCCGCCGCCGGGGCGCGGACGGGACAGCTCGTCGCCCCCGGCCCAGAAGTACGGGGCACGAGCCGGTCAAGGGCTCTGGCCGGGCACATCACGCGCGCCGCCGGGCGGCCGACGCGACAGGCGAAGAAAACCGGCCACCCGGATGGTTCGTGCTCCTCTCACCGGAACTACGCTCACAGTTGTGGCCCGGAGCCAGTTCCCCCGTCTGGCTCCGGGCCACGTGTGCGTGGATCGACGTGCGTGGATCGACGTGCGTGGATCGACGTGGCG
Organism: Streptomyces odontotermitis; assembly: GCF_050510915.1. Classification (NCBI taxonomy): domain Bacteria; kingdom Bacillati; phylum Actinomycetota; class Actinomycetes; order Kitasatosporales; family Streptomycetaceae; genus Streptomyces; species Streptomyces odontotermitis. The sequence goes on along the minus strand of NZ_JBNJLS010000002.1, from coordinate 722,578 downwards.
TGCGACGCGGAACGGGCGCGGCGGCGCAGGCTGGTGGACCCGGTCGCGCCCGTCACTCGCAGAAGATCTTCACCTTGCTGGTGGGGTCGTCGACGTCGACCGTGACCTCGTCGAGGTGGTCGATGAGCTCCTCCAGGTGCTGCGGCTTGAGCTCGGTGAGGTCGATCGGCATCCCCGACTTGCTCAGCTCCGCGTTGGCCTTGGCGAGCGCCTGCGGCGGGACCAGGGTCGTGAGCCGGACACCGGCGCGCAGCAGCTGCAGCGGCACCTGGACGTTGATGCGGGTCGGTCCTTCGGGGTCGTCGTCCGAACTCACCAGCACGCGGAGGTACTTGGGCCGCCCCTTCGGGCGGGACGCGGCGCCGGACGAGGGCTGGGGCCCGGGCTGGTCGCGCTCGACCGCGTCGATGAGCCGCTCGGCCTCATCCGCGGTGATCTTGCCCTCGGACAGCATGTTCAGGATCTGGCGACGCTGCTCACTCATGGATGTTCCCTGGCCCCTCTGATTCCCTTGATTCCCTTGAATGTCTCTGGCTGTCCGGTCATCTGACGCTGACCAGCAGCGCCCAAGGCCCCTGCTCGATCTCGAACCGCGTGCCGGGCAGCGCCCACGCCACCAGCCACACACCCCGCAGCGGACCCACCGGGCTCATGCGGAAGACGACGCACGCGACCAGTCCGGCCAGCAGGGCGAGCAGCAGCAGCGGCGACAGCACCAGCAGCACCGGCACGACCGGGACGAACACGCGTCGTCGACGTCCGTCGGTGCGGCGGTACCGCACCGTCACCAGCTGTGGGATCACCGGGACTTCTCCAGTTCGGTGAGCGCCTCCTGGGCGCTGATCTCGCCGCGCTGCAGACGGTCGATGACGTCGGCGCTCGTGGGCGCCGGGTCGGTGTCGACGGTCTCGATGGTCTCGACGGCGTCGGCGAAGTCGATGCGCTCGGCGATCCGCTTGAGCCGTGACTTGATCGTCGGGTAGCTCACCCCGAAGATCCGCTCCATCTCCTTGATCGAGCCGTGCGACCGTACGAACGCGGCGACGAACACCTGGTCGTCCACGCCGAGCTGCGCCAGCTGCGGCGGCTCGAACTGCCCCTCCACCGCGATGCCGCTGTCGACGAGCCGGACCCGCTCGACCACGAACGGCTGCCCCTGGGTCAGGTCCGTCAGCTCCTGCCACTCCACCCTTGGCTCCCTGCGCTCGGCGACGTACTCGCAGTTCATTTGTAGCTTGAGATTTTTAAGGCGTCAACGCGCAGACATTAAGATCCTTAAGTTGATCTTGAATGGCGTGGCTCAGCAGCCCGGCGGACGTGGTGACGAAGAGGCGGTGATCCGCGGCCGCGAGCGCGCTCACGGGGGAGCGGACGGGGATCACCGCCACGCACCGGAACGCCTCCGCCCCCGTCGCCCGTCCTCCTCTGTCTCTCTCCCACAGGCGCACCGTACGGTCCTTGCTCCCACTCGCCAGCAACGTGCGCCCGCCGCCGAGCGGGAGGACACACAGCCCCGTGACCCAGTCCTGATGGCCGCCCAGCACCTGCTCGGCCGCTCCGGTGCCGGGGTCCCACAAGCGCACCGTGCCGTCGTGGCTGCCGCTGGCCAGCAGGGTCCGTCCGGCGCCGCCCGGCGGTACGGCGCACAGCGCGTTGACCCGGCCGCGGTGGCCCGGCAGTTCACGTGGCCGGTCGTCCGACCCGGTGTCCCACAGCCAGACATACGGGTCCCAGCCGGCACCGGCCAGCAGAGCGCGCCCCGGCAGATCGTCTCCCGGCAGAGCGTCCCCCGGCAGGGAGAGCGCGCACAGCGTGCGGAGCTTGCCCTTGTGCCGGGCGACGGTCCGCACGTGTCCGCCGGTCGCCGGGTCCCAGAGCCGTACGTTCGCGACGTGCTCGCCGAACCGTTCGCCGCAGGTGGCCAACAGGTGCCGCCCGTCCGCCGCCACCGGGCACACCGCGGTGAACTCCTCGGAGACGAGCTCCCCTTCGGCCGTGACGGCGTACGTCCCGGCCCCATCCGTATGCGCGTACCCGATGAGCCGGGTGTCCCGGCCCGTGACGGGGTCGTGCAGGCGGATGGTGCCGTTGTGGCTGACGGCGGCGAGGAGGCTGCGGCCCTCGACGGGCACGGCGCAGACCCCGCTGACCCACAGCTGGTTGAAATCCGCTTCCTTGCGGTCCACCACGTCCGTACGAGTGCCGAGTTCCGCGTCCCACAGCCGGACCGCTCCGTTGGTGCTCCCCGTCGCCACCAGGGTCCGGTCGCCGCCGAGCGGCACCGCGCACACCGTGGCCAACGACTCGCGCAGGTCGGGGGCTTGGGGCGGCGGCTCCGCCTCCGGATCCCACAGCCGCACCATGCCGTCGAACTTCCCGCCCCCGCTGGCGAGCAGGGCCCGGCCGGGCAGCGGCAGCGCGCAGACGCCGCCCCAGACCGGCCCGGTGTGCCCCCGCAAGGTGCGCACCAGCTCACCGCTGCCCGCGTCCCACAGCCGCAGCCCGTAGTCGCCGCCACCGACAGCGGCCAGGAGCGTGCGCCCGCCCGCCTCCACCGGGCACACGCCGAAGATCAGCCCCGCACCACCGTCGAACGCGCGCACCAGCTCACCGGTGACCGGATCCCACACCCGCACCTTGCCGTCGCTCCCACCGCTGACCAGCACCGTGCGCCCGCCCAGCGACAGCGCGCACAGCGTGTACACCGGGCCGGTGTGACCCGGGATGCCGACGGGGGCGTGGCCCGGCGCGTACAGCACGCACGTCTTTCCCCGCGTCGTGTCGGGCCGCCCGGCGAACGCGCGCACCAACCGGCCGGTGGCCGCGTCCCACAGCCGGATCGTCCCGTCGTCGCCACCTGCGGCCAGCACGGTCGCGCCGTCCAGGGAGAACGCGCACAGCCCGCGGACCGGGTGGGAGCCGTCGAACGGTTCGGTGCCGATGTCGAGGACCCGCACCTGGCGGCCGGTGCCCGGATCCCACAGCCGCACGGTGCCGTCGTCGCCACCGCTCGCCAGCAGGGTGTGATCCCCGAACGGCACCGCGCAGAGCCCGTTCACCAGCCGGCCGGTGTGCCCGGTCAGCGTGTGCGAGCGCTCACCGCTCAGCGGATTCCACACCTGTACGGCGCCGGCGGCTCCCTCGGCCCCACCGGCGGCAAGCAGCACCTCCCCGCCCACGGCCACGGCGCACAGGGCGAACACGGCAGCCCCCGGCCCACCCAGAACGAGGGTCTCCTCACCGTCGGCCGGATCCCAGACCCGTATCCGGCCGTCCTCCGTGCCCCCGGCCAGCCGCACCCCGCCGGGCAGCGACAGCGCGCACACCGCCCCGACCGCCTGGGCCCCGCCGTCGAGCTCCGCCACCTCGTCACGACGCGGACCAGCGGTCCACAACACCCTCGTCCCGTACGACACTTCCGCCCCCCGCTTCTTCGGCTTCCGACCGGCAGCGCCGAGGCTACCCAGAGCGGCGAGAACCACAGGCAGGTCACCTGCGTCTCACCCCGACCGGAGCGGAGGCGGGCAGTCGTGAGGCATTTCAGGCAAGCACTTCAAGAGCGGCGACAGCGCCGGGCCTGGCGCGGATACCTGGCCGACCTGGAGCCGTGGCTGTCCCACGCGGCGCACCACGTCGTCGTCAGGGCCCTGGTCGAGGCGCAGACGGCCCGGTCGGGGCGGGCGTTCGTCGGGGTCCAGGACGTCATCGACGAGGCCCGTCGCGATGTGCGGACCCAGGCGGCTGTCGGCACCCTGCTGGACGCGCGTGCGGAGGGGCGGGAATTCAAGGACGCACTCGACGACGCGAAGGGAGCGGCGAAGCGCGGGGAAGAGGGCGTGGGGCATGGCTCGGAGACCGTCGCGTGGGTGGCCGCGGCCGCGCTGCGCCGATCCCTGGAACGCGCCCGCGGTCCGCTCCCGCTGGACACGGACGCCTACGATCCCGCTTTCGCCTGGGCACCCTCGCCGTCGGAGTCCGAGTCCGAGTCCGAGTCCGAGTCCGAGTCCGAGTCCGAGCCCGAGTCCGAGTCCGAGTCCGAGCCCGAGTCCGAGCCCGATTCCGAGTGAAGGCGAAGGCCCCCTCGTGGCAAACCGAGGGGGCCCATCCCAGACAGGGATCCCGCGCGGTCGCCCCCGGAGCGCAGAGGCGGCCGCGCGTCCATTGCGCGCCGCCGGGGGGCCGACGCGCAAGCGGAATGGGGAACTTCGCCCTGTCCGGGTCAGGTCGTGCATGTATGCAGGAGGTCGCGTATCGAAAACGACCGATCTGCCCTCGCCCGCTTCCTTCTCTGCTTCCTTCATTGTTCCCGGATCCAAGATTCGCGCATCGATGCGGCCGTGGGGCCTCCATGCTGAGCGCGGCTCCTCGGTCAGTGCGGTCAGTGTGATCAGCGCGGTCAGCGCGGTCAGTGCGATCCGCGTGATCGGTGCGACCGGTTCGACAGGTGCGGCAAACACCTGAGGGGTCATCAAGTCCCAGACAGTGATTCACATTTGAAGGAAGCAATGATCAGTAAAACCGCCGTGGCGGTGACGTCTCTGATCTCCCTCGTGGTGCTGAGTGCGGTGATGACCGCATTGGGTCAGAACGTCGCGGCCGTGATCGCGCTCATTCCCACGATCGCGTTAGGCGTCCAGCAGATCGTGCAGGCGTACGCCGCCCATCCCCACCATCCCCACCCTCCCCACCCACCTCGCCATCCCGACCCTCCCGGAACCCCGGCAGGCGACGGGGAGCCCGAGCGGTGAACCCGCCGACGCAGCCCACCGAGCCGGGCAGACCGGGCCGCAAGCTGGGCCCCATCAGCGAGAACGCCGGTCCCACCCATCGGGCCTGGCTGGAACAGCTGCGCCAGGCGTACCAGGCGAGCGGCCTGACGCTGCAGCAGCTGGAGAACACCACCGGCTGGTCCCGCTCGAAGATCAGCGAGCTGCTGCGGGCCGCCGGCCGCTACCCCCGCTGGGAGTTCATCCGCGATCTCCTCAACGCGCTGGGCTGGCCGCTCGCCTCCGTGGAAATGCTCCGCCGCATGTGGGTGCAGGCCGCCCGCGAGGCCAACAAGCGCACGGTGTGGATAAACGACTGCGTGCTGAAGGATCTGCGGCCGGGGCAACCTCCGCTGGATTTCAGTGCGTTCCAGCATCTGCACCGGCCCGTCTATCACGCCTATACGTCGACGTTCCTGCGGCGCCCCGCCGACGCGCGCCGTGCGGTCGACGACGTGTTCAACCTTCTGCTGATCCTCTGGGACGAGGCCCTGGAGAGCGAGAACCCGGAGCGCTTCGCCTGGCAACTCCTGCGCGGAACCGTGCTGGAACGCACCCCTCAGGCGGACGGGCACCCCGCGCTCGCCGAAGCCGCCTTCGACACGCTCGCCCTGCACCGTACGGAAGGCGTCGAAGCCCGATTCCGGCAGATCGAGGAATCCCTGTCCCTGTTCGAGCAGTTGCGCCGCCTGCCGGAGGCCCAGCTCGACGTCATGGTCCTGCTCCACCTGCGCGGACAGTCAGAGACGGCGACGGCCGACGTGCTCGGCCTCTCGCTCGCCTCCGTCCGCTCCACGGCCCGGCACGCCCGGCGCAACCTGTTCTCCCGCCTCTACCCCGACCGCACCGCCCAGGAGGGACACCCCGGTGACCTCGACCATTGACCAACTCCTGCACAGAGCCCGGCTCATCGACCAGCCCGAGTGCCCCGTGCCCGTCACCGAGCGACACGCCCGCCCCCGCCCGCGACTGCCCCGCGGCGACCGGCGCCGCACGACGGGCGACTCGGAGCGCGACGCCGCCCGCGACCTGCGCACCCTGTGCGAGACCGTGGTCACCCAGACCGACGTCGACCTCCTCGGTGACTTCCTCACCCACAGCCTCATCCCCGAGCCCGACAGCGCGGTGGTGCTGGGCTGCTTCCTCCAGCTCGGCGGCTTCGAGGACGGCGCGCGCTTCTGGTGGCAGTTCGCCGCCGGAGCGGACGACAACACCGCGTCCTTCTGCCTGTACCTCCAGCACCTCTCCCTGGGTGAACTCGCCCCGGCCGCCTGGTGGCAGGACCAGACCCCCGGCGCCGCGCCCCTCGACGAACCCGCCGAACCGACCGTGCGGGACGCGCTGCCCCAGTTCACCGCGGGCGAGGCCAACCTGCCGACCACCCTGAGAATCCTGCGCAAGCTCAAGTGCCCCGAACGCCCGGGTGCCCGCACCGCACCCTGGCCCCCCTTGGTGAGAGCGGTCGTCGACTACGTGGTCGCCGCCGTCGGGTACGTGGACGACGACCTCGAACTCCCGCTCCCCGACCCGGACTTCACCGACCGCATCCGCCGCCTGAGCTGCATCGGCTCCGTCCCGGCAGATGCCTCCCCCCTGGACCCGGCACATCCGGAGCGCTCGGTGGCAGCGCGCCCCCTCCCGTCCCGCAGCCCCGGACGATCGGGCATGGGCAACAGGGAGCAACCGCAGGGACGGTGGCGCCTGGCGCTAGTGAGGCTCTGACCTCACCAACTCCACCGTCCGAGCGGCCAGTTCGGAGATCGACGCTCCGTCGAACCCGAACACCGCACTGCTCACCCGGTCCTCCAGCGGCTCCCGCCACCGCGCCGGGATCGCCGCCGCCCCGCACAGCACGCCCGCGACGGACCCCGCCGTCGCGCCGTTGGAGTCGGTGTCCAGGCCGCCGCGGACCGTGAGGGCGATCGTGCGGGTGAAGTCGCCCTCGCCGTACAGGAGTCCGGCCGTCAGGACTGCCGCGTTCGGCACCGTGTGGATCCAGCCGAGCCCCGCAGTCTCCTCCCCGAGGGTGTCGAGGGACTCCTCCCAGCTGAGCCCCGCCTCGTGCAGCGACATGGCGTGGCGCACCGTACGGGCCAGGCGGCTGCTCGCGGGGAACACCGTGAGCGAGGCGTCCAGGGCGGCACGCGGCGAGGTCGCGGTGAACGCCGCCGCGACCAGGGCCGCCGCCCACATCGCGCCGTAGACGCCGTTGCCCGTGTGGGAGAGCACGGCGTCACGGCGGGCGAGGGCGGCGGCGCGGCGCGGGGCGCCGGGGGAGGTCCAGCCGAAGACGTCGGCGCGGATGAGGGCGCCGATCCACTCCTGGTAGGGGTTGTCGTACGTGGCGGTGAGCGGGGGCTTCAGGCCGCTCGCGAGGTTGCGGTAGGCGGCGCGCTCCGCCGTGAAGGTCTGCAGGTAGGGCAGCCGCAACAGCCAGAGCTCGCCGACCTGTTCGGTGGTGAACTCGAAGCCGTGCGTCTCCAGGAGGTGCAGGCCGAGGATCGAGTAGTCCACGTCGTCGTCACGGCAACTGCCGTGCACGCGGCCGCGCACGCAGCGGCGCCACTCGGGCCGGAGCGCCGACTCGTTCTCGGGGGAGGCGGGTTCGGGCAGGTAGTCGGTGAGGGGGAGGGCGTCGGCCGCGCTGAGGTAGCGGTCGATGCGCGCCCGCGTCCAGAAGTCGCCGCGCTCGACCGGCTTCCCGAGCATGTTGCCCGCGATCCGGCCGAGCCAGCCGCCGAGGACGCGGTCGCCGAGCCCGGAGGCGTCGAGCCCGGCGCCGTCGAGCTCGGAGTCATCGAGTGCGGTCATGTGTCTGGTCTACCTCGCCGACCCGTCCCTGACTCCCCGGCAGGGCCCATCTGCCAACCCCGACTCCCCGACAGGGGCCGTCGGCTACCCCTGGCTCCCCGAATCGTCGTCCTGGCTCCGGGAGTTGGCGACCCGTCGCAGCCGGTGATGGCGCACCGGAAAACCCTGCCCGGTGATGGCGTCGCCGACCATCGCGCGCACCGCGTCCCGCAGCCCGTGCAGCGCCGCGTGCCGGGGCGGGCCCGCGCCCGGGTCCACGCGCAGCTCCTTCAGGAGCGCCCAGCACAGCAGCAGCATCACCACGACGAACGGCAGGGCCACCAGAATCGTCGCGCTCTGCAGGGAGTTGAGGCCGCCCGCGACCAGGAGCACCGCCGCGACCGCCGCCATCAGCACGCCCCAGGTGACCACCAGCCAGGTCGGCGGGTGCAGGGAGCCGCGGCTGGTGAGCGAGCCCATCACCAGGGAAGCGGAGTCGGCGCTGGTGACGAAGTACGTCATCACCAGGATCATCGCCACCCAGGAGGTGACCGTCGGCAGGGGCAGGCCGTCGAGCATCGCGAACAGCGAAGCCTCCGCGCCCTCCTTGGCCTTCTCGGCCATGTCGATCTTCCCGGTGGCGTCCAGGCGGATGCCCGTACCGCCCATGACGCAGAACCAGACGATGGTGGCGCCGCTCGGCACCAGGAGCACGCCGACGAGGAACTCGCGGATCGTGCGGCCCTTCGAGATGCGCGCGATGAACGTGCCGACGAACGGCGCCCAGGACAGCCACCACGCCCAGTAGAAGATCGTCCAGGCGCCGAGCCAGGAGCTGTCGGTGAAGGCGCCGGTGCGCGAGGCCATGGGGAGCAGCTGGTGGAGGTAGCCGCCGAGGCTCGCGGGGATCGCGTCCAGGATGTAGACGGTCGGCCCGAGGACGAAGACGAACAGCATCATCAGCGCGGCGAGCGCGAGGTTGAGCGTGCTGAGCCACTTCACGCCCCGGTGCACCCCGGAGAACGCGGAGGCGACGAAGGCGGCGCCGAGCGAGGCGATGATGATGAGTTCGAGACTCGTCGAGTCCTTGACGCCGGTGGTGAGGTGGAGACCCGTGGCGACCTGGAGCGCGCCGACGCCGAGGCTGGTCGCGGTGCCGAAGACGGTCGCGAAGACGGCGAGCAGATCGATGAACCGCCCCGGCCACCCGGCCGCCCGCCGCTCGCCGATGAGCGGCACGAACACCGAGCTGAGCCGGTTGCCGCGGCCCTTGCGGAACACCGCGTACGCGAGGGCCAGGCCCGCGATGCCGTAGATCGCCCACGGGGTGAGCGTCCAGTGGAAGAACGAGTACTCCAGGGCCGTGCGGGCGGCCCCTCCGGTGCGGGGTTCGGCGCCGCTGGACGGGGGCGGGTTCAGATAGTGCGTGAGCGGCTCCCCGACGCCGTAGAACATCAGGCCGATGCCCATTCCGGCGCTGAACATCATCGCGATCCACGCGAGGTTCGTGAACTCGGGCTCGGCGTCGTCCGCGCCCAGCCGGATCCGCCCGAACCGGCTGAAGGCGAGGACCAGGCAGAGGACCAGGAAGGTGTCCGCGGCGATCACGAAGAGCCAGGCGAAGTTGTCCAGGACCCAGCCGAGTGCGGAGCTCGAAGCGCTGTCGAAGGACTTCTTGCCGAGCGCCGCCCAGGCCACCACCGCGAGGACGGCGGCGACCCCGATGGAGACGACCGCGTAGTCGGGGGACCCGTTGAGATCACCGCCCGCCGGGTCCCCGGAGCCCGGCGGGCCGTCGTCGGGACGGGGCTGATCGATCATTTCCGTGCTCATGACGCCCCACTATGGTGCGGTAAGGGGTGATTTAACGTGCGGGCACGCCGTCCCTCCGTGAGGTCGGCCATGGGCAGGCGGCCCCTCGTGCGGTTAAGGTCGCAGCGGCGCGACTGCCTTGACGCGAGCAAGGCCCGGAAAGCAAGGGGAACCAAGGTGGCGGACGCTGCAGCGACGGCGGCGACGGCTGGGCATGTGCTCATCGCCGCGGACAAGTTCAAGGGATCGCTCACGGCCGTGCAGGTCGCGGAGCGGGTGACGGCCGGGCTCCGCCGGGTGGCCCCCCAGGTGGCCATCGAGGCCCTGCCCGTGGCCGACGGCGGCGACGGCACGGTCGCGGCGGCCCTCGCGGGCGGCTTCGAGCGCCGCGAGGTGCGGGTCACGGGCCCGCTCGGCACCGAGGTCACGGCGGCGTACGCGCTGCGCGACGGCACCGCCGTGGTGGAGATGGCCGAGGCGTCGGGCCTCCAGCTCCTGCCCGAGGGCGTCTTCGCCCCGCTCACGGCCACCACGTACGGCTCCGGCGAGCTGCTCCTGGCCGCGATCGAGGCGGGTGCGCGCACCATCGTCTTCGGCGTGGGCGGCAGCGCGACGACGGACGGCGGTGCGGGCATGCTCGCCGCGCTCGGCGCCCGCTTCCTGGACGCCGACGGCGAGCCGGTCGCCCCCGGCGGCGGCCCCCTGCGCGACGTGGCCACGGCCGACCTGTCCGGCCTTGACGCCCGCCTCAAGGACGTCGACATCGTCCTGGCCAGCGACGTCGACAACCCCCTGACCGGCCCGAAGGGCGCCCCCGCCGTCTACGGCCCGCAGAAGGGCGCCACCCCCGAGGACGTGGCGACGCTGGACGCCTCCCTCGCCCACTTCGCCCGGGTCCTCGCCGACGCCGGGGTCCCGAAGGCGGCCGAGTACGCGGAGTCCCCGGGCGCGGGCGCGGCCGGCGGCATCGGGTACGGCGCCCTCGTCGGCCTCGGCGCGAGCTTCCGCCCCGGCATCGACGTCATGCTCGACGTCCTCGGCTTCGCCCCGGCCCTGAAGAAGGCCACCCTCGTGATCACGGGCGAGGGCTCCCTCGACGAGCAGACCCTGCACGGCAAGGCCCCCGCGGGCGTCGCGGCTGCCGCACGCGCCGCGGGCATCGAGGTCGTCGCGGTCTGCGGCCGCCTCGCCCTGCCCGCCGAGGCGCTCGGCCGCGCGGGCATCCGCCGCGCGTACGCCCTCACGGAGGTGGAGCCGGACGTGGCCCGCTGCATCGCCGAGGCGGGCCCGATCCTGGAGGACGTGGCGGAGCGCATCGCGCGGGACTTCCTCGTCTGACGGGCCGATCTCCGGCAACCCACGGCAGAGCACGAAGGCCGCCACCCCGGGCCAAGGGGTGGCGGCCTTCGTCGACGCGTCGCCGCCGTGTGGGGGCGGAGTCAGCGGGCGGTCGCGGGGGCGTCGAGGCGCCGGTCGCGTCCCGCCCCGATCCCGAGCAGGGCCATGGGGACGCAGAGCGCGGCCAGGAGCAGCAGCGGCAGCGTCCACTGTCCCGTCGCGTCGTGCAGCACGCCGACGAGGAAGGGGCCGGCCGCGGCAAGGAGGTAGCCGAAGCCCTGCGCCATGCCGGACATCTCGGCCGCCCGCGTGCTGTCGGAGCTGCGCAGCACGATGACCGCGAGCGCGGTGCTGATCAGCAGGCCGCCGCCGAGCCCCTGCAGCAGCATCAAGAGGTAGGCGCCGTCGGCCGGGGCGATGACCAGCCCGAGAAGGGATGCGGCGAACAGTACGGATCCGCAGACGGCGAAGGGCACTTGGTTGCGGGTGTGGCGTACCAGGGCGGTAAAGGCGAGCGAGCCGGTGATGCCGACGAGGTTCATGAGGGAGAGCAGGAAGCCCGCTTTGGACTCGCCGATGCCGTGGCTGGTGAGGACCTCCGGGAGCCAGGCGACGCAGGAGTAGTAGACGAGTGCCTGCAGGCCCATGAACATGGTGATCTGCCAGGCCAGCCGCGAGTGCCGCAGCTTCCGACGGCCCGCGGGGTCGTCCGCCGCCTCCGCCGTGTCCACCTCGTCCAGGGTCTGCGGCGAGACCGCGATGGGAGCCGCCGCCGGGGCTTCGGTGGCCGGTGCGCGGCGCATCTGCGGCAGCCACAGCGCGAAGGCGAGCGCGGAGAAGAGCGCCCACAGGCCGACGGCCCCGCGCCAGCCCAGGCCCAGGGCGTCACCCAGGGGCAGGGTCACTCCGGCGGCGAGCGCGGCACCGGAGAACAGGGCGACCGAGTACAGGCCCATCATCAGGCCGACCTGCCGGCCGAAGTGGTGCTTGATGACGCTGGGCACCAGCACGTTGGACAGTGCCAGGGCCGCGCTGAGCACGATCGTCCCCGCGAAGAGCGCGATCAGGCCGGGCAGCAGCCGGACGGCGATGCCCACGGTCAGCAGCGCCATCATCGTGCCCAGCGCCCGCTCCCTGCCGATACGGCGGGCCAGGCGCGCGGCCAGCGGGGCGAGGAGGCCGAAGCACAGGATCGGCAGCGTGGTCAGGAGCCCGGCGGCCGAGGCGCTCAGCCCCGTGTCGGCCCGGATCGCGGCCAGCTCGGGCGAGACCGCCACGACACCGGGCCGGAGGTTGGCGCCGATGAGGAGCACACCGACGGCCAGTACGACGAGCCCCCTGTCCTTGCCGGTACGGCTCGTCTGGCTCCTGTCGGTGCGGGCCTCCTGGGCCTCCTGCCGGATCTCGCGGGTCATCGTCTGCACGTCGCTCACCTCACTCACCCATCACTGCATATGTTTGCGTAGATCTCCTATATTTGAGGCCGCGTGATCGGCTCGTATCCGGAGATCTTCGTTCAGAGTAGCCATAAATCGGGCATTTAGCGAACTAAATATGGGATCTTTGAGGAAGGTAGGATCCCAGACATACCCTTCGTGTCCACGAAAGAGGCCGCGCGTGACGACGCTGGTGCAGCAGACCATCGAGCGGATCCAACGGGCCATCGAGAGCGGCTCCTGGCCCCTCGGCGAGAAGATCCCCGCCGAGGGCCGACTGGTGGAGTCCCTCGGCGTCGGCCGCAACACCGTGCGCGAAGCGGTCCGCGCGCTCTGCCACACCGGGCTGCTCGAGGCCCGCCGGGGCGACGGGACCTATGTGCGGGCGACCAGCGACCTGAACGCCGCGCTCCAACGACGCCTGCGCCACGCCGAACTGCGTCACGTCCTGCAGGTGCGGCTCTCGCTGGAGCGGGAGGCGGCCGCCGTGGCCGCGGTCAACCGCGGCGAGGAGGACCTGGCCCGCATCCTCTCCGCCCTGCTGGCCCGCCGCAGGGCGCTGGAGGCGGACCCCGAGGGCACCGGACCCGAGTTCGTCGACCGCGACCTCGACTTCCACCGGGCCGTGGTGGCCGCCAGCGGCAACCCGCTCATGGTCGACCTCTACGAGAGCATCGCCCAGGCCGTCCGGCACAGCATCGCGTCGCTGACCGCCGGATGGCCCGGCGAAGTCCTCGGCGGCGGCACCCACGACGACCTCGCCGACGCGATCGCCCGCCGCGACCCCGAAGCCGCCGAACGGGCCGCCTGGGCCCACACCCGCGACGCGCAGGCGGCCCTCGACAAGACCGTGGGCGAGCCCCCGATACCTGGATGACACAAATCCGCGGGCTGCCGGATACGAGCCCCTGATCAGGCGGATGCGGCCCTCTCCAAGGCTTGCAGGCATGCGCGGCTCACGCCGTGTGGACCTGGGCGTGGAGAGGTGGACTTCCCGGTGAACGTCGTCGATCGGATACGTACGGCCGCGGTGGGCCGGCCGCCGCAGGGGCATCGGGCACGGGGGCGCTGGGCCCGGGGCCGGGTGGTCTGCGGGGCGGCCGCGGTGCTGGCCGTCGTCGGGGTGGGCGGCTGGGCCGGCCTCACCGGGCAGGGCCCGGACCGTGCCGCTGTCGTGTCCGGGCAGTCCGCCGTCGCCAAGCGCCTGGATCTGTCCTGGCCGCGGGAGGGCGAGGCGAGCATCGCGCTCGACGGGGTGGGCACGCTGGGCAGTTCGGGCGGGCAGAAGCCGGTGCCGATCGCGAGCGTCGCCAAGGTGATGACCGCGTACGTGATCCTCAAGGAACACCCGCTCAAGGGCGGCGAGCAGGGGCCGCGCATCGAGGTCGACGCCGCCGCGGAGCAGGAGGCGTACTCGCCCGACGAGTCCTCGGCCCCGGTCCGTGCGGGCCTGCGGCTCACCGAACGCCGGCTGCTGGAGCTGCTGCTGCTCCCGTCCGGCAACAACATCGCCCGGCTGCTGGCCCGTTGGGACGCGGGAAGCCAGCAGGCGTTCACCGCCAAGATGAACGACGCCGCCCGCGGCCTGGGGATGGACCGCACCACGTACACCGGTGCCAGCGGGTTCGAGACGACCACCAGGAGCACCGCCGACGATCAGCTCAAGCTGGCCCGCGAGGCCATGAAGGAGCCGGTGCTCCGCGCGGTCGTCGCCCAGCGCAGCACGACCGTCCCAGGGATACCGGGCCCGATCGCCAACACCAACACCCTCCTGGACAGGCCCGGAGTCATCGGCCTCAAGACCGGCTCGAGCACCCCCGCCGGGGGCAACCTCATGTGGGCCGTCGAAGTGAAGTCCGGGGGCAAGCGCCACCTCGTGCTCGGAGTCGTCCTCGGACAGCGCGCCGGGACCTCGCCCACGGAAGGGCTGCAGGCCGCGCTGGACACCAGCGGGGCGCTGATCGACGCCGTGGAGAAGCAGCTGCCCGATGCCCTTGCCGCCGCCGAAACCGGGGCGGGCGCATGACCCTGACACCTGACACCGAGGTCCTGCCGTCGCCGGTGACGCGTCGACGCGTCAGGGGGATGTGGCGGCGCGGTCGCTGGATCGCGGGCGCCGCCGTCCTCTGGGCGCTGGTCATGCTCGCCCCCTCGTGGCTGCCGAACGGATCACGCCACCTCGTCAGCCTGCTGGACACCTTCCGGCCGTGGCTGGGGGCGGGCGTTCCCGTGCTGGGCGTCCTGGCCGCGGTCCGGCGGTCCGCGACAGCCGGTGTCGCCGTGCTGGTCCCCGCCCTGGTGTGGGGCGCGCTGTTCGGGCAGGTGCTGACGGACAAGCGCACCGGCGGCGGGGACGTGACCGTGGTCAGCCACAACGTCGAGGACGGCAACCGCGACGTGCGGGGAACCGCCCGCTCCCTGGCGGCTTCGGGCGCCGGACTGATCGCCTTGGAGGAAGTGACTGCCGCCTCGGCACCGCTGTACGACAAGGTGCTGGCCGCGCGCTATCCGTACCACTCGGTGCAGGGCACCGTCGGCCTGTGGAGCACGTACCCGCTGCACGACGTGAAGCCGGTCCACGTCATGGCCTGGGGGCGTGCCCTACGGGCCACCGCCACCACGCCGAAGGGGCCGGTCGCGGTGTACGTGGCCCACCTCGCCTCGGTCCGGGTGCAGGTGAAGACGGGGTTCGCCACGGCGCAGCGCAACCAGTCGGCGAACCGCCTCGCCGCTGCCGTACGGGCCGAGCCGCTGCCCCGGGTCGTGGTGGCGGGCGACTTCAACGGCACCACCGGCGACCCGGCGCTGCGCCCGCTGACCGCACAGCTGCGATCGGCTCAGGACGAGGCGGGGAACGGCTTCGGCTTCAGCTGGCCCGCCGCGTTCCCGGTGGCCAGGATCGACCAGATCCTCACCAAGGGCCTCACCCCGGTCTCCTCCTGGACCCTGCCGCGCACCGGGAGCGATCACCTTCCGGTCGCCGCCGCCCTGCGCCTGTGAGATCACCGCAGCGGATACGGTCGACGGAACCCGAACCCCGCAGCCACCACCCGTATCGCAGCAATCCCCAGGCAACGACCTTCAGATAGCGACGCCATGCACCACCACGACAGCGACCCGCCAGGACGGCACACCATCACCAGCCCCTCCGCTCCCGTGCACCTCCTGCTGGTCGAGGACGACGAGGCGATCCGCAGATCCATCGGCATGGCCCTGGAACGCTACGGCTACCGCGTCTCGGCGGCACCCGACGGGCTGACCGGCCTGGAGATGTTCCACGCCGAGCACCCCGACCTGCTCCTGCTCGACGTGATGCTGCCCCAGCTCGACGGCATCCAACTGTGCCGCAGGATCCGCGAGACCAGCCAGGCCCCCGTCCTGATGCTGTCCGCGCGCGGCGACGCACTCGACGTGGTGGCCGGCCTGGAGGCGGGCGCCGACGACTACGTCGTCAAACCCGTCGACCCTCCCGTCCTCCTGGCACGCATCCGCACCCTCCTGCGCCGCGCCACCTACACGGCGCCCGCCGCACCGGACACCCCGGGCGACGACCTGCCGCTGCTCACCTTCCGCGACCTCACCGTCGACACCCGCGGCCTGGAAGTGCGCAGGGACGGCCAACTCCTCACGCTCACCCCCACGGAACTGCGGCTGCTGCTCGAATTCGTCGCCGCGCCCGGCATCGCCCTGGCCCGGCCCACGCTGCTGCGCGAGGTGTGGGACTACGGCTGGGAGGGCGACAGCCGGGTCGTCGACCTCGCGGTGCAGCGCCTGCGCAAGAAGATCGGCGCCGACCACATCGAGACCGTCCGTGGCTTCGGCTACAAGTTCCGGCGCTGACATGGGACACGCGACCGAGTGCGGCCGGACCGCGCTGCGCCGCCTGGCCGACCTGAGATCCCTGCGCTGGAAGATCGCCGCCGCGGTCGCCGCCGCGTCCTGCGCCATGGCCCTGGGCATCGGGCTCCTGGTGCACCAGACCAACGAGAACCGCTCCCTGCGCATCGGCCGCAGCACCGCCCTCTGCTCGCTGCAGACCGCCGAGGCCAACCACCGCGACCGGCCCTCCGACCGCTGCCCGTCGTCGGGCCCCGTCAGCAGCTACCTGACCGGCGACGAGGTACCGGACCACCTGCGTGAACTGCTCGACTCCCAGCCCGGCCCGGTGACGTGGTACGACACCGGACACCCCCTCCGGGGCCCCGAGATGTGGGCGGCCACCCGAACCGACGGCACGGTCCTGGCCGTGAGCTGGAACATGTTCGGCGACCTGCAGAGCCGCCAGGCCATGGACCGCTACATGCGGTACGCGGCCCTCGTCATGCTCGCCGTCGTCATCCCGCTCACCCTCCTCGGCGCCGAACTGGTGCTGCGCCGGCTGCGGCGCGTCGCGGGCACCGCGCGCCGCATCCGCCACGGCGAACTCGACGTACGCACGGGCAGCCGCCGCCACGACGAGATCGGCGAGATCTCCTCGGCCGTCGACCACATGGCCGACGCCCTCCAAGAGCGCCTGCGCAGCGAACAGCGCTTCACCGCCGACGTCGCCCACGAACTGCGCACCCCGCTCACCGGCCTCGTCGCCGCCGCCTCGCTGCTGCCCGAGAGCGAGGCCACCGACCTCGTACGCGACCGGGTGCGGGTCCTGCACGCCCTGGTCGACGACCTGCTGGAGATCTCCCGCCTCGACGCGGGCGCCGAACAGGCCGACGCCCAACAGGTGCCCCTGGGCGAGCTGGTGACGGAATCGGTGCGCCGCACCGGCCTCGACACCCGCATCACCATCACGGGAGACCCCGTCGCACAGACCGACCCCCGCCGCCTCGACCGGATCATCACGAACCTGGTCCTCAACGCCCACCGCCACGGCGCACAGCCCGTCGAGGTCACCGTCGACACCGACACCGTCGTGGTACGCGACCACGGCCCCGGCTTCCCCCAGGACCTCCTCGCCCACGGCCCCCAGCGCTTCCGCACCCACGCCGCCGAACGCGGCCACGGCCACGGCCTCGGCCTGACCATCGCCTTCGGCCAGGCCCACGTCATCAACGCCGACCTCACCCTCACGAACACCACCCCGCACGGCGCGACGGCCACCCTGAAGCTGCCCCACCACGAGGCGATGTAGCCACCGGCGGCCCCTCCGCCAGGTCAGCCCGTACCGCTCAGGCAGCGCCGCCACCCAGCGGCCCCGGGCACCGCAACAACCCCCGCACCCTCCGACACCCCTCCACCACACGCTCCACCTCCGCGTCCGAGAGCCCGGCGTGCAGGGAGAGCCGCACGAGCGACCGGGCGCGCGGCGTCGCGGGCGGGCAGAAGACGGAGCCGAAGACACCGTGGCGCTCCAGGGCGTCACGCAGCTCCATGGTCCGCAGGTCGGAGCCGCCCTCCAGCGCGATGATCTGGCTCCGCGAGCCGCCGACACCGACGCCCGAGGCCGTCAACTCCTCGCGTACGTACGAGGAGAGGGCCGCCAGGCGGTCACGCCGCTTTCCTGCCTCGCGCACCACGCAGAGCGTCTCGGCGAGGCCCGCGACGTCGTGCGGCTGCAGCGCCGAGCTGAAGATCGCCGGGTAGGCCGCCAGCTTGTAGTAGTCGACGAACTCGCCGTCGCAGCAGGCGATCAGGCCCGCCCGGCCCGCGAACGCCTTGGACAGGCTCGCGGTGCGGAAGTGCACCTTGTCTTCGAGGCCGAGGTCGGCCACCAGGCCCTCGCCGAGCGCGCCGTGAGTGCCGAGGGCGTGCGACTCGTCGACCACCAGGAGACAGCCCGTCTCCTGGGCGACAGAGGTGATCTCGGGAAGCGGGCAGACGCTGCCGTCGGTGCTGTAGACGGAGTCGACGAGGATCACGCCAGGTCCGGACGCGGCGATGCGGCGGCGCAGATGGGCGGGGTCGTTGTGCCGGAACCGGTGCGGTTCGGCGCCGGCCAGGCGCGCCCCTTCCCACAGCGACATATGTGCGAGCACGTCGATGTACGCGGGGGTGCCCGGGGCCGCGACCGCCTGCAGCAGGCCGGTGTTGGCCGCCCAGCCGGACTGGCACAGGATGCCTCCGGCGGCCCGCAGGTGGTGTGCGAGGTCGTTCTCCAGGCGCAGTTGGGGGTGGGTGCCCCTGAGGTAGGCCCCCGACATGAGGGTGCTGTTGCCCTCGGAGGTCAAGGTGTCGGCCATGACCTTGAGGATGCGGGGCTCGCGGGCGAGGCCGAGATAGTCGTTGCTGGAGAGGTGGATCGCCCCGGGGCCCGGCACCGATCCCTCGAAGATGTGGCGGCCCCTCCAGTCGTCGTTCAGCCGGTTCGCGTGGCGGGTCATCCGGTCGAGGAGGGCGGCGGACAGGGGGGTGGTGCTGGGCATCGTCTTCCTTGCGGCCTTCCTGGTGGCTTTCCGTGTGGCTTCCCTTGTGGAACACGGGTGTTGAAGATCCATCAGATGGGCGATGGCTGGCCCGTATCAAAGCAGAAGCGTGATCGTTTCTCCTGTACGTGATCACTGGGGCGCCCCGAGCGCGTCCCGCACGAACCGATGGGAGCCTGCCATGCACGGAGCCGATGACGTCCTCGACCGGAAGCTGCTGCGGGCCTTCGAGATGCTGGACACGGACGGGGACGGCGCGCTGGTGGAGGCGGACCTGCTGACGCTCGCCGACCGGCTCGCCGCCGCCTTCGCCATGACCGGAGACGCCGCAAAGATCATTCGTTTGAAGGAAGCTTTCCGCGTCCTGTGGGACACCAGCCTGCTTCCCATGGACGCCGACGGCAACGGCCTGGTCGACCGGCAGGAGTTCCTCGGCGGCATGCGCAAGGCGGCCGCCAACGACCGCGAGGGGCACCTGACGCGGCTCGGCGCCATGGTCGACGCGTGGATGGACATCTGCGACGCCGACGGCAACGGAGTCATCGACCGGGACGAGTTCCTGACGATGTACACCCGGACGCTCGGCGCCTCGCCCGACGCGCTCATCCTCGCCTTCAAGGCCCTCGACCGCGACGGCAACGGCACCCTCGACCGCGACGAGATCCGCCTCGCCACCGAGGAGTACTACACGAGCAACGACCCGCAGGCGCCCGGGAATTGGCTGTTCGGCCCCTTCTGACCGCCCCGCCGACCACGGGGCGTCGGTCAAGGGCTGCCGGTCAAGGGGCGCCGGACCAAGGGCGCCGGACCAATGGTGCCGGACGAGGAAGAGGACCGAGGAAGGGGAGAGGTTCGTGGCCGGGTGGGCGCAGATCGGGGGGCTCGGCGTCGTCGTGACCCTGTGCCCGGTGGGAGGGGCGGCCGTCGCCGCACACATCGAGGCACTCGGCGTGGAGGTGGCGGGGTGGGTGGAGGTGTGCGGGGAGGAGGAGCCCCTGGGTGCCGAGGTGGTGGTGCGGACGCCACCGGCCCAGGTGTCCCCGCCCCCGACCCCGCCCGCACCGGCGCCTGGCCCTGCCCCACGGCAGGCACCCCCGCCGGAACCGCCCGCCCAGCCCGCCCCGTCGCCGGATCGTCCGCAGCCCCCACGCCCCCCGGCGCCCCACTCCCCGACCCCGCCCCGCGTCCGCGAACTCCTCGTCCCCGTACGCCTGGAGACGGCAGCGCACCCCCCGAAGCGGCGGCCGTCGAACCCGCCTCCGCCGCCCGGCCTCGACCTCCCGCACTACCGCGCCCCGGCCGACCGGGAACGTGAGGGAGGGCGTTCCGTGGTCACCACGACGATGGTCGTCACCACCCCGGCGGTCCTCGCCGCCGCCCTGCTCCGGCCGCGCTCGCGCTCGCGGTCCTGCACCCCTTCCCGCTCCCGACCCACCACCGGAGGAACCTCGTGACGGAATGGCTCGTACTCGCTGTCGCCATGGGGCTGGCCTGCGCGGTCGTTCTGATCGTCACCCTCGTCCGCCACCGGCGCGTCCCCGAGGACGAGGACACCGCCGAGACACCCGACGTCATCGAGTACATGGTGATGATGGTCGGCGTGGTCTACGCGATCGTCCTCGGCCTCGCCATCGCCGGAGTCTGGGAGGCGCGCGGCGCGGCCGAGGACGGCGTACGGCAGGAGGCCCAGGCCCTGCACGAGATCAGCGAACGCGCCCAGGTCTACCCGCCGGACACCGCCGAGCGGATCCGCGGCGACGTGGAGCGCTACTCGCGGCACGTGGCGGCCGTCGAGTGGCCGCGCATGATCGAGCACCACGAACTCACCGACAAGGGCACCCGGCTCCTCGACGACCTGCGCACGGACATCGCGCGCCGCCCACCGGCCAACGACGTCGAGGCGCAGACCTACCAGCCCCTGCTCGACCAGGTGGCCGCCGCCGACGAGGCCCGCAGAGCCCGCGCCGACAACGCGGAGGCGACGCTGCCGGGAGTGGTCTGGTTCGGCCTCGTGGCGGGCGCGGTCGTGACGGTCGGCCTGATCTTCACGCTCCAAATCCGGCGCTCTGCGCGGGAGTTGCTGCTCGCCGGGACCTTCAGCGCCCTCATCGCCTTCCTGCTGTTCCTCGTCTGGAACTTCGACGAACCCTTCGGCCGCTCGGTGACCGACTCGGCGAGCGCCTTTCAGGATCTGATCAGTACGTGAGGCATCGCGCATTCCGGCGCCTTACCCTGCCGCCTTCTCCCGGTGTCGTCTCCTTGCGCCTTCTTCAGTCGGCGTTCAGCTGATTCAGCCGGCCTCAAGGCGCCCCGTGTGACGGTGGGGTCAGTCGAGAAGCCGACCCCGGGAAATCATCCGGAATCCCGGGGAATCCCAGAACTCTCGGCCGGTAAAGGAGAAGAGAAATGAAGAGCCTTCGAGGAATGAGCAAGACCCGTCGCACCGTGCTGACCGTGGCCACCGTGGGTGCCCTGGGAGCCGCGATCGCCGCCCCGTCGGCCGCGTTCGCGGCGGACCAGGGCAGCGGCCACGACGCCCGGTCCCCGTACGTCGCCGTCGACTCCGCCGGTCACGTCACCCACCCGAAGTCGATGCCGAAGGGCGGCGTCCCGGCCCTCAAGCAGGCGACCTCGCCCAAGGACGACAGCAGCCGTCAGCACTCGGACAAGGACGCCAGGGAGAACGCGGGCGGCCTCGTCGCCACGGACGCGGCCGGGCACATCACACACCCGAAGTCGATGCCCGAGGGCGGTGTCCCCGCTTCCACGCGGGGCTGAAGCGGGCGCTGGCAGCGGCTAGTTGACGTCATCCCGGGGCCGGCTCGTGGGCCGGCCCCGGTCCCTGTCCGCATCCCGGCCCCCGTCCAGGTCCAGCACGTAACCGGCGCCGCGGACCGTGCGGATGGACCGGCAGCCGTACGGCAGGTCGATCTTCTGCCGCAGGTGCCGGATGTGGACCTCCACGAGGTTCACCGCCTCCAGGCCGTCGGCCGGGCGGTCCCACAGGGCGTCCATCAGGTCGGCCTTCGAGACGACCCGGCCCGCCCGGCGCGCCAGGTGGTGCAGGAGGTCGAACTCCTTCGCGGTGAGCGTGACGCGGTCGGCGCCGCGCGCGCACGAGCGGGACTCCGGCTCGATGCGCAGGTCGCCCAGGACGATGACGCCGATGTGCTCCTGCTGGTCGCGGCGCATGAGCGCGCGCAGCCGGGAGACGAGGACCACGAACGAGAAGGGCTTGGTGACGTAGTCGTCGGCCCCGGTGTCCAGGCCGTCGGCCTCGTCGTACTCGCCGTCCTTGGCCGACAGCATCAGCACCGGCGTCCGGTTCCGGCGGGCCCGCAGCTCCGCGCACACCTGGTAGCCGGAGCGGCCGGGTATGCGCACGTCGAGGACGATGGCCGCGTAGTCGTGCCGCTCGGGCATGGCCAGGGCGGCGTCACCGTCACGGACGCCGTCGACGCAGAACCCCTCCGACTCCAGCCCTTCCCGCAGGAGTTCACGGAGCCGGTCGTCGTCCTCCACGACGAGCAGGCGCGGTCGCGGCGCGCTGGAATGACTCGCGATGGGGTGACTCATTATGCGGCACCTTCCTGTGTCCGATGGTCCGGCGTCGGGATCATTCCAGGAAAATGCCTTTCAATTCCCGCACAGAAAAAGCTTATGGCGCTGAAATGCGGTTCTCGGGTAGACAGGTTGATATGCGCGTACTGGTCGTGGAAGACGAAGAATTCCTGGCGGATCTCGTCGCCGAGGGCCTGCGCCACGACTCCCTGGCCGTGGACGTGGCCCGCGACGGCGCGGTGGCGCTGCGCAAGCTCCGGCACGGCGACTACGACGTGGTCGTCCTGGACCGGGACGTACCGGTGGTCGGCGGGGACGAGATCTGCCACCGCCTGGTCGCCGAGGAGCGCAGGACCCGCGTCCTGATGCTCACCGCGTCCGGCACCCTCGACGACCGGGTGG
Source organism: Streptomyces odontotermitis (assembly GCF_050510915.1). Taxonomy (NCBI): domain Bacteria; kingdom Bacillati; phylum Actinomycetota; class Actinomycetes; order Kitasatosporales; family Streptomycetaceae; genus Streptomyces; species Streptomyces odontotermitis. Next base: position 700,114 of record NZ_JBNJLS010000002.1, on the reverse strand, counting down.
CGGGCCTGCGCCTGGGCGCGGACGACTACTTGACCAAGCCGTTCGCGTACGAGGAACTGCTCGCCCGCGTCGTGGCGCTCGGCCGAAGGGCCGCTCCTGCGCCGCCCCCGGCCCTCCGCCTCGACGGTCTCGTCCTGGACCCGGCCGCCCGCCGGGCCAGCCGCGACGGGCGCCCGCTCGCCCTCTCGCGCAAGGAGTTCGCCGTCCTGGAGGCGCTCATGCGGGCCGGGGGTGCGACGGTGCGCACGGACGACCTCGCCGGGCAGGTGTGGGGGGAGGACGGCGGCCACCGGACGAACGCGGTGCGCATCCTGGTCAGCAGAGTGCGGGCCAAGCTCGGCGACCCCCCGGCCGTGGAGACGGTGCCGGGCGCGGGCTACCGCGTCCTGCGCGGGCCGGGGCACCGATGAGGGGCGGCGGCGCGGCCGGGCGCCGGGCGGCGCGGGCGCTCCTCGGGGAACGGGGCAGGCTCACCGCGCTGTACGGCGGCCTCGTGCTGCTCTCCGGCGGAGTCCTCGTGGCCCTGGTGTACGCGCTGGTGCGCCACGACCTGACCGGCACCATCAGCACCGCTCTGGGGCACGGAGGCGGTGCCCCCGCGACCCGTGAAGGCGGCGCCACGCCCGCCCCCGGACAGCGGCGGCCGCCCTCCGGCGAGCTGATCAGCACGTTCCGTCTCGCCTCCCAGGGCGCGGCCGACGCGGTTCTGGACCACCTCCTGGCGTACTCGGGCATCGCGCTCGCCGCCTTCGCGCTGCTTTCGCTGGCGCTGGCCTGGTGGATGGCGGGGCGGGTCCTGCGGCCGGTGGGCGTCATCACGAGCACCGCGCGCCGCCTCTCGACCGGGAACCTCCATCAGCGCATCGAACTCGACGCGCCACCGGGCGAGTTGAAGGAACTCGCGGACACCTTCGACGAGATGCTCGACCGCATCGAGCGGCTGGTGGCGTCCCAGAAGCGCTTCGTCGCGAACGCGGCGCACGAACTGCGCACCCCGCTCGCCGTGCAGCGGGCCGCCGCCGAGATCGGCCTCGCACGCCCCACTCCGGAGCGCGTCGACCGGGTGCGGCGCCGGCTCATCGCCGTGTCGCAGGAGAGCGAACAGCTCATCGAGGGGCTGCTGTTGCTGTCGGTCACCGACCGGGGCCTGACGCGACGGGAACAGGTGTGCCTGGCGGAGCTCGTGCACACCGCGGTGGCGGACCTGGCGGCACGGGCCGAGGAGGCGCAGGTCGTGATCCACACCGATACCGACGGGAGCGACGAGTGCGACGAGTGCGACGAGTGCGACGAGTGCGAAGTGAGCGATGTGAGCGCGGTCGGCGGCGATCCCGTCCTGCTCGGCCACCTGATCACCAACCTCCTCGGCAACGCGCTCCGCTACAACGTGCGGGGCGGCACCGTCGACGTACGGGTGCGCGGCCGCGTCCTGTGCGTGAGCAACACGGGGCGGCACGTCCCCGCGCAGGTGGTGCCCGAGCTGTTCGAGCCGTTCCGGCGCCTGGAGGACCGACGCCAGGTGCCGGGAGAGGGGGCCGGCCTCGGCCTGTCGATCGTGGCCTCCATCGCGCACGCCCACGGTGCCGCCGTCGAGGCGACCGCCAACCGGGGCGGCGGTCTCACCGTGTCGGTCTCGTTCCCTGCGGAGCCGGGGGGTGGCGCCCCAGCCAGAGGTGCGGCTGGGGCGCCCGATGGTGCCGGGTCACTCATGAGGACGGATCACTAGCTCGACGATCAACCCCCACAGCACCTTGACCAATGCTGCGACGGCGAATCGTGTGGCTAGTTCCCTGCGCCACTCCTTCTTGTTCTCGGACACCCTCCACCTCCTTTGCGGGTCACAGCTCCTTCGCGGACGACGGGCGAACCCGTCCGGGACGGTGGGAGTGGGAGACAACCCCCGTCCCGCTCGTGAGGGGGTGCCCCACCCCCCGGCTCTCCCCTCTGGGACCGGAGGGTGGGGCTCTCCCATAATTTCCGCGCCTGGAGCTGTGGTTCAGGCGGTGGAAGCTCCCACGGTAACTCTGTACGGGGGCAACAGGGCAGAGTTCATGGGGAGTTGGACGCCTTGGTGTCGAAGACCAGGTCGCCCTCGACGAACGTCATCTTCACCTGGGTGGCGTGCACGTGCGTGATCGGCACCTCGAAGGGGTTCGGGTCGACGACGATGATGTCGGCCAGCAGGCCCGGTTCGATGTGTCCGATGCGGTGTGCCATGCCTTCCTGGCGTGCGGAGTTGGCCGTGAACAGGGCGAAGGCTTGGTCCAGCGTGATGGCTTGGGAGGCGCCGAAGGAGTCGGGGCTGCCGCCAGGCCGCTGCCGGGTGACGAGCGTCTCGATGGCGGACCACGGGTTCACCGACGGCACGACGGACCAGTCGGAGCCCGCCACGACCGGTGCGCCGGCCGCGAGCATCTCCCGTACCGGCCAGGCGCGTTCGACGACTTCGGGGCCGACGGCGGCCGCGATGTCGGAGCAGATGGGGGAGGGCTGCCACAGGTAGGGGGAGACCTCGAACGTGGCGCCGATCTGCGCCGCGCGCTCGATGTCGGTCTTCGTCACGAACGTGCAGTGACCCACGTTGTGCATGCAGGGACCGTGGCCATTGGCCGTGCGCGCGGCCTCGATGGCGTCGAGGGCCGCCCTGACCGCCGCGTCCCCGGCCGCGTGGAACTTGACCGTGATGCCCATCCGGTCGAACCGGGTCACCGCATGGTCGAGGACCGCCGGAGCGATCGCGAGCATGCCGTGCCGGCCGGCCTCGTCGTCCCGCCCCGCCACGGTGTCCTTGTACGGCTCGATCATCGCCGCCGTGCGGCTGTCGGTCGGTACCCCGTCGAGGAAGATCTTCACGCAGTCCGGCGCGAGGTGGGGGCTCGCGCAGAGATTGCGGGCGGCGATCACGTCCTCGCACACGGGGTCGACGGGGGACCACACGAGGCAGAGGCGGACGCGCTGCCTGATCGCCCCGCGCGCGGCGAGCCGCGTGTAGGCGCGCAGCTCGGCCCGCGGCCCGGCGGTGAACCCGACCGCGGCTTCGGTGAACGACGTGATCCCGTACGAGAGCATCTCGCCGAGCGACCACTCCAGCGCCTCCTCGACCTCTTCGTCGGCCGGCTTGGGCGCCGAGGCGACGAGGAGATCGACGGCGGCCTCGCGCTGGATGCCGCTCGGGTTCCCCGCGGCGTCCCTCTCGAAGAAGCCGCCCACCGGGTCAGGCGTGGTGGGTCCGATGCCGGTGGCCTCCAGTGCCGCACTGTTCGCCCATGAGCTGTGCCCGCTGGTGTCCTCCAGGACGACGGGGTGGCCGGGGGCGACCGCGTCGAGCATGGTCCGGTCCGGGACGGCGCCGAGCGCCGACGCGTCCCACTGCCCGCCGAGGACCCAGGCGCCCGGGGCCGCCCGGGAGACGTGCTCGGCGACGATACGGAGGGTGTCGGTGAGGTCCGAGCCCTGCGGGATCTTGCAGCGGCGTTCCCGGACCCCGGCGTACACCGGGTGCACGTGCAGGTCGTGCAGGCCGGGCAGCACGGTGGCACCGGCCAGGTCGAGGACCCGCGTCCCCGGCCCGCGCCGCCGCAGCACCTCGTCGCGGCCGCCGACCGTCTCGATGACCCCGGCGCGCACGGTGAGCCCCTCGGCCCAGCCCGACGGCGTCTTGACGCGCCCGCCCACCAGAATCGTGTCCGCGTACGGAGCCGCGTACGGGTCCGCGTACTGATCGGTCATGGCGCTCGGCTCGGCGCTCGGCTCGGACATGGCGCTCCACCTCCGGATCGGCGGCTCAGCGGCGGTTGATGAATCCGGCGTCGACGGGCAGCGTGACACCGGTGACGTAGCGGGCCTCGTCCGAGGCGAGCCACAGGACGGCATGGGACACGTCGACCGCTTCGATCGTGTCCACCGGAAGGGCGTTGGGCGCCCCCTCGGACAGCATCGGGTCCTGGGCGACGAACTCGGCCATGGCGGGGTCGGCCACCATGCGGGTGGCCACGCCGGTGGGGTGCACGGAGTTCACCCTGATGTGGTGCCGGGCGAGGTTGTTGGCGTACGAGCGCATCAGCCCGACCACGCCGTGCTTGGAAGCGGCGTAGCCCAGGCCGCCGTTGCTGGCCCCGCCGATGCCGACAAGGCCCGCGGTGGAGCTGACGATCACGATGGAGCCGCCGTGCCCGGCCTCGACCATCGACGGGATCGCCACCTCGACGGTGTGGAAGGTGCCGGTGAGGTTCACGTCGATGGCGTCGTGCCACGCCTGCACCCGGTCCTCCACCAGCAGCGGCGCGATCCCGGCGTTGGCGACGACGACGTCGATCCGCCCGAACGCGTCGAGCCCGGCGTCGTACGCCTCTTGGAGGGCGGCCCGGTCGCGCACGTCCGCCTCGCGCGCCACGACGCGGCGGCCGAGTACCCGCACCGTCTCGACGGCTTCGGAGAGCTCCTCCGGTGTCGACTGCGCGTACGGCACGGTGTCGATCGACCGGCAGATGTCCACGATGACCAGGTCGGCGCCTTCCTCCGCGAGGCGCCGGACGTGGCTGAGGCCGAGTCCTCCGGCCGCCCCGGTGACGAAGGCCACCTTGCCGTCAAGGCGCCCTCTCGTCCGCTGAGCTTCCTCATCCGGCATGGCGTGGCTCCTTCGCGTGCCGCGTAGTTCCGGCGTACCGCAGGGACGCGAGGACGTCACCACCCGGGCGGACGCGACCACTTGGTCCTGGGCGCGACCACCTCTTCCTGAGCGATCCGAGAGTTCTGAGCGATCTGAGAGGTCAGCGGCCCGGCGTCCCGGTCAGCGCGGCCCAGTGCCGGTCCGCCGGGTCCCGCAGCGCGCGCCACGTCGTGACGAACCGCCGCGTGGCCGCGTCCCCGGGCCAGCCCTCCGGCAGCAGCGCCGCGGGCAGCCGGGGGTCCCGCGCGAAGGTGCCGCGCCAGGCGTGCACGAGACGCGTGCGCAGCACGAACGCCTCCTCGTCGCCCGAGGCGGCCGCCGCGACCTTCGCCTCGGCGAACCGGCGCAGGAAGTCCTCGTGGGCCGCGCGCACCGCCGCCAAGTCCCAGGCGCGGGCGACCAGTTCGGCGTCGATAGACGCGTCTTCCGTACGGGAGGTCAGCCAGGTCGCGTGCGGAGCGAGCCCCTGTTCGCACAGCAGGGCCTTCAGGGCGGGCACGCCCCCGGTGTCCGCCGCGATCCACACGCCCTGGCCGAGCGCGCCGAAGCCCTCGAAGGCGAGTTGCTCCGCCAGCAGGGAGTGGCTCTGCGCGGGCCCGCGGAGCAGGAGTTGCTGCCACGTGCCGCGCCACGGTGTCTCCTCCACGGCGCGCTCCAGACGGCGCGTCCACGCGGTGAGGAGCGCGACGAGCCGCGGTTCCAGGACGACTTGGGCCCGGCGCCCCACGGACTCCGTGCGCAGCCAGCCCTCCTCCGCGAGCCGGGCCAGGGCGCGACGGGTGGCGGGCTCACGGATCCCGCAGGAGCCCAGGGCCGCCACGGCCGCGCTCGCCCAGACCCGCTCGTGGCCCGGGTAGCGGACGTACTCCCCGAGGAGCGTCAGGAGCAGCGACCGGGCACTCGGGGAGCCGTCCCCCCGGCGCCGGGTGCGTGGCGCTTCCAACGTCCCACCGCCTCTTGTCCGTTGCCTTGTCCGTTGCCTTGTCCGGTGTCCCGGCCGTTGACCCTGCACGCCGCCCCATGTAGGACGTAGTGAGCGAGCACCACGAAATTACGTCACACATCGTCTCCGGCGAAAGGCGTACGCGTGCACTCCACAGAACCGGCAGGACCTGTTCCAAGCTCGGCGGAGCCCGCAGACCCGGCGGAACCCGCAGGCCCTGCGGCGCAGCGCGGCCCCACCCGCTTCGGCACCTTCCACGCCCCGTACCACGGCATCGACGGGAATCCGGCGCTCCAACTCCGCCGCGACATCGACCTGGTGCGCCACCTCGACGCGCTCGGCTTCGACGAGGCGTGGATCGGGGAGCACCACTCCGCCGGGTACGAGACGGTCGCCTCGCCCGAGGTCTTCATCGCCGCGGCCGCCGAGCACACCCGCCGCATCCGCCTCGGCACGGGCGTGAACTCGCTGCCGTACCACCACCCGCTCATCCTCGCCGACCGCATCATGCAGCTCGACCAGCAGACGACGGGCCGCGTCATGCTGGGCGCGGGCCCGGGGCAGCTGGCCTCGGACGCCTTCATGATGGGGATCGACCCGCTGCGCCAGCGCGCCATGATGGGCGAGGCCCTGGACGTGATCGTCCGGCTGCTGCGCGGCGAGACGGTCACCGCGCGCACCGACTGGTTCGAACTCGCCGAGGCCCGGCTCCAGTTGCGCCCCTGCCGCCCCGAAGGCATCGAACTGGCGGTGGCGTCCTCCGTCTCACCCACCGGCTCCGTACACGCGGGGCGGCACGGCATCGGCCTGCTCTCGCTCGCGGCCGCCGCCCCCGCCGGACTGGACGCCCTCGCCGCGAACTGGGCGGTCTACGAGCGGACGTGCGCCGAGCACGGCCACACCCCCGACCGCCGCACCTGGCGCCTCGTCCTGCCGATGCACCTCGCCGAGACGGAGGCCGAGGCACGCACCCAGGCCGAGTACGGCGTCCTGCACGTGGTCCGCTACCTGGAGGGCCTGTCGGGCCGGTCGCTCCCGTACGGGCGCAGCGCCGCCGACGCGGTCAAACAGTGGACCACCGAGGGCTATCCGGTCTTCGGCGTCGCCACCATCGGCTCTCCGGCGGACGCGATCGCCCGGATCGAGGCGATGACGGCGGCCACCGGCGGCTTCGGCACCCTCCTGATCGCCGACATGCCCCTGTGCGCCCCCGAGGCCAAACGCCGCAGCTACGAACTCTTCGCCGAACACGTGATCCCCCACTGCACCGCCGCGAACCTCGGCCGGACGGCATCCATGGCCTGGGCCCACACGAACAGCGAGCGCTTCGTGGGGGCGATGGGGGACGCGGTGCGGGCGGCCGTGGAGAGCGGGGGCCGGTGAGGAGCGTGCGGGGATCAGTGGGGGTGGGTGTGTTGTCGTCGGTCGGGGAGGGCGCGGCGTGGTCGGCCGGCGCGGGTGAGGGCCGGTGATGCGGGCCGCCGTGCTGCGGCGGGGGCGGTTCGTCGTCGATGAGGTGGCCGAGCCCGTGCCGGGGCCGGGGCAGGTGCTTGCCGAGAGTCTGGCCACCGGGATCTGCGGGTCCGATCTCTCCGCCGCCCGGCACACCGCCGACTTCCTCGCCGCCTCGCGCGACTCGGGCACGGAGTCCTTCCTCTTCGACCCGGACGCGGACCTGGTGCTGGGCCACGAGCTGTGCGCGCGGGTGCTCGGCCCGGGGGAGTGGGAGGGGCAGGTCGTGGTCGGCCTCCCGTGGGCGCTCGACGGCGCGGGGACCCTCCGCACCATCGGCTACTCCAACACCTTCCCCGGCGGCTTCGGCGAGCGCCTCGTGCTGCAGGAAGCCGCCCTCGTGCCGGTCCCCGCCTCCGTGGACCCATGCGTCGCCGCCCTCACCGAACCCCTCGCCGTCGGCTTCGGGAACGTGGCGCGGGCGGACCCCGCACCCGGCTCCGGCGCCCTCGTCCTCGGGGCGGGCCCCATCGGTCTCGGCGCCACCGCGGCCCTGCTGGAGCGCGGCGTCGCGCCCGTCGTCGTATCGGAGCCCGCACAGAAGCGGCGGGCCCTCGCCGGGCGCTTCGGGGCGCACGTCGTCGTGGACCCAGGAGAGCGGGACCCCTTCGACGCCTGGCGGGAGGCGTCGTCCGCCGGGCAGGAGCTGACCGTCTACGAGTGCTCAGGGCGGCCCGGCATGCTCAACACCATCCTCCACCGGGCGCCCCGCTCGACCCGCGTGCTGCTCATCGGGGCGTGCATGACGGAGGACGTGTTCCGGCCCGTCGTCGGGATCTACAAGGACATCACCGTCACCATGTGCATGGCCTACCCGCCGGAGGAGTTCGCGGCGACGCTGCGCCGCATCGCGGAGGGGAGGGTCGACGCGGCGGCCCTGATCACGGCGGAGGTCGGCTTCGACGACGTCGACGCCGCGTTCGCGATGCTGGCGGAGCCGGAGGAGCACGTGAAGGTGCTGGTGCGGCCCTAGGGCGCGCATGTCGAAAGGCGGCCGCCGTCCCGGTCAGGCTGCCTTCGCGTCCTCACCGGCCAGGAACGGACGCAGCAGCGTGAGCAGGGCGCGCGGGCGGTGCAGCGGGATGATGTGGCCGCAGTCTTCGATGACGTGTCCGGTGAGGTCGTCGGTGACCGGGCGGAGCTGGCGTTCCAGCGCGGCACCGACGGGCCGGGCGCCCAGCGCCATCGTCGGCACCGTCAGGCGGGTGGTGGCGAGGGCCTGCTCGATCTGTACCGCGCTCTCGGGCAGCGCCCGGTAGTACGAGAACGCGCGGCTCAGCGCCTGGCGGCCGGTGTATGCGCGGACGAAGGCGTCCCGGAGGGCGGGGCGCACCCCGTCGCCGAGCGTGCCGGCGCGCAGGAACCAGTCGACGTAGGCGGCCTCGTGGCCCTCCAGCACGGTCTCGGCGAGGCCGGGCGCGGCGGAGTGGAAGCCGAACCACCACGGCGGCCCGTCGGCGAGGAAGTCCTCGGCGCCGGGCAGCCTGCCCAGAAGGGACTCCATGACGGCCAGGCGCCGGACGAGACCGGGGCGGCGCAGGGCGAGGAGGAAGGCCGGCGCGGCACCCGCGTCGATGCCCACCACCGCGGCCGAGGACACACCGAGCGCGGTGAGGAGCGCCGCGGCGTCCTCGGCCAGGGTGCCCGCGTCGTACCCGGAGGCGGCCGGGCCGCTCGCGCCGAACCCGCGCAGGTCCGGCGCGATGACGCGGTAGCGGCCGGACAGGTCGGCCATCACGTCCGTCCACAGCTCCCAGGTGTGCGGGAAACCGTGCAGCAGCAGGACGGCCGGGCCCGACCCGGCGAGAGCGACGTTCAGTTCGACACCGTTGACGGGGACGCGCCGCAGCTCGGGCATGGAGGGCTCCAGGTAGATGGTGAGGAATGGTGACCACGTCACGCTAGGGAACTATCCTGGGCCGTCCAAGACGGCACTTTCCCTTCAGGTGGTGAGCCCGGAGTGACCACATCGAGGACCGGCGAACCCGGCCCGCGACGCGGTGAGCGGGGTGATGTGCTGGATCCGCGCTGCCCGACCCGCCAGTTGCTGGACCGCATCGGCACCAAGTGGACGTCGATGGCGGTCAAGGTGCTGGCCGAGGAGGCTCCGGACGAGCTCCGCTTCGCGGAACTGCGGCGCCGCATCCCCGGCATCTCACAGAAGATGCTGTCCGTCACCCTGCAGAGCCTGGTCCGCGACGGCCTGGTCGCGCGCCGCGTGGAACCCACCGTGCCGCCCGCCGTCCACTACCGGCTCACCGAGCTCGGCCTGTCCCTCGAAAGACGGCTCTCCGCCCTGCGGGTCTGGGCCGAGACGCACATGGCGGAGATCGACCGCAACAACCAGCTCGCCGACGAGTCACCCGCGAGCCCCTCGCGGTAGTCAGCCGGGTCGCACTCCGGCGGCCGACCGCTGAGGCCGCGCCGTGAGGTCAGCGGGCGCCCCGTGCCAGCGTGCGCGCGAGTTCGCGGGCCACCGCCGGAGTCAGCGGGGCGAGGCCCGACAGGAAGCGGAACCAGTAGACGCCGAACGCCTGGTCCACGAGGAGGTCCAGGTCGGTGCCGGGCGCCACCTCGCCGCGCTCCCCGGCCCGCTCCAGGAGCGTGCGGAGGTCGGCGCGCCGGGTCCGGGTGAAGCCCAGGAGCAGCTCGGCGACCTGGGCGTCGCGCGCCGCCTCGGTGGCCAGGTTGCGCAGGAGGGCGGCGTTGTCCGGTGCCGTCCCCGCCCGGAAGATGTCGCCGAGGAAGGCCGCCAGATCGGACTCGAGCGCGCCGGTGTCGGGCGTGCGGACCTCGTCGCGGGCGACGCTCGTGAGCGCTTCAAGGAGGACGGCGCCCTTCGACGGCCACCAGCGGTAGATCGTCTGTTTCCCGATCCCGGCTTCCCTGGCGATGGCGTCCACCGTCACCGGCCTGCCGGGCGCGTTCTCGGCGAGCAGCCGCCGGGCCGCGGCGAGGATCGCCTGCCGCGCGGCCTCGTTGCGGCGCCGCCCGGTGTGCGGCCGCCGCTCGGATTCGGGCGTCGTGGGCATGACGTGAAGGATAGCCGTTGACGAGACCGGCAGTCTTGACTAAGGATCTGCCGAGACCGACGACGGTCTCGCCGCCGCGCCGGTGCTCCCCGTCGGTGCTCGGTGCCCTCATCCGGTGCTCGCCGCCCCCAGCCTGGCCACCCACCCAGCGAAGGAAAGCCGTGACCCACGTACTGCACTACACCGCCTTCTCCGACGACCCCGCCGGCGGCAACCGCGCCGGAGTCGTCCTCGACGCCGCCGCCCTCGACGACCCGCGGATGCTCGCGATCGCGGCCGAGGTCGGCTACTCGGAATCGGCGTTCGTCACGCCCGGCCCCGACGGCGCCCCGCGTTCCTTCACCGTCCGGTTCTTCAGCCCCAAGGCCGAGGTCGACTTCTGCGGCCACGCCCTGGTCGCGACCTCCGTAGCCCTCGCCGAGCGCGACGGGGCGGGCGACTTCCTCTTCCACTCGGTGGTGGGGCCGGTGCCGGTGACGGTCACGGAGCGGGACGGCACCCTGCGGGCCACCCTGACCAGCGTCGAGCCGCGGGTGCGGGAGGTCGCGGCCGCCGACCTCGACGAGGCCCTCGCCGCGCTCCGGTGGTCGCGCGCGGAGCTGGACGAGGCGCTGCCGCCCCGCATCGCCTTCGGCGGCAACGACCACCTGGTGCTCGCCGCTGCCACCCGGGAGCGGCTCGCCGACCTGGACTACGACTTCGGGCGGCTGCTCGCGCTCATGGAGCGGCTGCGGCTGACGACGGTGCAGCTGGTGTGGCGGGAGTCCGAGACGGTCTTCCACGCCCGCGACCCGTTCCCGGTGGGCGGCGTGGTCGAGGACGCCGCGACCGGCGCCGCCGCGGCCGCCTTCGGCGGCTACGTCCGCGCCCTGGACCTGGTCCCGTCGGACGCCCGGTTCACCATCCACCAGGGCCACGACATGGGCAGCCCCTCCTTGCTGGAGGTCGAGCTGCGGGCGGGGGACCCGCGGGTGCGGGTGTCGGGGGCGGCCACCAAGGTCGAGCACTGACCCCCGTACCGCCAGAGGCAGACGGAGACCCGGCGACCCGGCACGGACGGGAAACGGCGAAGGGCCCGAACCATGTGGTTCGGGCCCTTCGCCGTCGTACGGAAATCCGGAGTGGCGTTACGGCAGCTGCGCCGCCTCGGCCTCCCGTGCCTCCCGCCGGTTGCCCCGGAAGTTGTTCACCCGCCGCGCCGTGGCGAAGAGGGGGATCACCGCGCCGAGGACGAGCTGGAGCGCGCAGCCGGTCTGCAGGAGCAGCTGGCCGCCGGGGGCGTCGAACGCCCAGGCCGCGAGCAGCCCCATGGCCGCGACGATCCACGAGAGCATCGCCACCGCGAGCGGACCCCGCGGCTTCGGGTACTCGACCCGGCTCACCATCAGCCAGGCCGTGCCGATGATCGCGAGGAGCGTGGCCACGAAGGGCAGCTCCAGAAGCACGATCGAGACCACCGTCAGTGCCCCGAAGGGCGAGGGCATGCCCTGGAACGTGCCGTCCGGCAGCGTCACGCAGGAGAATCTCGCAAGCCGCAGCACCACCGCCAGCAGCACCACGATGGCGCCCACCGCCGCGACCCGCTCATGCGCGTCTCTGGCGACCATGCCGTACACGAGCACGAAGTACGCGGGGGCCAGGCCGAAGCTGATGAGGTCGGAGAGGTTGTCCAGCTCCGCGCCCATCGGCGACGACCGCAGCTTGCGGGCCACGAGCCCGTCGAAGAGGTCGAAGACGGCCGCGCACAGCATCAGGATCACCGCGGTGGCGGCGCTGTTGCGGGCCATGCCCGACTCGTCGCCCGACAGGTGCGGGATGAGGATTCCGGTGGTGGTGAAGTACACCGCCATGAATCCGCACGTGGCGTTGCCGAGCGTGAGGGTGTCCGCTATTGAGAGGCGGAGCGAGAGGGGCATCTCCTCGTCCGCGTCGTCCTCAGCGGCTTCGGGCACCCAGCCCGCTTGTGTATCAGGATCAACCACGGTCAATGCGAGTCACCCCAGCCACGGTCTTCTGACCGACCTCGACGTCCACCTCGACACCCTCGGGGAGGTAGATGTCGACGCGGGAGCCGAAGCGGATCAGGCCGATCCGCTCGCCCTGCTCCACCTTCGTGCCCTGCGGCACGTACGGCACGATGCGTCGCGCGACGGCGCCCGCGATCTGGATCATCTCGATGTCGCCGAGCTCGGTGTCGAAGTGCCAGACAACGCGCTCGTTGTTCTCGCTCTCCTTGTTGAACGCCGGGACGAACCCGCCGGGGATGTGCTCCACGGACGTCACCGTGCCCGCGAGGGGCGCGCGGTTGACGTGGACGTTCAGCGGGCTCATGAAGATCGCGACGCGGGTGCGTCCGTCCTTCCACGGCATGATGCTCTGCACCACGCCGTCGGCCGGGGAGATCACCCGGCCCTGGGTGATCTCACGCTCCGGGTCGCGGAAGAACCACAGCATTCCGGCCGCGAGGGCGGTCGCAGGTACGGCGACCACCGCCGCGCCCTTGGAGCGGCGGGCCTTGGCCAGGCTGAGTGCCGCGGTGGCGACGGTCGGCAGGAGCCACGGCGATGCTCCGCGCGCGAGGCGTACGCCGGCCCGGCTGTCGCGAGGTGCAGAGGTTTGGCTGTGGGGCATGGATGACCTTCGTAGCGGATGATGCCGCGCTGCGTAGAGGGGGACGGCGGCTTTTCCCGGGATGGTATCGGTTGCGAGCCACAACTGGGCAAGCCAGGAAGCCGAGTCGGGGGCTGAAGCGTGTTGACAGGGTGTGATCTTCGTCCCGAAGAAATCGCCCCAATTCGGGCATTCAGCCCTGGAATCGATACTCTTCGAGCAGTCGTCGGCCAATGATCATTTTCTGGATCTCGGCGGTACCTTCACCGATCAGCAGCATCGGTGCCTCGCGGTAGAGACGCTCGATCTCGTACTCCTTGGAGAAGCCGTAGCCGCCATGAATCCGGAACGCGTCCTCTACGACTTCTTTGCAGTACTCGGACGCGAGGTACTTGGCCATCCCCGCCTCCAGGTCGTTTCGCTCCCCGGAGTCCTTTTTGCGTGCTGCATTGACCATCATCGCATGGGCGGCCTCAACCTTGGTAGCCATCTCGGCCAGCTTGAACTGGATCGCCTGGTGCTGGGCGATCGGCTTGCCGAAAGTGTGGCGCTGCTGGGCATAAGAGACACCCAGTTCGAAGGCACGCTGGGCGACGCCGCAACCACGCGCGGCGACATTCACGCGGCCGACTTCCACGCCGTCCATCATTTGGTAAAACCCGCGTCCGGTGGTCCCGCCGAGGACCCTATTGGCCGGAATGCGCAGTTCATCCATGATGAGTTCGGTGGTGTCGACGCCCTTGTAACCCATCTTGTCGATCTTCCCGGGGATGGTGAGGCCGGGCCGGACCTCTCCGAAGCCGGGCTCCTTCTCGACGAGGAAGGTCGTCATCGACTTGTGGGGCGCGGTGCCCTCGGGGTGTCCTTCGTCACTTCGGCACAGAACGGCCACCAAAGTCGACGATCCGCCGTTCGTCAGCCACATCTTCTGGCCGTTGAGGACGTACTCGTCGCCGTCCTTGACGCCCTTGGATGTGATCGCCGACACATCCGAGCCGAGGCCCGGCTCCGACATCGAGAACGCGCCCCGCACCTCGCCGAGCGCCATGCGCGGCAGGAACGTCTCCTTCTGCTCCTGCGTGCCGTGCTGCTTGAGCATGTACGCCACGATGAAGTGCGTGTTGATGATGCCGGACACCGACATCCAGCCACGCGCTATCTCCTCCACGCACAGCGCGTAGGTGAGCAGCGACTCGCCCAGACCCCCGTACTCCTCCGGGATCATGAGGCCGAAGAGGCCCAACTCCTTGAGGCCGTCGACGATCTGCTGCGGGTACTCGTCGCGGTGCTCCAGCTCCGTGGCGACCGGGATGATCTCCTTGTCGACGAAGTCCCGGACGGTGGACAGGATCTCCTGCTGGACGTCGGTGAGTCCGGCGGTCTGGGCGAGTCGGCTCATGGCTACTTCTCCGTGCTCTTCGAAGGGGCGTTCAGCTCCGGGCGGCCGGGCTGTTCGCCGCCGCGCTCCTTGATGTACGTCTCGGTGGGCACCATCACCTTGCGGCGGAACACGCAGACCAGCGTGCCGTCCTGCTTGTAGCCCTTGGTCTCCACGTAGACGATCCCGCGGTCGCTCTTGGACTTGGAGGGCGTCTTGTCGAGGACGGTCGTCTCGCCGTAGATGGTGTCGCCGTGGAAGGTCGGCGCCACGTGCTTCAGCGACTCGATCTCCAGGTTGGCGATCGCCTTGCCGGAGACGTCCGGCACGGACATGCCGAGCAGGAGCGAGTAGATGTAGTTGCCCACGACGACGTTCTTGCCGAAGTCCGTCGTCTTCTCCGCATAGTTGGTGTCCATGTGGAGGGGGTGGTGGTTCATCGTCAGGAGACAGAAGAGGTGGTCGTCGTACTCGGTGACCGTCTTGCCGGGCCAGTGCTTGTAGACGTCCCCGACGGTGAACTCTTCGTAGGTGCGGCCGAATTGCATGGTGTCTTACGCCTCCGGGGCTTCGAACTTCGACGTGCGCTGCATGCCCGCCGCACGGCCCTTCCCGGAGATGACGAGCGCCATCTTCCGGCTCGCCTCGTCGATCATCTCGTCGCCGAGCATCGCCGAGCCCTTCTTGCCGCCCGCCTCGGACGTGTAGTACTCGTACGCGTCCAGGATCAGCTCGGCGTGGTCGAAGTCCTCCTGGGAGGGCGAGAACACCTCGTTGGCCGCCTCCACCTGGCCGGGGTGCAGCACCCACTTGCCGTCGAAGCCGAGCGCGGCGGCGCGGTTCGCGACCTCGCGGTAGCCGTCGACGTTCTTGATCTGGAGGTAGGGGCCGTCGATCGCCTGGAGGTTGTTGGCGCGGGCCGCCATCAGGATCTTCATCAGGATGAAGTGGTACGCGTCCGCGGGGTAGCCGGGCGGCTGCTCGCCGACGACGAGGGACTTCATGTTGATCGACGCCATGAAGTCGGCCGGGCCGAAGATGATCGTCTCGACGCGCGGGGACGCCTCCGCGATCGCGTTGACGTTGTTGAGGCCCTGGGCGTTCTCGATCTGCGCCTCGATGCCGATCTTGCCGACCTCGAAGCCCATCGTCTTCTCGATCTGGGTCAGGAGGAGGTCGAGGGCCACGACCTGGTCGGCCGTCTGCACCTTCGGCAGCATGATGCAGTCGAGGTTCTGGCCGGCGCCCTCGACGACCGTGACGACGTCGCGGTACGTCCACTCGGTGGTCCAGTCGTTGACGCGCACGACCCGCGTCTTGCCCGTCCAGTCGCCCTCGTTGAGGAACTTGACGATGGTGTGCCGGGCCTCCGGCTTGGCCAGCGGGGCGCAGGCGTCCTCCAGGTCGAGGAAGACCTGGTCGGCCGGGAGGCCCTGGGCCTTCTCCAGGAAGCGGGGGTTGGAGCCGGGGACCGCCAGGCAGGAGCGACGCGGGCGAAGCCGGTTGACGGGGGTGCTCTCGGTCATGCGGGGACCTCCAGAGGGTCGAGCTTGTTCGCTTTCCGGATCTCGTCGACGATACGGCCGATGATCTCCGTGATGCCGAAGTCCTTCGGGGTGAAGACGGCGGCCACACCCGCGGCCTTCAGGTCCTCGGCGTCGCTGTTGGGGATGATGCCTCCCGCGATCACGGGAATGTCGGGCGCGCCCGCCGCCCGCAGGCGCTCCAGGACGTCCGGCACGAGCTGTGCGTGCGAGCCCGAGAGGATCGACAGGCCCACGGCGTGCACGTCCTCCGCGAGCGCGGCGTCCACGATCTGCTCGGGCGTGAGCCGGATGCCCTGGTAGACCACCTCGAAGCCGGCGTCCCGCGCGCGGACGGCGATCTGCTCGGCGCCGTTGGAGTGCCCGTCCAGGCCCGGCTTGCCGACCAGGAAGCGGAGCTTGCCGACGCCGAGGTCCGCGGCGGTCTTCTCGACCTTCTCGCGCACGACGGCCAGCGGCGTGCCCGCCTCGGCGGTGACGGCCACCGGAGCGCTGGAGACGCCCGTGGGCGCCCGGAACTCGCCGAAGACCTCCCGCAGGGCACCCGACCACTCCCCGGTCGTCACACCGGCGCGTGCGCACTCCAGAGTGGCTTCCATGAGGTTGCCCGTCCCCGCGGCCACCTCCTTGAGGTGGTCGAGGGCCTGCCGGGTGGTCGGGTAGTGGAACGGGTCGCCCTCGCCCTGGCGGTCGGAGGACTCCTGACGCGTGGTGCGCCAGGTGTCGAGCGCCGACACCACGCGCGCCTCGACCGCCGGGTCCACCGTCATGATCGCGGTGTCCAGGTCCGAGGTGAGCGGGCTCGGCTCCGTCGACTCGAAGGAGTTGACGCCGACGATCTTCTCCTCGCCGGACTCGATGCGGGCGCGCCGCTCGGCGTGCGAGGAGACGAGCTGCGACTTGAGGTAGCCCGACTCGACGGCGGCCATCGCGCCGCCCATCTGCTCGATCCGGTCCATCTCCTCCAGGGACTCCTCGACGAGGGCGTCCACCTTCGCCTCGACGACCCGCGAGCCCGCGAAGATGTCCTCGTACTCCAGGAGGTCCGACTCGTGCGCGAGGACCTGCTGGATGCGCAGCGACCACTGCTGGTCCCAGGGCCGGGGGAGCCCCAACGCCTCGTTCCAGGCCGGAAGTTGCACGGCACGCGCGCGTGCGTCCTTCGACAGCGTCACGGCCAGCATTTCGAGCACGATCCGCTGGACGTTGTTCTCGGGCTGCGCCTCGGTCAGGCCGAGGGAGTTGACCTGCACCCCGTAACGGAAGCGGCGCTGCTTGGGGTCGGTGATCCCGTACCGCTCACGCGTGACCCGGTCCCAGAGCTGCCCGAACGCCCGCATCTTGCACATCTCCTCGATGAAGCGGACGCCCGCGTTCACGAAGAAGGAGATGCGGGCCACGACGTCCCCGAACTTCTCCTCGGGGACCTGCCCGGAGTCGCGCACGGCGTCCAGGACGGCGATGGCGGTGGACATCGCGTACGCGATCTCCTGCACCGGAGTGGCCCCCGCCTCCTGCAGGTGGTAGCTGCAGATGTTGATCGGGTTCCACTTGGGGATGTGCGCGACGGTGTACGTGATCATGTCCGTCGTCAGCCGCAGCGAGGGCCCCGGCGGGAACACGTGGGTGCCCCGCGACAGGTACTCCTTGACGATGTCGTTCTGCGTCGTCCCCTGGAGCTTGGTGATGTCGGCGCCCTGCTCCTCGGCGACCACCTGGTAGAGCGCCAGGAGCCACATCGCGGTGGCGTTGATGGTCATCGAGGTGTTCATCTGCTCCAGGGGGATGTCCTGGAACAGCCTGCGCATGTCCCCGAGATGGGAGACCGGGACGCCGACCCGGCCGACCTCGCCGCGGGCGAGGATGTGGTCCGGGTCGTAGCCCGTCTGCGTCGGCAGGTCGAACGCGACCGACAGACCGGTCTGGCCCTTGGCGAGGTTGCGCCGGTACAGCTCGTTCGACGCCTCCGCCGTGGAGTGACCGGCGTAGGTGCGCATGAGCCACGGACGGTCCTTCTGACGCTCAGTCATCTGTACGCGCTCCTGGGGCAGTTCAGATGTTGCGGAAGCGGTTGATGGCGTCGATGTGCTGGGCGCGCTTCTCCTGGTCGCGCACGCCGAGTCCCTCGGTGGGCGCGAGGGCGAGGACGCCGACCTTGCCCTGGTGGAGGTTGCGGTGCACGTCGTAGGCGGCCTGCCCGGTCTCTTCGAGGGAGTACACCTTCGAGAGCGTCGGGTGGATCTTGCCCTTGGCGATGAGGCGGTTGGCCTCCCACGCCTCGCGGTAGTTGGCGAAGTGCGAGCCGATGATGCGCTTCAGGGACATCCACAGGTAGCGGTTGTCGTACTCGTGCATGTAGCCCGAGGTGGAGGCGCAGGTGGTGATGGTGCCGCCCTTGCGGGTGACGTAGACCGAGGCGCCGAAGGTCTCGCGGCCGGGGTGCTCGAAGACGATGTCGATGTCCTCGCCGCCGGTGAACTCGCGGATGCGCTTGCCGAAGCGCTTCCACTCCTTCGGGTCCTGGGTGCGCTCGTCCTTCCAGAACTTGTAGCCCTCGGCGTTGCGGTCGATGATCGCCTCGGCGCCCATCGAGCGGCAGATGTCGGCCTTCTGCTCGCTGGAGACGACGCAGATGGGGTTGGCGCCGCCCGCGAGCGCGAACTGGGTGGCGTAGGAGCCGAGTCCACCGGAGGCGCCCCAGATCAGGACGTTGTCGCCCTGCTTCATCCCGGCGCCGTTGCGGGAGACCAGCTGCCGGTAGGCGGTGGAGTTCACCAGCCCGGGGGCGGCGGCCTCCTCCCAGCTCAGGTGGTCGGGCTTGGGCATGAGCTGGTTGGACTTGACGAGGGCGATCTCGGCGAGGCCGCCGAAGTTGGTCTCGAAGCCCCAGATGCGCTGCTCGGGGTCGAGCATCGTGTCGTTGTGGCCGTCGCTGGACTCCAGCTCGACGGAGAGGCAGTGCGCGACGACCTCGTCACCGGGGTGCCAGGCGTTGACACCGGGGCCGGTGCGCAGGACGACGCCCGCGAGGTCGGAGCCGATGACGTGGTACGGCAGGTCATGACGCTTCGTCAGCTCGCTGAGCTTTCCGTACCTTTCGAGGAACCCGAAGGTCGAGAGCGGCTCGAAGATGCTGGTCCACACCGAGTTGTAGTTCACCGAGCTGGCCATGACGGCCACCAGGGCCTCGCCGGGGCCGAGTTCGGGGACCGGGACGTCGTCGAGGTGCAGGGACTTGCGGGGGTCCTTGTCGCGGGTGGTGAGCCCGGCGAACATCTCCGTCTCGTCCTTGTGGACGGTGACCGCGCGGTACGACTCCGGCAGGGGGAGAGCGGCGAAGTCGGCGGACGTGGCGTTCTCGGACTGGATCGCGTCCAGGATTTCGTTCACGGGGTGCCTCCGGCGAGCGCTGAGAGGAGCGCTGAGGGTTTCGTCGGGATGCGTTGCTGGCTGCTGAGGGTGCTGTGGTGAGAGCTGTGCCGTCGGTTCGGCGGGGTGGAGCTTCGGCAGCGCTGTGTGTGCGCGGGAGGTTGCCTGTGACGCAGGCGTCCGGGCGCGCTCGCCCCGGCGGTGCGGGGTTTGCGGGGACAGCCGGCGTACGGAAGATCTCTGTACGCCGGCCGCCCGGACGACTTCAACGTATGGCACCGCGTGCCAGCGTGCAAGACACTGGGTGCCAAAAATTTTTGAGCGATGATCGATCAGTGCAGGTCAGAGGGGTGCGGGGAGGTCGGCTACCCGCCAGGTACCTAGTTGGTACCTGGCTGGATACCATGAAGGCATGCCCTCCCTGAACGTGCCCTTCACCGAAGAGGAACTGGAAGGCGTCCGCGCCGCCGCGGCCGCCGAGAACAAGAGCCTCAAGCAGTACTTGCACGACCTCGGCGTGCGGGAGATGCAGCGCAAGCAGTTCGTCAGCGGCGCGCTCGAGTGGGCGGACCGGCTCCGCGACCAGTTCGACGAGGCGTTCCCCGACGAGGCCCCGCCCGACCCCCGCCCCCACCGGGGAGCCGACGCCGCCTGATGGTCCTCCACATCGACGTCGCCTGGCTCCTCGACGTCCAGGAACAAGCCGTCCCCGAGGACGTCACCGTCGCCGACTACTCGGCACTCGTCGCCGCCGTCGCCCGGCACCGGACGCGGCTGCCGACCCTGGCCGCCGCCGACCCGGACGCGGCCTGGCGCGCCGCGGCCCTGCTCCACACCCTCGTACGCCTGGAGCCCCTGCCCTACCGCAACTCGCTGTTCGCGGCGATCGTCGCGGCCCAGTACATGGGCCAGTCCGGCGAAGGCATCGACCCCCCGTACGGTGCGCTCCCCGAACTCGTCCGCAGGATCCGCGCGCACGAGGCCGGACTCGCGGACGCCGCCGCGCAGTTGAGGGCCTGGCGGATCTGACAGCCGTCGCGGGGCCCGCCCGCGGCGGCCGCGTAGATCAATTGAGTACGCGTACCCACCCCTGCCCGGGTACCCGCCCCCATCCGCCGCGCCCCTCCCCGGCATACCGTCCCCGCATGTCCCAAGAGACTCCTGCCCCTGCCGGCCCCGTCGCCCCCGCCACCCCGGCCGAGCCCAAGGCGTCCTCCTGCCTCGTCGGGGTCCTCGGGTGCGGTGGCGTGGCGGTGGTGCTCGTGTTCGTGGCGATCGCCCTCCTCGTGTGGAAGGCCGAGGACGCGACGGACTATCCGCGGGTCGCGCCGGAGGACATGGCCGGGCGGGCCTTCCAGCGCTCCCAGGAGGCGTACGACCTCATGGGGTTCCAGCGCACCGTGCGGCCGGGCGTCGAGCGCATCGGCGTGAGCACGGAGAACACCTTCAGCTCCGGCTACTGCTACGACGGAGGGCTGCTGGGGCTCGACGACAAGACCGTCGACGGTGCCTACACGATGAGCCACCGCTGGGCCGTGAATCACGTCCCCGCCGGTCAGGCCGTTCCCGGGCTGCGGAAGCTGCGTCGGCACTTGGAGGAGGACGGTTGGGAGGTCAGCTCCTACCGTGAGGGCGGCAAGGGCAAGGGCGACTCCTGGGACCTGTTCGTCCAGCGGGACGGTGGCGATCAGCGGATGTCCTTCACCTGGTACCAGGACCGGGAGTACTTCACCGGGGGAGCCTCCGTTCCCTGCGCCTATGACCCCGAGTGGAAGAGCGGTGACGTCGGTCCGCCCGGGGACGACCTCGCCCCGTCGGCCCTCGGGCCCTCCCGTGCATCATGAGTGCATGACTGATCTTGTCGATTCGGATGCTCTGACGGCGCTGGCCGACGGCTATCACACCCGTGCCGTGCGGTCGTTGGGGAGTCGTTCGCTTGCCGGGCACCTCGTGAAGGTCTGTGTGATCGAGGCTCCTGGGCGGAGCGTCGACGACGAAGGCGTGGAGAGCGCGCTGCGGGTCGCCGCCGGGCATCTCGCGTCGGCGCCGCAGCGCGGGTCCCTCGGGCTGTCCGTCGTGCTCGTCCACGCAGGCGGCGACGGCGACTACGTCCTCGTGCACACCTGGATCGAGGGCTATATGTCCGACCTCGCCGTCTTCACCGGTCCGGCCGGTGACCCCGCCCAACTGCGGCCCGGCCGGGCGGGATTGGCCCCCTGTGTGTGGGAGGCGGCGGTCCTGGCGCACGAGCGGGACGCCTTCACCCGGCATGTGCTCGACGGGCACGGAACCGTCGAGGAGCGGCTGGCGGCCTGGGGTGACGACGTGCTGGAGGGGGAGGCCCGGTGACGGGCGTTGCCGGTGCGCGTGGTGCTCGGGTGCGGCGTGCCCGTGCCGGCGATCTCGCCGACGTCGCCCTGCTCGCGGGTGAGCACGCCGCCTACGAGAACGCCGCACCTCCGCCGGTGGACCTCGCCGAGCGGCTGGCGGCGCTGCTGTTCGGGGCCCGGGAGCCCCGACTGCGGTGCTTCGTCGCCGAGTTGGGTGACGCGTCAGGGGGTGGGGAGCTCATCGGGTACGCCACGTGCGCGCCCGAGATCTCCACGTGGGACGGCGCCGAGTACCTGCACATGGACTGCCTGTTCCTGCGCGAGGGCTGCCGGGGGCTCAAGGTCGGTGAGCGGCTCGTGCAGGCCGTCGTGGACGAGGCGCGGGAGCTTGGGCTCGGGCAGGTCCAGTGGCAGACGCCGCCCTGGAACACGGGCGCCATCCGCTTCTACGACCGCCTCGGCGCCCGGGCGAAGGAGAAGTTGCGCTACCAACTGTCCGTCGCCGTCAGTTGAACGGGCGGGGGTGGAGGGGAGCGGGAGCGGGATCGGCGGCAGGGGGGGAGCGCGAGCGGGAGCGGGATCGGCGGCAGGGGGGAGCGCGAGCGGGAGCGGTGGCAGGGGGCGGGAAGGCGCTACGAGCGCTCTCGCAGCGCCTTCTCGATCGTCCCCATGATCTCCTCCAGCGGCGCGTCGGTCCGCGCCACCGTGACCAGGACCTCGCCCTGCGCCGACGCCGTCGCCGCGGGCGTGGCGGCGGACGCGGAGTCGCGGCCCGCGCCGATCCCCGTCCCGAAGGTGCGCCGCACGATCGCGAACGCGTGGTCCAGCTGCGTCTCCACGTCCCCCTGGCCCCCGGCCCGCAGCCACCGCCGCAGCACGTGGTTGTGGGCCGTCACGACGGCCGACGCGGCGACCTCGGCGAGCAGCGGGTCGTCGTTGCCGTCGTGGTGGGCCTGCTCGTCGAAGTGGCCCAGGAGATAGCGGGTGAAGAGGCGCTCGTAGCGGGCCACCGAGGCGATCTCGCGCTCGCGCAGGGTGGGGACCTCGCGGGTGAGGCGGTAGCGCTCGACGGAGACGCCGGGCGAGGCCGCGTACATCTTCATGACTTCCTTGATGCCGCGGCAGACCGTGTCGAGCGGGTGCTCGTGGGCCGGGGCGGCGTTCAGGACCGCCTCCGCGCGGATCAGGGTGTCGTCGTGGTCCGGGAAGATCGCCTCTTCCTTGGAGCGGAAGTGGCGGAAGAAGGTGCGGCGGGCCACCCCGGCCGCCGCCGCGATCTCGTCGACCGTCGTCGCCTCGTAGCCCTTGGTGGCGAACAGCTCCATCGCCGCGGCGGCCAGCTCCCGGCGCATCTTGAGCCGTTGGGCCGCGGCGCGGCTCCCGGCCGAGCTCTCCGGAGCGGGGTCGGGCGGGGCGGTACGTGAGGACTTGGCGGCCTTGGGCATGCCCTGAACGTACTGCATATGCGTGGCGTGGTGCGGAGCAGGGACGGGGCCGCCCGGCGGATCGAGCAGCCCGCCCCAGTCCGTACGTTCCGTACGCAGGGCCCCGCGCGCGGGCGCGGGGCCGTCCGCCCGGCCGTCGTACCCGGCCCTGTCCGGCTCAGCGACGGGCATATTCGCGGAAGCCGCGGCCGGACTTGCGGCCGAGGCAGCCCGCGGCCACCAGGTGCTCCAGGAGCGGGGCGGGGGCCAGGCCCGGGTCGCGGAACTCGCGGTGCAGGACGCGCTCGATGGCCAGCGAGACGTCCAGGCCGACGACGTCAAGGAGCTCGAAGGGGCCCATGGGGTAGCCGCCGCCGAGCTTCATCGCGGCGTCGATGTCGTCGAGCGAGGCGTAGTGCTCCTGGACCATCTTGATCGCGTTGTTCAGGTACGGGAACAGCAGCGCGTTCACGATGAAGCCCGCGCGGTCGCCGCAGTCCACCGGGTGCTTGCGGATCTTTGTGCACAGGTCGCGGACGGTCGCGTGCACGTCGTCCGTGGTGAGGACCGTGCGAACGACCTCGACGAGCTTCATCGCCGGGGCCGGGTTGAAGAAGTGCATGCCGATCACGTCGCGCGGGCGCGAGGTGGCGCGGGCGCAGGCCACCACCGGGAGGGAGGAGGTGGTCGTGGCGAGGATCGCGCCGGGCTTGCAGACCTTGTCGAGCGCCGCGAACAGCTGCTGCTTGACCTCCAGGTCCTCGGCGACCGCCTCCACGGCGAGATCGACGTCCGCGAAGGAGTCGTAGCTGCCCGCCGGGGTGATCCGGTCCAGGGTCTCCGCGGCCGCTTCCGCGGTCAGCCGGCCCTTGTCGACGGAGCGCGAAAGGGACTTGCCGATACGGGACTTGGCCTTCTCCGCCTTCTCCTCGCTGCGGGCCGCGAGCACCACGTCGTACCCGGCCTTCGCGAAGACCTCCGCGATGCCGGACGCCATCGTGCCCGAGCCCGCGACGCCCACGGAGCGCACCGGGCGGCCCTCGGCGGTCGCGGCGCCCTCCAGCGGGGTCAGGGCGTCGCGCACCACCACCGCGCTGCCCGGCTCCTCGTACGTGTAGAAGCCGCGCCCGGACTTGCGGCCGGTCAGGCCCGCCTCGCTGAGCTGCTTGAGGATCGGCGCGGGGGCGTGGAGGCGGTCGTGCGACTCCGAGTACATCGCGTCCAGGACGGTGCGGGCGGTGTCGACGCCGATCAGGTCGAGCAGGGCGAGCGGACCCATCGGCAGGCCGCAGCCCAGCCTCATCGCGGCGTCGATGTCCTCGCGGCTCGCGTACTTCGCCTCGTACATCGCGGCGGCCTGGTTGAGGTAGCCGAAGAGCAGGCCGTCGGCGACGAAGCCGGGGCGGTCGCCCACGGCCACGGGCTCCTTGCCGAGGGCGAGCGCGAGGTCGGTGACGGCGGCGACGGCGGTCGGGGCGGTCAGGACCGAGGAGACCACCTCGACGAGCTTCATCGCGGGCGCCGGGTTGAAGAAGTGCAGGCCGAGCACCCGCTCGGGGCGCGCCGATTCGGCGGCGAGGCGGGTCACGGACAGGGCGTTGGTGCCGGTCGCGACGATCGTGTCGGGGCGGACCACGGAGTCCAGCTCGCGGAAGATCTGCTGCTTGATCTCGTACGACTCGGGGACGACCTCGATCACCAGGTCGGCGTCGGCGGCGGCCTGCAGGTCGGTGAAGGTGCGGAAGCGGGCGAGGACGTCGCCGCGCTCGCTCTCGGTGAGGCGCTCGCGGCGCACGGCCCGCGCGGTCGAGGACTCCAGGGCGGTCACGGCCTGGGCGGCCGCGCGCTCGCTGATGTCGATGCCGATGACCTCACGCCCGGCGCGGGCCAGCACCTCGGCGATACCGGTGCCCATCGTGCCGAGACCGACGACGGCGACGGTGGTCAAGGGCAGGGGAGTGGGAGCGTCCATGGGTGGACTCCAGGAGGTGAGTGACGACTGAGGGGGCGCACGCGGGAACGCCGAAAGGGCGCACGGCGTGCGGGAGTTGGTGCCTGTCGCGGCCGGGCGGGCGCGCTGCGGTGCAGGGCGTGCGCACGCCTGGTGAAGGGAGCCGACGGGCCCTGTCCCGGGGCCGACGTCGTGAGGAAGTACCTGAGGTGCTCTGGGTGCCTGAGGTACCGAACCGACTGGGCACTCACAGCGGCTGCGTCACCAGGCCACTGCGAGGTCGTGCTGTGTGCTACGGGGAGTGTGCCCCGCTCACATGAGATTAACCGGCGAGTAACGAGCGCGCCAGCCCTCATCGTTCGCCGATCTCTGTGACCTACGTCGCGCGGGCTCGGCAAGTTGCCTAGGCTCCCGGCATGGATGCGGAGTTGCGGACGGTGACGGAACGTTTACGTCGGGAGGCGGGTGCGGAGGGCTCGCGGGTCTATGCGCGGCTCGCGGCGATCGGGGACCTCGATGAGCTCGCCGGGGTGCTGACCGCCGACGGACAGCCCCTGTGGGCACGGGAGTTGGCGGCGGTGCGGCTCGGTGTCGCGGGGGACCGGCGGGCCTTCGAGTCCCTCGTCCTGCTCCTCAACCACCGGGACCCGCCCCGGTGCGCGGCCGCCGCCTACGCCCTGGGGCGGCTGCGCGACCCGCGCACCGCCCGCGCGGCGGCGGCCCTCGCGACGAACGAGCTGCGCGTCGCCTACGCCCTCCACCCCGTCCGCCTGCTCACGGAGCTGCGCGCCCCCGAGTCGGCACCCGCCCTGATCGCCACGCTGCGGCGGCGCCTGAACCCCCACGACCCGTACGGGAAGGTCGCGTTGGCGTGCGTGGAGGGGCTCGGCGCGCTGGGGGACGCGCGGGCGCGGCCCGTGCTGACCGAGGCGTGCGGGTTTCCGCGGCTCGCGGCGGCGGCTTCGGCGGCGCTGGCGCGGATCCCCGGGAAGCGGTGACGCCTTCCCGGGGAGCGGTGCCGCATGCCCCGGGAGTGGTGGCGAGGAGAGGGCCGCCGGGGGATTCGCCCGGCGGGAGACGGGCGAAATCTCGGTCCTGCGCTGTCGCGGGGAGATCGCTGCTGTGCGCGCCGCGACACGGAAGGGGACCTTGGTCCGGCGGCCCCTGGCTGGGTCAGCGGGCCGCTGTCTCTCGGCCCATGTCTGGTTCGGTGCGGTTGTCCGGCCGGATGCGACGCGGGTCAGGGAAAGCCGCTCGACGGGGAGCCATTCCGCCCGCCGTCGTGACAACCGCACGAAGGGAACGATAGGGGCCGGGCCGGGCCCGCTGCCATCCCTCAACGGGGCCGTTCACCCCCCTCAACAGGGGCGGCCCACCCCTCAGATGGGCTGCCCGCACGCCCCCACCCCTCAGCTGGGCTGCCCGCACGCCGCTGCCCGCAGGCCCTCACGGCCTCCGGCCCGGCAGGATGCCCCGGCGCGTGGCCGTGACCACCGCCTCCAGCTGGCTGTGCGCGCCCAGCTTCGCAAGGACGCTCTTCACATGGCCGCGCACCGTGTGCCGGCTCAGGACCAGCCGCCCGGCGATCGTCCTCAGGTCCTGGCCCTGCGCGAGCAGCACCAGGACCTCGTACTCGCGGACGGTGAGCCCGCCGCCGGGGGCCCTGTCCCCGCCCTGCAGCGCCGACTCCTCGACCAGGAGCTTTCCCTGGGCGGTGCTGCGGATCGCGGCGAGGATGTCGGGGAACGTACTGTGCTTGGCGAGGAACGCGGAGGCGCCCGCGGCCACGGCGCGCGTCAGCTGGTCCGGGCGCGGATCGGCGGTGAGGAAGACGACGCGCGTGCCGGGGTGCGCGGCCTTGAGCAGCCGGGAGCCCTCGACGCCGTCGGTGCCCGGCAGATGGATGTCCATGAGCGTCACCGCGGGCGGTCGACGGGCCGCCTCCCGCAGCGCCTCGTCGACCGTACCCACGGCCGCCACGCACTCCAGGTCGGACTCGATTCCGATCGCGATGGCCAGCGCCTCGGCCAGGGCTCGTTCGTCCTCCACCACGAGCACGCGGATCATTTCCGGAACGTCCCTTCCGCTGGGGAGGGGAGCCCTCTCCAGCGTATGGGCCCATGGCCGCACCGTCAGGCCCGACCGGCGCCGGGCGGACTTCCCGCACCGGAAATACGCTCCCCGCATCTGGTGCGAGTCGGCGGGTGCGCAGGAGAGTTGCTACGTGCGACCGGGGAAGGGGGCGACGGCTCGGCACGGCAAGGAACGGGGCACCGACGGTGACCACATATTCGTTCGTGCTGTATGCCGCAGGAACCACGGAGCGGTCCACGGCCGCGTTGGCGAACTTACGGCTGCTGTGCTGTACGCACATCCCCAACCGCTTCGAGATCAAGGTGGTCGACGTCCTGGGCAAGCCCGAACTCGCCGACGAGGCACGGGTCTTCGCGACACCGACAGTGGTGCGCATGGCCCCGCCGCCGCGCCGCAGGGTGATCGGGGACCTCGCGGACACCGACCGCGCCGCAGCCGCGCTCGGGCTGCTCGGCGTGTGGAACGGGGCGGACCAGGAGAGCGGGGCGGACATGACCGGCGAAGACACGGCGAGGGGCTCATGAGCGGCGGCGGGGGCCCGGCTCGGCGAGCGGCCGGTGCGGCGCGCCTCGCCACCGGCATCAGCGGCTTCGACCAGCTCGCGCTCGGCGGCCTGCCGGACGGCCGCGCGACGCTCGTGGCCGGGACGACGGGCAGCGGAAAGACCCTGTTCGCCCTGGAGTTCCTGGCCCGCGGGGTGCTCTCCCACGACGAGCCCGGCGTCTTCGTCACCTTCGAGGAGACCCCCGAGGACATCCGCCGCAACGCGCTCTCGCTGGGCTTCACCGTGACCGACTGGGAGGCCGCGGACCGCTGGGTGTTCGTGGACGCCACGCCCGACCTCACCGAGGAGAGCCCCGTGATCGGGGCGTACGACTTCACGGCGGTGCTCGCCAGGATCCGGCGCGCCGTGGAGCGCACCGGCGCCCGCAGGGTCTCCCTGGACTCCCTCGACTCCGTCTTCCTGCGCTTTCCCGACACGGCGGTCGTCCGGCACGAGCTGCTGCGCATCGCCGCGGCCCTCGAAGCCCTCGGCGTCACCGCGGTGTTCACCTCGGAGCGCACCGACGGCAACAGCCTGAGCCCCGTGCGGCACAGCGTCGAGGAGTTCGCCCTCAACAACGTGATCATGCTGCGCAACACGCTGAACGAGGGGCGCAGACGGCGCACGGTCGAGATCGTCAAGTTCCGCGGGGCCCGGCACCGTACGGGCGAGTGGCAGTTCACCATCGATCCGGGTGCGGGCATCGTCGTCATGCCGATCGCGTATCTGCGCCCGCGCAGCAGGCCCACCCTGGAACGGGTGACGCTGGGCAACAAGGGGCTCGACGCCATGTGCCGCGGAGGCGTCTACCGCGACGCGGTCGTCATGCTCACCGGCCCCACCGGCACGGGCAAGACCCTCACCAGTCTGTTCTTCACGGCCGCCGCCCACGAGCGGGGCGAGCGCGCGCTGTTCCACTCCTTCGACGAGACGCCCGAGCAGCTGCATCGCAGTGCCCAGGGCTGGGGCCTCGACCTGAAGAAGCTCATCGGGGCCGGGACGCTTCGGCTGAACTCCGAGTACCCGGAGAGCGCCTCCATCGAGGAACACTTCATCCAACTCAAGCGCACCATCGACGAGTTCCGGCCGCACCGGGTCGCGATCGACAGCCTGTCCGCCCTGCAGCGCGTCGCGGGGCCGCGCGCCCTGCTCGACTTCGTGATCTCGCTGGGCGCCGTCCTGCAGTCGAACGAGATCACTACCTTGATCACCTCGGCGCCCACGTCGGCCGGACCCTCGGACGGCGCGGCGATCACGGTGGAGCTCGCCAGCCTCACCGACGTCAACCTGCTGCTGCGGTACGTGGAGCACGTCGGCGTCGTGCGCCGGGCCCTGGCCGTCCTCAAGACCCGGGGCACCGACCACGACCACCATGTGCGCGAGGTGTTCATCAACGAACGGGGCATGCGGGTCGGGGAGCCGATGCGCAGTGTCGCGCACATCTTCGTGGGCAGTGGCGTGGTGACGGGGCCGGGGACGGCGGAGCAGGGCGAGCACGCCACGGCGGACGCGGACCCGCCGGGCCCGGACGCCGTGGAGGGGAGCGGCGACCCGCGCGATGGCTGAGCCGGAACCGGAGGATCTCTACCGGGCCGTGCTGCACGCCTCGGCGGACGGGATCGTGGCGGTCGACGGCGCCGGGGTGGTACGGGCCTGCAACCCGGCCGCCGCCGCCCTCCTGGAGCGACCCCTGGCCGAGGTGATCGGCTCCGAGTTCGGCTTCCCGCTGGTGGCGGGCGAGTCCACCGAGGTCGTGCTCGTGCTGCCGGCCGGCGGGACCAGGACGGTGGAGATGCGTGTGACGGCCGCCCGGCTCGACGGCGAGCGGCTGTATGTGGCCGCGCTGCGCGACGCCACCCGCAGGCGCGAGGCCGAACTGGCCCTGGAGCACGCCCTGGAGGAGCGGACCGTGGTGGTCGCGGTGGCCGCGCACCAGCTGCACAACCCGCTCGCGGCGCTCGGCGCCCTCGTGCACGTCCTGCGGGAGGAACCGCCCGGCCTCACCGCCGAGCGCAGGACGGAGATCGTCGAGCGGATAGCGGAGCGCACGGCCCATCTCCAGTCGCTGGTACGGAAGTTGCTGACCGCGGCCCGCATCGACGGCCAGGTCCGGTCGGGTGGTCAGGGGCAGCCCGGCGCCGTCGAGCCCGACTCCGAGCCGGTGGGGCTGCTCGGTCTTCTCCTGGAACGGCTCGCGGAGGCCGACACCCGCGACATGGACCTGCGCATCGGCGTCCCGCCGGGGCTGACGGCCCTGGTCGACCGCCTCGCCTTCGCGGAGGTCATCGGCAACTACCTGGAGAACGCGGCCACTTACAGCCACGGACCCGTCACCATCACGGCGCGCGACACCGGGCACCGCATCGAGGTGCGCGTGGCCGACCAGGGGCCCGGCGTCCCCGAGTCCTTCGTGCCGCACCTCTTCGAGCGCTACCGCCGGGGCCCGCAGGCCGAGGCCCCGGGCACCGGCCTCGGGCTGTGGATCGCCCGCAGCCTGGCGCGCGCGGGCGGCGGCGACGCGTGGTACGAGCCGGGGCGGCCGGTGGGCGCGGTGTTCTGTGTGAGCGTGCGGCGGGCCGACAGCCGGTCGTAGGCGTGGCCTACCGCTGCTCGGCCACGACCGCGTACGCCTCGATCTCCATCAGGAACTCCGGCCCCACCAGCCCCGCGACCTGTACCGCGGAGGCGGCCGGGAGGCGGTCGGGGTCCAGGGCCTCGTTGCGCGCGGTGCGTATCGCGGGCATGTGGGCCATGTCCGTGACGAAGTACGTCAGCTTCACGACGTCCGCGAACGTGGCGCCCGCCGCCGCGAGGCAGCGGCGCAGGTTCTCGAAGACCTGGCGGGCCTGCGCCGTCGCGTCGCCCGCGCCGACGAGCTCGCCCCGCTCGTCCAGCGGGAGTTGACCCGAGACCGCGACGAAGCGGCCCGTGCCCATCACCACGTGCGTGTACGGGGTGGCGGGTGCGACGCCGTCGGGGGCGCTGATGTAGACCAGTTGACTCATGCGTCCATGCTGGACCATGGGTCTGACAGCGCCCCCGGCGGGCCTGTGCCGGGGGCAGGCGGTTCACCAGCGGCGGTTCGCGAGCACCGGCACGGTCTCCCGCGCCCGGGTCACCTCCCCGAGGTCGAGGTCCACCGTGGTGAAGTCCGGGCCGTCGCCGAGCTCCGCCCGGACCTCCCCGAGCGGGGACACCGCCAGGCTGCCGCCGACGCCCGTGGGCGCCGCCCCGGCCCGGGGCACGGCGGGTTCGGCCTGCCCGACGGCGACGACGAACGCCGTGGAGTCCAGCGCGCGGGCCCGGGCGAGGAGGGTCCACTGCTCGCGTTTGCCGGGCCCCGCTCCCCAGGAGGCGGGCACGACCGTCAACTGGGCGCCCCGGGCGGCGAGTTCGGTGAACAGGCCGGGAAAGCGGATGTCGTAGCAGGTCGCCACCCCGATCCGGATCCCGTCCAGGTCCACGGTCAGCGGCCGGTCGCCCGGGGCGACCGCGTCGGACTCACGGTGCCCGAAGGCGTCGTAGAGGTGGATCTTGTCGTAGGCGTCGAGCCGCCCGTCCGGGCCCGCCACGAGCACCGTGTTGCGCACCCGCTCGCCGTCCGCGGGCGTGAACATCCCCACGACGACGGTCAGTCGGCCGTCCCTCGCCAGGTCGCGCACCCGCGACGCCCACGTCCCGTCGAGCGGCTCGGCGACCGGACGCAGCGGCACGCCGAAGCGGCACATGGTGGCCTCCGGCAGCACCAGCAGCCGCGCCCCGGCCGCCGCCGCCCGGTCGACCTCCTTCGCCACCAGGGCCAGGTTGGCCTCCGGGTCCGCGGTGGCGGCGAGCTGGCCGAGCGCGACGCGCAGCACCGGCCCGGCCGCCGGTCCGGCCGCCGGACCCGCCGCCGACCCGGTCGCCGCCGCGGTCACGGCAGCGTCCGCAGTACGGCGGTCAGCCGCTCCAGCCCCGCCACCAGGTGCTCGTGCCGGGCCTGCGAGTAGGCGAGGCGCAGGTGGTCGGCGTACCGGCCCTGCTGGAGCGGGTCGTAGAAGGTGCCGACCGAGTAGACGACCCCGGCCTCCTCGGCCCGCTCGGCGAGCAGCCGGGCCGTCGCCGCGCCGCCCTTGACCCGCGCCCATACGAAGAAGCCGCCCGCCGGGTCGTCGAACTCCAGCTGGTCGCCGGCCTCGCGCAGGGCGCGCACGGTGAGGCCGGCCCGCTCGCGGTAGAGGTCCCGGCTGCGGCCGAGGAGTGCGTCGAACCAGCCGTCGCGGGAGAGCAGGGTGCGGGCGATGGCCTGGGAGAGCGTCGAGCTCTGGAAGTCCAGGCGGCGGCGCAGGTTGATGACGTGCGGCGCGAGCCACTCGGGCGCCACCAGCCAGCCGAGGCGCAGACCGGGGCCGAGCGTCTTGGCGAAGGTGTGGGCGACGACGACCCGGTCGCTGTCGAGCGGGAAGTCGGGCTCGGCCCGGCCGTCCGGCGAGAACGCCCGGTAGGGGTTGTCGGAGAGGACGAAGAAGCCGTAGCGCTCGGCGAGTTCGACGAGGCGCAGCCGCCGCGCGTGCGGCAGCAGGCCGCCGCCCGGGTTGTGGAAGTCCGGCACGGTGTAGACGGCCTTGGGGCGGAGGCCGCCGCGCAGCCGCTCCTCCAGGACGTCGACGTCGAGGCCGTGCGGGCCCACCGGGACCGGGTGGATGTCGGCGCCGGTCTGCTCGACGATGCGGATGGTGTCGGGGAAGACCGGGTCGTCGACCACGACCACGTCGCCCGGTTCGGCCACGGACTGCAGTGCCAGGGAGGTGCCGTGCAGCCCGCCGTTGGTGATGAGGATGCGCGCGGGGTCCACGCCCTCGCGGTCGGCGATGAGCCGGCGAAGCGCCGGGTCGCCCGCGTTGGGGCCGTAGGCGAGGGCCGGGCCGCCGGTGTCGGGCCCGGCGAGCAGGTCCTGGGTGACCTCGCGTATCTCGGCGAGCGGGAGCGCCTCGACGGCGGGGGCGCCGCCGACCAGGTTGACGAAGTCGGGTCCCGGCTTGCGGGCGGGCACGGCGTACGGCGAGGAGACGGAGAGGGCCGCGACGCGGCGGGAGACCAGGTCGGCGGGGGGCGGGGCGGGAGAGGCGGCGGCGGAAGGGGCGTGCGTGGTGAGGGCCGTGGTCATGCGGAGGTCCTTGTCGTGGTGGGTGTTGCGGGGTGTCGGGCGGGGGCGCCGGCGCGGCCGATGTGGCGCAGCGGCAGCCCGGTGGGGGTGAGGCCGAAGCCGGGGCCGGGGAGCGGGGCGGCCCGGTGGCGGACGCGGTCGACGGCGTACGCGGGCGTGGTGAGGTCCGGGGCGAACCACTCGTCCTGGCGGCCGGACTCGACGGCGACCAGGTCGGCCGCCCAGGCCGCGAGGAGCCGTCCGGCCGCCCACAGCGGGCCCACCTCGGCGACCTGCACGCCGAGTTGGCAGTGCAGGCCGAGCGCGCGGGCCCGTGCGAGCATCCGCAGGGCGCCCAGCGGGCCGCCGCACTTGGAGACGCGCACGTTGACGTACGTGGCCGCGGCGTGCGCGTGGGCGGAGTCGAGGTCGGCCGGTCCGACCGCCGACTCGTCCAGCATCACCGGACAGCCGGTGTCGCGCTGGACGCGGTGCAGCGTGGCCCAGTCACGGGGCCGGGTGGGCTCCTCCAGCCAGGAGACGTGGTCGGCGAGCAGGGCGGCGGCGCGCAGGGCGGTCGCCGGTTCCTCCCAGGCGCCGTTCGCGTCGACCGAGACGCTGGTGGCCGCCGGGTCGGTGAACTCCCGTACGCGACGCACCAGTTGCTGCGTCCCGTGCGGGTCGGGCAGGGCCTTCACCTTGATGTGGGTGAGGTGGGCGAGCGCCTCGGGGGAGAGGGCGCCGAGCAGTCGCTCCGGGCCCCGGCTGGAGTCGAGGACCAGCGCGGACGCCCGTATGCGCGGGGCGGATCCCAGGACTCCCGGGGCGGCCGCGAGCGCCAGGGCGTCCGCCGCGTCCCGGCCGTGGATACGGCACCAGGCGTCGAGCAGGGCCGTCTCCAGGGCGGCCGCCGCGGCGGGGGCCGGGCGCCCCGGGCTGCCCAGGGTGCCGGGCAGGTCGAGCGCGGCGAGGGCCCGTACGCCGTCCTCGAAGGAACCGGTGAACACGCCCTCCCAGTCCGGGGGTTCGGTGTTCAGGAGGGCCTGGGCCGCCGACGCCAGGTCCTCCCCGGTGACGTACGTGCGGGGCGCGCCCTCGCCCCAGCCGGTCGCGCCCGCGAGCGAGCAGCGGACCAGCACCGACGCGGAGGTGCGGCGCGCGTGGGCGGCGTGGGCGAAGGGGCGGGCCATGGGGACGCGGGCGGTGTAGACGTCGAGGGCGGGCCGCTCGGTCACGCGGCGCCCCCGATCGCCGTGGCGGCCAGCCAGTCCCAGTACGTGTGCCGGTCGGCGGAGAACTCGACGTAGTGCGCCGAGCCGGGCAGTTCGACCGGCGTGGCGTGCCGGGTGAGACCGGACAGCACCGTCCAGGAGGTGTCGAGGTCGATGATCGCGTCGTGGCCGGGACGGACGAAGTGCACCGGGCCCGTGACGCGCTCGTCCCAGGTGCCGCCGCGCATGTACACGTCCTCCAGCCACACCATCACCGAGCGCGTGGACGCGGTGATTTGACGCACCATCAGGGAGTCGTTGGCCATGAAGTCCAGGTACTCCGTGACGTCCGTGTAGTCGGCGTCGGTCAGGGACAGCGGCGTCGTGGCCAGGCCGCCGCCGGTGCGCAGGGCCGCCAGCGCGCCGGAGTCCTGCCGGGCCCGCTGCTGGCCCAGCGCCGGGGCGCAGAACACCAGCCGGGCGTCGGCGGGCACCAGGTCCCGGGTCACCAGGGCGGCCAGCACGCTGCCGCCGAAGCTCTGGCCGACGACGGTCAGCGGGATGCCGGGGGCGTGGGCGCGGACGTCCGCGAGGAGCCGGGCGTAGTCGTCGAGGACCTGTTCGGCGGAGGGCAGATGGCCGCGCGGGCCGGTGCTCGTCCCGCTGCCCCGGCGGTCGGCCGCGTGCACGGCGACGCCGCGGGCGGCCAGTTCAGGACCCGTCTCGAAGAGCCAGCCGGAGTGGCTCTGGATGCCGTGGACGTACACCACGGCGGCGCGGGCGGGGCCGTCGGGCAGCCAGGTGCGCAGGGACAGGACGGTGCCGTCGGCGGCGGTGAGTTCGGAGGTCACGGGGGTGGGGAGGGGAGTCGTGGTCATCGGGCGGCACCGGTCCCCTCGGCGGGGCTTCTGCGGTCGCTGAGGACGGCCGGTTCGGTGCTCGCGCGCAGCAGGCCGCGCTCCCGCAGGGCGTCAAGGAGGCCGGTGTCGCGCTGCAGCCAGTGGTGCTTGATCTGGTTGGAGGACGTGCCGCGGGCGCGCCTGCGCTCCTCGGCCCGGGCGAAGGCGCCCCAGTCGGCGGCGGTGATCTCGATCCGGCCGAGGCGCCGGGAGGCGCGCTTCTCGCCGTACTCGATGTTGATGCGGCGCAGCGCGGCATCCGCGGCGTGCGCGAACGCCTCCAGCTCGGCGGCGTCCAGCCCGGCCGCGCCCTCGACGACGACGTGGTAGCGCGGCGGGGCGCCCCACACCGGCACGCAGGTGAACAGGGGCCTGCCGCCGAGGCGTTCGGGCAGTGACTCGACGACGGCCTGGTGGACCTGTGTCTCGGTGAGCTTCTCGCCGGTGAAGGAGGCGCGGAAGCCGGCCCGCCCGGTGAACTCCAGGCGCGGCGTGGCGCCGTAGTGGCCGACGACCCGGTAGACGTCCCCGACGTCGTACCGCAGCAGCCCGTTGGCCTGGCTCATCACGAGGCGGTACTCCCGGCCGCT
Organism: Streptomyces odontotermitis; assembly: GCF_050510915.1. Lineage (NCBI taxonomy): Bacteria > Bacillati > Actinomycetota > Actinomycetes > Kitasatosporales > Streptomycetaceae > Streptomyces > Streptomyces odontotermitis. Next base: position 664,889 of record NZ_JBNJLS010000002.1, on the reverse strand, counting down.
CTCCAGCTCGTCGAAGAGCAGCGTCTCGGCGTCCGGGGCGAGGGACTCGGCGCCGTCGGTGTCCTCGACGGGGACGAACTCGTACACGCCCTGGTCGACGGCGAGCGGACCGGCCGACGGGTGGCCGTCGACGGGCAGGGTCACGATGCCCTCGGTGCCGGTCGTGCTGAACGGCAGCCGCGGCACCCCGGGAAGGACCTCCTCCAGCCAGTCCCCGTACAGGGCGGCGGACGCGGAGTTCCAGGCCACGGCGAGCGAGAGGCCCGGCCACAGGTCGGTGAGGCCCGCGGCTCCGCCCCGCGCCTTCAGGACGGCGTCCAGTCGGTCGGCGGTCTCCCGGTCCGGGCCGAGCGCCGGATGCGGACGCCCGTTCAGTGTCCCGTCGCGCACGTCCGCGACCAGGCGCTCGCCGTGCGCGGCCAGGGTCTGTGCCAGGCTGATGATCTTCGACGGGTTCAGGGCGACCACGGCCCGTACGCCGGCGCCCGCGAGCAGCCTCACCTTCCGGTACAGGGCGGCGTCCCAGGGCTCCCCGGGGTCACCGATGAGCCATGGCTCGTCGTACCACGGCGGCAGCCAGTCGCGGGAGCTGACCGCGGCGGGGCGGCCGGAGATGCTGTACGCGGGCGGGCCGCCGTCCGGGCCGGGGCGGCTCGCGGTGCGCTCCCAGGACAGGTCGAGGACCTGCGGCAGATGCGCGGCGGAGGCGGGGCGTCCCGCGCGGGCGTCGGCGGCGGCGAGCGTCTCGAAGTACAGGCCCCACTGCGCGTACAGGGCGGGTCCGCGGTAGCGGTCGCGCCAATGCCGGGTGGTCGGGACGTGCTTGGGGGTGCCGCTGGAACCCGAGGTCTTCAAGTAGGCATACGGATGGCTGCGGGTGAGGACGGCGGGGCGGCCCTCGCGGGCGCGGGCCACGTACGGCTCGATGTCCTCGTACTGCTGGATGGGCACCGCCCGCCGCCAGGCGTCGAGCGTGCGGACCCGGGACAGCCCGTGCGTCCGCCCGAACTCGGTCGGCGCGCACTGGTCGAGAATGTCATCGAATACCGATCGGGCGGCGCCGATCGGATTCTCGAATAGTTTCCGTTGTATGTGCAGGGAATGCTGAGTGCGTATACCGAAAGAGTGGCAGGAGCAGGGAGTGGGAACGGCCTCGTGAGGCGACGGTAGAACATTGGTCAGATGCACTGCGGGTGCGGCAATGGCTGCCATGTCTGTCCTTGGGTGGGAGTCGCGGGTGCAGATGCAGAAATTATGTTGCTGCAGTTCAACCGCCAGGCGGCGCATAAAAGGCGCGGCGGCGCACGGTAGTGCGCGGAGGTGTGGCGGGATCAGCGGGAAAAGCGACAGGATGAGCGAGGACAGCTGCGGAAGAATTCCGCTGACGCTGCCCCCGGTCCGTCAGTTCCCTGTCGCATGACCACAATTATTTGTGGTCGGTGGTCGGCTCGTCAAGAAACTTCTGAGGGAAATCGGCCGCTACTGTTGCGTGCCGATGAAATCCCGTCCATTTCAGGCTCGGTGCGCCGCAGGGCGAGCCGCCGGTCGGCGAGGACGGCGGCAAGGGCCAGCAGCGTGACGGCCGTTCCGGCGCCGAGGAGGGTGCGCGGACCGAGTCCCATCAGGCTGCCGGCCACGGCGGTGCCCGCCGACGACACCGCCATCTTCAGGGCCCCCATCGACACATACACCTGCGCCCGTGCGGCGGGCGGCGCGTACACCGACCGCACCGCCAGCGTCGCCGTGAACAGCAGGGCGCTCGCGGCACCGGCGGCGGCGAACGCGGCCACCGCCAGGGCGTAGCCCGGCGCCACGGCACAGCAGGCCACCGCGCCCGCGCTCACCGCGACCAGCACGAGGGAGGTCCGCTCCGGCTCGCCCGGCAGCGGCACGATGCCGACCAGGACCGAGCCGCCGAGATAGCCGAACCCGTAGACCGCGGCGAGCGCGGCGCCCGCCCCCGCGCCCCCGCCGAGCTGCCGCCCCAGGGTGGTCGCGAGCACCGTGATGCCGCCCGCGACGAGCGCGGTGAGCGCCATCGCCAGCATGACGCGGCGCAGCGGTCCGACGGACGCGATGACGCGGAACGTCTGGCGGACGCGCAGGGGTTCGGCCCCGCGCCCGCCGGTGCCCCGGCCGGCCGGTTCGACGGCGGGCAGGCCGAGCACGGCGAACGCGGCGAGCACCGCCGTCGCGCCGAGACAGACCACGGCGCCGCGCGGTCCGAGGGCCGCGCCCGCGGCACCCACGGCCGCCGGGCCGAGCGTGTTGCCGATGCCGTACGTCGCCGAGTCCCAGCCCTCGGCCCGCCGTTGCGCCCGCGCCGCGAGCCCGTCCAGGGCGGCGAGCCGACTGCTCAGCCCGCCCGTGACCAGCGGCCCGCACAGCCCGGCGACACCGACGAGCACGGCCACGAAGGCGGCCGGGACCCGGCCGAGCGACAGCGCGGCCGCGGCCAGCGCGGCCCCGAACACGACGAAGGAGACGGCCAGTACCCGGCGCCCGTCGCGCGCCCGGTCGAGCACCCCGGCCAGCCACGGCCCGGCGACGTAGGGCGCGGTGAGCAGGGCGGCGAGCAGCCCGCCGAGTCCGGCGCCCCCGCTGCCCCGGACGGCCAGGCTGAACAGCCCGACGGCGGCGCCGCCGCTGGCGGTGCGGACGAGGGAGGCGGTGAGGAGGTAGCGGAGGAGAGTGGTGGTGGGGTGGGGGGTGGTGGACATGTCAGCGCCCGCCGCCCTGCGCCGCCACTGGTTCCGCTGCCGCTGCGTCTGCCCCTGCGTCTGCTCCTGCTCCTGCCCCTGCCCCTGCCCTTGCCCCTGCTCCTGTCAGCGCTCTTTCCGCCACGGCCGTCAGCGGGAAGCCGAGGCGTTTCTCGATGTCCCCGCGCACCCGCGCGCACTCCTCGGCTGCGCGGTCCGGGTCCGTGTCGAGCACGCGGATCAGGCCGAAGGGGTCGAAGTTGCCGTTCATGGCCCGGAGTCGGCCGCCCGGGACGGCGCGGCTGAAGCCGGAGTGCAGGCGCGGCCGGAACTCCTCGAACCAGTCGGCGGGCAGGTCGGCCGGTACGACGGTGTCGTGCGCGGCGGCCAGGAACGTGTGGCTGGCCGCCCGCCGCCAGGGCAGCGGACCCGAGGGCGTCGGCGCGCCCAGGAAGAGGTCGACCAGGATCTCGAAGAGGTTGCGGTCGGTGGCCAGGCGCACCGAGTCGGGCAACGAACCCCCGGAGATCCGCGGGTTGGTCTCGATCAGCCTGAACCCCCGTTCCGTACGCATGACTTCGACATGGAAGATCCCGAGGCCGAGCCCGAGCGCCCGGCACACCTCCGCCGCGTACGCGCCGAGTTCGGCCTCCTCCGCGGCCAGGAGCCCGGACGGCACCGTGCAGCCGAGCTCAAGGACCGGGTTGTCGCGGCCCATCTTGCGGCCCACCGCGACCAGCGGCGTGAACCGCTCCCCGTCGGCGGCGACCTCCACGGAGTACAGCTCGCCGACCGCGAGCTCCTCGACGATGTAGCGCTCGTCGAGCTCGGCGGCAAGGCCGGGCTCCATCGCGCGCAACTCCTCGGCGGCGGCAGCGAAGTGGGCCCGCAGCCCCGCCGCGTCCGCGACGATGCTGGTGACCGCCTTGCCGACGCCGGACACCGGCTTGATCACCACCGGATAGCCGATGGTGTCCGCGGCCCGCAGCGCCTCGGGGAGCGCGGTGACCACCGCGAAGCCCAGGCTGGGCACGCCCGCCGCCCGCAGGATCTCCCGGCAGCGCCCCTTGTCCCGGGCCGCGGCGGCACCCTCGTACGGCGTGCCGCGGGCGCCGAGCCGCTCGGCGAGCCGGGCGGCGGGCAGCACGCACAGCGACAGCGTGGAGAGCACGGCGTCCACGTCGCCGGGCCCCGTCCCGTGCTCGGCGAGCAGCGCGCGGAGCACCTCCGCGTCCTGCAGGTCCGGCGCGTACAGGGTGCGGTCGGCGAGCCGCTCGGCCTCGGCGCGCTCGGCGGGCGGGGTGATGAAGTCGTACAACGGTGAGCGGAGCAAGGTCACTTCGTGCCCCTGCCGCTTGGCGTACGCGATGGACTGCACGCCCAGCGCGGTGATCTCGACGAATACGAGGTGGGCCACCTCGGTCTCCCTTTGTTCGCGCCCGGCAGGCGGGCGTGGTGCGGACACGCGGGCGGTGAGAGGTGAGAGGTGAGGGTGGTGCGAGGAGACGGCTGCGGCAGTACGGCGCGGCGCGGTCGCGGCGAGGTTCAGGCCGGGCCGCGTGACAGCCACGAGAGCGGCCGTACGCGGATGAGGACCGAGCGCGCGGTGGCACCGGCGCTCCCGTCCACGAAGGCGTCGCCCGCCTCCACCCCCAGATACCGGTGCGCGAGCGCGCGGCGCTCCGCCTCGGTGGCGGGGGCCCGGAACTCCACGACGGACCCCTCGACGGTGACGTAGCTGCGCGGCGGCTCGGTGTCCTGCACACAGAGCGAGAGACGCCGGTGCCGCTCCAGGAGCCGGGCCTTGCGGCTGTCCAGCGGGGTGATCAGCGTGATGTCGCCGCCGGGCCGGTAGGCGTACCACATCGGCACCGACAGCGGTGCCCGGCCGTCCTCACCCGCGACGCTGACGACGGCCACGCGCACCTCGGCCAGGAACGCCTCGCGCTCCGCCGCTTCCATCGGCCGCATCCGTACGTCACTTCCCGTTCTCCCCCGCTCGCTCATGTCGTCCCAGCCTGCGGGGCACCCGGACGCGGGTCCAATAGACGTTTTCTCGCCCCCGATCACCGTTGCTTATCGGGTCCGCCGGGGTGACTGTGTGTACAGCCCATGAAGTCTGTACGGCACGGCTGGCCCGGCCGCACGGAGGCTTCTTAGGATGCCGTCATGGAGCTGCGCCGACTCAAGTACTTCGTGGTGCTGGCCCGGCACCGGCACTTCGGGCGGGCGGCCGCGGAGCTGAACATCGCGCAGCCCGGCCTGAGTCAGCAGATCAAGGTCCTGGAGCAGGAACTGAAGGTGTCCCTGCTCGACCGCACCCCGCAGGGTGTGACCCTGACCCCGGCAGGCCAGGCGCTGCAAGACGGCGCCGAACCACTCCTCACGGCGGCCGGTGAACTCGCCGACCGGGTGCGGGCGGTGGCCGACGGCAGACACGGGCGGCTGCGGCTCGCCTACTCGCGATCGGGCGCCGACGACCGGGTCACCGGCCTGATCCGCGCCTTCCGCAAGGACCACGACGACGTCGCGGTCTCGGTCACCACCGGCATGTCGTCCTGGTGCCTGCGGCGCCTGGCCGACGGCGACCTGGATGCCGCCTTCGTGCGCGGGGTGATCCGCGAACCGGGCATCGAGGCCACGGTCATGGCCGAGGAGGAAGCCGCCGTGATCACGCCCCCCGGCCACCCCCTCGCGGACCGCGACCGCCTCACCCGCCGCGACCTGCGCGGACTGCCGGTCGTGCTGTGGCCGAGGGAGGCGGGCCCGGTCCTCTACGAGGAGCTCCTCGCCGACGTCTGGCCGGACCGGCCGCCGCACATCGTCGCCGAGGAGCCGGACTTCGAGCAGGTCGTGGCGTCGGTCGCCGAGGGGACCGGAGTCTCGGTGATGGACCTCGGCCGGGCCCGCAAACTCTGCCCGCCCGAGGTCACGATCCACCGCTTCACCGAGACCCCGCCCCGCTACGCCGTCTCTTTCGTGCGGCGCGCGGAGGACCCGAATCCCGTACTCGCCAGGTTCGCGGAGTACGTGACCGGAGCGGAGCCTGAATCGTGTCGCTGACGCGATGATGGGCATACATCAAACTGGTACAGGGGTCATGCTTGGTGCATGTCCATGAAGCGCACCAACGTCTACGCGGACCCCGAGGACCTGGCGATCATCAAGGAGGCCGCCAAGCGCCGAGGCATGAGCGAGGCCGAGATCATCCGCCAGGGCATTCACCTTGCGGCCATGGCGAACCGGGTCTGGGACGAGCCGCTGTTCTCGCGGACTTTCGAAGGTTCTGGGCGCACGCCGTCCACGTCGGAGGTCCGGGAGGTAGTCGCCGACTCTGTCCGGCGTGAGACCGACTCAGGTCCCGGAACACTCAGCGGCCAACGAGGCGATCATGGCGGCCGGCTTGCTGGTGATGTCTCCGCTGTTGCTGGCTGAATTCGATCACGTCGCCACACGTGAGCTTGGCAGGGAAGCCGCTCTCAGCGCGGTCGACGATCTGCGGCGCTGGATGAGCCGGGGATGTGTGGTCATGCCGGAGATCACTGAGGACCACCTGGGTGCCGCCCAGTCCGTCCGTGTCCGCTACCGCGCGCTGGACCTGGACTTGGACCTCGCCGATGCGGTGAACGTGGCGCTTGCCGCCGACTACGACACGGACGCGATCCTCACCCTCGACCGACGAGCCTTCCGGGCCGTCCGTCCGTTGGGTCACCACAAGGCGTTCCGGGTGCTCCCGGACGACCTCCCGCTCTGATGCGGAATCTTCTGTAACCAAGTCCCCGGCATCGCGAGGGATCTGCAGGCCCCAGGTCCTCCTCTACCGGGGGCCTGCAGGAGAGCGGGTGGCGCCGAATCGACTTCGCGCCCTCAGCCCCGGAACCCGAGCAGCCCGTGCAGGGCCGCCCCGCCCGTGGACCCGGACGAGGGCCCGGACGAGCCCCTCGTGCTCAGGGGCTTCGGGTCCGGGAGTTTCGCGCAAACCGCGTCGATCTCGCCGCCGCTGCGCGGCACCTTGCCGGTGTCGAGGTACGTCGCCAGGTACTTGTCCAGGCACGCGTTGCCGCTGAGCGTGATGCCGTGGTTGCCGCCGCCCTGCTCGACGACCAGGCTCGAGCCGCGCAGCAGTTGGTGCATCCTGACGCCGCCGCCGTACGGGGTGGCCGCGTCGTCCGTGGCCTGGAACAGCAGCACCGGTGGCAGCGACGAGTTGCTGACGTCGGCCTGCTTCAGCGGGGGCACCGACCAGTACAGGCACGGCAGGTTGTACCAGGCGTTGTTCCACGTGGTGAACGGCGCCTTCGCGTGCACCTTCGTGTTGTCCTGGCGCCAGTGGTTCCAGTCGCGCGGCCACCAGGCGTCCCGGCACTGCACGGCCGCGTAGACGCTGTAGCCGTTGTCACCGGAGGCGTCGATCGCGGCGAAGTTCTCGTACGCCTCGACCAGTGGGTCCGCGTCGTGCTTGTTCACGTACGCGGAGAACGCCTCGGCCAGATACGGCCAGTAGCCGTTGAAGTAGCCGCCGGGCAGATACGTGTCCTCCAGCTCGCCCGCGCCGACCTTGCCGCCCGCGGGCTTCTTGGTGACCGCCTTCCGCATGGCGTACCACTTGGCCTCGATCTTCGCCGGGTCCTTGCCCAGCTTGTACGTCGCGTCGTACTTGGCGACCCACGCCATGAACGCCTGGTGCCGGGCGTTGAAGGCGTAGTCCTGGTCGAGGTTGTCCCGGTACCAGACGCCGTCGGGGTCGACGATCGAGTCGAGCACGAGACGACGGACGTGGTGCGGGAAGTACTTCGCGTAGACCGCGCCCAGGTAGGTGCCGTACGAGTAGCCGAAGTAGTTGAGCTTCTTCGCGCCGAGCGCCGCCCGGATCAGGTCCAGGTCCTTGGCGGTGCTCACCGTGTCGATGAACGGCAGGATGTCGCGGTACTTGTCGTCGCAGGCGTTGGCGAAGGACGCCGCGCGCTTCTTGTTCGCCTGCTCGATCTCCTTCGTCGTCGGCACGCTCGGCGGCCGCACCGGGTCGAAGTGGCCCGGCTTGCAGTCGAGCGCCGGCTCGCTCTTGCCGACGCCGCGCGGGTCGAAGCCGATGACGTCGTACTGCGCGGCGACCTTCTTCGGCAGGTTCTTCGCCACGAACCCGGCGAGCGTGAGCCCGCTGCCGCCGGGGCCGCCCGGGTTCACCAGGAGCGGGCCCTGGGACTTCTTCGCGGCGTGCGGGATGCGGGACAGGGCGAGGGTGATCTGCCGCCCCGCGTGGTCGGCGTGGTCGAGCGGCACCTTCAACGACGCGCACTGCAGCGCCGGATAGTCCGCCGTACCGCACTTCTTCCAGGTCAGGTGCGTGGTGGTGCGCGAGGTCGACCGGTCTGGCTCGGCATCGGCGCCCGCGGCCGTGGTCGTCACGACCATGCCCGCGGTGAGCGCGGCGATCCCGCACAGAGCGACTGCGCGTTTCTTCATCTGGCCTCCCCAGACGGAGGGTTGGGGCCGCGGGTGCCGCGGCCCTGGCCGCATCGTCCCGGAATCGGCGTCCCGGAAGGAGGGATTCAAAGGGATTCGGTCTGAAATCGCCTGCTACCAACGGGACTGACCACCGCTGTGCTCACGGTTTACTCGCGCATGTCGTTGCGGAGAGTTAGCCTGCTGGCCCACCGCTGTGACGGAAACGGACGGGGGCGCTGTGAGCGATGGGGTCGAGCGGATACGGCTTGATGACGGCACGGTGATCTGGGCCAGGATCGGGGAGGCGGACGGCCCGGCGCACGGGGGGCGGCAGCACGCGGGACAGCAGCACGCGGGACAGCAGGACGGGGGGCAGCAGGACCGCGGGGGATATCAGGACACCGGCAGTGGCGGGTACCAGGACACCGGCAGCGGGGGGTACCAGGACACTGGCGCGGGCGATCGCGTCCTCGCCATGGCCGACGGGCTCTCCGACGTCGTCGGGGGAGTGGTGCGGTCCCTGCGCGCCGGACTGGCACCCGCGGGGCCGGAGCCGGACACCGCGGGGCGCACCGGGCCCGTCGAGGTCGCGGTGAACTTCGGCATCGAACTCTCCGCCCAGTCAGGGAAGATCGTCGGCGTCCTCGCGAGCGCGGGCGGACGGGCCACCCTCTCGGTCTCGCTGACCTGGACCGAGCACGGGCCGTCTGCGCCGGGGGTCACCCAGGTGCCCCCGTCGCCGCAGGGCAGCGCCGGGTGAGCCCCCTGCACGCGCTCGTGCGCCGTTCGATCGCGCGCATCGAGGCGCCGCACGACGGGTATTCCCCGCACGGTGACCACCACCGGGGCAGTTACTGGGGCAGCGGCTTCTTCATCGCCCCCGGCTGGTTGCTGACCTGCGCCCATGTCGTGGGAAAGGGGGGCGGCCCGGTGTGGCGGAACGAGCACGCCGTCGGCGTCACCTGGGAGGGCGGCACCACGACCGGCAAGGTCGTCCTCGCCAAACCCCGGCCGGAGCAGCGGACACCGGGCCGGCCGAACTGGGACTTTCCCGACCTCGCCCTGGTGGAGGTGCCCGCGGCGATGGACGCGTCCTGCGTCTGGCTGAGCGAGCGGCCCCCCACGATTCCCGGGCCCATCTCCTCGTACGGCTGGTCGATGGAGACCGGCGAGCTCGCGCTGCGGCAGGCACTCGGCGAGAGCCACGGCCTCGACGGCGAAGCGGTGCTGTTCGGCGGGAGCCGGCTCGTCGACGGGGCGTCGGGCGGGCCGGTGGTCGATCTGGCGAGCGGTGCGGTGATCGGGCTCAACAAGGGCCGCGGGGAGGGCGAGGGCGCGGTGGTGCCGGTCTCGGCGCTGCGCGAGCTGTACGACCTGCCGGGCGGACACGTCCTGCACGAGGTGATGCGGGAGCACGACCGCCACCACCTGGGGCGGCTCGGCAACCTCCTGGAGAAGGCGTGCTGGCCGCGGATCCAGGCGCGGTTCAGCCGCCCGGGCCCCGCCGTGTTCGCTCCCGTGCCGCGGGCGCATCTGTACGGCGGTCTCGCCCAACTCCCGCCGCCGCGGCGCCCGGTGGAGGTGAAGGACCTCGTCGAAGAAGTCAAGGCCCGGATGCTGCAGGACGACTACCTGCCCCTGCTGAACGAGGAGCACCCGCGCACCTGGCGCGAGGGCGCCGGGAAGCTGCACGGCCTGCCGGACCTGCTGGGCACCACCGCCGGACCCGCACGCGACCTCGAAGCCGTGCTCCTGTACGCGGCAAAGGTGGTGGGCCATCTCGACCGCACCCGCCGCGAGGACGCGGACCCCGTCGCCCTGCGCGAAGTCGCCCGCCTGGTCATGGGGCAGGCCGAGTCCGCGCACCAGGTGATCCGCGAGGAGATCGTGGAGATCGTGCGGCCGCTCCTCGCCGACGAGGGCGAGCGTGCGGACGCGCCCGCGCCCACGGCGGTGCCCGCGCAGCCGCAGGACCCGACGACCCGCGTCGACGTCCGCATCGAGATCGGCGACGAGGTCTACGGCCGCTACCCGTGGCGGGTGCTGCTGCTCCGGGACGGGCGGGTCGAGAGATCCGTCCGCGACGACGACCGGGGCGTGCCCCGGGCCCGCCTCGAGGACGCCCTCCGCGAATGGCTGGCCTACGCGCTCAGCCACGGCGACCGCGGCGAGCACCTGGCCGCCGTGGAGGCCCTGCTGCCACCGCAGTTGTTCGACCTGCCGATCGACATGTGGCGACTGCGCGCCGCGGACCCCGACGGCACCGACGGCACCGACGGCGCGATCGGTGCCGCGGACCCCTTCGACGAACACTCGCTGCCCCTCGGCCTGCGCCGCACCGTCGTCATCCGGGCCCGGCGCCGCAGCGAGTTACCGGCCAGCCCCGAACGGCGCCGCCTCTGGGCCGCCGCCGAGCGCGGTCCGCTCACCGCCGTGCCGATGCGCCGCGAGGTCGTCGCCCACGGGCACGCGCCCGGCGTCCGCAAGGAGAGCAGACTGGCCGCGTACGACCGGCTCTCGGACCCGGAGCGCGACGGCGCCGACGGCTGCGTCCCCGTCTACTGCGGCCCGGTCGGCGGCGGTGACGGCTGCGTCGCCATGTCGGCCACCCTGGCGGCGGGCCATCCGCTGGCCCTGTGGCGCCGGGACGGGCGCGACCACGAGGACTGCCAGGAATTCCGCGTCAAAGCGGGGGAACTCCTGGAAAAGGCGGGCCGCGCCGACGGCCTGCACCGCCACATCCGCAGGCTGCGCATCCAGAACGCCGACCCGGACGCCGAGCCGGAGACCAGGGCGAGCAGCGGCTGGGCACGCAACATCGCCGTGCTCCTGGATCCGGCCGACCACGAGCCGTACGGAGGGGGGCAGATGGCGCCGCCACCGATCGCCGGGACGTAGCACCGAGGGCCGAGACGCAGATGTGACGGTTGGTCAAAGAGCGTTCGGTAAAAGACTGTTCATAGTGAGCAACGCAGCGCGAAGGAAGCGCGAAGGAAGCGCGAAGGATGCTCGGCAGGCAGGTGCGCGGGACGGTAACGTCGTACGCCGCACGCGCTGTGCCCGCCGCATGATCACCAGAGCCGGGAGGAGCCCACGGTGAACGATTGGCGGATCTACCGCGGAGTCGGAGAGCCGCATGACGGGTTGCGGCGCCTGCCCCCGCCGCCCCCCTGGCGCGACTTCGCCGCGGCGGCGGCCGGACCGGATGCCGCCACCGCCGATCCCACCACCGCCCGCAGGCTCGGCTTCCGGCGCCGCCTCGTGGAGAACTACGCGCCCCGGCCCGCCGAGACGGACGCCGTCAACGCGGCGCTCTATCTGCGCCGCCCGCTCCTCGTCACCGGCAACCCCGGCAGCGGCAAGTCCACGCTCGCCTACGCGGTCGCCCACGAGCTGGGCCTCGGCCGGGTCCTGCGCTGGCCCATCGTCAGCCGTACGACCCTCCAGGACGGCCTCTACCGCTACGACGCCATCGGCCGCCTCCAGGACGTCCAACTGGAGCGCGCACAAGGGCAGTCGGGGGACTCGGTCGCGGCGGCCGCCCCCTCCGGCATCGGCTCCTACATCCGGCTCGGCCCGCTCGGCACCGCCCTGCTGCCCTCCGAGCAGCCCCGCATGCTGCTCATCGACGAGCTCGACAAGAGCGACCTCGACCTGCCCAACGACCTCCTGAACGCCCTGGAGGAAGGCGAGTTCGCGATACCGGAGCTGGAGCGCATCGCCGACCGGGAGCCCGAGGTGGAGGTCCTCACCGACGACGGCCGCAAGGTCACGGTCCACGGCGGCCGGGTCGCCTGCACGGCGTTCCCCTTCATCGTGCTCACCTCGAACGGCGAACGGGACTTCCCCGCACCGCTGTTGCGCCGCTGCGTCCAGCTGGAGCTCGAACCGCCCGGCGAGGAACAGCTCACCGCGATGGTCGAGGCGCACCTCGGCGGCGAGAGCATCACCGAGAGCCGCGACCTCATCGACCGCTTCCTCGACCGCGAACCGGGCGAGATCATCGCCGCCGACCAGCTCCTCAACGCCCTCTTCCTCACCCAGCACGCCCCGCACGCCGAGCGCCTGACCCGCGAGCGCATCGCGGACCTGCTCCTGCAGCCCCTCGACCGTTCGAGGTGAGCCGGATGCGCCGGGTGCGTCTGGGAGAGCTCGTCGGCAGGCTGCGCGGCGGCGGCCTCGAACCCACCGCCGAGCAGGTCGCGGACGCCGTGTGGCTGGCCCAGTGGCTCCCGCACGGGCCGGGCCCGGCCACCCCCGGCCCCGGCGACCCCGACGCGCCGTCCGCACACCCGGACGAGCGGCCCGACGCCGCCCGCGACGCACCGCGCCCGCCCGGCGCCCGGACGGACCCCGACCACGGGTCCGCGCACCGGCCCGCGCGCGGCACCGCTTCCGGCACGGTCCCGCTCCACCTCCCCGCCGATGCCTCCCGCACCGACCGCACCGACACCGCCGACGGCGAACCCGCCTTCCGGGTGCGCGCACCGGCCGCGGCCGCGCTGCCCGGACTGCTCGGCCTGCAGCGGGCGTTGCGGCCCCTGAGCCGCTACGGCGCCGCCCCGGCCCGCCCCGGCGACGGCAGGCTCGACGAGGAGGCGACCGCCCAGCGCACCGCCATGACGGGCGTTCTCGCCCCCGTACTCGGCGCCGCCCGCCGCCACCGCGCCGATCTGCACCTGCTCATGGACACCGGCCCGGCGATGGCCGTGTGGGAGCGGATGGTCGAGGAGCTGCGCCAGGCGTGCGAGCAGTCCGGCGTCTTCCGTGACGTCCAGGTCCACCAGCTCCACGCCCCGCCGGGCACGGGCGACGAGGCGCCCCTCATCGGCACCGCGTCGGGCCCCGGCCGCCACACCCGGCTGCGCCCGGCGGACCAGTTCCACGACCCCACGGGCCGCCGTCTCACCCTCGTCGTCAGCGACTGCGTGGGCCCGCTGTGGCAGCGCGGCAGCGCCCAGCGCCTCCTGCACGGCTGGCCGCGCGCCGCCCCGCTGGCCGTCGTCCAGCCGCTGCCGCCCCGGCTGTGGGGCCGCACGGCGCTCCCCGCCGAACCCGGCCTGCTCGTCCGCGCCGCCGAGCCCGGCGGCCACACGACGTTCCAGCCGGACGAACCCCCCTGGCTGGAACAGGAGTTGAGCGACGGCAACCGGAGGGTGACGGAACGCCCGGTGCCGGTCCTGCAGCCGACCCCGGAGGCGTTCGCGGCCTGGGCACGGCTGCTGTCGGGGCCGGGCGGCGGCGCGGAGCGTGTGTGGGCGGCGCGGGTGAGGCCGCCGCGGACGCTCGGCCGGGGGGCGGAGGAAGCGACTGTTGCTGAGGCTGCGTTGAGGGCAGGGGCAGGGGCAGGGGCAGGGGCAGGGGCCAGGCCCGCAGCCGCCGCCGTGGCCGGGCGCAGCGCCGAGGAGTCGTTGCGGGCCTTCAGAGCCACCGCGTCACCCGGCGCGGTCCGTCTCGCCGTGCACCTGGCGGCGGCCCCGCTCGTGCTGCCCGTCATGCAGCTCGTCCAGCGCGCCATGGTGCCCGACACCGGGCCGACCGAGCTCGCCGAAGTGCTCCTGGGCGGGCTGCTCCAGCAGCTGCCCGGTACCGAGTCGCGCCCCTGCTTCGTCTACCCGGAGCGGACCCAGGAGCTCCTGCTCGCCTCCCTCAACCGCGACGTGGCGGGCCTCGTCCTCAAGCACTGTTCCGCTTACGTGGAGCGGCACTTCGGCAAGGGCACCCGTAACTTCGCGGCCCTGGCCGCCGCCCGCCTCGCCGGTCAGGAACCGGACCAGGACGCTGCGCGGCCCGCCGACGGGGACGCGCCCCACCGGGTGGCGGGCGGCGTCGAGTCCGAGCTCTTCGCGCAGATCCCCGCACGCGTGCTGGGCTTCTACCGCCCCGAGCGCGAGGCCCCTCCGGGCGGCGGCGCGGGACCGACGCCCGTCGCCGCGGCCGCCGACGCCGTCGCGAAGGCGCGGCGTCTGCTCGGGCAGTGGCGCGAGCAGGGCGACCCGTCCGCCCTGCGCCGGGCCAAGGACAGCGCGCGGGCGGCCCTGCGGGACAGCGCGGGAGAAGTGACGCGACGTCAAGGAGACGCCATGCGTGCCGGAATCGTGCTCGGTCAGGTCCTGCGGGCGGAGGCGGGCACCGCATCGGTGCGGGGCGCCGAGCAGCGCGTCGCCCTGCTGCGCGAGGCCGTCGAGGTCCTGGCACAGGCCCGCGGCGCCGCCGCTCCGGGCAGTGCCGAACGCGCCGAGTCCTCCCTCGAACTCGCCGCCGTGCACCACGAGTTATGGAAGCTCACCGACGACGGCGCCCACCTGCGCGCGGCCCTCGACGTCCTCGCGGGACCGGCGGACGAGTGGCCCGAAGCCTCCCGCAGGACACTGCGGCTGCGCCGCGGCACCCTGCTCCTGGCCGACGGGCAGCCGGCCGCCGCCGTACCCGAACTGCAAGCGGGCTGCGCCCTGTTGGAGGCGGAGGAAGCCCCCGACTCCGCCCGCTGTCCCCCCTTGCTCGACCTGGCCGAGGCCCTGCGCGCAGGCGGCGCGGCCCCCGCCGAGACCGCCGCCGTGCTCGCCCGCGCCGAAGAGGCCGCGGGCGGCGAACCGGAGCTGCGCCTGCGCGTCCTCGCCGCCCAGGCATCCCTGCACGACGCGAACGGCGACCACTCCGCGGCCGACCACTGCTACGAGGCGGCGTCCCGCCTCGCCGCACCCGACAGCCCCGCCCGCTCCACCCTGCTCACCGCATGGGGCGAGTCCCTGCTGCGGCGCGCCGCGGCGCCGGAGGGCGGGGCGGTCGTCGACCGCGCGGAGCGGGTGCTGCGCGAGGCCCTCACCGCGCTGCCCGCCCGCTCCCCGGCGCGCGGCCGCCTCCAGGGCCTGGTCGGCAGCGCCCTGGCCCAGCGCTTCCGCCATCTCGGCTTCCTGCCGGACCTGTTCGAGAGCCGCCACCTGCTGCGGCAGGTCGTACGCGGCGCCGCCGACCTGCGCGTACGGGCGGAAGCCTGGCTGCAGTTGGGGCGCGTCGCCCTGGAGGTGTGGCGCCGGGCGGGGGCACCCGTACGGGCGGACGCGCTCCAGGCGTACCGGCAGGCCGAGGAGGACGCCCTGGAGGCGTACGGCGAGGACAGGCCCGGTGCGGTGACGGTCGCCCGCGCGCTGCACGGGCAGGGCGCGGTCCTCGCCCTGATGGGCCGCCCCGACGCGGCCCGCGGACGGTACGAGGCGGCGGCCGCCCAGTGGCAGCGTCTCGTCGCGCAGCTCCACGAAGTCGACTGGGCCGATGTGGAGTTGACGCGCCGCCGGGCCCGGGAGCCGGAGGTGGCACAGGCCGTTCCCGTGGGCGCGGACCAGTGGCAGGAGGACGACTGGAACCGGGCGTCGCCACCGTGGTGGCCGTGGGGCGGGGGAGCCTGACGTGGCGGGCCGAGAGGCGACCGGAGTTGTGTCGAACAGGTTTCTGCTTCTCCGGCCTCGGGAAGATAGGTGCAGTCGCCAGGGGCGCCCGGAAGGGGCGTCGGCAGGGAGGAGCCGAGGGTGGGGGAGCAGAGGGACAGGGTGGTCCGCCCCGATCAGGACGCCGGACAGCCTGCGCTCTTGCCTGATCTCTCCGGCGTTGATTTGCGGGCATTGCGTGCCATGGAGGACCCGGTGCTCGCGGCGGCGGTGGAACGGATCCTCGCGCGGCCTGGGGCACTGGGGGATTCGTGGTGGTCGAACGAAGGCGACTGACCATAGGGCAGGGCCAGTTGAGCGTCCATTTTCAGTCAGATGCGAGGGGATGCCGCAGGGTGGCGGAGGAGCAGGATGTCAGTGACACCCTTCACCCCCGCGGTGCTTGCCTGCGCCGCTAGTACCCGCCCCGTGCCGGGCGGTGTCGCGGCACTGCGTGCCGGAGTTCATGCCCAGCGGCTGTTGCTCCTCAAGTCCCTGCTGGCTCGAGTAGACATACGGCGCGGAGGACTGGAGCCGGCGGTACGCCAACGCTTCGAGCGCGACTGGCGGGTACTGGAGTGGGTGGAGCGGGCCGATCGTACGGCTGTCCGTGACGTCATCGACTACCCCATGACCGGTGCATGGCTGGCCCAGGTGCTCGCGGCACCTGAAGGCCCTGGCCTGGAGCGTGATCTCGCCCACCTGGGCGGGGTCGCCGCGGCCGCAGCCGTACGAGTCGGCCGTCGCTTCGACCTCACGGTGAGCGCGCCCGCCTTCACCCTGGCACTGCCGGGCTTGGGTGTCATGCACTGCCCAACAGGACAGGCGCGACTGCGCATTGGCTCACGACGCGTCAGGATCACCGACGGGGAGGGCCGTGGCGGGGTGGTGCTGACCAGGAGTCGGGCGATGAGACGGTACGAGTCGGGGAGCCCCATGGGGGGCGGTCCGGGCTGGTCCGGGCTGCGGCCCCTTCCCGGCAGTACGGTCATGTTCGACGATCTGGACCCTTACCGGGTCTCGCCGCACGGCGTCGGCCCGGTCGCCCGTCCTGCCCTCGAGCGTCCGGATTCCGCGGACGGGCTCTGGGCCGAGCGTTGGCGGGCCGCCACGCAACTCCTCTGGCGGACCGACTCCGAGCGAGCCGACGAGGTCGTGGCTGTGCTGCGGGTGGTGGTGCCGATCACGGCCGACGACCGGAGCGACCACGGCGAGGCGTCCAGCGCCACTCTGCGCTCGGCTCCCGGGGCGATGCTGGCCTCCCTGCCCACGTCGGCGGAGGAGATGGCGGAGATCCTGGTCCATGAGGCGCACCACACGAAGCTTGCAGTGATCCAGGAAGTCGTGCCGCTGTGCCGACGGGTGAGCGGGGCGATCCACAGCGTCGGCTGGCGCCCCGACCCCCGCCCCGTCCCTGCGGTGCTGCAGGGTGCGTACGCCCACCTGGCGCTCACTGATCTGTGGAGCCGGGCGCGAGATGCGGCAGGCGCCCCGGAGGCGTGGCGACAGCGCGCCGTGGAGCGGTTCGAGAGGTACCGGGACCACGTCGGCGAAGCCTTGTCCATCCTGCTCGAGTCCGATGAACTGACCCTTGCGGGGCGTGAGTTCGTCCGAGAAATGGAAGGGCACCACGTGAGTCTCGGCACGCAGACCCGCATTCGTGGGTGACACTGTGTCAACGATCAGTGGCGTTATGTGCGCACGCGCGCGGCAGGGAGATGTGTGATGGCGGAACAGCGGCGGTCGGGCGGGGGCAGCGCTACGGACCGCGGCGGCACGGCTGCGTCCGAGAGTTTCCTGGTGGTCTTCCCCGGATATCACCGGGCGTGGGCTGCCTGGGTCGCCCAGTGCCTGGAGAGCCATGGTCACCGAGCCACCCTGCAACGCTGGGACCCGCGACGCGAGGTTCCCCTGGAGGAATCGCTCGGGGACCTCCTGCTCTCTCCGCGCAGCAGGATCCTGCTCGTCTTGAACGACTGGTTCTTCGAACTCGGTCCCCGCCCCGAAGGCGAGTGGAACGATGTCCTGCGCGGCTTCGTCGCGGCCAACGTGGAGCGCTTCGCGGCGGTCAACCTCACCAACAGGCCGCTTCTTCCGGCCACTGCGGTTCTGGAACCGGCGAATCTGTGGGGTCTGAGCGAAGAGGGCGCCGAAGAGCGTCTCCTCGGTCGCCTCGGCCTGGAATACCGACGTCCGGCGACGCGTCGGGCTCCTGTGGAACGTGGCGCCCGCTATCCCGAGACGCGGCCGGACATCTGGGGAGAGGTGCCCCGACGCAACCCTCGTTTCACCGGCCGCGACGACCTTCTCACTGAGCTCAACCAGCGCCTCTCGGATGCCGAGCCGGGCGCCGCGGCCTGCACCCTGCTAGGGATGTCCGGCATCGGCAAGACTCAGATCGCCGCAGAGTACGCGCACCGTTTCAGCCCGGACTACGACATGGTCTGGTGGGTCAACTCCGACGACCGCAACATCCAGCGCGACCGTTTCGGTGAACTCGCCGTTGACCTCGGCCTGCGCGTCGGCAGCGAGCCGGGTGAACGCATCCGCGCGGTGCGCGAGGCGCTGAGGCGCGGGGAGCCGCACTCCCGATGGCTTGTGATTTTCGACGGCTGGGATGACGCCGAGGGCGCCCGGGCGCTGCTTCCGCACGGCTCCGGGCATGTCCTGATCACCTCACGCAACCGGGGCTGGGGTGAGCTCACCGACGTGCTCGAAGTGCCCGGCTTCGACCGGCACGAGTCCACCGGGTACCTGATGCGCCGCGCCACGCATGTGTCCGCGGAACAGGCCGATGAGGTGGCCGCCGAGTTCGGTGACGTGCCGCTCCCGCTCGTGCAGGCGGCGTCCTGGCTCGGTGAGTCGGGCATGGAAGTCCCCGAGTACCTGCGGATGGTGCGCGAACGCAAGCTCTCCACCGTCGACGAACCGGTCGCCGGCGAGGGCTTCCCGAACTCCTCCCTCACCTCCTGGTCGATACTGATCAACCGGCTCCGTCGCGCTGAGCCTCAGGCGATCGAGGTGCTCAGGCTGTGCACCTCGTTCGCGCCGGGCAGGATCCCACTCGGCCTGGTCCGGGCCTTTCCGCAGGCCGAGCTCCCCGAGGACCTGCGGTGGATGAGTGCTGACCTGCCAGCCTGGACCCGAGCTCTGGACACACTGGTCAACTACTCGGTACTCACGCGCGAGACGCGTGGCTCCGCCACGGCGGACATGGGTCCGCACCAGGAGGCGGTGCACATGCACCGGCTCGTCCACGACATCATTTCCCGACTGACCAGCGAGGACCATCGAGACGTCCACCGCAAGGCAGTACGGCGGGTGCTCGCCGTGGCCGACCCGGGCAACCCCATGGACAGCAGGCACTGGCCACGCTATGCCGAACTGTTGCCGCACCTGGAACCGTCCGGCGCGCTGAGCAGCACTGATTCCCGTGTCCAGGAAGCCGTACTGAACTGCCTGCGCTACTGCTTCCGCAGCGGTGAGTACAAGGCCGGAACTCAACTCGCGGAACAGATCCGTCACCACTGGTCCGGGATCATGGACCCACTGGCCCAGCCGATGCAGGACCTCACCATCCAGGAAGGCAACATCCTGTGGGCCAGTGGCCGCTTCCGCGAGGCGTACGAACTCCACAGTGCGGTCCGCGAGAGGCTGCGTGCGGCGCCGCAGCGTGACGAACTCGGTGAGCTGCTCACCAACAGCGCCCTGGCCTCCACCCTGCGTTTCCTCGGGCGCTACGAGGAAGCGCACGAACTGCAGCGCACGGTCCTCGACGAAGCCCGACGCCTTCTCGGCCCGGACGAACGCATCACCTTGACGGCCCGGAACAACCTCGCCTTCAACCTACGGCTCCTAGGCCGGTACGGGGAGGCGTACGAACTGGATGTGGAGACTGCCGCCCAGCGCGAGAGTGTCCTGCGCGCCCGTCACGTCAACACCCTCAACTCCGGCACTGCCGTCGCCCGTGACCTGCGCCTGCTCGGCCGCTACCGCGAAGCCCTGGCCCGCCAGGAGGCCGTGCTCCGACTGCACGTCCAGGTGCTGGGCCCACAGCATCCACAGACTCTCGAGGCGCGGGCGCAGTTGGTGCTCTGCCAACGCCGCGAAGGCGGATTCTCGCAGGACCTCGGGCCCGTGATGGCCAGCCTCGTCGAACAGCATGAGCTGGTACACGGCCGTTCCCACTACCGCACCCTCACGTCGATCACCGACTACGGCAACTACCTCCGCGAGCACGGCGACCTGAGCCAGGCCAAGGACCTGATCGCCGAGGCGGAGGCGGGCTACCGGTCCCTGCTCGGCCCCGCCCACCCCGTGGCGAGCGGCATGGTCGGCAACACCGCCCTCGTGATGCAGGCGGCGGGCGAACGCGCCGAGGCCCTCTCCATGTTCGAGTCGGCCCTCGCCGGACTGACGGCGACGCTCGGCCCCGACCACCCCTGGGTCCTCGGCTGCGCCCTCAACGCCTCCGGCGCCCGCAACTTCACCGGCCGCATCGCCGACGCCGCCGAACTGAGCCGCGACACCCTGCGCCGCGCCCGCCACACCCTCGGCGACGAGCATCCCCTCACGCTCTCCAGCCAGGTCGCCCTCGCGGCGGACCTGCGCGCCCTGCGCGAGCGCGAGGAGGCGGGAAAGCTGGAGGAGGACGGTCTTCTGACCCTGACCCGCACCCTCGGGGCCCAGCACCCCCACACCATCTCCGCCCGCCAACGCACGCGCCCCTACTGGGACTTCGAGGCGTATCTGGGCTGAGAGCGCGCAAGGGGGCCAGGTACCCGGAGGATCCGGGGCCCAGCCCCAGTGCGGCGTGGTTCGCGACGCGTGAGGCTGAACTGGCCTACGCGGAACTACGTCTGGAGTGAGTCATGGTCCTCTCCGCCTCCCCCTTGCCGCCCTCGCGCAAGAGAACGCGACGCCTCGGCGCCCGCCGGGCAGTGGGAGCAGCCCTCTGCTGCGGCCTGCTGCTGGGCGGCCCGGCCGCCGCCACCGCCGCGGCCACGGCGCCCGCCGCCCCTGCCCAGGCGCGGCACGCGGAGCACGGCCGGGGCACGCTGGTCTCCGTCGAGAAGCTGTACACGCTCGCGACACCGCGGGCCGTGGCCGCCGAGCTGGAGGGTGCCGGGTTCGACGCCGGCACCGTCCGGCACGGCGTGGTCGCGTACCGCCTCGTCTACCGCACCGTCGATCCGTACGGACAACCCACCACGGCGAGCGGGCTGTTCGTGGTTCCGCTGGGCAGTGAGCGACGGCTGCAGCCGGTCTCCTTCGCGCACGGCACGGGCAGCCACAAGGGCGACGCGCCGTCCATGCAGCGCGGCACGTTCTTGCCCGCGCCCGTGATCGCGCACGCGTCGGCGGGCGCCGCGGGCATCGCGCCCGACTACCTGGGGATAGGCAAGGGGCCGGGTCTGCACCCCTGGATGGACATCGGCTCCGAGACCACGGCGTCCCTGGACATGCTGCGCGCGGCCCGCGCCTTCGCGCCGCACACCGGACATGTGCTGGAGCGGAAGGTCATGGCCACCGGCTTCTCGCAGGGCGCCTCGGCGGCACTGGGGCTCGGCCGGGCTCTTCAGGCGGGCGAGGACCGCTGGTTCAGGCTGGGCGCGCTGGCGCCGGTCAGCGGCGCGTACGACTTCGGCGGAACGGAGCTGCCCGCCCTCTTCAAGGGCACGCTGGACCCCAAGTCCAGTGTGGTGTACGCGGCTTACACCCTGGTGGCGTTCCAACGGCTCCACCACCTCTACGACAGCCCCGGCGAGGTCTTCCGGGCCCCGTACGACCGGCGGATCGAAGCGCTCTTCGACGGCGCGCACACCGGGAAGCAGCTGATGGAGGGCACCCCGGACACGGTCGACGAGCTGCTGACCGCGCACGGCCGTGAGCTGCTCGCGCAGCCGCGGGGACCGCTGGCGGCGGCGCTGCGGACAACCGACGCCGTCTGCGCCGACTGGGCCCCGCGCGCCCCGGTCCGCCTCTACATGGCGGGCGGGGACGAGCAGGCCGACACCGCCAACACGGCGCACTGCCAGGAGGCTCTGCGCGGGAACGGCGTGGACGCACCGGTCGTCGACCTCGGCCCCGTCGACCACCACGGATCCCGTCATGTGGGGTCCAACGTCGCGGCCACGTCGGCGATCGTGCGCTGGTTCGGCGAGTTGCGCGGGCGGTGACGAGCGGCGTCCGGCCCTCAGAGCAACGTCAGCTGGGTCGGCTCGCCCGACGCCAGGGGCGCCGGTTCCTCCCGTACGGGGATCCGGCGCGCAGCCCCGGCCCGCGTCGGCCCGATCCCGAACTCCTGGGCCAGCTCGTGCACATGGCGGGTGATGCGGCGCTGGTACCACTTGGGGGCGTAGGCGCCGTCCGCGTACAGGCGCTCGTAGCGGCGCACCAGGTGGGGGTGGTGGTGGCCGAGCCAGCCCATGAACCACTCGCGGGCGCCGGGGCGCAGGTGCAGGACCAGGGGCGTGACCGAGGTCGCGCCGGACGCGGCGATCGCGCGGACCGTGGCGCGGAGTTGGTCGGGGTGATCACCCAGGAAGGGGATCACGGGGGCCATCAGAACGCCGCAGCCGATGCCGTGGTCGGTGAGGGTGCGGACGACGTCCAGGCGGCGTTCGGGGGCGGGCGTGCCCGGCTCCACGGTGCGCCAGAGGCGTTCGTCGGTGAAGCCCACGGAGACCGAGATGCCGACGTCGGTGACCTCGGCCGCCTGGCGCAGCAGGTCCAGGTCGCGCAGGATCAGCGTGCCCTTGGTGAGGATCGAGAAGGGGTTCGCGTGGTCGCGCAGCGCCGCGATGATCCCGGGCATCAGCCCGTATCGCCCCTCGGCCCGCTGATAGCAGTCGACGTTCGTGCCCATCGCGATGTGGTCGCCGTGCCAGCGGCGCGAGGCCAGGTGGCGGCGGAGCAGCTCGACCGCGTTGACCTTCACGACGATCTGGCTGTCGAAGCCGAGCCCGGTGTCCAGGTCCAGATAGCTGTGCGTCTTGCGAGCGAAGCAGTAGACGCACGCGTGTGTGCAGCCGCGGTAGGGGTTGACCGTCCACTCGAAGGGCATCCGGGACGCCCCGGGCACGCGGTTCACGATCGACCTGGCGCGGACCTCGTGGAAGGTGACCCCGCGGAACTCGGGGGTGTCGAAGGTCCGGGTGGTGACGGCGTCCGCGCCGAACAGCGCGGCGTCCGTGCGGGCCGGTGACGTCGGTCGGTCGGCGAGATTCTCCCAGCGCATGGCGCCTCCTCGGTAGCACTGGCCACACAATAGAACATGTGTTCCCTTGATCGTGCGGAGAGGCGCCCGGCGCTGGTCAGTGGGCCTGCTGCGAGTGCTTCGGCAGCAGACCGACGAGGAGGAGCGTCAGGAGGTAGAGGCCGGCGCAGAGTGCGAAGACCAGTTCCGCGGCGCTGAAGTAGGCGTGTGTGCTCGCGTGCGCGACGCGGGCGAAGAAGACGGTGCCGAGGGCGGCGACGCCGATGGCTCCGGCGAACTGCTGGACGGCGTTGAGCATGCCCGCCCCGGTGCCCACCTCCTCGGTGGTGGCGTGGCCGAGGATGAAGTCGAAGAGCGGCACGAACATCAGGCCCGAGCCGAAGCCGGTCAGGAACAGCGAGGGGGCGAGCTGCCAGACGGTGAGGTCGGTGGTCCAGTGCGCGGTGGACCACCAGAGGCCGAGCAGGCCGGCAACGGCGAGGGACAGGCCGATGTGCAGCGTGGCCCGGCCGAGCCGCTCGGCCAGTACGGCACCGGCGAGCAGGACGGCGACGGCGGTGCCGAGCGCCCAGGGGATCAGGGTGAGACCGGTGTGCAGCGGCGTCCAGTGCAGGCCGAGCTGCAGCAGCAGGTTGATGACCAGGACGAACGCACTGAGGGAGGCGTAGAAGCCGCCCACGATCAGGAGTCCGACGACGAAGCTGCGGCGGCGGAAGAGGGACGGGGTGATGACGGGGTGCGGGCTGCGGCGCTCGGAGGCGACGAAGAGGGCGAAGGTGACGGCGGAGGCGGCCATCATGACGTAGGTCCAGGCGGGCCAGCCCAGGTCACGGCCCTGGATGAGCGGCACGATCAGCAGGGCGGAGGCGGCGGTGAGCAGGCCGACGCCGGTCAGGTCCAGGCGCGTGGTGCGGTCCTCGCCGCTGTGGTGCGGCAGGACGCCGCGGCCGAGGAGCCAGGCGACGACGCCGAACGGGACGTTGATCAGGAAGATCGAGCGCCATTGGCTGCCGAACAGGTCGAGGTGGAGCAGCCAGCCGGCGAGGATCGGCCCGGCCACGGTGGCCAGGCCCATGACCGGGCCGAACGGCATGAGGGCCTTGCGCAGGTGCTGGGGCGGGAAGACCACCTTCACCAGGGCCATGCCCTGGGGGATCATCACGGACCCGAAGAGCCCCTGGAGCAGGCGGGCGCCGATCAGGAAGCCGGGGTTCGGCGCGAGGCCGCAGGCCAGTGAGGTCAGGGTGAATCCGCTCATGCCGAGCAGGAAGAGGCGGCGGCGCCCGAGGAGGTCGCCGAGCCGTCCGGAGGTCACCAGTCCGAGGGCGAAGGCCGCGGTGTAGGCGGTCAGGACCCACTGCAGGGTCATCGGTCCACCGCCGAGGTCGGCGCGGATCGAGGGGCCCGCGAGGTTGGCGACGCTGGAGTCGACGAGGTCCATGATCTCGGCGATGAAGACGACGGCCAGGACCAGCCATGCCTGCCGGAGGGGGAGGGGTGCAGGGGGCGGGGGCGGTGTCACTGCCGAAGTCGTTGACGAACTTAGTTCAGTAGTCATGAACTAAGTTCTACGCCACGAACAATGTTCGTCGCAAGTTAGGATGCCCCCATGCCCTCCGACCAGCCACGACAGCGCCGCGCCGCCCGCCACGCACAGCAGCCCTCCGCCACCGACAGCGATTCCGGCACCGCCACCGGCAGCGGCACCGACGCCGGCACCGCCCGGAAGAAGCCCGCGAAGAAGGTGCCGATCACTCTCGACCGGATCACCGACGCCGCCCTCCACGTCGTGGCGACCGAGGGCTACGACGCCCTGACCGTCCGCCGGATCACGCACGTCCTCGGCACGGGCCCGTCCTCGCTGTACGCGCACATCGTCAACAAGGACGACATTGACGACCTGCTCATCGGCCGCCTCTGCGCCCAGATCGTGCTGCCCGAGCCCGACCCGGACGCCTGGCAGGACCAGATCCGCGACGTCTGCGCCCAACTGCGCGACCAGTACCTGAAGTACCCGGGCGTCTCCCGTGCCGCGCTCGCCATGATGCCCACCAACCTGGACACCCTCCGCGTGAACGAGGGGCTGCTCGCCATCCTCCTGTCCGGCGGCATCGCACCGCGGACGGCCGCGTGGGCGATCGACGCCCTCTCCCTCTACGTGGGCGCCTACGCCCTGGAGCGCTCCCTGCTCGCGCAGCGGCAGCGGCGCGAGGGCGATGACTGGGTGCTGAGCCGCGACGACCTGGTCGGCCGGCTCGAAGCGCTCCCGTCCGACCGGTTCCCGCAGATCAGGCGGCACGCGGGGGAGTTGACCGCGGGGTCCGGGCACGACCGGTTCGACTTCGCCCTCGGCCTGATCATCGACAACCTCGCCCACGCCTGAGCCCGCCCGTCCCCCGCCGCCCGGAAGCGGCGCCGTACGACCCCGATTTGAGGGCCCGGCACGGAGGGTGATTGGCTGACTGCTCACCCCTGGAAGAACAAGTGGAGGAAGTGCCATGGCGCAGGTCGAGGCGGTCACCGAGCGGACAATCGCGGCGCAGCCGGACGATGTGTTCGACGCGCTCGCGGACTACAGCGGCACGCGCGCGAAGCTGCTGCCGGACCACTTCAGCGAGTACGAGGTGCGCGAGGGCGGCGACGGCGAGGGCACCGTCGTCCACTGGAAGCTCCAGGCCACCAGCAAGCGGATCCGGGACTGCCTGCTCGACGTGACCGAGCCGACCGACGGCGAGCTGGTCGAGAAGGACCGCAACTCCTCGATGGTCACGACCTGGACGGTCACCCCCGGCGGCGAGGGCAAGTCCCGCGTCGTCGTCTCCACCGTCTGGAACGGCGCGGGCGGCATCGGCGGCTTCTTCGAGAAGACCTTCGCGCCCAAGGGTCTCGGCCGGATCTACGACGCCGTGCTCGCCAAGCTCGCCGCCGAGGTCGAGAAGTAGCCGAGAAGCAGCCTCAACTCCCGCTTCACCCATCGGGGTTGTTGTCACTCTCACCGTTTCGAGTGGTTTTCGGCACGGCGCTGTTGTACGCCGTAGGGCTCCTACCGGCGGATACGTCCGCCGGGCCCGACACAAGGGCGACTCGTCGCGCTTGCTCGTAGTTGTCGCGTAATGCGAGAAATGGGCGGCGCAGGCGCGACGAGGGGAGCAGGACGTGGGCGGGACGACGCTGGTGGCCCAGGAGCTGGCCACCGAGGAGGCCGGCGGAGCCGGGCGGGAGCCCGAGCGGGAGCCGCGGCCCCAGGACCCTGCCGACGCGGCGGCCGGAGCCGGAGACGGAGCCGGTGCCGCATCCGGAGCCGAGGCGGCCGCGCTCCCGGCCCACGGGCTCAGCCCGAGCCGCGTGCGCATGGTCTTCGTCGGGCTCATGCTCGCCCTGCTCCTGGCGGCCCTGGAGCAGATGATCGTCGCCACCGCGCTCCCGAAGATCGTCGGTGAGCTGCACGGCCTGGACAAGATGTCCTGGGCGATCACCGCCTATCTGCTCACCTCGACCGTCGGACTGCCCATCTACGGGAAGCTCGGCGACCTCTTCGGGCGCAAGGGCGTCTTCCAGTTCGCGATCGTCATCTTCGTCATCGGCTCCGCGCTCGCCGGCTGGTCGCGGACCATGGACCAGCTGATCGCCTTCCGGGCCATCCAGGGCATCGGCGCGGGCGGGCTCATGATCGGCGTGCAGGCGATCATCGCGGACATCGTCCCGCCCCGGGAGCGCGGCCGCTACATGGGCATGATCGGCGCCGCGTTCGGCCTCGCCTCGGTGGCCGGACCGCTGCTCGGCGGGTTCTTCACCGACCACGTCACCTGGCGCTGGTGCTTCTACTTCAACGTCCCCTTCGGCCTGGTCACCCTCGCCGTCGTCACCGTCGTCCTCAAGCTGCCCAAGCCCGACGTGAAGGCCCGGCTCGACGTCCTGGGCGCCCTGCTGCTCGCCGCCGCCTCCACCTGCCTGGTGCTGCTGACCAGTTGGGGCGGGACCGAGTACGCGTGGGGCGACCGGGTCATCCTGGGGCTCGCGGGCGGGGCCGCCCTCGCCACCGTGCTCTTCCTCGTCGCCGAGCACTTCGCCGCCGAACCCCTCATCCCGCTGCGCCTGTTCCGGGACTCGGTCTTCAACATCACCGGTCTCGTGGGCATGGTCATCGGCGTCGCCCTCTTCGGAGCGGCCAGCTATCTGCCGACCTTCCTGCAGATGGTCGACGGCGCCACCGCCACCGAGTCCGGCCTCCTCATGCTGCCGATGATGGGCGGCATCGTCGGCGCCTCCATCATCGGCGGCCAGCTCATCAGCCACACCGGCCGCTACAAGATCTACCCGGTCCTCGGCGGCGCCCTCTCCGTGGCCGGCATGTGGCTGCTCTCGCGCCTCGAAGTCGACACGCCCCGGCTGCAGTACAGCATCTGGATGGCCGTGCTCGGCGCGGGCATCGGCCTCGTCATGCCGGTCCTCGTGCTCGCCGTGCAGAACTCGGTACGCGGCTCCGACCTCGGCACCGCCACCAGCGCCAACAACTACTTCCGGCAGATCGGCGGCAGCGTCGGCGCCGCCATCTTCGGCACGCTCTTCGCGAACCGGCTCGCCGACGCGCTGAGCGACCGCCTCCCCGCCGGTGCCGACCTGCCCGACGCCGAGTCGATCACCCCGCAGCTGGTCCACCACCTGCCCGCCCCGCTGCGCGAGGGCTACATCCAGGCGTACGCCGACGCGATGCCGCGGATCTTCCTGTACCTGGTGCCGGTGCTCGTCCTCGGCATGCTGATCGCCTTCTTCCTCAAGGAGAAACCACTGGTGTCCCACAACGCCCCGGCCGCCGAGCCCGCAGCCATCCCCCAGGCCCGCACCACCGGTTACACCTCCGGAGTGCCCGTCTGCGGAACGGTGCAGCACCCCGACGGCACCGTGGTGCCCCGCGCCGCCCTCACCCTCATCGACGTGGCGGGCCAGCAGATCGGGCGCGGCGCCAGCGGCGAGGACGGCCGGTACGCCCTGTCCACGCCGGGCTCGGGCTCCTTCGTGCTGATCGCCGCGGCGGGCGGTCACCAGCCCCAGGCCGTCACCGTCACCGTCGGCGAGCGCCCCGTCGAACTCGACGTGGTCCTCGGCGGCGCCGGACGCCTCGCCGGGACCGTGGTCACCGCCGACGGCACGCCCGTCAGGGACGCCGCCGTGACCCTCACCGACGTGCGCGGCGAGGTCGTCGCCACCACCCGCAGCGGGCGCGAAGGGGGCTATGTCATCACGGAGTTGGTGGCCGGCGAGTACACCCTCGCGGCCAGCGCCCCGGCCTTCCGGCCCGCCGCCCTGCCCGTCTCCGTGCAGGCGGCCCGGGAGACCCGCCAGGACGTCGAACTCGCGGGCGGCGCGGTGCTGCGCGGCACCGTACGGGCCAGCGGCGGCCGCCCCGTGGAGGACGCGCGCGTGACGCTCCTCGACGCGGCGGGCAACGTCGTGGACACCCTCACCACCGGAGCCGACGGAACGTTCCGGTTCGTCGACCTCTCCTCCGGCGAGTACACGGTCATCGCGGCGGGCTACCCGCCGGTCGCGACCGTGCTCCAGGTGGCGGGCGGCGGGCGCACCGAGCGCGACCTCCAACTCGGCCACGAGGACTGAGCGTTCCGCTGTCCGTCCGCCGTCTCTCCGCCGTCTCTCCGCCGTCTCTCCGCCGTCTGAAGGACGGAGAGTACCCGTTTCTCACGGGCCGGATGCGCCGGAGGCTCCGGCCCGAGGGAATTTCCCGCATTGAGGCGCACACCAACCTGCCCCGGCCGTACGGTGGTTGGGGAGACACAGATCATGCGGCGCCAAGGGAAGGAGCCGTGGCCATGGAGCGTGGCACCCCGGGGGGACCGGCGGCGCGGAGCGCGGTCTCGGGGCGCGTGCCCCTGGCCGTGATCGTCGTCGACACGAGCGGCCTGGTCTCCCACTGGAGCACCGGCGCGCGCCGCCTCTTCGGGTACGCGAAGGAGGACGCCGTCGGCCGTGCCGCGAGCGACCTGCTGCCCGTCTCCGGCGCCCTCCCCGAGAGCGGCGCGCCCTACGGGGCGTACGACGGCCTGGGCCCCGACCTGGAGACCTCGCTCGACGGCCGCATCTCCTACCCGGCCGCGGGCCGCGCCCACCTCCACGCCTTCGGCGGGGACCACCGCATCGACGTCCTGTGGTGGGCCTACCCCCTGGTGGGCCCCGGCCCCGAGCGCCTCCTGGTGCTCGCCGCGGACGCCACCGCCCTCGGCCCCGGCGACGGGTACGACAGCGAGGCGAGCACCGAGCGGATCGCCCCCGGCTTCGCCCTGCACACGGACTTCCCCGGCGCCGACGAGCTGGCCGACCGGCTCCCGGAGATCCTGCCGAGCATGAGCGTCGGCGAGAGCGCCCGCATAGTGGCCCAGGTCCTCGAACTGGGCTATCCCGTGCTGGAGTTCAGCAAGCACGACCGGGTCCCTGTCACCCCGGACTGGGGCGTGCCCCGCCGGGTGGAGCGCAAGGAGCGCAGAGAGAGGGCGGCGCGAGCAGCCGCCGAGGGCGGGGCGCCCGCCCCGCAGGCCGCCGACGACGAGGGCGAGGACCTCGAGTACGCGGCGGTGCGCGAGCACCTGGAGTTCCTCAACGAGGTCAGCGGGCGCATCGGCTCCTCCCTCGACCTGTCCCGCACCATCATCGAGGTCAGCAAGGCCGTCGTGCCGCGCTTCACCGATGTCGCCGGAACCTATCTGCGCGAACAGGTCGTCGCGGGCGAGGGGTTCCCCGAAGGCGCGCCCGACGAGACGACGATGTGGCACCGCGTCGCCGTGGAGCACACGGACGAGCCGGGCCGCTGGGACGACGTGGTGCCCGTCGGCGAGTCCATGCCGTTCCCGGCGCACACGCCGTTCTTCCAGTGCATGACCTCGGGCGAGCCGGTCCTGGTGCCGCGCATCTCCGAGGAGATGGGCAACGCGATCGCCGCGCAGTTCGAGAAGCGCGACATACGCCCCCTCATCACCAACCGCTCCATGCTGGTCGTCCCGCTCAAGGCACGGAACGTGGTCCTGGGCTTCATGATCCTGCTCCGCCACCAGGAGCGGCCCGTCTTCAACGACATGGACCGCGTCACCGGCGCCGAACTCGCCGCCCGCGCGGGCCTCGTCCTCGACAACGCCCGCATGTACACGTACCAGGAGAGCGTCGCCGACACCCTCCAGGACAGCATGCTGCCGCACATCGAGCCGCGCATGCCCGGCTGCGAGATCGCCACCCGCTATCTGCCGGGCACCCTCCTCGGCCGGGTCGGCGGCGACTGGTTCGACTCCGTGAAACTGCCCGGCTCCCGCACCGCGCTCGTCGTCGGCGACGTGATGGGCCACGGCCTCAACTCGGCCGCGATGATGGGCCAGTTGCGCACCGCCGTCCAGACCATGGCCGCCCTCGACCTGCCGCCCGCGCAGCTCCTGCGCAACCTCGACGACCTCGCCCAGCGTCTCGGCGAGCACTACCTGGCCACCTGTCTGTACGTGGTCTACGACCCCATCGCGGACGAGCTGCACCTCGCCAACGCGGGCCACATCCCGCCCGTCCTGGTCCGCGCCGAGGACGGCCGCAGCGAGCTCCTGGAGCTGCCCACCGGCGCGCCCATCGGCGTCGGTGGCGTGCCCTTCGAAGAGGTACGGCTGCGGGTGGCGCCCGGCGACCGCCTGCTGATGTGCACGGACGGCCTGGTCGAGGTGCGCGGTGAGGACATCGGCGTGGGCCTCGCGACGCTCGTCGAGTCCGCCGCCCACCCGGCCGCCTCCATGGACGACGCCTGCGACACCATCATCAGGGCCCTCAACACGCGCGGCGGCCGCAAGGACGACGTGGCGCTCCTGATGGCCCGCCTCAGCGGGGTCGCCACCGAGGACGTCGCGCACTGGCGCCTCGCAGCCGACCCCAGCGAGGTCGGCCGGGCCCGCGAACTGGTCCGCGAGCGCCTCGCGTCCTGGCACCTGGACGCCCTCGCGGACTCCGCCGCCCTCCTCGTCAGCGAGCTGGTCACCAACGCCGTACGGCACAGCGGCTCGGGCGGCGTCGAGCTGCGCCTGGTCCGCGCCGCTACCCTCACCTGCGAGGTGGCGGACGCCGACCACACGCTGCCCACGCTCACGAGCGCGGGCCCCGGCGACGAGTCGGGGCGCGGCCTGAATGTCGTCAGCGGCATCGCGAAGGAGTGGGGTACGAGCCGCACCAGCACCGGAAAGACGGTCTGGTTCGAACTGGCCCTGCCGCACAAGTAGCGCCACCAGTCCGGAAGTTGGTGTCGCTCGCCGCCCTCAGGGGCGTACGCCGGAGGCACGCGCGTCGAATGCGGCGTGAAGGATTGTGCCGGTGGCTTGTCCACGACACCCCAGGAGCGGTACACCGATCACGTCGTCGCCCTACGGAGGCGGCCGTCGCACCCTGGGGAGCTGGTCATGAGCGTCACGAGTCGGTACCGGGAGGCATGGGAGGGTTTCTGGGGCGAGGCCCCCGACGGACAGGGCGCGGTCTTCTGGGACGCGGAGCCCGCCCTCACCGTCGGCCTCCACCTCGCCCTCCTGGAGCCGCACCTCGCCGCCATCGGCCTGCCCGTCCTCGACCTGGGCTGCGGGAACGGCACCCAGACGCGGTTCCTCGCGGACCGCTACCCGCGCGTCCTCGGCGCCGACCTCTCGGGTGCGGCGGTCGACCACGCGCGCCGCGCCGACCCGGCGGGCCAGGCCGAGTACCGCCAGCTCGACGCCTCCGAGAAGGGCGCCGTCGAGCAGCTGCACGCCGAACTCGGCGACGTGAACGTGTACATGCGCGGCGTCCTGCACCAGTGCGAGCCCGCCGACCGCCAGCCCCTCGCCGACGCCGTCGCGACCCTGATCGGCGACCGTGGCCGGGCCCTGCTCGTCGAACTCTCCGAGGCGGCCAAGCCCGTCCTGATGGGCCTGGCCCAGTCGCCCGACGGCCCGCCGCCCAAACTGGCACCGGTCTTCGCCCATGGCCTCGCACCGGGCGACGTCGCGGACGCGGCGCTGCTCGGCCATGTACGGGCGGCGGGCCTCACGGTCGTCGCCGAGGGCGACATCCCGCTCATCACCACGGAGTTCACGGCGGACGGGACCCGGATCGAGCTGCCGTCGAAGTGGTTGGTGGTGGCGCGGGAGGAGTGACGTCCGCGGTGTCGGGACCGGCCTACCTCTCCAGGCCGCGCAGATACGCCCCGAACTTCTCCAGGCCGTCGATGTTGCGCGGCCCGCTGATGCCCTCGTTGTAGTCGAGGACGAAGAAGTTGTTCTTCTTCACGGCGGGCAGCTCCCTGGTGCGCGGGGACTTCTTCAGGAAGTCGATCTTCTTCTGGGCGGGCTGGTCGCCGTAGTCGAGGATGATGACCACCTCGGGCTCGGCCTTGGTCACGGACTCCCAAGACACCTGTGTCCAGCGCTCGTCGAGGCCGTCGAAGATGTTGCGGCCGCCCGCCGCCTTGATGATGTCGTTCGGCGGGACCTGGGCGCCCGCCGTGAACGGCTGGTCCGTCCCGGAGTCGTACAGGAAGACGGGGACCCGCTCGCCCCGGGGTGCCTTCGCCCGTACGGCGGCCGCGCGCTTCTTCAGTCCGTCGACGACCTGCCGCGCCTTCTTCTCGACGTGGAAGATCCGGCCGAGCCGCTCCAGGTCGGTGTAGAGCGCCTCGAACGGGGCTTTCTTCTCCGGGTACTTGGGGTAGTTGAAGCAGCTCTCCGTGTGCAGGAAGCTCTGCACGCCCAGCTTGTCGAGGATCTTCGGGGTGATGCCGCGCTGGTCGCTGAAGCCCGAGTTCCAGCCCGCGACGACGAGGTCGGCCTTGGCGTCGACGACGACTTCCTTGTTGAGCAGGTCGTCGCTGAGCATCTTCACCTTGGCGTACTCGGCGGCCCAGGGGGACTCGCTGACGGGCGGGTTGGCGGGCGGCATGACGTACCCGTGCACGTGCTTGGTCAGGCCCAGGCTGAAAAGCTTGTCGGCGCTGCCGCCCTCGTAGGCCACCGCGCGCTGCGGCGTCCTGTACGGGACGGGCTCGCCGCAGCGCTTGACGGTGACCCGGCCGGCGGAGGCGCCCTTGCCGTCGTCGGCGATGTCGGCGCCGCAGCCGCTGAGGAGGAGGGTGGCAGCTGTTGCGGCGGCGGTGGCGGCGAGGGTGAGTGATCTGGTGTGGGACATGGGGAGTTGAGCCTCTCGGAGGTGGGTCAGCGGGGGGTGGATGCGAGCGCGTACAGGAGTTGCGGGTCGCCCGTCAGGGGGTGCTTGACGACCGTCGCCCGGACCCCGAACACGTCGGTGACGAGGTCTTCGGTGAGGACGTCGGCCGGGGTTCCGGAGGCGACGAGGCGACCCTGGGAGAGCACGCCGAGCCGGTCGCAGGCGGCCGCCGCGAGGTTGAGGTCGTGCAGGACCACCAGGACGGTCGGGCCGGCGCCGCGCAGCGACGACAGGATCTCCACCTGGTGGCGGACGTCGAGGTGGTTGGTCGGCTCGTCGAGGACGAGGATCCGGGGTTCCTGGACGAGGGCCCGGGCCAGGAGGACGCGCTGACGCTCCCCGCCGGAGAGGGTGAGGACGCCGCGACCGGACAGGTGGGTGAGATCGAGGCGCTCCAACGTCCGCTCGCACAGGGCGCGTTCGCGGGCGCTCAGCGGCTGGTTGCCGCGCAGGTGCGGGGCCCGGCCGAGCGCCACGACCTCCTCGACCGTGAAGTCCAGGCCGACGGAGCCGTCCTGAGTGAGCGCGGCGACGAGCTGGGCGCCGCGTCGCGCCGGGAGCGCGGCGAGGTCGTCGGGCCCGACCCGGACGGTGCCCGACGTGGGGCGCAGCGCCCGGTACACGCAGCGCAGCGCGGTGGACTTGCCGCTGCCGTTGGGGCCGATCAGACCGACGACCTCGCCGTCGGCCACGTCGAGGGACAGGTCCTGGACGAGGGCCCTGCCGTCGGTGGCGGCGACGGTCAGGTCCTGGAGGCGCAGTTCCATGTCAACGGCCCCCGAACACATAGCCCTTGCGCCGCATCAGCGCGAGGAACACCGGCACCCCGACCAGCGCCGTGAGCACGCCGAGCGGCAGCTCGCGCGGCGCCGCCACGGTGCGGGACAGCAGGTCGACCCAGACCATGAACACCGCGCCCGCCGGCGGCGCGACGGCCAGCACCCGGGCGTGCCCCGCGCCGACCACCATCCGCACGAGGTGCGGCATGACGAGCCCGACGAAGCTGATCGCCCCGCTCACCGCGACCAGCACGCCCGTCACCAGCGAGACGAGGACGAGCAGCGCCCTGCGCTGCCGGTCGGGCCGGATGCCCAGGCTGGACGCGGTTTCGTCGCCGAGCGCGAGTACGTCCAGGGTCCGGCCGCTGCGGTACAGGACGGCGAGCCCGAGCAGCACGGCCCCCGCGACGACCGGCAGCGTGCCCCAACTGGCCGCCCCGAAGCTGCCCATGGTCCAGAACAGGACCGTGCTGGTCGCCTCGCTGTCCGGCGCGAAGTAGATGATCACGCTCATCACGGCCTGGAAGCCGAGCGACAGCGCGACGCCCGTCAGGACCAGCCGCAGCGGCGCCAGGACGCCGCCGCTGGAGGCGGCCGCGTACACGAGGAACGACGCGACGAGCGCCCCGAGGAACGCGCCCGCCGACACCGCGTACACCCCCAGCGCGGCGAGCCCGCCGGTGACCGTCACCCCGACCGCGCCCACCGAGGCCCCCGAGGAGACCCCGAGCACGAACGGGTCGGCGAGGGCGTTGCGCACCATCGCCTGGATCGCGACGCCGACCGCGCTGAGCCCGGCCCCGACGAGGGCCGCGAGCAGCACCCGGGGCGTGCGGATCTGCCAGACGATCTGGTACGTCGTGACGTCGTCGGCGGCCACGCGGCCCCCGCTGAGCGCCGCCCACAGAAAGCGCGCGGTCTCGGCGGGCGGCACGGCGGCGGCACCGAGCCCGATGGCGACGACGACGGAGCCGAGCAGGAGGAGGAAGAGGGCGGCGCAGGTGAGGGCGAGGGCGGTGGGGGAGTGGAGGCGTGCCCGTACTCCCTTGAGGGCTGGGGTGGTTGACGCCGGAGACGTCGGTGCTGACGGTGTCGTCGTGGTGCTCACGCGGCCCCCGCCCCCGCTCCGGCGCCATCCGCCCGCGCAGCGCGCAGGACGAGCCCCGCCGCCCCCAGCGCCACCACCACGAGCGCGCCGAAGACGACCGCGACCCCGGGATACCCGGCGAGCCCGAGCCCCGCTCCGCCGAGCCCCGCGCCCACGAACACGCCGAGGCTCATCCCGGCGGCGTTGATGCTCAGCGCCGAGCCGCGCAGCCCCGGCCCGCACCGGCGGACGAGCAGGCTCACCCCGCACGCGGCGACCACCGCGTGGCTCGCGGCGTGCAGGGACGTCAGGAGCAGGGCGAGCGGCAGCCAGTGGGTGAAGTAGAAGCCCACGACGGAGGCGAGTGCCGCCAACAGGCCGAGCAGCAGCAGGCGTTCGGTGGGGACGCGGGGCTCGGCGGCGTTGGTGAGGCGTCCCGTGAGGAGGTTGCTGACGAAGAACGAGGCGCCGCTCAGCGTCCACACGAGGGTGAAGAGCCCGGCGTCGAGCCGGAACCGCTCCTCGTAGAAGGCCGCGAGGTAGGAGAGGTAGCCCATGAACACGGCGGTGCGCAGGAGGGCGACGAGGAGCAGCGGCAACACGCCCCGTTCCCGGCCCAGCGCTCTGAACGAGGCGAGATAGCTCAGGCGTTGACCGGCCGGTTCCGGTACCGCCTCCGCTGCTTCTTCCTCTTCTTCCTCTTCCGTTCCCGGTCCGCCCTTCCCTCGTACGGCGCCGTCCTTCCCCCGTACGGCGAAGGCGACGGCCAGGAGCAGGGAAACGACGGTGACTGCGAGCAGGTCGCCCCGCCAGCCCCACAGCAGCGCGGGAAGGGCGATGACGGGGGCCGCGAGCATCGCCGTCATCGACTGGGTGGCGGTGACGAGGGTGGCCGCGCGGCCCGCCGCCTTGCCCGTGCCGAAGCGGTCGGCGGCCGCGGCGGTGAGGGCCGGGTTGAGCACGGCCGTACTCGCGCCCACCAGCAGGCAGAACACCGCCAGCAGCAGGAAGTCGCCGCTCGCGCCGAGCGCCGCCGAGACCCCGAGCGCGCCGAGCGAGCCCGCCACGGCCCAGGTGCGGGGCACCCGGTCGATCAGCGGAGCGAAGGCGGTGCCCACCAACAGGGCGGCCAGGCCGCCGAGTCCGCGCAGTCCGCCCATCGAGGCGACCCCGCTGTCCGCGGCGGCGGCGATCGGCACCAGATACGTGCTGAAGACGGTGAAGGGGAGGAGGCCGACCGCCGAGGCGAGCAGGACGGGCCACAGGGCGCGCGCCATCCGCAGGTCCCCCGGCAGTGCTTCCTCCCGCACCGCTGTCTTTGTCTGTGAGTTCTCGGTCTGTGAGTTCTCGGCGTCGAGGCTCACGCGGCTGCCCCGTCCGCCCGGTACCGGTACAGGGCCGTCTCGTCCGCGCTGAACTGCGAGAAGGGGAAGGGCTCCGCGGACAGTCCGGTGACGCCCGAGGCGAGGAAGGCGCGGGCGACGGCGGCGCCGCTCTGCGCGTACACGACCAGGGGAACGGCCCGTTCGCGGCAGTGCTCCAGGATGAGGTCGAAGGTGCCGTTGCTGAGGGTCATGCCGGTGGCGACCACGGCGTCGGCGTGTGCGAGGACCTCCGTCATGTCGTCGGTGATCTGCTCGCCCCACTGGGTGGTGCGCAGGTTGAGGTCGCAGGGCAGGCAGATGCCGCCCCGCTCGCGGATGGCCGCGACGAGCGGGTTGACCACGCCGATGAGGGCGACGCGGGCGCCGGGCGCGAGATCGAGGAGCCCGGCGATGGCGGCGTCGCGTGCGGCGGCGCGGACTTCGGGGGTGCCGACGGGCAGGGTGACCGCCTCGGCGTCCGGGGCGGCGCGGTGCGGGCGCTGGTGGGCGAGGTACGCGTCGAGGGCGGCGATGCGGACGGGCATCGACTCGGCGCGCAGCAGCTTGTCGAGGGAGTGCCCGGAGGCGTTCTCGCAGAAGTCCGGGGGGAGTTCACCGGCCTCGAAGGAGCAGGCGCCGAAGGAGTCGCCGACCCGCAGGAGCAGATAGTGGTTGTGGTACGTGACGCCGCCGCCGGCGAGCCGGGTGGTGTGGTACAGCCAGAACGCGCTGGTGACGGTGAGTTGGGCGGGGTCGGTTCCGTACGCGCCCGCGAGGACGGCGTCGGTGAGTTCGGCGACGGTGTGCGGGGTGGTGGGGGTGAAGGGGGTGGTGCGATTCATGTGGGCGTCTCTCACGGCAAGTTGAGGGTCCATCAGGAGATGGCGCTGTCGGAGGAGTTGATGTGGAGCGGCCAGGTGCCGGTGGACCAGGGCAGCCGCAGCTCGTCGGGGGAGGTGATCTCGTACGGCTTGAGGGTGTCGATGTCCGGGGCCTCGGCGTGCCGGGCGTAGGCGCTCTCGACGTAGCGGTGGCCGGTGTCGGCGGCGATGAAGACGTGGGTGCGGCCCTCGGTGTCCCGCGCCCGCTCCCAGAGCGCGCCGAGGTGGGCGGCCCCGGCGGAGAGCCCGGCGAAGATGCCGCTGGTGCGCAGCAGCGCGACGGCCCCGGAGAGGGCGCAGTCGAAGTTGACCCAGTGCACGCGGTCGTACAGCTCGTGCCGGACGTTCCGGAAGGGGATGGCGCTGCCGATCCCGGCGATGATCATGTCCGGGTCGGCCACGTGCTCCGAGCCGAAGGTCACGCTGCCGAAGGGCTGGACGCCGACGAGGGTCACGTCCCGGCCCGCCGCGCGCAGCCAGGAGGCGACGGCCCCGGTCGAGGCGCCCGAGCCGACCCCGCCGACGAGCGTGAGCGGCCCTTCGGGGACGTCCGCCCCGATCGCGGCGGCGACCTCGCGGTAGCCGTAGTAGTGGATGTCGTCGTGGTACTGCCGCATCCAGTGGTACGAGGGGTTGTCCCGGAGGATCTCGCCGATCCGCCGCACCCGCGCCTCCTGGTCTAGGCGCAGGTCGGTGGAGGGGGCGACCTGTTCGAGGGTGGCGCCGAGTATCTCCAGCTGGATCTTGAGCGTGCGGTCCACGGTCGTGGAGCCGACGATGTGGCACTTCATGCCGTAGCGGTGGCAGGCGAGCGCGAGGGCCTGCGCGTAGATCCCGCTGGAGCTGTCGACGAGGGTGTCGCCGGGTCTGACGGCACCGGTCTCCAGGAGATGGCGGACGGC
This sequence comes from Streptomyces odontotermitis, assembly GCF_050510915.1. Classification (NCBI taxonomy): domain Bacteria; kingdom Bacillati; phylum Actinomycetota; class Actinomycetes; order Kitasatosporales; family Streptomycetaceae; genus Streptomyces; species Streptomyces odontotermitis. The sequence goes on along the minus strand of NZ_JBNJLS010000002.1, from coordinate 626,865 downwards.
CCCCAGGGCCGAGTAGATCTTCATCGACTCGAACCGGAGGCAGAGCAGGCCGGGTTCGAGGGATATGAGGTCGGGTTCTTTCACCGCTTCCGCGATGTGCGTGTGCATGGGTGTGCCCCTGTGGAGGAGAGGACGTGGTGGCAGGAGTGGTCCCGGAGGCCGAGCGGTCCTCGGGGAGCCGGGCGAGCATCACACTAGATGAAAATGATTGTCAAGAGCGGGTAGGGTGGGTGACCCGCAGCCGTTCAGGATCGAGAGGTGGACTTCAGTGCAGCTGACCCAGGGGGCCGCCCCCGTCATACGTGCTCCGCGCCCGGTGCTCCCGGGTGTCGGCGTGGGCACCGCCTTCGGCACCTTCGGCGAGCTGCTCCAGGGGGCGCTGCCCGAGCGGGACGGCGACTTCCTGGTGACGCTTCCCGTGGCGCGCTGGACGCGGGCCACGTACCGCCGCGACCCGGACTCCACCACCCTGGAGGTGCGCCCCGCCCGCAAGACGAAGGCCCTCCGACTGGCCCGCATGATCGCCGAGTTGGCCCCGGGGCGCGGGGCGGGCGGAACCCTCACCCTCAGCAGCGTGATCCCCGAGGGGAAGGGCCTCGCCAGCTCCTCGGCCGACCTCGTCGCCACGGCGCGCGCGACGGGCCAGGCCCTCGGCGTCGCACTGCCGCCCGCCCGCATCGAGCGGCTCCTGTCCCGGATCGAGCCCACCGACGGCGTCCTCTACCCGGCGATCGTCGCCTTCCACCACCGCACGGTGCGGCTGCGCTCGGTGCTCGGGTCGCTCCCGGCGATGGGCGTCGTGGGCGTCGACGAGGGCGGCGAGGTCGACACCGTCGCGTTCAACCGCGTCCCGAAGACCTTCACCACGGCCGACCGGCACACCTACGCCCGCCTCCTCGACAGGCTCACCACCGCGGTCCGCCACCGCGACCTCGCGGAGGTCGGCCGGATCGCGACGCGCAGTGCCCTGATGAACCAACGCCTGCGCCACAAAAGGGCGTTGGAGCCGATGCGGGAGATCTGCCGCGAGGTGGGCGGCCTCGGCGTCGCCGTCGGGCACAGCGGGACGACCCTCGGCATCCTCCTCGACCTCGCCGATCCGGCGTACACGCGGAGGGCCGCGGTGGCGGCGGAGGCGTGTGCGGGGCTTGTGGGTGGAGCGGGCGGGGTGTCCGGGGCGGCCGGGGGTGGGGTGTCCGAGGGTGCCGGGGGTGGAGTGCCCGGGGGTGGGGTCTCGGTGTATCGGACGCTGAGCTTCGGGGGTGGGGTGGTGCGGTGAGGCGGTGGCCGGAGGTGCTCGGCGGTGCGGCGGGCTGTCGCCCGGCCGGGCGGGCAACAGCCGTAGCGATTGCGCCAGTTGCGAGCCAGCTCCGGAATTCGCTCCCCTGGCGCGGGGTGTTCCACTAACGTGACGCCCCATCACACGCCGGTTCGCATCGGTGATGCCTCGGGGGGACCGTGCCAGACGACCTTGGGTTCGAGAAGCTGCTGTCCGACGACGGACTGGTGCCGAGCCTGCTCGGAAAGACCCGCAAAGGGCGCAATCACCCGGTGCTGTACGGGCCCGACCTGCCTGTCGTGCTGCTTACGGGTGGGCCTGGGATGGGGAAAGGGCGCCTCCTGCGATGCGTGCGGAGCGAGTTCGGGAGTTACGTTCCCGTGGCCTTCCTGGACTGCAGGGTCCCGCCTTTCGGTGAGCTGTCCGAAGAACACGCGGAAACCCGCTCGGAAATCACCGAGGCCCTCCGGGAGATCGGCCTCCAGCTCCAGAAATGGTCGGGCGACGGCGGCAGAATAGAGACCCCACGCCTGTACGCGGGGCTCGCGGCCGTCGCGGCGAGCGGCGGGCAGGCCAGCCAGGCCGACCTCGTGGACGAGGTGCGACGGCACGACACCCTCGTACCGAAGGGGGCGTTCTGGCGGGGTGTGTTCCACCGCGCCCGCAACGGCTATCTGAACGCCCTGGCCGCGCTGGCGGTGAACCCACTGGTCACTCCGCTGCTCACCGCCGTCGTGGACGAACTGCTCGCCCGCGTCTCCCGCGAGGGCGGCTCCGCCCTGCGCGGCTGCTACGGCGAGTACCCCGGCGCGGCCGGCATGTCCGGGCTCGGGCTGCACGCGCTGGTCTCCGACTTCCAGCAGGGCGGCGCCGCCCGGCGGACCGCCGAGGGCTTTCTCTTCCGGGCGTTGCGGCAGGACATCGAGGCCGAGTTCCGGGGCGTCGGGCGGTTCGTGCGCGCGGGGCGGCCCGCCGTGCTCCTCGACCACGCGGACAACGCCCTGGGACGCGGGCTGCTGCGGCCGGTGCTCGCCGACCGCGAGGCCGGCCACCACGACCGCGTCGTCGTCCTCGCCACAGCCCGCCACGAGCACGGCGGACGGCTCCTGGGCCGCGACCGCGACCCGGACGAGGACCCGCCCACTACCTGGTCCCCGTCCGACGGTGCTCTGCCCACCTGGCGGCGCCCCCCGGCCCAGGACCCCGAGCTCGCGCCACCGGCCCGCGGCGCCCTGCTGCTGCGCATGCCCGTCCTGACCCGGGGCCAGCAGAAGGAGGCGGCGACCCGGCTGCGCTACCAGCGCTCCCGCGCCCACACCCCCGCCTCCTGGCAGCAGATCGACTTCGGCATCCATCGGCTCAGCGGCGGCCGACCGCTGTTCGTGACCCGCCTGAGCGAGGCAACCGCCTTGTACCGGCCGCTCGGCGACCGCGGCACCCCGGCACTGCTCGACGGCACCGTACGTACCGACGACGAGCCGCACCCGGTCAGCGAGGTGCTCCTCGACGAACTCATCCTGCGCGAACTCCCCGAGGAACTGCCGCCGCAGCACCGCGACGGCTGGCTCGACCTGCTCACGCACCTGTCCGTCGCGCACGACGGGGCGTGCGCCCAGGCCCTGATGCGCCGGGTCCAGGAAGGGCGGCCCGCGCAGCTCGCCGCACCCCGGATCGCCGATCTGCTCCAGGACTGCGGCTGGCCGCACTGCCCCCGCCACTTCATCGGCGACCTCGGCCTGCGCACGCTGCTGCGGCAGCGCCTCTACCGGATGCGGCCGGGCGGCGCGGAGTGGGCCCTCGACCACGAGCGCCTCCACAACCACTACCTGCTGCTGCGCGACGGCCACCCCGACGAGGTGTTCGGCACGGTGGGCGCCCACCGTCTCAATCACCAACTCGCCGTCCAGGGAGCCGAGTCGGTGGTCGACCGGCTCACCGCGGCCTTCGCCACGACCGACCCGGGACGGTGGTGCGAGGACGTTCTGTCGATCGCCCAGGCACCGCTCCTCGGCAGGCCCGACGACCGGCGTCCCCGGGCCCTGGGGGAGGTGCCGGTGGAGGGCGGCACGCTGCGCTGGCGGGTGGACCGGCTGCTGCACGCCCTGTGGCTCTGCGAGGACCGGACCAGGCCGATCGACGACGCGGTGGCCGGAGCGCTGAAGGACGTCCTCGACGACCTGTGCACCGAGGCGCCCCGGGCGGCGGCCACGCTGACGGACACCGCCCGCAGGTGGGGCGAGTCGATCGAGAACAGGCAGCCACTCATGCCGTGCGCGTGCACGCGGCACATCGGCAGGAAGGTGCGGTGATGGCGGAGCGACGGGGCGAGTCGGCCTGGGGCAAGGCGGTGGACTGGCTCTACCGGACGTGCTGGGCCACCCTGTTGAGGAAGTCCGTGACGGTCCTCGCCGTCGTGGCCGCGGTCGTGCTCAGCCTCGTCTACATCCCGGACTGGGTCAACGAACCCGATCACTGTGCCGCCGGGGTCGACAAGAGCGACGGGGAGTGCATCGGGGTCAACGGTTCCGGATACGACTTCGGGACCCGCGAGATAGCGAAGGTGGCCGCCGCGATCGACAAGGAGAACCGGCGGATCTCCAAGAAGCCGCACGTGACGGTGGCCATGATGCTGCCCCTGGAACCGAAGTCCGCCGCGGACCGGGCGCAGCTCCGCAGCGAGGTGCAGGGTGCCTACCTCGCGCAGTATCAGGCCAACCGCGAGGAGAACTCGCCCCTCATGCGACTCGTCCTCGCCAACCCCGGCGCGGACTACGGCCAGCAGCGGAAGGTCGTCGACCGGCTGAAGGAGATGGTGGACTCGCCCGAGGACAACCTCCGGGCCGTCACCGGCTTCAACTTGAGCCTCGCCAGCACCAAGGAGGCCGTCGGCCGACTCACCAACGAACTGGGCATCCCCGTCCTCATCAGCCGCGCCAGCGCCGACGAACTCGCCAACCCCGAGACGGGCAAGCCCCGTTACAAGACGCTGGCCCGTATCATCCCGACCAATCAGAGCCAGGCCGATGCCCTTGCCGCCTCGCGCGTCGGGCTGAACGACCGGGACACGGTCCTGGTCAAGGACACGCGTCCGAACGACATCTACAACGCCTCACTGGCCAAGGCATTCAGCCGCAAGGAACCGGGCCCGCCCGGACCGAAGGACCAGCCGTTCGACTCGCCCGGGATCAACGAGATCGGCAATACGGGCACGGACTTCAACACGATCGGCCAGAACATCTGCCTGTCGGACGCCAAGGTCATCTACTTCGCCGGCCGCCCCGTGCACCTGCGCTTGTTCGCCCTCAAGCTCGCAGATCAGGACTGCCACGGCCGGAAGTTCACGATCGTCAGCGGATCCGGGGCCGCCACCCTCGACCGGTACATGAGCGACGCCGACTGGAAACGTCTGGGTGGGGATGGAAAGGAGCCTGAGGTCACCGTGGAGTACGCGGCGCCCGCGCATCCGGACGCCTGGCGGACGGCGCTCAACGAGTGGAGGAAGAAGCACGCAGGCGAGGAGCCACCGCCCTACTTCACGCAGCCACTCGACGAGCTGGCGAAGCTCGAAGCCCTCATCAAGCGGCAGCGTGCGGGCGACATCGGCGACGTCGAACTCGACGACTCCCGCACGATGTTGGTCCACGACGGCATGCTGACCATCTCCCATGCCGTGTGGCTGGCCAACAGTCAGGCGAAGAAGGGGACCGTCCCGACACTGGAGCGGGTCGCCGCGCAGTGGCCCCGCCTGGAGTCCACGAACCGGGTGTGGGGAACCAGCGGCTGGATCTGCCTCACCAACAGTGGCAACCCCTACGACAAGCCGGTGGCCGTGGTCACACTCAACCCCCGTACGAAGAAGGTGGACTTCAGCAAGATCGGCTGGCCGAACAAGAAGCCGCAACCGCAGAACTGCGTGGTGCCCAGCGGAACCCGATGACGCGTGCCACCTGCGCCGTTGCACATGGCGCAAAGGAGACGGCGGTGCACGTTCGACGTGTCCCCCACACCAGTGAATATTCCGCTTGCATGCGCCACGGCCGAAAACGCCCTGGTCAGAGGGTTCGGGACAAGAGGACCTTGGACTCCGTACCGACCAGGGAAGGAACCACATGACCCGCTTGCCTCTGGTTCGCAGAGCCGCCCTCGTGGCCGGCGCCGCACTCCTCACCGTCAGCCTCGCCCCGGCCGCCACCGCGGCCACACCCACCCAGCTCCGCGTGCCCGTGAACGTCTGGGCCAGCGACGTGAACACCCACGCGGACCCCTACACCACCTCACCCGTCACCGGCCAGGTCGGCCCCGGCACCGTCGAGGCCGTCTGCCAGGCGACGGGCGGCAGCGTCTCCTACGGCGAGTACTACAACTACTGGTGGGCGCAGCTCGACGACGGCAGCTGGATCTCCGACATCTTCATCTCCGGCGGCAACAACGACGAACCGGTCCCGGGCATCCCGTACTGCTGACACCGACCCGTACCCGCCGCACGCACAAGGGCCCCCGGCACCCCCGGGGGCCCACCCCTGTCTCCAGTGGCGTCCAGTGGCGCTAGCCGCCGGTCGTGCCGTCGAGCATCTCGCGCAGGATGTCCAGGTGGCCGTTGTGGCGGGCCGTCTCCTCGGTGAGGTGGAGGAGGATCCAGCGCAGGTCGACGTGGAGGCCGTCGCGGACGGCTCGCTCGGCCCGGTCGTCCAGTCCGCGTCCGGCGGCCAATTCGCGGTAGCGGGCGCTGTGTTCGGCGTATTCGTCGAGCAGCTGGGGGAGCGGGAAGTCGACGGCGATACGCATCTCGCGGTCGGGGTCCTCATCGGTCCAGGGCCCCTGGTCCTCCTCACCGAGGAAGACCACCTGGAACCAGTAGTACTCGACCCAGCGGAGATGGTTGATCAGTCCGCTCACGGTCATCAGCGGTGAGCCCGGCAGGAGCGCCTTGCGGGCGTTCTCCGCGGAGATGCCGTCGCACTTGGCGCGGGCGGTGTCACGTGCGTAGTCGAGGAACGTGGTGAGCTGGGTGCGCTCGTCCCACGCGGGCGGAGTGTCGTCGATTCTGGTCATCGCGCGAAGCGTTCCCGATGGGGGCGACCGGTGTCGAGGCATTTATCGACGCGGTCGAATGCTTGCCGACAGCGGATGACCGCCGCCCGATTCGGATAAGGCGGAGCGCCGACGCGTTCTACGGTTCCGAAGAAATCGGCGCTTTGGAGGCGTACATGGACAGCTGTCGCGGTGAGCGGACAGCCGTGATCGTGGGTGCGGGCGTGGCCGGTCTGACAGCGGCCACCGCGTTGGCGCGCGGCGGATGGCAGGTCGAGGTCGTCGAGATCGCCGAGGCCGGTCCGGCGGAGGCGACTTCAGGATGGGGACTGTGCCTGACCGGTCCCTCGCTGCGCGCGCTGGACGAGCTGGGGCTCGCGGACGCGTGTCTGGCCGAGGGCTACGGCATGAGCACGATCACGCACGTGGACGTGCACGGCGAACCCGCGGGCGAGGTCCGGCTGCCGCGCCTGATCGGTGCGCGGCGGCCGGCGATGGCAGGCATCGCCCGCCCCGTACTGCACCGCATCCTGCACGCGGAAGCGGAGCGGTGCGGGGTGGTGGTGCGCCACGGAGTGACCGTCGTAGCGGTGGACCAGGAGGGGGAGCTGGTCCGGGTGCGGTGGTCGGACGGGACGGTCCGGAAGGTCGCGCTGCTGGTGGGCGCGGACGGGATCCGCTCGTCGGTGCGGGACCTGCTGGGACTTGAGACCTCGCCCGGCTCCCGGGGCCTTCCCGGCGGCCTCGACTTTCATGGGCAGATGGTCTGGCGCGTGTTGGTGCCCCGACCTCGGTGGGCCGCCGGGGTCCACCAGTTCGCAGGGAAGACCGACACGGCCGGCCTCGTACCGCTCTCGGACAGGCAGGCGTACGTGTTCCTGACGGAGAACGGGGTCGAGCGGAGCGTCCTGCCGGATGCCGAACTCGGGCCGCGCCTGCAGCAGTTGCTGGGGGCCTTCCCGGGGCGGGGGGAGGAGCTGCGCTCCCTGGTCTCCGTGTCGGAGCCGGAGTCGGTGGTGCGCCGCCCGGTGCTCACGGGGCTCGTGGAGGGCGCCTGGGACCGCGGCAACGCCGTGGTCATCGGCGACGCCGCGCACGCGCCCGCACCGCAGATGGCCAGTGGCGCTGCCCTGGCCGTCGAGGACGGGCTCGTACTGGCCCAGGAGCTCGGACGGCACGCGTCCGTCGGCGCGGGGCTCCGGGCGTTCGTCGGCCGGCGCGCGCGGCGGTGCCGAACACTCGTGGAGACCTCGGTGGCGATCGTCGGCCTGGAGCAGGCGCAGCGCCACCACGAGGCGTACGCGCTGGTCGATTCCTGCCATCGGCTCATGGCGGAGCCCGCGTAGGACCTCACTGGCGTCTCATTGGTGCCTTACCCCGATGACCATGGTCGGCCGACAATGAGCCTCTCGGGCCCCTGAATCCTTGGGAGGTGACCCCCGTCATCGTGCCGACGCCGCTGCGCAACCACCTCATCACCCGATCCCAGAACCCCGCCGACCTGCTCAACGCCGCCACCCGCCTGTTCGGCGGCTCGGTCGCGACATCGCCGCTGGACGAGCTGTGCGGTGGCGATCACGAACTGCGCGGCGTGGCCGCCCACGACTTCGCGGTGGGTTATTTCGTCTCACCGCTGGATGTGCGCGTCGCTTCCACTGAGGGCAGTAGCGGCCGCAACAGCTGTAACGGTCATCAAGGCCGCGACGGCCGCGACCGTGGCTCCTACTTCGTCAACATCGGTGTCTCCGGCGCCATTTCGGCATCGTGCGGCGGCCTGCGGGCGACCCTCGACGAAGCCACGGCGGGTGTCGCCAACCCCGGCGACACCCAGGAACTGCGGCCCCTGCGCAGTCGGCGTACGCGGTTCCTGGGCCTGCGGCTCGACGCCGCCCTGATCGACCAGGAGTTCGCCGCGCTGACGGGGCATCCGCCCGCGTCCACGGTGCGCTTCGATCTCGCCCTCGACCTGGCCGGGCCCAAGGGCCGGGCGGTGCGACTCCTTGTCCACTCCCTCCTGGAACAGCTGGACTCGGGAGATCCGCTGTTCCAGCGCGCGGAGCTGCAACGCAGCCAGTTGCGTTCCCTCGCCACGGCTCTGCTCCTGGCGCAGCCGCACTCGCACACCGGCGAGTTGCACGAGGGTCCGCAGCCCGGCCACCCGCGCTCCTTGCGGGCGGCCCTCGCGTTCATCGAGGCGAACCTCGCCGAGCACGTCACCCTCGGCGCGATCGCCGATGCCGCGGGCTGCAGCCCGCGGACCCTCAGCTCCGCATTCCGCGCCCGGCTCGGCCTCTCGCCCCTGTCCTACGTGCGCAGCCTGCGGCTCGACCGGATCCACGAGGAGATCCTCACCTCCTCCGACCCCGTCGGCACGATCGCCTACCGATGGGGCGTCTCCCACCTCGGGCGCTTCGCCGCCGACTACCGCGCCCGCTTCGCGGAACTGCCCTCCGCCACGGCGGCCCGCAGGTAGTCCGGAGTGCCGTCCTGAGAAGCGAGAGGGACGGGAGCCATACCCTGAGCCCTGTCCGCACTAGTGGGGAGAGTCATGACAAGCAGGTTCACCGAGTTGACCGTTGACTGCCACGATCCGGAGAGGCTCGCGGAGTTCTGGTGCGAGGTCCTGGACTTCAAGGTGATCGAACGGAGCGAGGGCAAGGTCGAGATCGGCTCCTGGGTGCCGACCGTCGAGGAGGTACGGGCCCGCCAGATGCCGCCCACCCTGTTGTTCATACAGGTGCCCGAGGGCAAGGCCGTGAAGAACCGGCTCCACCTCGACGTCAGCCCGATCGACGGCAGCACGGAGGACGAGGTGGCCAGGTTGCTCGGCCTCGGCGCCACCACGGCGGACGTGGGCCAGGGGCCGGGCCGGAGCTGGGTGGTCATGGCAGACCCCGAGGGCAACGAGTTCTGCGTCCTGCGCACCCTCGCACCGGAGAAGTAGAACCGGGGCGGTCCGGAGGGGGCCCGTCACCCCCTCCGGTGGGACTGTGCCTAGGCCCGCCGGTAGAAGTCCAACTGCGTCACCCCGCCGTATCCGTAGCTCTCCGGATGCAGTTCGTGGAGTGCGACCCCGGAGCGGGACAGGGGGCCCAAGAGGTCGGTCAGGAGCCGGTTCGCGCTCGCGATGAACGCGGCCTTCTCCGACGCGCTGTTGGTGCCCGCCGTGAGGCCGGCCTCCACATGGGCGTCGCGGGCGTCGGTCAGTGGCTTGCCGTCGATGTAGTAACTCCCGGCCTGGACGAGGTTGATGTGCACGATGGTCCGTGCGCTCGACTTCTTGAGGTCGCTGACCGCGAGGCGCGTCAGGCCCTCGGCGAGGGCGCTTTGGACGTCGGCGGGCAGGGCGGGATCGGGGACGGTGACGCGGAAGTACGGCATGGCCGGCTTGCTCCTCCGTAGGAGACACGTCCGTATGAGACATGCCTGTATGAGGCATGTCCGTATGAGACATGAGGGTCGGGTGTCGCGCCCCCCGGCCCGGTCGGCGGGCCCCGGAGGCGGCGTGCGGCAAGCCTCACCCGGGCTGGCACCATTGATCCAACGCATACGTGTCATGGAGGTATGAGCCCGCCGCATGTCCGTGAACCTGCCCCAGCTCCGCGCCTTCCTCGCCGTCGTCGACGCGGGCGGATTCAGCGCGGCCGCCGTCGAGTTGGGCATGAGCCAGTCCGCCGTGTCGCACGCCGTCGCCTCCCTGGAGCGGGAGCTGGCCGGGCCGCTCGTCGTGCGGGCCGCGCCGGTACGGACGACGGCCTTGGGGGAGCGGGTCCTGCCGCACGCGCGCATGGCCGTCTCGGCGGCCGGGGCCGTGGAGCGGGTCGCGGCAGACGCGAGCGGGGCCATGAGCGGAACGGTGCGGCTCGCGGCGACGCCCACCGTATGCCAGGGCATGGTGCCCGGGCTGCTCCGGCACTGGGCGGAAGACCAACCCCGCGTCACCGTGCGGGTCTTCGAAGGGGACAGCGCTGAGGTGGAGGGGTGGCTCCGGGACGGCACCGCCGATGCCGGGATACTCGTCGATCCGCCCGCCGGGCCGGGGATCCAGCTCGCCGACGACGCCTACCGGGCGCTGCTGCCCGGCGACCATCCGCTGGCCGGTGAGCCGTACGTCGAGATCCGGGATCTGGAGGACGACGACTTCCTGATCTCGCCCAACGGGTGCGAGGCGCGCGTCCGGACCATCCACCGGCTCGCCGGGGTGCCCTTCGAACCGACCCATCGCGTACGGGACCTGGCCACCCTCATCAGCATGGTGCAGGCCGGGATCGGGGTCACGGTGCTGTCCGAGGTCTCGCGGTCACTGATCCCCGACGACCTGGTGCTGCTGCCCGTGCGGCCGCAGACCTCGCGCCGTCTCGTCCTGAGCGGACCGCCGGAGCGCCCCTGGCACCCGGCGGTCCGCACCCTGGCCGAATCGGCCGTGGGACATCTGGCCCGCGCCGAAGCGAAGGCCGTCATCGTCATCTAGACCGCGTGCTGATCAAGCACGTGGCAGGTGACAGGCGGCGAACAGGGGATCAGACTCCCCAGCCACCCTGCTTCACCGCGCAGTTCCAGGTCCTGCCCTGGCCGTGCAGGGTGAAACTGACCTTGTACGAGCGCCGGTTGAGCACGTGCGTACGGACCTTGAAGCCGAGGCTCTTCTTGCCCTTGAGCGTCGTCTTGTAGACCGTGGCCTTCTGCGACGTGCGGTGCGTGATCTTGCCGCCGCCGTGCGGAGTCGCCTTGCCGAAGCGGATGTTCTTCTTGTTGGTCACCGTGAAGGAGACCTTCTTGAAGCTCTTGCTGCTCCGGTTCTTGATGCCGAAGTACAGGCCGCCGTTGGTCACCCAGCCGTTGTGGTCCGTGTAGAACCGGGTCGGGTAGGAGATGTCGACCGGGCAGCCCGCGGCCGCCGCCTTGCGCGGAGCGGCCGAGGCCGCCTCGGCCAGGCCGAGCTGGGTGCCCGTGATGGCGGCCGCCGTGGCCAGTACTGCGGTGGTGGTGCGCATGCGGTTCACTGCGCTGGTACCTCTTCCCCCTGTGGCCCCGTGGGGCCCAACTGTCAGGACTGTGCGATGCATTCGCAGGGGGCAGCTTATGTCCCCCATACGGAGCGTATTGATAGCACGGTGTCCCAAGGTCGTAACGACCTGGTCCGCCCTTTCGGCACCGCGTAACGTGACGCCGCATGAAGATCTGTGTCACTGCCGGGTGAAGCCGAGAAGTGCTGGCACCGTAGACCGTACGAGCCTCTGACCTGCGATGGGACGGATGGGACCGCGACGCATGAAGATCCTCATCAGCGCCGACATGGAGGGCGCGACGGGTGTGACCTGGCCTGCCGACGTGCTGCCCGGTACGCCCCAGTGGGAGCGGTGCCGGTCGATGTTCACCTCGGATGTGAACGCCGCCGTGGTCGGGTTCTTCGAAGGCGGCGCCGACGAGGTGCTCATCAACGAGGCCCACTGGACCATGCGCAATCTGCTGCTCGAGGAGCTGGACGAGCGGGCGGAGATGCTCACCGGACGGCACAAGGCGCTCTCGATGGTGGAGGGCGTGCAGTACGAGGGGGAGCACGCCGTCGACGGGATCGCGTTCGTCGGCTACCACGCGGGAGCCGGCATGGAAGGCGTCCTCGCCCACACATATCTGGCCAATTCGATCACCGGGGTGTGGGTGAACGGGGTGCGGGCCAGCGAGGGGCTGCTCAACGCGCGCGTGGTGGCCGAGTTCGGGGTGCCGGTGGTCCTCGTCACCGGGGACGACCTGGCCTGTGAGGACGCCCTCGGCTACGCGCCGGACGCGCTGAAGGTCGCCGTGAAGGACCACGTGTCGCGGTACGCGGCGATCTGCCGCACGCCTGCGCGCACCGCCGCCGACATCCGGGCCGCCGCCAAGGAGGCCGCGGCGCTCGCGGTGCGCCGGGATCCGGTCGACGCCGGGCCCTTCACCGTCGAGGTCGAGTTCGACGCCGAACACCTGTCGATGGCGTCGACCGTCGTGCCGGGCGTCCGGCGCACCGGGGAGCGCCAGATCACGTACACCAGCGAGACGATGTACGAGGGAATTCGTACCTTCAAGGCGGTCACCACGATCGCCGCGGCCGCCGTGGAGGAGCAATATGGCTGACCGGAACGATTCTGCGGACGCCGCCGAGGGGGCGACTCCGGCGTCGGCGGGAGTCGACGCCACCGCGCTCGACGAGGTCGTCGAGTTCACCTCCGACCTCATCCGCATCGACACCACCAACCGCGGAGACGGCGACTGCAGTGAGCGCCCCGCCGCCGAGTACGCCGCCGAGCGGCTCGCCGGGGCCGGGCTCGAACCGACCCTCCTGGAGCGGACGCCCGGGCGCACCAACGTCGTCGCGCGCATCGCGGGCACCGACCCCGGCGCCGAGGCACTGCTCGTGCACGGGCACCTGGACGTCGTGCCCGCCGAGGCCGCCGACTGGAGCGTGGACCCCTTCTCCGGGGAGGTCCGCGACGGCGTCGTGTGGGGGCGCGGCGCCGTCGACATGAAGAACATGGACGCGATGATCCTGGCCGTCGTCCGCCGCTGGGCGCGCGCCGGGGTGCGGCCGCGCCGGGACATCGTCATCGCCTTCACCGCCGACGAGGAGGCCAGCGCCGTCGACGGCTCGGGCTTCCTCGCCGACAGCCACCCGGAGCTCTTCGAGGGCTGCACCGAAGGCATCAGCGAGTCCGGGGCGTTCACCTTCCATGACGGGCGCGGGCGCGAGCTGTACCCGATCGCGGCGGGGGAGCGCGGCACGGGCTGGCTGAAGCTCACCGCGTACGGGAAGGCGGGGCACGGCTCCAAGGTGAACCCCGACAACGCCGTGGGCCACCTCGCCGGGGCCATCGCCCGCATCGCCCAGCACCGGTGGCCGGTCCGGCTCACGCCCACCGTGCGCGCCGCCCTCGTCGAACTAGCCTCCCTGTACGGCCTGGACGCCGACGTGGACGCGCCCGGCTTCGACGTCGACGCGCTCTTCGACAAGCTCGGCCCGGTCGCCGAGCTGGTCGCGCCGACCGTGCGGGGCAGCGCCAACCCCACGATGCTGTCCGCCGGTTACAAGATCAACGTGATTCCGGGGGAGGCCACCGCCCACGTCGACGGCCGCTATCTGCCCGGCGGCGAAGAAGAGTTCCGCCAGACCCTCGACCTGCTCACCGGACCGGATGTGGACTGGGAGTTCCACCACCGAGAGGTGGCTCTCCAGGCGCCGGTGGACTCGCCGACGTACGCCAGGATGCGCGCCGCCGTAGAGGAGTTCGCACCCGAGGGGCACGTGGTGCCGTACTGCATGTCGGGGGGCACGGACGCCAAGCAGTTCTCCCGGCTCGGCATCACGGGCTACGGCTTCGCGCCGCTCAAGCTCCCCGAGGGCTTCGACTACCAGGCGCTGTTCCATGGCGTCGACGAGCGCGTCCCGGTCGAGGCCCTGCACTTCGGGGTCCGCGTCCTTGACCGGTTCTTGCGCACGGCCTAGAGAGAAGGCGGACGGCTCTGTGAAAGTGGGGGCGTGAACGACATGGTGCAGACCACACCGTATGGCTCCTGGCCCTCGCCCATCGACGCGCGGCTCGCGGCCGCCCACGACGGCGGCCCCTCCTTCGCAGGCTTCGTGGGGGACGAGACGTGGTGGACGGAGCCGCGCCCCGACGAAGGCGGGCGCCGCGCCCTGGTGCGGCGCCGCGCGGACGGCACCGAGGAGTCGGTCCTGCCGCCGCCGTGGAACGTCCGCAGCCGGGTCATGGAGTACGGGGGCCTGCCCTGGGCCGGGGCGCACGACGGCGAGGGCCCCCTCGTGGTCTTCTCCGACTTCGCCGACCAGCGCCTCTACGCCCACGCCCCCGACAACCCCGGCGCCGTCCCCCGGCCCCTCACTCCCCTCTCGCCCGTCGGCGGCGGCCTGCGCTGGGTCGACCCGCGCATCCACCTCGACCGGGGGGAAGTGTGGTGCGTCCTGGAGGAGTTCACCGGACCCGGGCCCACCGATGTGCGCCGGGTCCTCGCCGCGGTGCCGCTCGACGGCTCGGCGGCCGGCGACCGGTCGGCGGTGTGCGAACTCTCCGACGGCGCCCACCGCTTCGTCACCGGGCCGCGGCTCTCGCCCGACGGCGGCCACGCCGCCTGGATCGGCTGGGACCACCCCCACATGCCGTGGGACGAGACCGAGTTGAAGGTCGCCGAGGTCGCCGCGGACGGCACCTTCGGACCGGCCAGGACCCTCGCGGGCGGCGTCGGCGAGTCGATCGTGCAGACCGAGTGGGCGGCCGACGGGCGGCTGCTGTTCGCCAGCGACCGCACCGGCTGGTGGAACCTGTACCGGACGCGGCCGGACGGCACGGGCGCCGCCGAGGCGCTCTGTCCGCGCGAGGAGGAGTTCGGCGGGGCCCTGTGGCAGGTGGGCCGCCGCTGGTTCGCGCCGCTGGCGGGCGGGCTCGTCGCCGTTGTGCACGGCAAGGGCGCCACCGCCCTCGGCATACTCGACCCGGAGACCGGCGAGGTCGTCGACGCGGCCGGGCCCTGGACGGAGTGGGCGCCCACCCTCGCCACGCACGGCACCCGCGTCGTCGGCGTCGCGGCCAGCCCGCGCAGCGCGTACGAAGTGGTGGAGCTCGACACCCGCACCGGCCGCGCCCGCGTCATCGGCGCCGCCCACGACGACCCCGTCGACCCCGCCTACTACCCCGAGCCGCAGATCCGCACCTTCAGCGGCCCCTGCGGACGCGAGATCCACGCCCACATCTACCCGCCGCACCACCCCGGCCGCCTCGCCACCGACGACGAACTCCCGCCCTACGTGGTGTGGGCGCACGGCGGCCCCACCGACCGCGCGCCCCTCGTACTCGACCTGGAGATCGCCTACTTCACCTCGCGCGGCATCGGCGTCGCCGAGGTCAACTACGGCGGCTCCACCGGCTACGGCCGCGCCTACCGCGACCGGCTGCGCGAACAGTGGGGCGTCGTCGACGTCGAGGACTGCGCCGCCGTCGCCCTCGCGCTCGCCGACGAGGGCACCGCCGACCGCGGCCGGCTCGCCATCCGCGGCGGCAGCGCGGGCGGCTGGACCACGGCGGCCTCGCTCGCCACCACCGACGTGTACGCGTGCGGCACCGTCATCTACCCCGTCCTCGACCTCACCGCGTGGAGCACCGGCGAGACCCACGACCTGGAGTCCCAGTACCTGGAGTCCCTGGTGGGCCCGCGCGCCTTCGCCGCCGCCCGCTACGCGGAACGCTCCCCCACGGAACAGGCGGACCGGGTCACCGTCCCCTTCCTGCTCCTCCAGGGCCTCGACGACGTGATCTGCCCGCCCGCGCAGGCCGAGCGGTTCCTCGCCCGGTTCGCGGGGCGGCGGGTCCCGCACGCGTACATCGCCTTCGAGGGGGAGGGCCACGGCTTCCGCAGGGCCGACACGATGATCCGCGCCCTGGAGTCCGAACTCTCCCTGTACGCACAGGTCTTCGGCCTGCACACGACCGGCATCCCCACCCTGGAGCTCGCCAAGTGACCCCACCGGCCGGCCGAGTGACCCCGCTTGCCCGCCCGCCCCGCCTCACTCCGTCGTCGCGAGTCGCCGTGGTCGCGCCCGCCGGGCCCGTGCCCGAGGAGAGCCTGCAGGCGGGCCTGGACATTCTGCGGGGCTGGGACCTCGATCCGGTGGCAGGGGCTCATGTCCTGTCCGTAGGACGGGAGTTGACCTACCTGGCGGGAGCGGACGCGGACCGGGCGGCCGACTTCCAGCGGGCCTGGTGCGACCCGGAGGTGTCCGCCGTGTTCTGCGCGCGCGGCGGCTACGGCATCCAGCGGATGGTGGACCTCCTCGACTGGGAGGCGCTGCGGGCGGCCGGGCCCAAGGTGCTCGTCGGCTACAGCGACATCACCGCGCTCCACGAGGCGTTCGCGGCGCGCCTCGGCCTGGCGACGCTGCACGGGCCGCTGATCGCGACGGACGGCTTCCTCAAGAGCGAGAAGGCGCAAGAGCACCTGCGGGCAACGCTGTTCACCCCTGAGTCGGTACAGGAACTGACGGCAGGCGCCACCCTTTCCCCGGCATTCACCTGTGCCCCCGGCCGCGCGCGGGGTGTGACCCTCGGCGGCTGCCTCAGCCTGCTCGCCGCCGACCTCGGCACCCCGCACGCCCGCCCCTCGGCGCGCGGCGGCCTGCTGTGCCTGGAGGACATCGGCGAGGACCCCTACCGCCTCGACCGCTACCTCACCCAACTCCTGCGCGGCGGCTGGCTCGACGGGGTCGCCGGGGTGGCGCTCGGCTCGTGGGTGGACTGCTCGCCGTACACCGAGGTCCGGGCCCTGTTCGCGGACCGGCTCGGCGGGCTCGGGGTGCCCGTGGTCGGGGACTTCGGGTTCGGGCACGGGGAGGGGGCGCCGACGCTGCCGCTGGGGGTGGTGGGCGAACTGGACGCGGGGGCGGGGGTGTTGAGGCTGGACGTGCCCGCGCTGAGGTGAGTGGTTCCGGCTCCTGTCCGGCAGTCCCGGTGACTGGGCCGGTGACTGGGCCGGGGCCGGGGGTGGTGGTGCCGGGACGGTGGTGGGGACGGGGTGGCCGGGAGCTACCCCTTGACCGGGTCCGTGCCCGCCTCCTTGACGAGGCGGTCGCCGACGGCGAGGTCCTTCCAGAGGCTGCGACCGACGCGCACCTTCTTGGTCTGCCCGTCGGTGAGCCGGATCTCGGCGTAGTGGTACATGTTCGAGCCGTCGGTCATGCCCCGCGACTTGTCGGTCACGACGCCTTCCCAGGACTCGTCCTTGCCGCTCTTCCGCGATGTGAACATGCCGCCACGATACGGGTGTGCGGGCGCGCTCGCCCGTCCCGCATCTGCTGGTGGGGTGACCCTGTTCTCACTGCTCCCCCCAGTTCTTGCTGTTCTCGCTGCTGTCACTGCTCTCACTGCTCTTGCGCACCCACACCATGACCTTGCGGCCTCGTTCGCTCCTCTCGGCGCCCAGTAAGAAGTGCTCTTGCAGGACCCGCTGCTTCACGCGGTCGCGGGCGGTGCCGGGCGAGGGCCCACGGGCATCGGTGACGACGAGGATGCGATGCGCCCTGAGCATGGCGCGCTCGATGTGTCGAGGCCCGGCCTCCACGCCGTTCAACGTGCCCGATTCCAGGGGGCCCTGGGCCAGGGCGACATCGTCGAGCCCGACGAAGTCGCCGGGTGTGACGAGCGCCGTGTCCCGCCGGGCGGCGGGGATGTAGAGCACCGCGTCACCGGGTTCACGGGCCGTGGCGACGTTGGCTGCCGCGGACAGGACGTCGTCGATCCGGCCGTGGGGGTCGCGCAGGGACATCTGGGCGGGGAGCAGGAGGAGGAAGGCGCAGGTGGCGGCGGCAAGGACCGTACGGAGAGGGGGAGTTGACGTCCGGATGGCGAGGGTGTGGCATGCCGCGCCGATGAGGAGCGCGAGGCCGAGGTGGGTGAAGAGGACGTAGCGCGCGAGGTAGACGGGGCGGAGGGTGGAGGCCGCGAGGAGGAGGAGCGGGGGGAGGGTGAGGAGGGGGAGGGCGAGGGTGGGGAGTGTGATGCGGGGGTGGGTGGAGGGGTGTGGGGGTGTGGTGCCTGCGGGTGCGGTGCCTGCGGGTGCGGTGTCTGCTCGTGGGGCGTCTGCGGGTGCGGTGTCTGCTCGTGGGGCGTCTGCGGGTGCGGTCGTGGTGATCGTTTCCGTTGCGGGCACGGTGCCTGTGGCTGCGGTCGCCGCGATCGTCGCAGTTGCGGGCGCGGTTCCCGCGGTTGAAGCCGCCGCAATCGTCCTAGTTCCCGTTCCTGCTCCCGTTCTTGCTCCTGCTCCCGTTCCCGCTTGAGCCGCCCCACCCGTAACCGCGATCGCTCGCGCTTGAACTTCTGGCCGCCCTCGCCCTCGTGCTCCGGCTCCTGCCCGGCCTCCCGCCCGCCCCCGCAAGGCAGCGTCACCCCTCGCCCCGGCCCCCGCGAACCACGCACACCCCCCACCCGCACCCAGCATCACCACCACCCCGACCACCGTGCCCGCCCCCGCCCCCGGTATCCAGGCGATCTGCGCCGCCTGGTCCCGGCTCGCGGCGACCAGCGGCAGTGCGCCCAGGGCCGCCGCGCTCGCGGCGACGGACCAGTGCCCCACGATCCGGCGGGCCGGTCGTGCGAGTGCCACTGTCACGCCGTGCGCGCAGAGCACCAGCAGGGAGAACCAGTTGAGGAGGGCCGCCGTCAGTACGGTCGCCCCGTATGCCGTCCAGCGGCCGGGCCCGGGCCGGTCCACCGCCGCGACAAGCAGGCGGCAGGACAGCGCGACGAAGAGCGTGACCAGGGCGTAGGGGCGGCCCTCCTGCGCGTACTCCTGTACGGCGGGCATCAAGGCGAACGACAGCCCGGCCGCCAGGCCCACCCACCGGCCGGCCAGCCGTGCCCCGAGGTCGGCGACCAGCCCGGCGGCGCCGCTCATGGCCAGCACCGACGGCAGCCGCAGCGAGCCGAGCCCGTCCCCGAACACCGCGAACACGGCGTGCATGAAGAGGTAGTACAGCCCGTGCACCACGTCGACGTGGGCGGTCATCTGCCAGAGCTCAGGAACGCTCCGGTGGGCCGCCTGCCAGGTGGCCGCCTCGTCGCGCCACATGCTGTCGCCGCGCGAGAGGCCCCACAGTCCGAGCGACAGCATGAGTGCGCAGGGCGCCAGCACATGAGGTCTGACTCCGGATCCGGGCATGGGGGACCTCCGCGTCGGCATGGGGGAGCGACCGGAGTCGCAGACCCGCCGGGGGGACTCCCGATCGCGTACGGAACGCTAGGCGCCGCCGCGGTCCAGGTCGTCACCTGCGCGGCCGAGCCGGCGGGTCCGCCCCGGGCCCTAGGGCGAGACCGTCCGTGGCCCTTGGGCGTACGCCTCAAGTACCTCGCCGCCGGCCGTGACGGGAGGGCATGGTGACCCGCGCCCGCCGTGTCGGTGGGCTGTCGGGGGCTGTCGGCTCCGTGTCGGTGGGCTGTCGGTGGGCTCCTGCACCTTTGCGGAGACGGCCCGCCCGAGCCCATCGGGTGGCCTCGACACCTGACGCGACAGCTGAGGAGCCACCATGACCATCCCGCACGTCACCATCATCGGCGCCGGACTCGGCGGCCTCACCCTCGCCCGCGTCCTGCACGTCCATGGGATCACGTCCACCGTCTACGAGGCGGAGGCATCCCCGACGGCCCGTTCGCAAGGCGGAATGCTCGACATCCATGACTACAACGGGCAGTTGGCCCTCGAAGCGGCCGGTCTGATGGAGGCGTTCCACGGCATCGTCCTGGAGGGGCGCCAGTCGCTGCGGGTCCTCGACCGGGACGGGACCGTCCTGCTCGACAAGGCCGACGACGGCACGGGCGGCCGCCCCGAGGCGCTCCGCGCCGACCTGCGGCAGATCCTGCTCGACTCGCTCCCCGGCGGGACCGTGCAGTGGGGGCACAAGGTGAGCGGTGTCCGGTCCTTGGGGGACGGGCGTCACGAGGTGGTCTTCGACGGCGGTGTCACCCTCGCCACCAGCCTGCTGGTCGGCGCCGACGGCGCCTGGTCGCGGGTCCGGCCCCTGCTCACCGACGCCAGGCCCCAGTACGTCGGACGCTCGGTCGTCGAGACCTACCTGTACGACGCCGACACCCGGCACCCGGCCGCCGCGAAGGCGGTCGGCGGTGGGTCGTTGATGGCGCCCTCGCCGGGGCGGGAGATCTTCGCCCACCGGGAGAAGGGCGACACCCTGCACGCCTACGTGGGGATAGCCGAGCCGCAGGAGTGGTTCGACGCCGTCGACTTCACCGATTCCGCCGCGGCCACGGCGCGGATCGCCAACGAGTTCGACGGCTGGGCGCCCGAACTCACCGCGCTGATCACCGACGGCGACACCGCCCCCGTCCTGCGCCGACTCTTCGCCCTGCCGGTCGAGCACCGCTGGGAGCGCACCCCGGGCGTGACCCTGATCGGCGACGCCGCCCACCTCGCGGCCCCGAACGGCGAGGGCGCCAACCTGGCCATGCTCGACGGCGCCGAGCTCGCCGCGTCCCTCGCCGCGCACCCGGACGACGTCGAGTCCGCACTCGCCGCGTACGAGAAGGCCATGTTCCCGCGCGGTGCCGAAGCCGCTCTCCAGGGCATCGAGCACGAGCAGATGGACTCCGGCAACAACACGGCCCACGCGCTGGTCGCCCTGTTCGAGGAATACGAGAAGAGCCGGTGACCACCCCCTGAGTCAGTTCACGAGTGCGCGGTCGCGGGCTTCCTCGACGACGCGACCGGCGCTCTCCTCGGCGGTGAGGGTCGACGTGTCGAACCACCAGCCCACATCGCCGAGTTCCCGCTTCATCGCGGCATCCAGATCCTCGTAACCGTCGAAGGAGAAGCGCTCCCGCGGGTCGCGGAGGGTGTTGCGGTGGCGGCACGCCTCGATGCCCGGTGCGAGCACGACGAACAGGACCCGGCGGGCCGGGAGGAGGGAGACGAAGAAGTCCAGCTGTGCGCGGTCGGGGATCACCCAGTCGATCACGGGCGTGAAGCCGGCGTCGCAGAAGTTGGCCGCCAGCGCGCACAGATTGCGGTTGCACAGCTCCACTTGGCGCGCCGCCTCGTCGGCGGGTTCGCCCAGCGCCCCGACGCGCCCGCCGACGACCAGCCTGCTGACGAAGTCGCCGTCGAGCCGGGCGGAGCGGGGCAGGCGCTCGGCGACGCGCCTGGTCACCGTCGACTTCCCGGCCCCCGGCATCCCCGTGACGATCAGGCAGTCCGGCGAGCTCCCCGGAGAGCAACTCGGTGCGCTGTCAGGCGTCTTGGCATGGATCACGGGCGTCAGCGTGCCAGTGCGCCCGGTGGCCGGCAACCGCATTCCGGCGGCGCCGCTCCCGTCCTGAACGCCGCGCCCCCTGCCCCGAAGGCCGCGCCGCCTGCGCGGGAGGCCCTGCCCCCTTCACGGAATCTCTGCACCGCCTCCCGGAAGAAACCGCTGTCACGAGCGTTGACCCGCGCCTGACACGTGTCACAGCATGACCTCGGCCGGGCCTACCGGCCAGTAGACGACCGCCGGTTGACGGTCGCCCTCAGCGTGGAGGTCCCGTGTCCCGTCGCCCCGTGTCCCGTCGTCTCCTGTCCCGCCGCGCCCTGCGCGGATCCCGTACGCCGCTCGCCCTCGCCCTCGGAGCCGCCCTCGCCGCACCGCTCGCCCTCGCGGCCCCGGCGGGCGCCACCGAAGACGGCGCTACGGGAGGCCAAGTCGCCGTCAAGGCGCTGAAGTTCACCGTCAGGACCGGCGGACGCACCTGCACCGTCGACGCCGACCTCTACACGCCCGCCGGGGTCGACGCCGCGCACACCGCGCCCGCCGTGCTGGCCACCAACGGGTTCGGCGGGAGCAAGAGCGACGGGGGGACGGCCGCGATCGGCAAGGCGTTCGCGGAGCGCGGGTACGTCGGGCTCGTCTACTCCGGGCTCGGCTTCGGCAAGTCGGGGTGTCTGATCTCCCTCGACGACCCGAAGACCGACGGGGTGGCGGCCTCCGGGCTCGTCGACTTCCTCGCGGGCAAGAGGGCCGCCGACGACGGCACGACCATCGACTACGTCACCACGGACCGCAAGGGGGACCCGCGCGTCGGGATGATCGGCGGCTCGTACGGCGGGGCCATCCAGATGGCGACGGCCGCCGTCGACCACCGCGTCGACGCCCTCGTGCCGATGATCACCTGGAACGACCTGGCGTACTCCCTCGACCCGAACAACGCCGCCGACCGGTCCGTGCCCGGAGCCGCCAAGTGGCAGTGGATGAACGGGTTCTATCTCATCGGGGAGGGCCAGCCCCTGCTCGTGCCGAGCCTCGATCCGTCCCGGATCAACAAGCTCGGCTGTCTGCACTTCGTCTCCGACGCCTGCGAGA
Source organism: Streptomyces odontotermitis (assembly GCF_050510915.1). Lineage (NCBI taxonomy): Bacteria > Bacillati > Actinomycetota > Actinomycetes > Kitasatosporales > Streptomycetaceae > Streptomyces > Streptomyces odontotermitis. Next base: position 604,672 of record NZ_JBNJLS010000002.1, on the reverse strand, counting down.
CCATCCGCACCCTCAACTCCGGCCGCTACCCCGCCGACAGGACCCGGCAGCTCCAGAAGTTCGCGCGCAGCGTCTCACCGGTGTCCTATCTGAACCGGGTCAAGGCGCCCACGCTCCTCATCCAGGGCCAGGCCGACAGCCTCTTCAACCTGGGCGAGGCCCAGGCCACGTACAAGACCCTCAAGGCGCAGGGCACGACGGCCAAGATGATCTGGCAGTACGGGGGACACAGCGGCAGCCTCAGCGATCCGAACTCCGGTGAACTCGACCTCGGCCGGGGCAACTTGGAGACCTCGTACGTCGGCAAGCGCATCCTCGCGTGGTTCGACCGCTATCTGCGGCACGGCAAGGGCGTCGACACCGGGCCGGACTTCGCCTACTACCGCGACTGGATCAGCGGCCCGAACGGGACGTACGGCACGGCCTCAAAGGTGCCCGCACCGAGCCGGAAGCTGTACCTGTCCGGCGACGGCAAGCTCGTCGACAACCGCAAGAAGGTCGCGCGCGGCAGCCGCGAGTACCGCAACTGGCTCGTCCCCACGAGCCATTCGGAGAGCTCCCTCGCCGGGATGATCGGCCTGCCCGACCCGGCCCCGTACGACATCAAGGGCACCTACCTCGACTGGACCACCGAACCGGTCACGTCCCCCGTCGACGTCGTGGGTTCACCGAAGGCCACGCTGAAGGTCGTCTCGCCGAGGACCGAGAAGACGCAGAACTCCGGCGACGCCGCCGACAAGCTCGTCCTCTTCGCCAAGCTGTACGACGTCGCGCCCGACGGCAAGAAGACGCTGGTGCACCGCCTGGTGGCGCCCGTGCGGGTGCCGGACGTGACGCGGCCGTTCACGGTGACGCTGCCGGGCATCGTGCACCGGTACGAGACGGGGCACCGCCTCCAGTTCGTGATCGCGGCGAGCGACGGGGCGTACGGGGGCAACCGGGGCGTGAAGCCGGTGACGGTCACGAGCGAGCCCGGCAGCACGGGGGTGCTCGACCTGCCGGTCGTCCCCTGAGACCACCGGGGCCACCGGGGGCACTGACGTCACCCGTACGGCCCAGCGGCCCACCCCGTGAGGAACACCCACCGCGCGCGAACCCGCCCCGCTGCCCATGCTGGGGGCGGGGGAGGCCGGTCGTAACCTCCGACGGAAGGGTCCAGACAATGAGCCCCAACACCTCCACGGGCGGCTCGAAGAGCGGCTCGGACGGGCTGCTGACACCCGGCAGGGTGATCGTCGCGACGATCGCCGTCCTCACCCTGGTCTTCATCTTCGAGAACACCCGCAACACCAAGATCCGACTGCTCATCCCCGAAGTGTCCATGCCTCTGTGGATGGCTCTCCTCGGCACGGGACTGATCGGTGCCTTGTGCGGGGCCTACTTCGTCAGGAGGCGCAAGTGAGGGTTGAACTGCGACGGGCCGCGGTCGTCGTCGGCACCATGGCCGCCGCCACCGCCATGACGGTCACGACGGCGGTGGCCGCCGGGCCGCCCATGCCGGAGTTCCGGGGCCGCGGCCTCATGCACGTGTTCAACACGGTCGACTACCGCACCCGCGTCGACGTCAGCGACGCCAGCGGCTTCCACCGGCACGTCCTGTGGCCGCTGAGCTGGAAGGTGTGCACGCAGACCCCGGCGGCGGGCACGAAGCTCGACGGTCAGGCCATCACCATCGGGGTCGTCAAGAACGGCGAGAAGTGTCCCAAGGGTGCCAAGTGAGGCCCTGGCCGACGGCCCGATAGCGTGCCCGTATGCCAGCCAGCGACATATATCTCGCCCGTGGTCCGCGCGTGGGCGTCCGGCCCTTCACCTACGCGGACGGCGACGAGTTCACCCGGCGGGCCGAGGAGAGCCAGGAGCTGCACCGCCCCTGGCTCTTCCCGCCCCGCACGGCCGAGGCGTACGCCGCGTACGCGGGCGCGCTCATCGAGAACGCCACCAAGGCCGGATTCCTGCTCTGCGAGCTCGACTCCGGCGCGATCGCCGGATACGTCAGCGTCAACAACATCGTCGCGGGCGCCTTCCAGTGCGGCGCCCTCGGCTACGGCGCGTTCGCGCACGCGGCCGGACGCGGCCTGATGACGGAGGGCCTCGGCCTCGTCGTGCAGCACGCCTTCGGCCCCCTCGGCCTGCACCGCCTGGAGATCAACGTCCAGCCCACGAACGCCGCGTCGATCGCACTGGCCCGGCGGAGCGGGTTCCGGCTCGAAGGGTTCTCGCCGGACTTCCTCTTCATCGACGGGAGTTGGCGGGATCACGAGCGGTGGGCGCTGACGGCGGAGATGGCCCGGACGGCGGCGCTCAGCGGTGCTTCCGGTTGATCTTCATGGTGTCCATGTCCGTCACCGTCGAGCGCAACGCACTGTGCCCGTAGGCGAGTTCACGCAGCGTCGCCTCCGCTCGGTCCTCCGCGAGCGCGCCCGCCATCTCGTCGCCGTCCTCGGCGTCCGACTCGATGACGTACCGGAACGAGAAGTGCTTGAGGGCGCGGTCGTAGCTCAGCGTGCCCTCGGGGGTGAACTTCATTCCGGCGAGGCCCTCGTGTGCGGCCGCCTCCGCGAGCAGGCGGGTGCGGGCCTCGTCCGTGAGGGCCTCCCAGGCGCCTCGGACGATCACCCGGTATGTGTGCTGCGTGCCCATCTCGTTCCCTGCGCTTCTCGTTCGGCCCGGCTCTTGAAGGGGCCAGCGTACGTGTTCGACGACGCCGGGGACCTGACCCGCGTCCTGGGCGGGGACTGTTCCGTCCAGCTCAGGGCGTCGCTCGCGCTGCGGCGGATCGACCCCGATCTGGACCCGGACGGGACCGCGGGAGATCCGCTCACCGATCTCGTCGCGGACGCCTTTGCGCAATCCTGACCCGGAAACCCCCTGGTCGGTGTGGGCTGCACCGTGTTCCATGGTCGTTGTGACGACCACCGTGCGCCGTGCCGAACTGATCCTGCCCGCGGCCCCGTTGGGGCCCGAGAACCCGCTGCCCCCGCTGCGTCCGCTCGACGAGGTGCACACCCTCGACGAGCGGTCCCTCGACGGGCTGCCGCGCGACATGGCGCGCCAGCTCGGCTACGAGCCGCTGCGCTCCGTGCTGCCCGCGCGGATCCTCGACGGGTACGGGAGGGAGCGCACCCCCACCGCGCTCGACGCGATCGTCATCGAGAACGAGCGGCTGCGCGCCACCGTCCTGCCGGGCTACGGCGGACGCGTCCACTCCCTCGTGCAGAAGGCGACCGGGCGCGAACTGCTGTACCGCAACCCGGTGCTGCAGCCCGCCGACTTCGCCCTGAACGGCGCCTGGTTCTCCGGCGGCATCGAGTGGAACATCGGCGCCACCGGGCACTCCACGCTCGCCTGCGCGCCCCTGCACGCCGCCCGCGTGCCCGCCCCCGACGGCGGCGAGATGCTGCGCCTGTGGGAGTGGGAGCGGCTGCGCGACCTGCCCTTCCAGGTCGACCTGTGGCTGCCGCAGGACTCCGACTTCCTGTACGTGGGCGTGCGCGTCCGCAACCCGCACGAGCGGCCCGCGCCCGTGTACTGGTGGTCCAACATCGCCGTTCCGGAGCGGAGCCGGGTGCTCGCTCCCGCCGACGAAGCCTGGCACTTCGGGTACGCGCGGCGCCTCAGCCGGGTGCCCGTACCGGAACACGAGGGCACCGACCGCACGTATCCGCTGAAGTCCACCCATGCCGCCGACTACTTCTACGACCTGCCCGACGGGGCGCGCCGCTGGATCGCCGCCCTCGACGAGGAGGGGCGCGGGCTCGTGCAGACCTCCACCGGGCTGCTGCGCGGGCGCAAGCTGTTCATGTGGGGGTCGGGGCCCGGCGGGCGGCGCTGGCAGGAGTGGCTGACCGAGCCCGGCACCGGCGGCTACGCGGAGATCCAGGCGGGACTCGCCCGCACCCAGCTGGAGCACGTACGCCTGGAAGCCGAGAGCGAGTTCTCCTGGCTGGAGGCGTACGGACCCCTGGAGGCCGACGCCGGCGCGGTGCACGGAGCGGACTGGGCCGCCGCGCGCGGGCAGGTCGAGGGGCGGCTCGCCGCCGTGCTGTCCGCCGAGGCCGTGGACCGGGCCTACGAGGCGTGGCGGCCCTGCGCGGACGTCGAACCCGGCGAGCGCCTCGCCGTCGGCTCCGGCTGGGGCGCCCTCGAAGTGCTGCGCGCTGACTGGAAGTTGCCGGGGACGCCCTTCGAGGAGTCGACGCTCGGGCCCGAGCAGGCGCCCTGGCTGGAGCTGCTCAACTCGGGGGCCGTGCCCGAGCCGCGCCGCGTCGCCCCACCGGGGCCCACGCTGGTCGCCCCGCACTGGCGGGACATGCTGGAGACGGCGCCCGCGCAGCCGCTCGCCGAGTACCACCTGGGCGTGGCGCAGTGGCACGCCGGTGACCGCGCGCAGGCGGTACGGAGCTGGGAGCGCGGCCTCGAACTGGCGCCTTCCGTCTGGCCGTTGCTGCGCTGCCTCGCGGTGGCGGACCTCACGTCGGGCCACCGGGAGCGGGCCGCCGACCGGTACCGGGACGCCTTCGACGACCTGTGCCAGGAGCGGCGGGACGACGGAGTCACCTGGACCGCGGCGACGGCCGCGCTGGGCCGGGAGGCGATCGAGACGCTGCTCTCGGCCGGCCGCGTGAGCGACGCCCGCGGCGTGTGGGAGCGGCTGCACGCCACCACCCGCGCGACCGGCCGCTTCCGCCTCATCGAGGCCCGGCTGCTCCTCGCCGAGGGCGAGAAGGCGGCGGCCAGAGCCGTCTTCGACGACGGCTTCGAGGTGGCGGACCTGCGGGAGGCGGACGAGGCGGTGGGGCAGGTCTGGGCGGCGGCCTCCGGCGGGGAGAGGCTGCCGTCGCGGTACGACTTCCGTATGCGCCCGTCGAGTTGAGGCGGGACGGGCCCCGGCACGGCGTGCCGCAGGCCCTGCCCTTGCTCAGCCCTGCTTGCGGTCCGCGTACTCGAAGACCGAGCCGTCCGGGTGCAGGGCGATGAGGTTGCGGCCCACGGGCGTGGGCACGGGGCCCGCGATGACGCGGGCCCCGGACGCGGTGAGGACCTCGTTCGCCTCGTCGACGTCCGGCACCGCGATCGTCGCGGAGACCTTCCGCAGGATCTCCAGCTCGTGCTCGGGGCCGCTCATCAGCAGGAAGCAGCCGATCGCGGCGACCGAGACGCCGCCGCGCTCGAAGCGCATCGCCTTGCCGCCCGCGAGCCGTTCGTAGAAGGCGACCGAGGACTCCAGGTCCTCGACGCAGATGCGCAGCGTGGCTCCCAGGATCTCCATGAGGAGGAGCCTAGTTGGCGTCGGCGGGCCGCGAGATCGTTTCGGGGGAACGGCTCCCGGGACCGGGGTCAGGTGTGCCCGTCGGCGACCCTGCGCACCGTGTCGCGGGTGCGGTCGACGACCACGGCGATCGGGCCGAGCGCCACGTTCTTGAGGGCCGTGTCCGCGCCGGGGTGCGGCCGGGTCGGGGCCAGGGCCTCCGCCGCCTGCACCGCCCGCGCGAGGACCTCCAGGCGTGAGCGGTCCGCGGCGAGCCGGAGAGGGGCGAACTCGTGGCGCTCCTCGGAGTCCGCGTGGGCCAGCACGTCCTGCCGCAGTGCCGCGAACCGGGTCAGGAAGTCGGGGGAGTCCACGTCCATGCCGTCCAGACGGGACAGCGCGCGCTTCGCCTGCTGCTCCTCCCGCAGCCGCTCGCCGACCACCGTGTCGCCGCCGTCGATGGTGCGCCGGGCGTACGGGTGGACGACCTCCTCCTCCACCGTCTCGTGCACCGCGAGGAGCCGGACCAGTTCGTGGAAGCACAGCTCGCGCTCGCTGCCCTGGGCGGCCACGACCTCGTCGAACAGGACGCGGATGCGGGCGTGTTGGGCCTGGAGGAGCTCCACGACATCGACGTGACGGTCGGGATTCGCGTGCTCGGTCATGCGGGGGTCCTCTTCCTCCGTATCGGGGTGCGGGCCGGCGGGTACCCGGCCGGCGTGCCGTTACGCGCCGTGGTGCGGGGGTACTCGGCCGCCATGACTGAACGCGACAGGCTGCACACCATGAAGGAAGGGACCGACGGTCCCGGCATGCGCGCCACGCGTGCGGGGACCATCGACGGCGCCCTGGAGCAGGCCGTACGGGACGGGCTCCGGGAGTCGCTCCACGACTCGCTCCACGAGGAGCTGAGCGCCTGCCTCCGCGAGGAGGTGCGCGCCCACACCGAGAAGCAGCGGCGCACCGCCAAGCTGTACGCGGCCTCCGGCACCCTCGCCCTGTACGCGGGCGGCGCCCTGGTCGTCGCGGCGGGCCTCGCGATCGCGCTCGGGCTGCCCGGCTGGGCGGCCGCGCTGATCGTGGGCGTGGCGCTCGGCGGCTTCGCGATGATGCTGCGCCAGGCGGCACGGCCGCGTCCGCCGCGGGCCGAGGCGCGGACGGCCCCGCCCACGACGGTGCCGCCCACGACGGTGCCGCCGATGACGGGCGGCGGGCAGACGCGGGCCGGGGAGACGGGAGCCGGCATGCCGGTCGCCCCTCCGGTCACCCCGCCGGGCGGCGCCCAGGGCGTTCCCGCCCCGCCCCCGGCACCGCCCGCCGGCCCCGCCCCCACCCCCGGCACCGGAACGCCGGGACCGGAGGCCCCGCACCACCGAGGCTGACGCCACCGGACGCTCGACCGGCCCGCACCGGGTGCTCACCCGGTGCGGGCCAGCCAGGAGGTGGCCACTTCGGAGGCCACCTCCACGACGGTGCGGCCGTCGGTGGCGTAGCGTGGCGCGCCCTCCGGTACCCGCCTCTCCAACAGGCCCGCCATGAACGCCGAGCGGCGCAGCTGCCGTTCCCGCTCCGAGCCCTGCTCCCGCGCGGTCAGCCGCACCCGGACGGTGGCGTCCGTCGCCGTGAGCAGCGCCCGCGTGATCCGGACCTGATACCGCCCACCGGGCCCGCTCAACGCCTTCAGGAACATCCACTCCTCGCTCGCCATCACACTCGCCGTGTTCGTGTAGACGAGCCGACGGCAGCCGATGGCCGCGTAGTTGGCCCACAGCGCGGCCAGGTTCCGCTCGGTGAGGAGTGAACGGTCCGGGTCGCCTTCGGGCGCCGGGTGCACCGCGTCCAGGACGTCGCCCTCGATGAACGCGTGCGCCACGTCCGCGGCCCGCAGCCGCGCCGCGACCTCCCAGCCCACGGAGGACTTGCCCGCGCCCGAGCGGCCGCCGATGAGCAGGACGTCAACGATCTCCAGAGCCGGATCCATGGACCGAGACTCGCAGTGCGAGCGCGGTTCACGCCAATGGAATCAGCCCAACGGGACCTGGTCCTACGGGCCGTGGCTCACGCCACCCTGAACGTCTCCACGTCGTCCGAGCGCAGCGTCAGGCCGTGGCCGATGCCGGAGCCGGGGCGGACCACGCCGCCCGTCGGGTCGAGGGCGCCGTCGAAGAAGAGGGACTCGACGCGCACGTGGTCGTGGAACCACTCGATGTGGCGCAGGTTCGGGACGCAGGCCGCGGCCGAGGCGTGGATGTGCGGGGCGCAGTGGGCCGAGACCTCCAGGCCGTGGGCCTGGGCGAGGGCCGCCGCGCGGAGCCACTCCGTGAGGCCGCCGCAGCGGGTGGCGTCCGCCTGGAGGCAGTCCACCGCGGGGATCATGCGGGCGAAGTACGCCAGGTCGTAGCCGTACTCGCCCGCCGTCACATCGCAGACCAGGTGGTCGCGGACCAGGGCCAGTCCGCGCAGGTCGTCGGAGGAGACCGGCTCCTCGAACCAGCCGACGCCGTGCTCGGTGAGCGCCTTGCCGACCCGTACGGCCTGCTTGCGGGTGTAGCCGCCGTTCGCGTCGACGTACAACTCGGCCTGGTCGCCGATGACTTCGCGGGCCGTGGCCACCCGGTGCACATCGCGGGCGGCCGCGCGGCCCCAGCTCTCGCCGATCTTGATCTTGACGCGGGGGATCTGCTGGCCGTGCACCCAGCCGTTGAGCTGGGCCGCCAGATGCGTGTCGTGGTACGTGGTGAAGCCGCCGCTGCCGTACACGGGGACGTCGTCGCGGGCGGCGCCGAGCAGCCGTACGAGAGGGAGTTCCAGGAGGCGCGCCTTCAGGTCCCACAGGGCGATGTCGACCGCCGAGAGGGCGCAGCCCGCGAGGCCCTGGCGGCCCGTGTTGCGCACGGACTGCGTCATCGCGTCGTGGGCGGCGGGGATGTCCAGGGCGTCGCGGCCGGTGAGGACGGGTGTGAGCCACTCGTGCACCACGTCGGCGGCGGCCGCGGGCGCGTACGTCCAGCCGGTGCCGGTCGCGTCGCCCGCCGTGACCTCCGCGATCACGATGGTGGTGGTGTCCCAGGCGCTGGTGCCGTCGGCCTCCGGGGCGTCCGTGGGGACGGTGTAGGCGGAGACGGCCGGGGGCTCGATGCTGACGGTGTCTTTCAAGGGGGCCTCGTGCCTTGTGCGTGACGGGCCGGTCTCCGGCTCGCGGGAGAGGAAGAGCCGGAGACCGGTTCGGGCGGGATGAGCGCGGTGCGGGTATCCGGGCTCGCGTGGTCCAAACCCACCTCTGTGATGTGCCGTGATGTGCTGTGATCTGCCGCGAAGTGCCGTGCAGTGCCGTTCGTGGAGTCGCGGCGTCGCGTTTGGGAGGTCCGGGTCAGGGCACGCGGGAGGTCCGTCCGACCGCGCCGGAGGCGTTTCCGTGACCCGTATCCCGATCCGATCCACTGGCCGCAGCGCCGACCGCAGCAGCGGCGGCACAGGCCGGTCCCACACCGTCGTCGTCGGGGCCGGGTTCGCCGGCTACCAGACCGCCCGCACCCTCTCCCGGCTCAGCCGGCACCGGGGCGGCAACACCGACATCACCCTGCTCAACCCCACCGACTACTTCCTCTATCTGCCCTTGCTGCCCCAGGTCGCCGCGGGCCTCCTGGAAGCCCGCCGGGTCACCGTCTCGCTGAGCCGCACCCTGCCCCGCGTACGCCTCGTCCTCGGCGAGGCCGACGGCGTCGACCTGGACCGGAACGCCGTGCGGTACACCGATCCCGAGGGCGGGCACGGGGAGCTGACGTACGACCGGCTCGTGCTCGCCGTCGGGAGCGTGAACAAGCTGCTGCCCGTGCCGGGCGTCGCCGAGCACGCGCACGGGTTCCGGGGGATCCCCGAAGCCCTGTACACGCGCGATCACGTGATCCGGCAGATCGAGCTGGCGGCGGCCGCGGACGATCCGGCCGAGTGCCGGTCCAGGTGCACCTTCGTGGTCGTCGGCGGCGGCTACACCGGTGTCGAACTCGCCGCGCAGGGCGCCATGCTGACCGACGCGCTCGTGCGCAAGCATCCGCTGCGCGGCGGGATGCGGCCGCGCTGGCTGCTGCTCGACATCGCCGACCGGGTGCTGCCCGAGCTCGACCGCAGGCTGTCCGGGACCGCCGACCGCGTGCTGCGGCTGCGCGGCGTCGACGTGCGCACCGGCACCTCCGTGAAGGAGGCGACGCCCGAGGGAGCGCTCCTCGACGACGGGGAGTTCATCGACTCGCGGACCCTGATCTGGTGCGTCGGCGTGCGGCCCGATCCGCTGGTGGCGAGCGTCGGCAGGCCGCTGGAGCGCGGGCGGCTGCTCGTCGACCCGTATCTCAACGTGCCGGGGCACCCCGAGGTGTTCGCGTGCGGGGACGCCGCCGCCGTGCCCGATCTGACCAGGCCGGGGGAGTACACGCCGATGACGGCCCAGCACGCCTGGCGCCAGGGCAAGGTGGCAGGCGCCAACGTCGCCGCGTCCCTCGGCTTCGGCAACCGGCGCTCCTACCGCCACCACGACCTCGGCTTCACCGTCGACCTCGGCGGCGCCCGCGCGGCCGCCAACCCCCTCGGCATCCCGCTGTCCGGGCCGCTCGCCGGGGCCGTCACCCGCGGCTACCACCTCGCGGCCATGCCCGGCAACCGGGTGCGGGTCGCCGCCGACTGGCTGCTGGACGCCGTACTGCCGCGCCAGGACGTCCAGTTGGGCCTGGTCCGGTCGTGGTCGGTGCCCCTGGACACGGCCTCGCCGGAAGTGGCCCGGCTGCCCGGCGGGCCGCCGCGGCCCGAGGAAGAGCGCAACGAACGACCCGAAGGAGAGGACCGCTGACCATGCCCCTGAACCACGCCAACCTCGAGGTGACCGAGCTCGCCCGGCAGTTGCGGGTCGACTCGGTCCGGGCCGCGGCCGCCGCCGGATCCGGGCACCCCACCTCGTCGATGTCCGCCGCCGACCTCATGGCGGTCCTGCTCACCCGGCACCTCCGCTACGACTTCGACCGGCCCGAACACCCCGGCAACGACCGGTTCGTCCTCTCCAAGGGGCACGCCTCACCTCTCCTCTACGCCGCCTACAAGGCCGCCGGAGCCATCGACGACGACGAACTCCTCTCCTTCCGCACCCTCGGCGGCCGACTCGAAGGGCACCCCACCCCGCGCCGCCTGCCCTGGGTCGAGGTTGCCACCGGCTCGCTCGGACAGGGGCTGCCGATCGGCGTGGGGATGGCCCTGTCCGGGCAGCGGCTCGACCGGATCCCCTACCGGGTCTGGGTGTTGTGCGGGGACAGCGAGCTGGCGGAGGGCTCGGTGTGGGAGGCCGCCGAGCACGCCGGGTACGAGCACCTGGACAACCTCACCGCGATCGTCGACGTCAACCGGCTCGGTCAGCGCGGGCCCACCCGCCACCAGTGGCACCTCGAGGAGTACGCGCGCCGCCTGATCGCCTTCGGCTGGCACGTCGTCGCCGTCGACGGGCACGACCCCGACGCGGTCGACCGGGCCTTCCAGGAGGCGGAGTCCACCATCGGCCAGCCCACCGCGATCCTCGCCCGCACCCTGAAGGGCCGGGGCGTCGCCGCCGTCGAGGACCGCGAGGGCATGCACGGCAAGCCGCTGCCCGACCCGGAGGCGGCCATCGAGGAGCTGGGCGGGGTGCGCGACGTGCACGTCCACGTCCAGACGCCGCCCGCTGCCCGGATGCTGCACGCCGTGCGCTCCGGCCACCTGGAGCTGCCCCGCCATGAGGTGGGCGAGTCCGTCGCCACCCGCACCGCCTACGGGCAGGCCCTCACCGCCCTCGGCACCGCGCGCGGCGACGTGGTCGCCCTTGACGGCGAGGTCGGCGACTCGACGCGCGCCGAGTACTTCGCGAAGGAACACCCCGACCGGTTCTTCGAGTGCTACATCGCCGAGCAGCAACTCGTCGCCTCCGCGGTGGGGTTGGCGGCGCGCGGCTGGGTGCCGTACGCCTCGACGTTCGCGGCCTTCCTCTCCCGCGCCCACGACTTCGTCCGGATGGCGGCGGTCGGCGGCGCGGGCATCAACCTCGTGGGCTCGCACGCCGGTTGCGCCATCGGACAGGACGGTCCCTCGCAGATGGGCCTGGAGGACCTCGCGATGTTCCGTGCCGTGCACGGCTCGACGGTCCTCTACCCGTGCGACGCCCACCAGACGGGGCGGCTCGTCGCGGCGATGGCGGAGCTGGAGGGGGTGCGGTACCTGCGCACGTCCCGCGGGGACATGCCGGTCCTTTACGGGCCCGACGAGGAGTTCCCCGTCGGCGGCGCGAAGGTGCTGCGCTCGTCCGACGCGGACCGGCTGACCGTCGTCGCGGCGGGCGTGACGGTCCACGAGGCCCTGGCCGCAGCCGAGTTGCTCGACCGCGAGGGCATCCAGGTGCGCGTCGTCGACCTGTACTCCGTCAAGCCCGTCGACAAGCGCACCCTGCGGGAGGCGGCCGCCCGCACCGGCTGTCTGCTCACCGTCGAGGACCACCGGCCCGAGGGCGGCCTCGGCGACGCCGTCCTGGACGTCTTCACCGACGGCATCCCCGTGCCGCGCCTGGTGCGGCTCGCCGTGCGCACCATGCCGGGTTCGGCCTCCCCGGCCGAGCAGCTGCACGCGGCGGGCATCGACGCCGAGTCGATCGCGGCTGCGGCGCGGCTGCTCACCGAGCAGGCGGTGGTGCGGTGAGCGAGCCGGGCCTGCCGGGCGTCGCCCGCTTGAAGTAGGCGTTCGCGGCGGGCCGGAACATCAGCACCACGGCGGTGAGCACGGCCGCCAGGTGCAGCACCCGGCTCGCCCCGAACAGCACGTCGGCGACGGAGAGATCCGTGACCGTGTCGCCGATGTCGTGCCCGTCCGCCAGCCACTGGACGGGCCCGATCAGCAGTGAGAGCGTCCCGAACACCCCGAGTCCGACGGCGAGGGCGCACCGCGCCCAGTTCCGGCCGCGCCGCAGCTGCACGGCGAGCAGCACGGCCGCCGAGAACACCGCCATGCGCAGCGCGACGCCCCCGGCGAGCGCCCCGAGGGAGCCGTCCGCGCCGGTGGCCCGGTCCACCACGGCGACGGCGGTCTCGAAGACGCCGGCCGCGACGGCAACCAGCCAGAGCACGAAGGCGGCGTGCACGGGAGCGGGCGCCGGAGGCGCGTCGGCGCCCAGCGGATCGTACGGAGGACGGAGGCGGGAGGGTTTCGTCATAGCTCGATGCTGCCGGGGCGAGACGCCGGGAACACGCCGGAGGGCCACCGGCCGTGGGGTGGAGATAACCCCCCTGACCAGGTGGGTTCAACGAGAGAGGGAAGCGAGTCAGCCACCATGGACAACGGCACCCAGTCGGTACGGGCGGGTCGCCACACCGTGCACCTGCACCGGCCGGACAAGGTCCTCTTCCCCAAGAGCGAGGACGGGAACGGAATCAAGAACGAGGTGACCAAGGCGGACCTCTTCGCCTACTACCGGGCCGTCGCACCTTTCATGCTCCCGCACCTGCGCGGGCGCCCGCTGATGCTGGAGCGGCTGCCCGACGGCGTGGGCGGGCCCCGCTTCGTCCAGAAGGACACCCCCGACCACTACCCGGAGTGGGTGACCCGGGCCGAGGTCCCCAAGAAGGAGGGCGGCAGCCTGCGCCACACCGTGTGCGACAACACCGCCACCCTCCTCTACCTCGCCGACCAGGCATGCCTCACCCTGCACCGCTTCCAGTCCCGCACCGGACACCTCGACTTCCCGGACCGCCTGGTCTTCGACCTCGACCCGCCCGGGTCCGGGGCCGGTTCCGGGTCCGGGGACGACTTCGACGCCGTGCGCGCCGCCGCCCACCTGCTCGGCGAACGCCTCGACCAGGTGGGCCTGCCCTCCGCGCCGATGACGACGGGCTCGCGCGGACTGCACATCGTGGTACCCCTCGACGGCCGGCACGACGTCGACGACGTCCGGGCCTTCGCCAAGGACCTCGCCGACGGCCTCGTCGCCGCCCACCCCGACGAGCTCACCACCGCGGCCCGCAAGAAGGACCGCGGCGCGCGCCTCTACCTGGACGTGCAGCGCAACGGCTACGCGCAGACCGCCGTCGCCCCGTACGCGGTGCGGGCCAGGCCGGGCGCGCCCGTCGCCACCCCGCTCGCCTGGGCCCAGCTCGACGAACCGGGCCTGGGAGCCCGCCGCTGGAGCGTCGCCGACGCCGTCGAACAGGCCCGCACCAACCCCTGGGAAGGGCTCCTGAACCGGGGCCGCGCCCTCGGCCCGGCCCGCCGCAGGCTGCGCGCCCTCGGTGTTTGACCCGGCCCTTCCTGGTGACCCGGACCCGGAGGTGGCCATGGCTGAAGCATCCCGAACACCCAAAGCACCCCGTACGCGCAAAGCGGCGGACACGCCCGAAGCAGCAGCTGCACCTGAAGCACCCCGAGACACGGGGACCGTGCTGCGCCAGGCGCGCGACCAGCTGGTGGAGCTCACCGGACTGGAGGCCGAGGCGGTGACGTCCTTCGAACGCACCGAGGACGGCTGGCGCCTGGTCGTCGAAGTGCTCGAACTGGCCCGGGTCCCCGACACGATGAGCCTCATCGCGAGCTACGAGGTGGAACTCGACCAGCGAGGAGAGCTCACCGGCTACCGCAGGATCGGCCGCTACGAGCGCGGGCGGGCCGACCCACATCGTCGTGGCGGCCAGTAGGCCGCCGACCGCGCGCTCCCCACACCCGTATGCCCCAAGGCAAGGAGGAACGGTCGGTATGACCGTCGTCCCGGCACAGCAGAGCGGCGGCTCAGGCGGCACCAGCGGCCTGTATGACGTCGTCGAACTCATCCTGGACCGAGGTCTGGTGATCGATGCTTTCGTGCGCGTCTCGCTCGTCGGCATCGAGATCCTCAAGGTCGACGTCCGCGTGGTCGTCGCCAGCGTCGACACCTATCTCCGCTTCGCCGAGGCGTGCAACCGCCTCGACCTGGAGGCGGGACCGCGCAAGAGCCCCGGCGTCCCCGACCTGATGGGACAGCTCACCGAGTCCGGAGCCCGCGGCAAGTCGAAGGGCGCGCTCTCCGGGGCGGCCGAGACCATCTCCGACGCGTTCAAGCAGGCCCGCGAGGAGGGCGAGACGCAGGAACGGCCGCGCGCCCGGCGCTCCTCGTCGTCCGCACGCCGTAAGGAGGAGAAGGAGTGAGCACGTACATCTACGGCATCGCGGCGCGCTCCCACCCCGCGCTGCCCAAGGACATGGGAGGCATCGGCGACCCGCCGCGCCCGGTGCGCATTCTGGAGCACGGCGAGCTCGCAGCGATCGTCAGCGACGCCCCCGAGGACCTGCGGCCCAAGCGGCGCGACCTCCTCGCCCACCAGAGCGTCCTGAGCGAGGCGGGCGCCGCGGGCTCCGTCCTGCCGCTGCGCTTCGGCAGCCTCGCCCCCGACGACGAGTCCGTCGTGACGGTGCTCGACGAGCGCGCCGACCACTACGAGGAACGGCTGCATGCCCTGGCGGGCCGGGTCGAGTACAACGTCAAGGCCAGCCACGACGAGCAGGCCGTGCTGCACCAGGTGCTCGCCGAGAACCCCGAGCTGCGCGACATGGTCGTCGCCAACCAGCGTGCGGGCGGCGGGAGTTACCAGGAAAAGGTGGAGCTCGGCGAGCAGGTGACCAATGCCGTACGGGCGCGTGAGGAGAGCGACGGCGTCGAGGTGCGGCTGGCCCTCGAACGGGCGGCGGACGCGGTCAGCGCGGGCCCCGAGAGCACCGGCTGGCTCGCCAACCTCTCCTTCCTGGTGCGCCGCGACACGGCCGAGGGCTTCCTGGCCGCCGTCGAGGAACTGCGCACCAACCAGCCCCACTTGGACCTGCGGGTGCACGGCCCGCTGCCGCCGTACAGCTTCGTCGACCCCGCGCCGTCCGAGCCCGCGGCGCCCGCGACGTCCGCGGCCAGCGGTCGGCGGACCTCGGAGTGACGGCCCGTCATGGGGCTCGTCGGTGAACTCCTGCTCCTGCCCGTGGCCCCCGCCCGCGGCGCCCTGTGGGTGCTGCGGCAGGTGGTCGCGGAGGCGGAGCGCCAGTACTACGACCCGGCGACCGTGCGCGCCGAACTCTCCCGTCTGGAAGAGCAGTTGACGGCGGGTGAGATCGACGAGACCACCTTCGACCGCCTCGAGGGCGAGCTCCTTGAGCGGCTGCGGCACGAGCCGGAACGCGAATTCTGACGATGAATCGAGACTTCTGACCATGAACCGAATGGGATTGGGCCTCGCCGTAGGCGCGGGGTACGTCCTCGGACGCACGAAGAAGGCCAAGCTGGCCTTCGCCGTGGGGACGCTGGTGGCGGGCCGCAAGCTGAGCCTGGACCCGAAGGCCATCGGCACCTTTGTGAGCAAGCAACTGGCCGAGAACCCGCAGTTCAAGGAGATAGGCGACCAGTTGAGGGAGGACGTGCGCGGCGTGGGCAAGGCCGCGACAGGCTCCCTCGTCACCCGCCAGATGGACAACCTCGCGGACCGCCTGCACGACCGCACGCTCGGCGTGCAGGACCGGCTCGCCGGAGTGGTGCCGGGCGGGGAGGCGTCCGAGGACGAGGAGGAGGACGAGGAAGAGGCGTCAGAGGCGTCAGAGGCGTCAGAGGCGTCAGAGGCGTCAGGGGACTCCGGCGAATCGAGCGACTCCGGTGAGTCCGGTGACTCCGGTGACTCCGGAAAGGCTGACCGTTCCAGGCGGCGCGCCCCCAAGGCCGCGACGTCCGCCAAGCCCGCGAAGTCCGCGTCCGGGAAGGCCACGAAGCCCGCCAAGTCCACCGCCAAGTCCGCGACCAAGTCCGCCCAGCGGGCCCCGGCCAAGAAGGCCGCGGCGAGAAAGGCTCCCGCGCGCCGGAAGCCCGCGTCGGGGCGCGCCTCCGAACGGACGGCCGCCCGCTCGAAGGGGGCCCGCAGCGATGACTGACCTCACGAAGACCCTCAAGGACAGCCCCGCCGCCGACCGCCTCAAGGAAGAGGCCCAGGCGTTCCTCATGGCGCAGGCCCAGCGCGCGCTGGTCGGCGTGGGCCACAAGCTGGGCTCGGCCACGAACCGGCTCAACGACATCGCCGAGGGCCGCAGCCCCGGCTTCGCCGACCTGGCGCTCCAGGGCGGCCGGAAGCTCGCCGAGGGCAAGGGCCCGGTGCGCAGCGCCGTGGAGCTCGGCGGCGGCCGCCTGAAGGACAAGGTCGTCGGCGCCTTCAAGGGGCTCGGCGGCAAGAGCAAGAAGAAGGGCGGGGCGGGACAGAAGCCGACGGTCATCATGGAGTACGTCGACGTGGGCGTCCCCGTCCGCGAGGCGTACGACCAGTGGACCCAGTACCAGGAGTTCTCGACCTTCGCGAAGGGCGTCAAGGGCGCCACGGTGGCGCAGGACACCGACTCCGACTGGAAGCTCAAGGTCTTCTGGTCCCAGCGCAGTTGGCGCGCCCACACCACCGAGCAGGTCCCCGACCAGCGGATCTCCTGGACGTCCGAGGGTGCGAAGGGCACGACGAAGGGCGTCGTGACCTTCCATCCGCTCGGCGACAACCTGACCCGGGTGCTGCTGCTCATCGAGTACTACCCCAAGGGCCTGTTCGAGCGGACGGGCAACATCTGGCGTGCCCAGGGCCGCAGGGCCCGCCTCGACCTCAAGCACTTCGCCCGGCACATCTCGCTGCGCGGCGAGGCGAGCGACGGCTGGCGCGGGGAGATCCGCGACGGCGAGGTCGTGCGGAGCCATGAGGACGCGGTGGCGGAGGAAGAGGAGGAACAGGCGTCCGACACCGGGGAGGAGCGAGACGAGCACGACGAGCCCGACGAGTCCGGCGAGGGGGAATCCTCCGAGGAGCCCCGGTTCGAAGACGAAGACGAAGGCGAAGATGAGGGCGAGGTCGAGGGCGAGGGCGAGGCCGCGTACGAGGACGAAGAGTCCGACGAGCCCGAAGACGCCGAAGACGCCCAAGACGCCGAGGACGCCGAGGACTTCGAGGACGAGCCCGCATACGAGGACGAGTACGACGAGGGCAGGGCCGAGGACGAGTACGACGAAGAGGACCAGGGAGAGGAAGACGAAGAGGCAGAGCGCGAACCCGTCGCGGCCGGCGGTGGCGGCCGGAGCCGCCGATGACGACGCCCCAGCGCTCCGGCGGACGGCTGCCCGACCCCTACGGCCGCGGCGAGAGCGCCAACCTCGCCGACATCCTCGAACGCGTCCTGGACAAGGGCGTCGTCATCGCCGGGGACATCCGGGTCAACCTCCTCGACATCGAGCTCCTGACCATCAAGCTCCGCCTGGTCGTCGCCTCCGTCGACCGGGCCAAGGAGATGGGCATCGACTGGTGGGAGTCCGACCCGGCGCTCTCGTCGCGGGCGCGCCGTGGCGAACTCACGCGGGAGAACGCGGAGTTGCGTCACCGCCTGGCGGAGCTGGAGGAGCTGGAAGGGCGAGGCAGAGATGAGTGATGAGCCCCTGAACGAGCGCCTGAACGAGCCCCTGAACGAGCCCCTGAACGAGACTCAGGATGACCTGCTGTACGTATACGCGGTGTGCGGGCCCTTCGGGGAGCGGTTGCTCCCCGAAGGGCTTACCGGAGTCGGCGGGGCGGCGCCCCGCTGCCTCACCGAGGGCGGTCTGACCGCCGTCATCGGGCCCGTGCCCGCGCGGGACTTCGCGGAGCAGGAGCTCCGCGCGCACCTGGAGGACCTGGACTGGCTGACGGAGACGGCGCGCGCCCACGAGAAGGTGGTCGCCGCGCTCACCGCCGTCACCGCCCCACTGCCGCTGCGGCTCGCGACCGTCTTCCGGGACGAGAAGGGCGTACGGGCGCTGCTCACGGCGGAGGCCGACCGGTTCGCCGCCGTGCTGGCGCGGATCGACGGACGGGTGGAGTGGGGAGTGAAGGTGTACGAGACGGAGGGCCCGGCCGACGCCGCGTCGAGCGGCGGCGACCGAGCGACCCCGGCCCCGGGCAAGGCCCCGGCTCCGGGCAAGGCCCCGACCCCGTCCCCGAACACCACCTCCCGCCCCACCACCGGCCGCGACTACCTCCGCGCCCGACGCACCCAGCGAGCGGCACGCGAGCAGGCGGATGAGCGGGCCGAGGAGTTCGCGCGCCGTGTGCACGCCGAGCTCGTCCGGCACGCGGACGCCGCCCGGCTGCACCCGCCGCAGAGCGCCACACTCTCCCGAGCGCCGGGCCGCAACGTGCTCAACGCCGCGTATCTGGTGGAGCGTTCGCGCATCGGGCCCTTCATCGAGGTGGTGGAGCGCAGCAAGTGCGGCGAGCCTGGCCTGCGCCTGGAGCTGACGGGCCCCTGGGCGGCGTACTCCTTCAGCGGTGGCGAGGGGCTGGACGGCGAGGTGGCGCCGTGACCGTCACCGAGCCCGTCACCGATCCCGTCGTCGACCCCGTCTTCGAACGCCGGGAGGTCGCCCTCGTCGACCTCCTCGACCGGCTGCTCGCGGGCGGCGTCGTCATCACCGGCGACCTGACCCTGCGGATCGCAGACGTGGATCTCGTACGGATCGACCTGAAGGCCCTCATCAGCTCGGTGAGCGAACGCGTCCCGTCCCCGTGGGGCTCCACGGAGACGTGGGAGGACTGACCGACCGCGTGGGAGGACTGACTGACCGATGGACCTCGAACCGGAGACCGTGGAGCGGGACTTGGTGGCCCTCGTCCTGACCGTCGTCGAGCTGCTGCGTCAGCTCATGGAACGGCAGGCGCTGCGCCGCTTCGAGACCGGCGAGCTCTCGCCCGACCAGGAGGAGCGGATCGGGCTGACCCTGATGCTGCTCGACGAACGGATGACGGAGCTGCGGGAGCGGTACGGACTGCGGCCCGAGGACCTGAATCTGGACCTCGGGCCGCTCGGACCACTGCTGCCCAGAAACTGAGCCCCCGCGCTTGGCGCGGGGGCTCAGTTCCTGGTGGCGGCGGGTCTACCAGCGGTACCACCGCGCCCTGCCGCCCGCCGGCGTCGAGCTCCGCATCAGGAAGCCGAGCAGCCAGACGACGAGGACCGCCACGGCGATCCACCAGAGGAGCTTCACCGCGAAGCCTGCCCCGAAGAGAATCAGGGCCAGAAGAAGAACCAGTAAGACAGGAACCATAGTTGTCTACCTCCTGCCCACCGAGTGCCCCTGTTCGCGGCAAGGATGCAGGGCAAGGACGCAGGGGGAGGGCGCGGGGCGAGGACGCGGGCAGGGAACCTCCCGTATGCCCGGTTGTGGGAACCCTCCGGCCGTACGTATCCCGCCAGGGATGAGGCGGTGGCGCAGCCCGTGCGGCAAGATGACCGCGTGCGAATAGGGATGCTCGGGCCTTTCGAAGTGCAGGTCGGCGACGGTGAAGCGGTGGAGGTGCCCGGCGCCCGGCTGCGCGGGCTGCTGGCGGCGCTCGCGCTGGAGCCCGGCCGGATCGTGCCGCGCGCGCGGCTCGTCGACTGGATCTGGGGGGAACAGTCGCCGGCGGACGCGGTGAACGCGCTGCAGGTCCTGGTGTCCCGGCTGCGCCGGGTGCTGCCCGACGGTTCGGTGGAGGCGAAGTCCGGCGGCTACCGCCTGGCCGTCGACCCCGATGCCGTGGACGTGAGCCGCTTCGAGCGCCTCGTGGCGCAGGCCCGTACCGCCGAGGACCCGGCCCGCGCGGACCTGCTGCGCTCGGCCCTCGGCCTGTGGCGCGGGGAGGAGGCCATGGAGGGCATCGCGCTCCAGGGCAGCGAGGCGTTCGACGCCGCGGTCACGGCCCTCGCCGAGCGTCATCTCGCCGTGCTCGGGGACCGGATGGAGACGGAGGCCCGCCTCGGCCGTGGCGCGGAACTGATCACCGAGCTGACCGACCTGGTGGCGCGCCATCCGCTGCGGGAGGGCTTCGTCGGCGCGCTGATGCGCGGCCTCGCGGAGGCGGGCCGCACCGCCGAGGCGCTGACCGTGTACCAGCAGCTGCGCGAGCGCCTCGCCGACGAGCTGGGCGCGGACCCCTCCGCCGAACTGTCCGCGCTGCACACCGCGGTGCTCCGCGGCGAGCTGGGCGCCCGGACGGAGAGCCGGAAGACGAACCTGCGCGCCGAGCTGACCAGCTTCGTCGGCCGGGATGGCGAGGACGGCGAGGACGGCGCGGTCGCCGCGGTCACCGAACTCGTCGCCGGACACCGCCTCGTGACGCTCACGGGAGCGGGCGGCTCCGGCAAGACCCGCCTCGCCACGGAGGCCGCGCGGACCCTGCTCGGCGGGCTGCCGGACGGCGCCTGGCTGGTGGAGCTGGCCGCGCTGCAGGCGGGCGGCGACCCGGCGCAGGCCACGCTGACCGCGATCGGCCTGCGCGACCAGGCGCTGCCCGGCGGGGCTCCGGGCGGGGACGCGGTGGACCGGCTCGTCGCGGCGGTCCGGGACCGCGCGATGCTGCTGGTCCTGGACAACTGCGAGCACATGCTCGACGAGGTCTCGGCGTTCGCGGAGCGGCTCCTCGGGGAGTGCAGGCGGCTGCGCATCGTGGCCACCAGCAGGGAGCCGCTCGGCATCACCGGGGAGGCGCTGCTGCAGGTCGAGCCGCTCGCCCTGCCCGCGGAGGGCGCGGACCCGGCGGAGATCGCCGCCGCACCCGCCGTGCGGTTGCTGCGGGACCGGGCGGGCGCCGTGCGCCGCGGCATCGGCTCCGACGACCGGACCCTGGCGACGATGGCGCGGATCTGCCGGGCGCTGGACGGTATGCCGCTGGCCATCGAACTGGCCGCGGCCCGGCTGCGCACCATGTCCGTGGACCAGCTCGCGGACCGGCTCGACGACCGGTTCCGGCTGCTGACCGGCGGCAGCCGTACGGCGCTCGCCCGGCACCGGACGCTGCGCGCGGTCGTGGACTGGAGCTGGGACCTGCTGAGCGAGAACGAGCGCGAAGTACTGCGCCGCCTGTCCGTGTTCTCGGGCGGCGTGAGCCTGGAGGCGGCCGAACGGGTCTGCCCGGACGGGGAGTTCGTCCTCGACCTGCTGACTGCGCTGACCGAGAAGTCGCTGCTGCGCGCGTACGGCGATGGCGCGCCGCGCTACCGGATGCTCAACACCATCAGGGAGTTCGCGGCGCAGCGCCTCGTCGAGGCGGGGGAGGCCGAGTCGGCGCGCCAGGCGCACCTCGCCTACGTCACCGAGCTGGCCGAGACAGCGGAGCCGCATCTGCGCCGGGCCGAGCAGCTGGAGTGGCTTGCCGTCCTGGAGGCCGAGTACGACAACATCGGGGCCGCCTTGCGGGGCGCCATCGCCGAGGGCCGGGCGCAGGAGGCGCTGCGGCTGGTCGCCGCGGTGGGCTGGTACTGGTTCCTCAGCGGACGCAAGGCCGAGGGCACCGAACTGGGCGTGGCGGCCGCCTCCTTGCCCGGCGAGGTGTCCGACGAGGTGCGGGCGGTGGCGTACGCGCTCGTGGCCATGCTGGTGACGTCCGGGTTCGGTGGCCCGGAGCAGGCGCAGAAGTGGATCCACGAGGCGTACCGCTTCAGCAGGCACGGCCGCAGCCACCCGGTGATCGCGCTGGTCGGGCCGCTGGAGAAGATGCTGAAGGGGCCGACGGAGTTCCTGGCCGCCTACGAGGCGCTGCTCGACGACGAGGACCCATGGGTGCGGGCGGCGGCCCGGCTCAACTGCGGCAGGTTCCGCCTGGTGCTGAGCCACGCCGTGTCGGGGGAGCCGCAGGAGCCGGGCGCATCGGCTGCGTCACGTCCCCGCGACGCGGAAGCGGACATGGAGACGGCGCTCACCGAGTTCCGCGCGCTCGGCGAGCGGTGGGGCGCCTCCCTCGCGCTGACCTCGCTGGCCGAACGGCTCGCCCTGCGCGGCGAGTTCGCCCGCGCCTGCGAGTACTACGAGCAGGCGAGCGCCGCCCTGACCGAGTTCGGCACCACGGAGGACGTGGTCGGCTACCGGGCGCGGCAGGCCCAGCTGTACTGGCTGCTCGGCGACGAGCGCGCCAGTGACGCGGCCCTGGCCGAGGCGGAGCGGTGCGCGGACCGGATCACGTGGCCGGACGCGCTGGACGCGATGGCGGTCTTGGTGGGGCAACTGGCGTGGTGGCGCGGCGAGCCGGACCGGGCCCGTGCGCAGCTGGCGGCGATCCGGGAGCGGAACGACGGGGGCGACGGGCACGAGGGGGGCGGTCTCCGCGCCGTGGTCCAGGACCTGTCCGGCTACCTCACGGACGACCTCGACGAGGCCCGCACGCACCGGGCGGCGGCGTTCCGGGCCGTGGTCCAGGTGGGGCATCTGCCGATGATCGCGCAGGTCCTCGTCGGCCTGGCGGACCTCGCACTGCGCCAAGGACGGGACGAACAGGCCGTACGGCTGCTCGCGGCGGGCGACGCCGTGCGCGGCGCGCAGGACCGTTCGCTGCCGGATGCCGCGCGGATCGCGGAGGAGGCGCGGGGGCGCCTCGGCGAGACGGCGTTCGCCGAGGCGACCCGCGAGGGCGGGCGGGCGGACTGGCAGGAGCTGGCGGAGGCCACGCTCACGGCGTGACCGTGGGGTGCCCGGCCCGCGTGGCCGTGGGCTGCTCGGCCCGGCGGACGACGATGCCCCCGGCGCTGCTGCGGGCCCGCACCTTGACGGTCCGCTCGGCCTGCTCCGGGGCGGGCTGCCCCGCCAGGTGATTGTGCACGCGCCCCATGGAGGTGTGCGCGTCGAGCCGGACGCCGGTGCCGTGCGGGACACCGACGTCCACCGTGCCGATGACGGAGTGGAGATCGACCGAGCCACGACCCACCTGCCCCACACGGATGTTGCCGTTGGTGGTCCTGGCGTCGACCGCGGCACGCGCCACGTCGACGGTGATGTCCCCGATGGCCGAGCCGACCTTCACGTCCCCCTCGGCCTCCCCGATCCAGCAGTGGCCCCCGGCGTTCTTGACGACGGCGCTCCCGCCGACCCGGCGGATCCGGACGTCCCCGTTCGCGCTGACGTCGGCCTGCCCGCGCACCTGGTCGACGATCACCTTGCCCGCGGTGGTCTTCAACCGCACCCGGTCGGCCTGCCCGACCCGGATGTCCCCGATGGCGTTCTGCAGCCGACAGCTCCCGACGACACCCTTGACGACGTACTCACCCTCAGCGGTGTCCCCCCGCACATCGGACCCGCTCGGCAGCTCCACCACCACGTCCACGGACCCGTACTTGGTGGTGAACACGGTGCGCCGCTTCGGATGCCGGACGACCAGCCTGCCGTCACCGAACTCGAGGACGACGTGCTCGGCGGCCTGGACGTCCAGCTCCCGCGACGGGTCGACCGGCCGGACCCGGACCACGGTGTCGGCGCGCTCTCCGGCGACGAACCGGATGTTCCCGAAGACGATGTCGACGGTCACGGAGAGGGGCTCGGGGGTGGGGAAGGTGGGCATGGCGGACAACTCCTGACGACTCGTGGTGCACGACCCGCGGCGCGTTCCCCGCTGCGGTGCCACCACGGTCACCCGCGCCCCTGTCACGCGACCGTCATCGCGCTGTCGCGGCCTCCGGACCGGCCCTTCCCCCCCCGCCAGAGGTGCCTACTTCCGGCAGAGGATCTCCCCGTGCAGCACGGCGAACCAGCCGTCCGGCTGCCGGCCCCACTCCCGCCACGCCTCCGAGATCGCCGTCAGCCGGCCGGCGTCGGCGTGGCCGCTCTCCGTGGCCCGTTCGGCGTACGCCGACGCCACCGTGCGGTCCGCCCACAGGCCGCTCCACCAGTCGCGCTCCTCGGGCGTGCTGTAGCACCAGGCGCTCGCGGTCGACGTGATGGCGGTATCGGCGTAACCGGCCCGCAGGGCCCAGGACTTGAGGTGGCGGCCGGCGTCGGGTTCGCCGCCGTTGGCGCGGGCGACGCGGCGGTACAGGTCCAGCCAGTCGTCCATGGCGGGGGAGTGGGGGTGCCAGGTCATGGCGGCGTAGTCGGAGTCGCGCACGGCGACGATGCCGCCGGGGGCGCAGACCCGCCGCATCTCGCTCAGGGCGCGCACCGGGTCGCCCACGTGCTGGAGCACCTGGTGGGCGTGGACGACGCAGAAGGTGTCGTCCGGGTAGTCCAGCTCGTGGACGTCCGCGACGCCGAACTCGACGTTCTCCAGGCCCCGTTCGGCCGCCGTCGTGCGGGCCTGGTCCAGGATGCCCGGGGCGTGGTCGACGCCGGTGACGTGCCCGTCCGGGACCAGCTCGGCCAGGTCGGCGGTGATGGTGCCGGGCCCGCAGCCGATGTCCAGGACCTTCATGTGCGGCTTCAGCGAGTCGAGGAGGTAGGCGGCCGAGTTGGCGGCGGTGCGCCAGGTGTGGGAGCGCAGCACGGACTCGTGGTGCCCGTGGGTGTAGGTGGCGGTCTCCTTCGGCATGGCCGGACTCCTTCGCGTTCGCATTCGCTGAGGCGGTGACAGGAGAGACGGTACGCCGCCATGCCGAATAATGAGATACGCGTATCAGGATGTGGACGACGTGTGTGTGCCCCCGTGTCCCTAGCCGGGCAGCGGCCGGTAGACGGTGACCGCCTCGGGCACCTTTTCCACCGTCAACTCACCCTGGATCAGCGCCACTTCACCGTCGTACGCCATGGCCGTGCCCGGCGCGACGCCGTCCACCCGCAGGCGTCGCATCCGCACGGCCGCCTGCGCGGGCGAGTGCTTGAGGGGCCCGGCGAGCGCGGCCGCGAGCAGCCGGGCGCCGGGCCTGCGGCCGCCGTGCACCAGGCGGACGTCGAGCAGGCCGTCCGCGAGGTCGAAGCGGCGGCCCGGGGCGGGCCCGAGCCGGTGGTAGACGCAGTTGCCCACGAACAGCAGCCACAGGGCGCGCGGGCGCCCCCGGAACTCGGCGCGCATCGGCTTCCCGTCGCCGCGCAGCACCCGCACGGCCGCGAGCACCCCCGCGGGCCAGCCGCCGATGCGGTGCGCCCAGCGGGCGCGGCGCCGCACGAGGTCCGGATAGACGCCCAGGGAAAGGGTGTTGAGGAAGTGGCCCTGACTCGGCCCGTCCGCCGTCTCCGTGGCGAAGCGGCCGAGGTCGACGGCGATGGCGTCGCCGCACTCCACCGCACGGCTCAGCTCGCGCGGCCCCTCGACCCCGATGTCGTACGCGAAGTGGTTGTACGTGCCGCCGGGCAGCACGGCGAGCGGCAGACCGTGCCGGACGGCGACCCCCACGGCGGCGTTGACCGACCCGTCGCCCCCGCACACACCGAGCGCCCGCGCCCCCCGGCCGACGGCCTTCTCCAACTCCCCTTCCAGCTCCCCGGGTTGACAGGTGGTGAACTCGGCGAGGGGGAGCGCGTCGCGCAGGGCGCGGGACCGTTCCGCGGTGCGGGCCCCGTCGTTGACGACCACGGCGAGACCCCGCCCGCCGGGCAGCGCCGGGGCGTCGGCACGCGGCCGGCCGGGCGGCGGCAGCTGCGACCGGGTCGGCACGAGCCCGCGTACGGCGAACGCGGCGCCCGCCCCGAGCGCCGCACCGGCGAGCACATCGCTCGGGAAGTGCACCCCGGTGTAGACGCGGGACAGCGCGACCCCGGCCGCGACGGGCGCGAGCGCCGCACCCCACGCCCCCGACTCCAGGGCGACCCCGGTGGCGAAGGCGGCGGCCGAGGCGGAGTGCCCCGAGGGGAACGACGTGGTCAGCGGCTGCCGCTTCAACTGCCGTATCAGCGGCACGGCGTCGAGCAGCGGCCGCGGCCTGCGCACCGAGCGCTTGCCGAGCGTGTTGATGGTGGCGGAGGCGAGGGCGAGCGAGGCGGTGCCCCGGGCGGCGGCACGCCGGGCCCGGGGAGTCCGGGTGGCGGCGATCGCGGCCGCGGCCGCGAACCAGAGGACCCC
The DNA here is from genome assembly GCF_050510915.1 of Streptomyces odontotermitis. Lineage (NCBI taxonomy): Bacteria > Bacillati > Actinomycetota > Actinomycetes > Kitasatosporales > Streptomycetaceae > Streptomyces > Streptomyces odontotermitis. The sequence goes on along the minus strand of NZ_JBNJLS010000002.1, from coordinate 578,632 downwards.
GTGGTTGGCGCTGTGGCTCAGCCGGGGGAGCAGCCGGTCCCCGCCGGGCCAGTGGCGGGTGGCGACGGCGTGGAAGAGGCGGCTGTCGAGGGCGAGCAGTCGGGAGCGGGTGCCTGGGTGTGCAGCATGCGCGTCGGCTGTCATGGGGCTCGGGTACCCCATCCGTCCCTGATCGTGCCCGCCCCGCTCCCGGCGGCAGGCGGGGCCACGGGCTGCCACCCCCTAGCCGACGCCCCGGCCGACGTGCACCTGCACGGCATGGCTCATCCGGGCCGTCCCGTCGTGGTAGCCCGTCCCCGTCAGGGTGATGGTGTCCCCGGTGTCCTCGACGCGCACCGTCCCGTACTGGCGGCGGCCCGCCACCGAGCCGATGTCGTACTCGCTGCCCGTGTCCCAGGACCCGGAGTCCATGGACGCGAACATGAACATGGGGAAGCGGCCGTACGGGTTGTGGGGGCCCGAGCAGATCGACAGGGCGTGCATGTCGGCCGTCAGGAACAGCATGCGGTCCAGCCAGCCCGTGTCGCCGAACAGCTGGATCATCTCCTCGCGTTCGTGGCGGAACGAGTCCCAGGTGTCGGTGCCGCCCAGCCAGCGGGACGGGGACTGCCAGACCAGGACCTCGGCGCCCGACGCGCGGGCGCGGGTGAGGAGGGCTTCCATCCACGCCTTCTGCTTGCTGCCGAGCATCGTCTTGGACGGCTCGGCCGGTGCCGTGTTCGGGTCGCGGAAGGAGCGGACGTCCGCGGCGACGAAGAGGACGCGGCCCACCTGCCAGGAGTGGTGGATGCCCGCCCGGTCGGGCAGGGGGTAGGAGGGGACGTACTCGCGGTAGACCTTCTGGGCCGCGGGTCTGCCCGGGTTGGTGCGGTCGGAGTTGTTCGGGCCGAAGTCGTGGTCGTCCCAGACGTAGGTGACCGCCTGGGTGCGCAGGAACCGGCCCTGGCGCGCCGCCGGGTTCACGCCCTTGTTGTAGTTGAAGTTGTCGTCGTACGCGGCCCGGTACAGCGCCGGGCTGTTCGTCTTGATGTTGCGGTAGTGCAGGTCCCCGAGGTGGGAGAACCAGGCCCACTGCTCCGCCAGGGACTGCCGGACCATCGTCGGGAACACGAACCCGTTGCTGACCGCGCGCGTGACCGTCGCCTCGTCGCCCTCGCCCGTGAGCCCGGCGTCGCCCGCCGCGCCGAAGATGTACGAGAGGGGCTCGCCGGGCGGGCCGGGATGCGTGCGGAAGGTCCCCTTGTACGCGGTGTTCGGCTGCCCGTCGTCGACGACGTACCAGTAGCGGGTCGCCGGCTTCAGGCCCGTGAGCCGGAAGCGGAGGTGGCCCTGGGCGTCCGGGGTGACCGGGCCGTGGGTCGCCGCCCCGGTCATCGCCTCGTTCTTCGCCACCCGCAGCGAACCGGCCGTGGGCGGGGCGGTCGTGGCGAGGACCGTGACGCCGGTGTGGGTCAGTCCGCCCGCCCAGACGCTCTTCACCGACCGGGCCATGGGGCACCCCCCTGGGTGTACGCCGACGTGTACGGACGAGCACGCCGACGGCGTCCCTTCGCGATTCCGGCGGCGTCCCTTCGAGATTAGCGACGACCGGGGTCGGCGGACCCCGCCCGGAGCGGGCCGAGAGCGGCCGGTGGCCGGGCGCGGGCCGGGGGCCGGGAAACGCGTTTGCCTCCGCCCCGCCCCGCCCCGGAGAATCCCGCTCATGGGATACCTGGAAGCCGCACACATCGAGTACTACCTCCCCGACGGGAGGGCCCTTCTCGGTGATGTCTCCTTCCGCGTCGGCGACGGCTCGGTCGTCGCCCTCGTCGGCGCCAACGGCGCGGGCAAGACCACGCTCCTGCGGCTCATCTCCGGCGAGCTCCAGCCGCACGGCGGCACCGTCACGGTCAGCGGCGGACTCGGCGTCATGCCGCAGTTCGTGGGCTCCGTGCGCGACGAGACGACCGTGCGCGACCTCCTCGTCTCCGTCGCCACGCCCCGCATCCGCGAGGCCGCCCGCGCCGTCGACGTCGCCGAGCACGCGATCATGACCGTCGACGACGAGGCCGCCCAGCTCCAGTACGCCCAGGCCCTCTCCGACTGGGCCGAGGTGCAGGGGTACGAGGCCGAGACCCTCTGGGACATCTGCACCACGGCCGCGCTCGGCGTCCCGTACGACAAGGCGCAGTTCCGCGAGGTCCGCACCCTCTCCGGCGGCGAGCAGAAGCGGCTCGTGCTGGAGGCCCTGCTGCGCGGCACCGACGAGGTGCTGCTCCTGGACGAGCCGGACAACTACCTCGACGTACCCGGAAAGCGCTGGCTGGAGGAGCGGCTCAAGGAGACCCGCAAGACCGTCCTGTTCGTCTCGCACGACCGGGAGCTCCTCGCCCGCGCCGCCCAGAAGATCATCAGCGTCGAGCAGAGCCCCGGCGGCGCCGACGCCTGGGTGCACGGCGGCAGCTTCGCCACGTACCACGAGGCCCGCAAGGCCCGCTTCGCGCGCTTCGAGGAGCTGCGCCGCCGCTGGGACGAGAAGCACGAGCAGCTCAAGAAGCTGGTCCGCACGCTGCGCCAGGCCGCCGACGTCAGCCACGAGATGGCGTCCCGCTATCACGCCGCCCAGACCCGGCTGCGGAAGTTCGAGGAGGCCGGGCCGCCCCCGGAGCCGCCGCGCGAGCAGGACATCACCATGCGCCTGCAGGGCGGCCGCACCGGCGTCCGGGCCGTGACCTGCGAAGGGCTCGAACTCACCGGCCTGATGAAGCCCTTCGACCTGGAGGTCTTCTACGGGGAGCGGGTCGCCGTCCTCGGGTCCAACGGCTCCGGCAAGTCCCACTTCCTGCGCCTCCTCGCGGGGGACTCCGAGAATCCCGTCGCGCACACCGGCGCGTGGAAGCTCGGCGCCCGCGTCGTGCCCGGCCACTTCGCGCAGACCCACGCCCACCCCGAGCTCTTCGGCCGCCCGCTGCTCGACATCCTGTGGCGCGAGCACGCCCAGGACCGGGGAGCGGCGATGTCGAGGCTGCGCCGCTACGAGCTGACGGGGCAGGCCGAGCAGAACTTCGAGCGGCTCTCCGGCGGCCAGCAGGCCCGCTTCCAGATCCTGCTCCTGGAGCTCGCGGGCTGCACGGCCCTGCTGCTCGACGAGCCGACCGACAACCTCGACCTGGAGTCGGCCGAGGCGCTGCAGGAGGGCCTGGAGGCGTTCCAGGGCACGGTCCTCGCCGTCACGCACGACCGCTGGTTCGCCCGCGCCTTCGACCGCTACCTGGTCTTCGGCAGCGACGGCCAGGTCCGCGAGACGCCGGAGCCGGTCTGGGACGAGCGCCGCGTGGAGCGGGTCCGCTAGGGCCTGTCCGCGGGACGCGTCCCGGAGCCCTGCTCACGGGGCGAGGCGGGCCTGCAGGAGGCAGAAGACGTTGCCCTCGGGGTCGGCCAGGACGTGCCAGTTCTCCTCGCCGGTCTGGCCGACGTCGGCGGGCCTGGCGCCGAGCGCGAGCAGCCGCTCCAGCTCGGCGTCCTGGTCGCGGTCGGTGGGGTTGACGTCGAGGTGCAGCGGGAGCTTCCCGGGGCGCGGGTCGCTGCTGGGGCTGAGGACCAGAGTGGGCTGCGGGCCGCCGAAGCCGGTGTCGGGCGGCCCGATCTCGATGCTTCCGTCGTCCTCCCGGCCGACCTCGACGTACCCGAGCACATCGCTCCAGAAGGCGGCGAGCCGCTCGGGGTCGGCGCAGTCGAGGATCAGTTCACTGATGCGGCATGCCATGCCCGGGAGTGTAGGGATCTCAGGCGGCGGAGCGGCCTGATCCACGAGAACGACCAGACGGACCCCGGTCCCGGTCCTGGTCCTGGTCCCGTTCCTGGTCCCCTCGCGTCGTCGGCCGCACCGTGAGCAGCAGCGGGCGGCGCGCCGCCAGCGCCGGGCCCCCGCACGCCTGGACCAGCGCGCAGCCGCCACAGCCGGCCGGGGGACAGCCTCCGCCGACCTCCTCGCGGGTCAGCTCACCCCGCCGCACCCAGAAGTCGATCATCGCCTCGGCCTCGTCGGGGGCGAGCCCCACGCGGGCCGCGATGTCCGCCGGGCGGACGCTGCCCCGCGCGGCGCGCACCTCGGCCAGGACCTGCCGCAGCGGGCCCGGGGCCGGGGCCTGGCTCACCACCACAGCCTCCCCGCCTGGAACACCGCCACCGCGAGGAGCCACGCCACCGACAGCTGGATCCCGGCGGCGAGCAGGGTCATGCGCGGGCCCATCTCCTGCCACTGCGCGGCGATCGTCGCCATGCAGGGCGTGTACGCGAGCAGGAACACCATGAAGGCGAGGACCGCCGGGATCGGATGGCCCCCGGAGGAGCGGTCGAAGGTCGCGCGCAGCTCCGTGCCCAACGTCCCCGTGTGGTCCGGGGATTCGGGCTCGGCCGCGCTGTACGTCTGCGCGACCGTCGACACCACGGCCTCCTTCGCCACGAAGCCCGTGCCGAGGGCCGCCGCCGCGTGCCAGTCGTCGAAGCCCGCCGGGGCGAAGACGGGGGCCGCGGTGCGCGAGACGGCGCCGAACACGCTCTTCTCGATGGGCGGTTCACCGAAGGCGGTCCCGGCCGCCGCGCCCAGCGGGATCGCCGAGAGCAGCCACACCGCCGTCACCGTCGCGACGATCACCCCGCTCGCGGTCCTCAGGAAGGCGAGGAGCTTCTGCCAGGTCTGCGCCGCGATCACGCGGGGAGCGGGCAGGCGGTACGGCGGCAGCTCCAACACCAGCGCCTCGCCGCGCAGTTCGCGGAAGAGGGAGTGGCGAAGGAGCATGCCCACGCCGATGACGAGGAGGACCGACAGGACGTACATGGCGAACACCACCGTCCCGGCCCGGCTGCCGAAGAAGACGCTGGCGAGCAGGACGTAGACCGTGAGGCGCGCGCTGCACGTCACGTACGGGATGAGCATGCCGAGCAGCAGGCGCTGGCGCGGGTTGCCGAGGATGCGCAGGCCCGCGAGGGCGGGCACGTTGCAGCCGAAGCCCACGATGATCGGCAGGAAGGCGCGGCCGGGCAGGCCGAGGCGGCGCATCAGGCGGTCGACGATGAACGCGGCCCGCGCCATGTACCCGGAGTCCTCCAGGACCGCGAGCAGCACGAACATGATGAGCATCAGGGGCACGAAGGTGAGGAGCTGGCCGACGCCGTTGATCAGCCCGTCGACCAGGAACCCGCGCAGCCAGCCCGGCGTGTGCAGCGCGTCGAGCCGGCCGTTCGCCGCGTCGCTCACCGGCCCGGACACGAAGTCGCCGAGCCCGTCCTGGAGCGGCTTGGCGAGGGCGGTCGTGGCCGTGAACACCAGCCACATCACGCCCAGGAAGAAGGGGATGCCGCCCCAGCGCGAGGTCAGCACCCGGTCGACGCGGTCGGAGACCGTGAGCCGCCCGCCGTGCGCGCGGCTGCGGGCGGCGGCGAGGACCTCGTGCGCCCAGGCGTACCGGGCCTCGGCGAGGGCCAGTTCGGGATCGGGCTCGTCCGGGGCGAGGCCCAGAGAGGGTGCGGGCGGCGTGCGCCCGGCCGCCAGCTCCTCCCGTACGGCGGTGGCGAGCGCGTCCAGACCCCGGCGCCCGCGCGGCTGCACCGGCACCACCGGGACGCCCAACTCCCTTGCGAGCGCCGCCTCGTCGACATCGATGCCGCGCCGCCGCGCCACGTCGGTCATGGTGAGCGCGACCACGCACGGCACGCCGGTCTGCAGGACCTCGGCGGTCAGATACAGGCTGCGCGCGAGGTTGGCGGCGTCGGCGGTGACGACGACGAGGTCCGGCCGCCCCGCGCCGTCCTCGCCGTCCTCGCCGTCCCCGCCGTGCTCGGTGAGCAGCTCGCGGGTCAGCTCCTCGTCGGGGGAGCGCGGCACGAGGCTGTAGGTGCCGGGCAGGTCCACGAGGGCGAGCTCGGCGTCGCCGGAGCGCCAGGTGCCGGTGGCCACGTGGACCGTCTTGCCGGGCCAGTTGCCGACGTGCTGGCGGGCCCCGGTGAGGGCGTTGAAGAGGGTCGACTTGCCGACGTTGGGATTGCCCACGAGCGCGACGGTGGCCGCGGGGGCGCGCGGTGTCGCCGGGGGAGGGGGCGCGCAGCACGACGCGAGCGTACGGGTTCCGTTCAGGACGGCGGCGGGGGTCTCAGGCATGGCTCACGTGCAGGTCGTGCGCGGTGGCCGTGTCCAGCGCGATGCGCGCGTCGCCGAGCCCCACGAAGAGCCCGCCGGTCGCGCCGCGGCCGAGGACCCGCAGCTCGGCGCCCCGGACGAAGCCCAGCTCGGCGAGTCTGAGCCGCTCGCCGGCGGGGACGGTCACATGCGTGAGTCGGACCCGGGCGCCAGGGGCGCAGCCGTGCAGGACCATGGAGACCTCCTTGGGAACTTAGGTCAGGCTAAGTCCCGGTTCAGGGGCCTATGGGCAAGCATTGGTAAAAGCTGGCATTTCGCGTGCCATCAGGGGCTTTTGGCCTGTGCGCAGGGACTTTCGGCGCGCCCCCGGCGAGCGCCGAGGGGGCGTGGGCGAGGGCGAGCTTCCAAGCCCTGTGGTCCTGGCGGCAGCACAAGCGCACCATGGAACGTATGCCTGAGAATCCGATCCTGACCCGGCACGGCGAAGCGCTCGACCTGTTCACCGAGAGGGTGCACGCCGTCGGCCCCGACCAGTGGGACGCGGCCACGCCGTGCGCCGACTGGACCGTGCGCGACCTCGTCAACCACCTCACGGTCGAGCAGCTGTGGGTGCCCCCGCTGGTGCGCGACGGCGAGAGCCCCGCCACCGTCGGCGACACCTTCGACGGCGACATGCTCGGCCCCGACCCCGTCACGTCCTGGGACACCGCGGCGGCAGGCGCCCGTGAGGCGTTCGGCGAACCGGACGCCCTGGAGCGCACCGTCGAGCTCTCGTACGGCGCCACTCCGGCCGCCTTCTACTGCGGCCAGATGATCACCGACCTGGTGGTGCACGCCTGGGACCTGTCCCGCGGCATCGGCGCCGACGAGCGGCTGCCCGCGGCCCTCGTCGACTTCGCCGTACGGGAAGTCACGCCGTACGCGGCCGAGTTGGAGAAGAGCGGCCTGTTCGCCACGCCCGTGCCGCCTCCGCCCGGCGCCGACGTCCAGACCAAGCTCCTGTGCCTGCTGGGCCGCAACCCGTAGGCGTCAGGGCAGCAGGCCGTCACCGGCCCTGCCCTCGGGGGTGGCACCGCTGATGTCGGCGAGCGCGGAGCCGGGGTCCCGGGCGAGAGCCAGGTCCCCGAGGCTCACCATGCCCACGGCCTCGCCGTCCACGACGACGGGCAGCCGCCGCACCGCGTGGTCGCGCATCAGGGCGACGGCCGTCGCGACCGCGTCGTCCGGCCCGACCACCACGGGGTTCGGGCTGCACACCGCGTGCGCGCTGACCGTCAGCGGATCCGCGCCGTCGGCCACGGCGCGCAGGGTGATGTCCCGGTCGGTGAGCACGCCGATGACCTGACCCTCGGCAGCCACCAGAACATCGCCGATGTCCTGCGCCCGCATCAGCTGCGCCGCTTCGACCAGCGAGGCATCGGGGCGCACTGCCACGACGCCCGATGTCATGACGTCCCTCACGAATTCAGCCATGGCTTCGTGGGCCCTTCTCGACGTTGCCTCGATCCGTCAGTTCCTTCGCTGCTCCCGCGTACCCGCGTACGCCGCCGTGACACGGACCACGCGCGCCGGTTTGTACCGGAGCGGCGGGGAGACCCGGACCCCAGCACCACCCCCCACAGTCAAATATTTGGTGGTGAAGGGGTCATGGCGGTACTCGCTGTGTTGATTCCGTTCGTGATGCTGGGCGTGGTCCTGGCACTCGGCCGGTACGAGGAGTTGCTGCTGCCGCCCGCGAAGCACGCCGACGAGCCGGACGGCATCCGTCGCGCGCTGTGAGAGGCACGGCAGGAAGGCAGGGACACGGGTTCCCGGGCGCCGCCCGGGAACCCCGCGGTGTTTGGCGGCGGCTCGGGTGGGCAGTCGGAAAGACAGTGCTTCGGACCTACAGGCACGTCCGTGGGAGTGGCTGCGGCCCCACCCCGGGTGTGCCCCGTCATGTCGGCAGCGCGCTCTCCCACGGTGACCCGCATGTCACGGCACCGACAAGGGAGTTGGGATCCAGTATGCGATCCGACGTTTCCCCCGCGTCCTTCCGGAAGACCACCGCACGCCCCTGCACCAAGTCCGGCCCCAAGCCGGGACCCAAGTCCACCCCGAGGCCCTCCGGGAAGTCCGCGACGCACTCGGCCCCGAAGCCATCCGCGCCGCCCGCGCCCGCGGCGGCGAAGACCTCCGGCCACTCGGCCACGAGGCCCTCCGCACGACCCGCCTCGAAGCGCCACCCGCACGACGACGCCCCCGACACCGCGGCGGACTTCCTCCGCCTCGTCGGCCTGCCCGAGGGCCCGGAGCGCGACGAGCTGCGCGACGAACTCGTCCGCGTCTGGCTGCCCATGGCCGACCGGCTCGCCGGTCGCTTCCGCGGCCGCGGCGAGTCCTCCGACGACCTGCGCCAGGTGGCGGCGCTCGGCCTGGTCAAGGCCGTCGACCGCTACGACCCGCGGCGCGGCTCCGCGTTCGAGAGCTTCGCCGTACCCACCATCACCGGCGAGATCAAGCGGCACTTCCGCGACCACATGTGGACCCTGCATGTGCCGCGCCGTGTCCAGGACCTGCGCAACCGCGTCCGGTTCGCCCGCCACGACCTGGCCCACACCATCTCCGGGCGCGCCCCGACCCTCGCCGAGATCGCCGAGCAGGCGCAGATGAGCGAGGAGGACGCGGCCACCGGCTTGGAGGCGCTCGACTCCTTCACCGCGCTCTCCCTCGACGCCGAACTCCCCGGCAGCGAGGACGGGTACTCGCTGAGCGACGCGCTCGGCGGGCCGGACCCGGCGCTCGACGTCGTCGTGGACCGCGTCGCCGTCACCCCGCGCCTGCGCCAACTGCCCGAACGCGAAAGGGACATCCTCTATCTGCGGTTCTTCCACGACATGACGCAGAGCCGCATCGCCGAACGGTTCGGCATCTCCCAGATGCACGTCTCCCGCCTGATCAGCCGCAGCTGCGAGCAACTGCGCGAGCAGGTGATGCGCGACGCGGCGTAGCCGACGCAGCGTGTCCGACGTGGGGTGTCCGACGCGATGTGGCCGACGTGGCGCAGCAGTTGACGCGGTCCGGCCGACGTCAGCCGTCAGCCGGACCGCCGCAGCGCCAGCGCCACATGGCGCGACATCACGTCGACGGCCTGCGCCTCGGCCATCGAGAAGGCGAGGCGCGGCCCGCACCGGAAGAGCGTGAGCACGCCCTCCACCGGTCCGTCGGGCCGCGCCGTCAGTGGCACGCACAGCAGGGACGTCACCTCCGCGCGTACGAGGACGTGCGCGCCGGAGGCGTCCCGGCCGAAGCCGTCCGGGTCCTCCGGGCGGATCTGCAGCGCGAGGCCCCCGCCGCGCGCCGCCTCCGCCACGAGGGGGCACGTGGCGGGATCCTGCGCGCGCACATCCCGTACGAGCGCGTCGTCCCGCCCGAGCACGGCCACGCGGCGCGGCCGCCGGGCGCCCTCGTCGGCCACCACCCAGTCCGCGAACCGCTCGTGGAGGGCCTTCGCGGCCCGCTCCAGGACCGCCGCGCGGTCGCCCGCGGGCGCTGTCAGGAGCGTCGTCGTCATGGCGTCCGCCAGGTCCGTCAGCGCCACGTGCCGGCTCGCCTCGTCGAGGTCCGGCACCGGTCCGCCGCCCTGCGCGGGCCCGGTCCTGCGCGCCGCCGGGACGTCCTGCTGGAGCACGGCGAGGACCGCCATGCGCGGCTCCCTGCCGGGACGCAGCCCCGCCAGGGTCACCCGGGTCGGGGTGCGCGGCTGGACCTGCAGGCGCACCGTCAGGCTCCGGTCGCCCTCGCCGCGGGCCACCGCCGCCGCCTGGGAGCGGAACGCCACCCGGTCGGCGTGCACCAGGAGCCCGGTCAGCGGCCTGCCGGTGGCGTAGCCCGCGCGCACGCCGGTGAAGCCCGCGGCGGCGAAGTTCATGCGGCGCACCACGGTCTCGCGGTCCATCAGGACGACCGGGAGGGGCAGCCGCTGGAAGAGCGCGCGCAGCAGCTGCTGCTCGTCCCGGTCCGCGCTGTTGGCCCCCCGGCTCCTTCCGGAGGTGAGTTTCTCGTAGCGCGGCCACAACTCCTCTGCCACGTGGTCCAGTTCGAAGAGCGCCGCGTCCAGCACGGTGCGCAGATCCTCGGACGGAACGGAGCGTGCCGCCCTCAACTCGCCGACTCGACGCATGAAGTCGCCGAGCTGCTCGCCGAACTCATCAGCTGGTGCCATGCGACGAACGTAACCGCTCGAGCCTGTTTCCCCGATACCTCACCGGGAATCCGCCAAGAGAGGAGGTGGAACAGCTCATGTCCACGAAGCCGGAACCGGAACTGCTCGCACCAGAGGCCGTGCCGCCGGGACGTGGGATCATCGAACTCGCCGAGCAGGCAGTGCGCTGCACCACCGCGTGCTGCGGGGCGAGCGCCACTGTCATCGACGGCGTCGAGGAGCGCACCGCCGTCACCCATCCCGACCTGGCCGGGCTCGTCGCCGTACAGCTGAGCTCCGGCAACGGACCCATCCTGGCCGCGCGCGAGGGCGGCGCCCCCGTGGACGCGGAGGACCTGCTGCGTGAGACGCGCTGGCCCGAGTACCGCGCCGTGGCCCTCGACTCCGGCGTACGGGCGAGCGTCACACTGCCCTTCCTGCGGGCCGGGCTCACCGTCACGCTCACCCTCTTCAGCTTCCGCCCCGGCGCGCTCGACGACGCGCTCGACGGCCCGGCCCGGGTCCTCGGCGACCTCGCCACGACCGGCCTGGTGCGCGACCGCCACTACCGCGCCGCGCTCACCGAGCTGGACCATCTGAGCACCGCCCTGCGCAACCGCCCGGTGGTCGACCAGGCGTGCGGCATCGTCATGCACGTGCGGGGCTGCGACGAGGACACGGCGTTCGGCGTCCTGCGCCGCATATCCCAGACGACGAACCGCAAGCTCACGGATGTGGCAGGCGCGCTGGTGGCGTCCCGGGGCCGGGGCCTCGAACGCGAGCTGCAGTCGCTGGAGCGGGCGCCCGCGACGAGCTGAGCCGCCTGCTGGGCAGGACCTGGCTCGGTGGGTCGAGGGGGCTGCTTGCCGGGCCGGGTGGGGGCGAAGAATTGGAGCGAGCGGACGGTGGGCTGAGCCCATTCGGCGCACCCCGCCACAGGTCGCCGCGCGCACGGGGCGGCGCCGCGCTGTGATGGCCTCATGCGTACCTCGACCGCTGCCACCGCCCTCGCCCCACTGACCTGTCTCGCCCTCCTCGGCCTCGCCGCCGCCCCCGCGTACGCCGGTGACGCCGCCGCCGAGGTCAGCCCCCGCACCATCGCCCCGGGCGGCACCGTCACCATCTCGGTGGCGTGCCCCGCGGCCGGCTCCTCGCCGCCCCGGACCATCGAGGCCAACTCGCAGGCGTTCGAGCAGGGCGCGGCCCAGCTCCACCTGGTCGACAACGCCAACGACGACATCGCCGGGCCCGCCTACAACGGCACCGCCCGCATCGCGCCCGCCGGGAACTTCGAGGGCGGCCCGAACGCCGTGGGCGCCACGTCCGACTGGGGCGTCGACGGCAACTGCCCCGGCGACGGCCAGTGGAACGCCTCCTTCACCGTGAGCCGCTCCACCCCCGTGCGCCACGGCGTGCACGCGGGGGAGGGCGGCAGCTTCACGGACTCCCGCACCGCTCTCATCACCGGCGGCGTCCTGATCGCGGGCGTGATGGGCGCCGCCGCGCTCCGGCTGCGCCGAGGGGTGAATCAGGACAGTTGACGCCACTCGGACAGATGGAGTGGCGACCCTCTGGGTACGCAGAGCCCAGAGGCCCGCACCGGACGGCCCCCACCGGCCGTCCCCACCGCACGGAGGCACACATGCGAGGGACGCCCGAGGAGCCGGATCCATCGGATCCCTCTCCCACGGGGCCGTCGTCGGAGGACGGCGGCGGGGGTGCCGTTCCTGTGGGGGCGGGCTTCGACGGCGAGGTGGGTCCCGGTCGTGCGAGGTCGGGCATCGACGGCGAGGTGGGCCCCGGTCGCGCGGGGTCGGGCGTCCACGAGGCGGGCCCCGTCCCCGTGTTCGCGCTCCCCAAAGGCACCGGACCCGTCCGTTTCGGCCCGCCCGCGCCCGAGCCCGGGCTCCCCGTGCTGCCCGAGCTGACCGCCGCCGTCGCCGCCACGGCGGGGCGGAGCCGGGCCGAAATCGTCGGCGGGGACCCGGCCCTCCTCGACGCCGCCTGCGGGTACTGGTCGCGGCGCGGGCTCCCGGTGGAGCGGGGACAGGTCGCCGCCGCACCCGGCGCGCCCGTCCTGCTGCTCGCGCTGACCGCAGCCCTCGGCGGGGGCGACGTCCTGCTGCCGCGCCCCTGCCCCGCCTGGTGGGCACCGCAGGCCCGGCTCCTCGGGGCCTCCATCTACCACGTGCCGACCCCGGCCGAGTGCGGCGGAGTCCCCGACCCGTACGCCCTGTTGGAGACCGTCCGCCGGGTCCGCGCCGAAGGCGGCGCCCCACGGGTGCTCGTGCTGTCCGTCGCCGACGACCCCACCGCCACCGTGGCGCCCCCGGAAGTCCTGCACGAGGCGGTCGAGGCCGCAGCGGGCGAGGGGCTCCACATCGTCAGCGACGAGACCTGGCGCGACACCCTGCACTACCCGCACGACACCGTCCTGATCGGCCCCGCCGAGATGGACCACGCCCGGGTGACCGTCCTCAGCGACCTCTCGGGCGCCTTCCTGCCACCGGCGCTCCCGGCGGCCGTCGCCCGCTTCCCCACCACCTCCCAAGGCACCGCGCTGCGCGCCCGCACCCTCGACGTGCTCACCGCGCTCGGCGCCCGCCTCGCGGCCCCGGTCGCCGCCGCGGCGGCCTACGCACTGGGGGAGCCCGACGAGATCACCGAGCGCCTCACCACGGCGACCCGGCTGCACGCGCGCGTGGCCGCCGCCGCGCGCGACGTGGTGCTCGCCGCAGGCGCCCTCGCCCGGCCGCCCCGCGCGGGCCGCCACCTCTACGTCGACCTGGAGCCGCTGCGGCCCGCGCTCGCGGAGCGCTCCGTCGGCGACGCCCAGGAGCTGGAGGACTACCTCGGCGAGCGGCTCGGCATGCCCGCACCCGGCGGCCACCGCTTCGGCGACGAGCTCGCCGCCCTGCGCGTACGGCTGTCCACGGCACCGCTCCTCGGTTCCACCTCTCAGGAGTGCACGAAGTCGCTCACCTCACCGGATCCCCTGGAATTGCCGCACGTCGAACGAGCGTTGAGCATTTTCAGGTCGACCTTCGACGATCTCCGCGCGGATGCACAGCGAATGGAGCCTCCTCGATGACGCAGCAGGCACAACAGGCCCACCAGGCACAACAGGCGTACCAGGCCCAGGGCACCCAGCACACCGAGGGCGCCCAGCCGGGGCAGCGGACACTGGAGCAACTAGGGCAGCTGGAGCCCACGGGCCCCGCGCTCGACCGCAGAACAGGCACGGGCTCCGATACCGGTCCGGGTGCCGACACCCGGCGCACCACCCTCCACGTCCTCCCCACCCCGGTCCCCGCCCGCGCGCCCGACACCGGCACGCGCCCCCGCCCCCGCCTGTGGCCCAAGTCCTTCGCCGACCGGCTCACCACGCCGCTGCCCGGGATCCGGGCTCTCGCCAGGTTCGCGAGGGAGGGTGCGGTGCGCCCGCCCGCCGAGGCGCTCACGGACATCCCGCGGCTGCCCTTCGAACCCGGTCCGCTGCCCCGGGTCGGAGCCGACACCGTGGCCGTCACCTGGGCGGGACACGCCAGTTGGGTCCTGCGCATCGGCGGCCTCACGGTCCTGACCGACCCGGTCTGGTCCCGCAAGATCCTCGGCACCCCCGCCCGCGTCACGCCGGTGGGCGTGGCCTGGAGCTCACTGCCGCGCATCGACGCGGTCGTCATCAGCCACAACCACTACGACCACCTGGACGCCCCCACCCTCCGAAGGCTCCCGCGCGACACCCCTGTCCTGGTCCCGGCGGGCCTCGCCCGCTGGTTCACCCGGCGCCGCTTCACCCGCGTCATCGAGCTGGACTGGTGGGAGGGCGCCGAACTGATGCCAGGGGGTGGCGCCGAAGGCGTCTCGGTCGAGGGCGGCGGTGGGAGGCGGGCGGGCGGCGTCCGCTTCGACTTCGTGCCCGCGCACCACTGGTCCAAGCGCAGCCTCACGGACACCTGCCGCACGCTGTGGGGCGGCTGGGTCCTCACGGACGTCCACGGCCAACGGATCTACTTCGCGGGCGACACCGGCTACGGCCACTGGTTCGAACGCATCGGCGCCCGCTATCCCGGCATCGACCTCGCCCTGCTCCCGATCGGCGCGTACGACCCGCGCTGGTGGCTGCGCGACGTCCACTGCGACCCGGAGGAGGCGGTCCAGGCCACCCTCGACCTCGGCGCCCACCGCATGGCCCCCATGCACTGGGGCACCTTCCTCCTCTCCGCCGAACCGGTCCTGGAACCGCTGACGCGGGTACGGGCGGCCTGGGAGAAGACGGGCCTGGCACGCGAGGACTTGTGGGACCTGCCAGTGGGGGCGTCGCGCGTGCTCGCGTGACCCGCCCCCCTCACCGTCTCGGGGCGCTCTGCGTCGCCCATGCGGCCAGTTCCCTGGTCATCTGGACGACCCGTCGCTGTCTGCGGTCGGAGAGGAAGGGCCAGGTGAGCCACGCGGGGGTGGAGAGGAGCACCACCAGGACCACGGGGAGCGTGCGCAGTGCCGTGGTTACCGGCTGTGCCAGTCCGTGCGGTATGACCAAGGCCATGGCAGTGTCTCCCCGCTCAGCCGCGACGCATCCCAGGGAAGCGTCAGATACTCGGTGAATTTCCAGGTGCGTGCTGTATCCCCAGGCTAGGGGCGGGTGATGTGAGTGGGGAAGAGGAGCCGCCATCGGCCGCCCCTGTGACAGACACGCGCGATTGAGTACATAGCGAGTTCACGCTGCGTGAGGGATCAAGGAGCGCCCTGGAGCGGCACGTTGTGAGTCCGGCCTGCCCGAAGGCGACTGCCGGCGCACATGCGCGCCCTCACGGATGGCTCATCCGTGGCGCTCGCGGCAGCTGATCCATGACCGCCGCCGCGACTCCGCGTACGTACTCAAAGTTGTACGTGCGTACCCCGAACCGGGTCGCCATGTCGACAGTTCGCCCCTGCGGGGGTCTGAGCGATACCTACGTTCAGGCCGGCTCAGCACGTCCTCAGCGGTCGATGGTTCAGCATTCGATGATGTTGACGGCGAGGCCGCCGCGGGCGGTTTCCTTGTATTTGACGCTCATGTCGGCGCCGGTGTCCTTCATGGTCTTGATGACCTTGTCGAGGGAGACCTTGTGGGAGCCGTCGCCGCGCAGGGCCATCTTGGCGGCGGTGACGGCCTTGACGGCGGCCATGCCGTTGCGTTCGATGCAGGGGATCTGGACGAGGCCGCCGACGGGGTCGCAGGTGAGGCCGAGGTTGTGTTCCATGCCGATCTCGGCGGCGTTCTCGACTTGTTCGGGGGAGCCGCCGAGGACTTCGGCGAGGGCGCCTGCGGCCATGGAGCAGGCGGAGCCGACCTCGCCCTGGCAGCCGACCTCGGCGCCGGAGATGGAGGCGTTCTCCTTGAAGAGCATGCCGATGGCGCCCGCGGCGAGCAGGAAGCGGATGACGCCTTCTTCCTTTTCTGCCTCGGAGGCGGCGCCGGCGCCGAAGTTGACGTAGTAGTGCAGGACGGCGGGGATGATGCCGGCGGCGCCGTTGGTGGGGGCGGTGACGACGCGGCCGCCTGCGGCGTTCTCCTCGTTGACGGCCATGGCGTAGAGGGTGATCCATTCCATGGCGCGGGCCTGGGGGTCGCCCTCGGCGCGCAGCTGGCGGGCGGAGGTGGCGGCGCGGCGGCGGACCTTGAGGCCGCCGGGCAGGATGCCCTCGCGCGACATGCCGCGGCTGACGCATGCCTGCATGACGCGCCAGATGTCCAGCAGGCCGGAGCGGATCTCGTCCTCGGTGCGCCATGCCTTCTCGTTCTCCAGCATCAGCGAGGAGATGGACAGGCCGGTCTCCTGGGCGCGGACGAGCAGTTCGGCGCCGGTGCGGAAGGGGTATTTCAGGATGGTGTCGTCGGGGACGATCGGGTTCTCGCCCGGGTTGCCCTCTCCGGAAATGACGGCCTCGTCGACGACGAAGCCGCCGCCCACGGAGTAGTAGGTCTTCTCCAGCAGAAGCGTTCCGGCGGCGTCGTGGGCGGCGACGGTCATGCCGTTGGCGTGGTAGGGCAGTGCCTTGCGGCGGTGCAGGACCAGGTCCTCGTCGAAGTCGAAGGTGATGTCGTGGGTGCCGAGGATGTTGAGGCGGCCGCTGCGCTTGATGTCCTCGATGCGGTCGTCGGCCTTCTCCACGTCCACGGTGCGGGGGGACTCGCCCTCCAGGCCGAGCAGGACCGCCTTGGGGGTGCCGTGGCCGTGGCCGGTGGCGCCCAGGGAGCCGTAGAGCTCGGCGCGGACGGTGGCGGTGCGCTGGAGCAGGTCCTCGTTCTTGAGGCGGCGGGCGAAGAGGGCGGCGGCGCGCATCGGGCCGACCGTGTGGGAGCTGGACGGGCCGATGCCGATCGAGAACAGGTCGAAGACCGAGATGGCCATGGGGGCGTTTCCCTGTCTGGTGGTGGTGAGGGTGGAGGAGGAAGGGGAGGAGCGGGGAGGGGAGGGGAGGGGCGCCCCCGAAAGGGCGCCCCGGTGTTCCGTTACGCCGACTGCAGTTCCCGGTCGGGGCGATCGGCGGGCGACTGCTCCGTCTCCGTCGCCGACTCCTGCGGCGCGTCCAGTACGGGATCCGGCGCGGGCAGCCCCGCCTCGTGGGCACGTACGCCCGCCCGTACCGCCCAGAAGTAGAAGCCGATCGCCGAGACCGCCACGACGGCGATGTCCACGCCGCCCGGGATCACGCCGTAGCCGCCGAACTCCGAGCTGCCGAGGGCCGACAGCGTCGCCATCCACAGCAGGAAGCCGATCATCCACCAGGCGGGTGCGAACTGCCGTGCCAGGTTCTTCTCTCCCTTGCGGCGCAGCACGATCGCCGCGATCGGCGCCGAGACCAGGGTCAGCAGCGCGACCTTCCCGGTGTCCGGCCACTTCGACCAGTACAGGGCGCAGGCCGCGAAGGCGAACGTGATCGGGCAGAGCACCTTCGCCGCGGGAAGCCGGAAGGGGCGCGGCAGTTCGGGCTTGGTGATCCGGAAGACGCCCACCGCGATCGGGCCGATGAGGTACGAGACGACCATGGCCGCCGAGACGACGCTGGCGAGCGCCTCCCAGCTGTGGCCGACCGTGACCAGGAGCAGCACGGAGAAGCCGAGGTTGAGCCACATCGCGGGGCGCGCGGTGCCGTACTTGGGGTGGGTCTCGCGGATCTTCTTCGGGAAGAAGCCGGTCTCGGCGAGGTTCTGCGCCATGTACGAGGCGGAGGCGACGTTGCCGATGTTGGCGCCGGAGGGCGAGATGAACGCGCCGAACTGGAGCATCGTGACGACCCAGTGCAGCATCAGCATCTTGGCGAGGTCGGCGAACGGCGAGGCGAAGTTGATGCCGCTCCAGCCGCCCGCCTCGGCGAGCTTCTCCGGCGGCACGGAGCCGATGAACGCGATCTGCAGCGCCATGTAGATGACCAGGCCGAGGCAGAGCGCGCCGACGAGGGCGAGCGGGATGGCGCGGCCCGGGTTCTTCGCGGCGCCGCCGAGGTTGACGACGGCCTGGAAGCCGTTGAAGGCGAAGACGACGCCGGAGGTGGTGACGGCGGTCATCACGGCGGACCAGCCGTTGGGCGCGAAGCCGCCGTGGTCGGTGAAGTTGCCGGTGTGGAAGCCGGAGGCGATGAGCGCGATCACGGCGAGCACGGGGATCGCGAACTTGACCAGCGTGAGCATGTTGTTGGCGCGGGCGAGCAGCGCCACCGACCAGTAGCAGGCCAGCCACAGGGCGACGGTGAGGACGAGGGCCATCGCCATGCCGGTGCCGGTGAGCGAGCCCTCCGACACCAGGCCGCGGGCCCAGCCGAAGTTCCAGGACGACATGTACTGGGTGCCGGCGATCGACTCGATCGGGATCAGCGCGGCGATCGCGATCCATACGGCCCACCCGGTGATGAAGCCGAGGACGGGCCCGTGGGATATGGACCCGAAGCGGGCCATGGAGCCGGGCAGCGGGTAGGCGGCGCCCACCTCCGCGTACGACATGGCGATCATGCCGATGAAGACGGCTCCGATCACCCAGGCGACCAGGGCCGCGGGACCCGCGACCTGAGCTGCCTTTCCGGCGCCGAAGAGCCAGCCGGAGCCGAAGATCGACCCCAGACCGATCATGATCAGGGCGAAGAGGCTGAGCCCCTTCTTGTTGGCCGCGCTGATGTCCATGGACCTCAGCCTATTTGCCGATCTTTGACCATCTGTGCGCTGATGGCCCCATCTGTGTGGGACGTTGGTCACGCAAGATCCCCTGCGCTCGCGAGGGGACGGGGCTCACGCCGTCGACGAAGACCTCCGCACCCGCCGCCACACCGTCGGCGCCGCGCTGATCAGCACCGTCAGGCCGACCGCCAGCGCCACGCCCTCCCACGGCTCCTTGAACAGGGAGCCGCCGAGGATGCCGATCAGCTGGTACGTCACCGCCCAGGCCAGGCACGCGGGGACGTCGCCGCGGGCGAACCGGCGCAGGGGCATGCGGGCCATCAGGCACGCCAGCATCACCGGGATCCGGCCCGCGGGGACGAGCCGGGACAGGACAAGGACCAGCACGCCGTGGTCGCGCAGTTTGTCCTGGGCCTGGGTGAGGCGCTCCTCGGGGGCCCGGTCGCGGATCGCCGACAGCCAGCGGCTGCCGTTCTTCGAGCGCATGCCGCGCTGCCCCAGCCAGTACAGGGCGACGTCCCCGAGGAACGCGGCGAGAGCCGCCACCCCGAAGACCAGGAGCAGCGCGAACGGCGCCGTCTGGTGGAAGGCCACCACCGCGGCCGAGCTCACCAGGGCGCCCGTCGGCACCACCGGCACCAGCGCGCCGATGAAGACGAGCAGGAAGAGGGAGGGGTAGCCGACCGCCTGTTGGGTCGACTCCGGCGGCACCGAGTGCGTCGCCGCATGGGCCGCGGCCGCGGCAGTGATCATCGGGCGGCCTCCGGCCGTACGCTCTCGCCGTGGTCGAGGCGGTGCACGGCCACGTCCGGCGCGAGCTGTGCCGCCCGGCGCACGAACTCGTCGCCCGGCGTGTGGAACTCGTGCGGCCGCACCGCGTCCATGCCGATCGGCCAGTACGTGCCGTAGTGCACCGGCACCGCGCTGCGCGGCCGCAGCCGGGCCAGCGCCTCGGCGGCCCGCCCCGCGTCGAGGTGCCCGGTCCCCAGATACGGGCCCCAGCCGCCGACCGGCAGCAGCGCCACATCGACCTCGCCCACCCAGTCGGCCATCTCGTCGAAGAGCCCGGTGTCCCCGGCGAAGTACGTGCGCGCCTCACCGCTGACGACGTAGCCGAGGGCGGGGGCGCGGTGCGGCCCTATCGGCAGCCGGCGGCCGTCGTGCAGCGCGGGCACCACCCGGACGGTCAGCGGCCCCTCGCGGACCTCGTCCCCCGGCACCACCTCGGTCAGGCGCAGCCCGCGCAGCCGGCGCAGTCCCGGCACCGCGCGGGGCGCGCCGCGCGGCACCAGTACGCGGGTGCCGGGCGCGAGCCGGGCCAGCGACGGCAGGTGCAGGTGGTCGGCGTGCAGATGCGAGACGAGCACGAGGTCGGCCACGGCCGCCGCGGGCGGCGGCAGCGCACCGCGGCGCCGGTGCAGATGTGCCAGGCGCCCGGCGAAGAGAGGGTCGGTGAGGACCCGGGCGCCCGAGTCCTCGACCGTGCAGGTGGCATGACCCCACCACGTGACCTCCACCGGCACCCGGTTCCTCCTTCGCGAGACTGTCTCCGAGCCTACGGCCAGGAGTAGGGTCTTCGGCTGACACCGGAGGTCCGAAGCCAGAGGTGAGGGGGAGGTCATGAGAGACACCGCACGGGCCGCGGCCCCGCCCGCGGTGCGGGTCACGGCGATCGCCAGTCTGACGCCCCTGGAGGAGCTGGAGGCGGACCCGTTCCTCGTCGACTCGCGCAGCCAGCACGCGATGTGCGCCCAGTGGGCCGCCGCGCGCGGCTTCGTCGTCACCCAGGAACTCGTCGTACGGGGCCTGCGGTTCGACCACGCCGCGCTGTGGGCCGACGTCGAGGCGGGCCTCGTCGACCTCTTCGTGGTCCCCAGCCGCCGCGTCCTGGAGCGCGCGCTGAGCAACGCGGACGCGTTCACGGCCGAGTGCGCGAGACGCGGGGTCCGGGTGGAGACGGCGGGTCTTGCCGAGCCTTCGTACGACAGCGAGATGAAGGCCCACGTCCACCGCCGCCTGTCCATGCCGACGGCGGGATACGACGGCCGCTGATCAGCTCGACCCGCGCGTTCATCAGCCCGTCCGGCGTTCGAGGACGAGGCGCGAAGCGCCGATGCGGGGGTCCGGGGGCGGCAGCCCCCGGTAGGGCGCCCCACCCACGAGCGGGCGTATGACAGGCTGGGTGCCCCGATTCGTCCAGTTCCCCGGAGGGTAGGCGCACGTGGCCGCAGGCCGTTGGCGACGGGTGGGCAGCACCCTGTGGAGGGTCATCGCCGTCTGGGCGGTCAGCACCCTGACCATGCTCGCGCTCGCCGGGATCCTGCCCGACTTCAAGCTCCAGTCGGACGACGGCGACAGCGCGACCCGCGTGGCGATCACCGCCGCGTCCGGCGCCGGAGCCTTCGGTCTGCTCTCCGCCGTGGTGTGGCCGCTGCTCGTCCGGGCGCTGCTCCTGGTGCCCGCCCTGGTCCTCGGCCTGCTCGCGTTCTTCCTCAACGGATCGCTGCTGCTGCTCGCCCTGAGCCTCATCCCGGACGGGCGGGGGGAGGCCAACGCGCAGACCGCCGTCGTGGTCGCCGCCGTCATGTCGGCGGTCGCGTCGGCGACCGGTGCCGCCCTCGCGGTGCGGGACGACGACGCCTACCGGCGCCGCCTGTACCGGCTCGCCGACCGCCGAAGACGCCGTGACGAGGTGAGCGAGGGCCCCGTCACGCCCGGCACCGTCTTCCTCCAGCTCGACGGCGTCGGCCACGACGTGCTGCGCGCGGCCGTCGACAAGGGGCTGATGCCGACCGTCGCGCACTGGCTCGGCGCGGGCACCGAGGACCCCACCCACCGGCTCACCCCCTGGCGCACCGACTGGTCCAGCCAGACCGGCGCCAGCCAGCTCGGCATCCTGCACGGCTCGAACTTCGACGTGCCCGCCTTCCGCTGGTACGAGAAGGACACCGGCGAGGTCATGGTCTCCAACCGGCCCGCCTCCGCCGCCGAGCTGCAGCGCCGCGCCATCGAGCGCACCGGCGACGGCGGCCTGCTCACCGTCGACGGCGCCAGCCGCGGAAACCTCTTCAGCGGCGGCGCCGAACAGCTCGCCCTCGTCCTGTCGATCGCCGCCCGCCGGGGCAGGGAGAACCGCTCGCGCGCCGGGTACTTCGCCTACTTCCGCGACCCCGCCAACGCGGTGCGCACCGCCCTGTCCTTCGTCGCCGAGGTCGGCCGGGAGATCGGCGAGTCCACCCGGGCGCGGTTCCAGCGGCGCCGTCCGCGGGTGGGCCGGGGCGGGCTCTACCCCTTCATCCGGGCCTTCGCGACCGTCGTCGAGCGCGACGTGGTGGTCGCCGCGGTCATCGGGGACATGCTCGCCGGGCGCAGCGCGGTCTACGCGGACCTCGTCGCGTACGACGAAGTGGCGCACCACTCCGGCCCCCGCTCCCGCGACGCCGAGAAGGTCCTGGCCCGCCTCGACCGCTCCCTCGCGCTGCTCGCCAAGGTCGCCGAACACGCCCCGCGCGCCTACCGGATCGTGCTCCTGTCCGACCACGGGCAGAGCCCCGGCGAGACCTTCCAGGCGCGGTACGGGCTCACGCTGGAGGACCTCGTCAAGGCGGGCTGCGGCCTGCCCGTGCCGCGCAAGGCGCAGCGCACCCACAGCGGCGCCGAGGCGCGTGCGGCGGTGCGGGCCGCGCTGCGCAGGCCCGTCGAGGAGGGCGCGGGCGAGCACCGGCCCGCGCGCCGCGCCGAGCCGGTCGTGCTCGCCTCCGGCAACCTCGGACTGGTCTCCTTCGGCGACGTCCCGCACCGCATGACGCGCGAGGAGATCGACCGCCGCCACCCGGCGCTGCTCCCGACGCTCGCCAACCACCCGGGCATCGGCTTCCTCCTCGTACGCAGTGCGGAGCGCGGCCCCGTCGTGCTGGGCGCGCGCGGCGCCGAGGTCCATCTCGACGAGGAGCCGCGGGAGCCCGCGGACCCCGGGCCGCTCGCGGACTTCGGGCCGGGCGCCGCCGACGCGGTGCGCCGCACGGACGGCTTCCCGCACGTCGCCGACATCATGGTCAACTCCTGGTACGACCCGGACGAGGGCGAAGTGCTCGCCTTCGAGGAGCAGATCGGCTCGCACGGCGGGCTCGGCGGCGCCCAGTCCCACCCCTTCCTGCTCTCCCCGCTCACCCTCCGGCCGCCGGTGGCCGACGGGGCCGAAGGGGGCGAAGGGGGCGAACTGGTGGGTGCGGAGCGGGTGCACGAGGTGCTGCGGGGGTGGCTCGGCGAGGAGCAGGGGCCGCAGGTTCCCGAGGAGGAGCCGCCGGAGCATTGCCGTCCCGAAGTCCCCGACGGTGGAGCTTTTGCGGCCGCCGAGCGTGCCGCGCAGGACAAAACACACTGATTTGGCGGACTCTTATGCGTACCTGACGATGGGCCTTCGTCCGGCGATCCCGGGCCCCAGGAACGACGAGAGGCACCACCCATGCACGACACCGGAACCGAACCGCAGTCGGCTCCGGCCTCCGGGCAGGACGCCTCCGGGCAGGACCCCTCCGGGCAGGACCCCTCCGGGCAGGACAGCAAGCACGCCCGCCGCTTCGGCCTCCCGATCGCCACCTGCCTGGTCATGGGCAACATCATCGGCGGCGGCATCTTCCTGCTCCCGGCCTCCGTCGCCCCGTTCGGCACCGTCAGCCTCGTCGCGTTCGCGGTCCTCACCGCCGGGGCCATCGCCCTCGCCCTCGTCTTCGGCCGCCTCGCCCAGCGCGACCCGCGCACCGGCGGGCCGTACGTGTACGCGCGCGAGGCGTTCGGCGACTTCGCGGGGTTCCTCGCCGCGTGGGCCTACTGGATCACCACGTGGGTGTCGAACGCGGCCCTCGCCGTCGCCGCCGTCGGGTACTTGAACGTCCTGATCCCCGTCAACGACCACAAGTGGTCGGCCTGCGTCGCCGCCCTCGTGCTCCAACTCCTGCCCGCGCTCGCCAACTTCGCCGGCACGCGGTACGTGGGCGCGGTCCAACTCGTCGCCACCGTCCTGAAGTTCCTGCCGCTGCTTCTCGTGGCCGTCGGCGGGCTCTTCTTCTTCGACAGCGCGAACCTCGGGCCGTTCCAGGCCACGGACGACTCCGCGATCGGCGCCGTCTCCGCGTCCGCCGCGATCCTGCTCTTCTCCTACCTGGGCGTCGAGTCCGCCGCCGTCAGCGCGGGCGAGGTCCGCGACCCGCGCCGCAACGTCGGCCGCGCCACCATCCTCGGCACCCTCGGCGCCGCCCTCGTCTACCTGCTCGGCACCCTCGCCGTCTTCGGCACCGTCGCCCACGACAAGCTGGTGGCCTCCACCGCGCCGTTCTCGGACGCCGTGAACGTCATGTTCGGCGGGTCCTGGGGCGGCACCGCCGTCGCCCTGGCCGCCCTCGTGTCCATGGTGGGCGCCCTCAACGGCTGGACGCTGCTGAGCGCCCAGACGCCGTACGCCGCCGCCAAGGACGGCCTCTTCCCGAGCGCCTTCGCCAAGAAGCAGCGCGGCGTGCCCACCATCGGCGTCGCCGTCACCGTCGTGCTCGCCTCGCTCCTGACGGTCTACAACTACACGGCGGGCTCCGGCGGCGTCTTCGAGTCCCTCGTCCTGATCACCACGTTCACGGCGACCGTGCCCTATCT
Source organism: Streptomyces odontotermitis (assembly GCF_050510915.1). NCBI lineage: Bacteria > Bacillati > Actinomycetota > Actinomycetes > Kitasatosporales > Streptomycetaceae > Streptomyces > Streptomyces odontotermitis. Next base: position 554,530 of record NZ_JBNJLS010000002.1, on the reverse strand, counting down.
GCTCGCCACCGCCGCGCAGATCTACTTCCTGGTCTCCGGGCAGGGCGAGCGCGTCAACCGCTCCCGGCTGGTGCGCGACGGCATCCTCGCGGGCGTCGCGTTCGCCTTCTCCATGTGGCTGGTCGCGGGCTCCGGCTACGCGGCGGTCTACCAGGGCGTGCTGTTCCTCTTCGTGGGCGTCCTCGTGTACGCGTGGATGGCGGCCCGCAAGCAGCGGACCGCCACCGTCACCGGCTAGCTACCGTGCCAGGGGAGCCACGACCCAGCGCTGGGTCTTGAACATCCCGTCCGCCGGGCCGATCTCGACGAGCTTGCGGGCGGCGAGGTACGCCTCGTTGCCCTGCATCTCGTAGCCGACCTGGAAGGTGCCGGGCACCTCGCGGACCTCGGGCTCGGCCTGCGCGGCGGCGCTCCGTCCGGGCTCGTCCGCGGTGACCGCGGCCAGCCGGGCCAGCATCCGCTGCTGCGCGTTGTCCAGGGCGCGGCGCGGGTCGCTCTCCTGCACGGCCGGCCGGGCGCCCTGGGAGGGCTCGGGCGCGACGCTCGCGTGCGGGGCGCGGGTGACGCCGGTCGCCTTGCGCGTGGAGATCTGCGCCTGGACGACGGTGGCGTCGTTGTCCAGACCCACCCGGATCAGGCCGCGGTCCGGGGAGATCACCGGCACCCCGTTGAAGACCTGACGGAACGTCACATGGGTCTGGAGCGAGACCGGTTCGCCGATCTCCGCGCCGTCCTTCGTGCCGGAGTTCTGCATCAGGTCGTGCACGCTCTCGACCGCGAGCTCCGCGCCCTCGGCGTACCGCTCGGCGAACTCGCGGGCGGCCTCGACCGCGCGGTCGGTGGGCAGCTGCGTGATGTTGCGGTGGTTGGGCTCGGCGAGCTGCACCCAGCGGATGCCGTGCGGCGCCGTGGAGATGACCCGGTCGCCGGAGGAGGTGCTGAGCACGCCCTGCCGCTCGACCTGCACCTCCTGGAGGGCCGCCGAGGGGAACCCGGTGATGCGGCCGAGCGTGCTGAGCTCCTCGCTCGGGTCGCGCGGGGCCAGCTGGATGACCTGCTGCTCGCCGGGCAGCTGGGTCAGCGGGTCGGTGAGCGTGGCGCGGGCGTAGTACCAGCGCCAGGCGTACCAGTTGTCGGAGACGTGGTCGCGGTAGAAGTTCCGCTCGGTGTTGAGGCGGTTGGTGGCCTCGGCCTGGGTCGCGCCCACGGCCGCCACGGAGGGCGCCTGGCCGTGGTAGATGTCCCAGCTCGCGTTGAGCCACGCGTCGCAGAACGTCTGTCCGGCCCGCCACTTCTCCCAGAACTTCTTGCCGTAGTCCGGGCTGTCGATGCTCGTCGTCTCGAAGCCGAAGATCATCCGGAAGCCGATGTTGGGACCGCCCCACGTACGGATGGGGGAGTGCCCGTCGAGGACGCGCAGCGAGTTGCAGGTGGACCAGAAGATGTAGTTGACCTTCTCGTTGCCCAGCGACATCCGGTTGGAGATCGCGTCGCTGCGGCCGTCCCAGACCGCGCCGAGTGGCGCGAAGAAGACGCCGTTGCCGTCCATGCCGCCGTGCCCGGAGTGGTACACGGCGCACACCGCGTCCATCCCGTAGCGGTCCTGCCAGTTGTCGTACGTCTCCTCGTACGCCCACACCTGCGCGCCGCCGTCCGCGAACCAGAAGTTGCGGTCGTAGAACTGCTGGAGGTACGCCAGCCAGCCGGTGGCGTCCTCGTGCGTGTGGTAGAGAGTCGCCTGGTTGACGAACTTCTGGATGCTGAAAGCCCCCCACCAGCCGAACGTCGAGTCGCGGTCACCGGCTGCTCCGGGTTTCTCCAGTTGAAGCGGAGACGGACCCCGGTCCGCGTAATTCATGCGCATGGCCTAACCCCCTGCGATGGACTTCTCACCCCTGGCTCTCCCTGGGGTGAGAGGGGCCTCAAAGTGTCACCGCGACGGGTGCTTGGACAGGTGGCATTCCGGACATCTGGCGTGCGCAACGGGCATATCGTGGGCCTCTGGTGTCCCGGTGGAGGGCGCATCCGGGGTGGTACGGCGGTCACTTGAGATAGACGCCGGTGGGGTCGATGTGCCCGAACGGCGCGTGGTACTTGACCCCGCCCACGGCCGAGCCCCAGAGCGCGAAGAGGCGGGGGCAGTAGACGGGCACCTGCGGGATCTGTCCGGTGAGGATCTGCCGCCCCAACTTGGCCCAGGCGTCCGTTGATTCGATCAGCCCCGGCGCCTTGTGCGCCGCGTCGATCCCGTCGTCCACCTCGGTGGACTCCAGGTGGGCGTAGTTCACGCCGCCGTCGGCCACCGACGCGCTGGCGAACAGCGGCTCCACCGTGTTGGACCCCGAGGGCCACTCCGAGTTCCAGCCCGTGACGTAGAGGTCGAACTCGTTGTCCAGCGCCCCGATGGTGTCGTAGTACCTGTCGAACGGGATCTCGTGCAGGGTCACCCTGAACCCGGCCTTCTCCAGGGCCTGTTCGACCGCCGGTGCCGCTGCCCGGTTCTCGCGCAGGTCGTTATAGGCATAGACGATCTTCTGGCCCAGCGCCCCGGCCTCCTTCAACAGGGCCCGGGCCCGCTCCGGTTCGCCTTCCGGATCGGCCTTCTTCCGGAACGGATCGGAGTTCTGGTAGCCCTGCACGGGCGGGCTGAACAGCGAGCCGGTGACCTCGCCCTGGGTCGTGCCGCCGACCGCCCGCAGATAGCGGCCGGAGGGGAAAGCTCGGGCGAGGGCTTCGCGGACCCGCTTGTCCCTGATCCGGTCCGTGTTGATGGTGGCGGCGAAGAGGCCCGGCTGCGTCCGGTTCAGCGAACGGCCCATCGCCGCCTTGTTCTTGAGGACCTTGGCGGCCAGCTCCGCCGGGACGCTGTTGGACCAGGTCATGCTCGTGCGGTCGGCGCCGTCGGCGAGCAGCCTCCGGGTGGACTCCGCCGGGTCCACGCCGTAGCGCACCCGGAACCCGTCCACGTACTGGTGGCGCACGGCGTCCGTGCGCGGGTCCCACTCCTTGTTCCGTACGAGGTCGAGGCTCCGGCCCGGCCGCAGCCCCCGGACCCGGTAGGGGCCCGAGGCCACGGGAGCCCTGCCGTACGCCTTCTTGGTGTCCTTCTCCGGGGGTACCGGTGCGGAGGTCGGCAGGGCGAGCACGAAGGGGAGTTCACCGCGCGGGCGGTCGAAGTGGAAGACGACGGTGCGGTCGTCAGGGGTCTCCAGGACAGTGTCGGGAAGGTGGTCGCCCCGGTAGGGGCCGTCCGGCAGCGCCTCGCGGAATTGGTCGCCGGAGAGCCACTGCTGCAGATGGGCCGGGCCGTCGGCGATGAAAGCGGCGTAGCGGCGCTCGATGCCGTGCCGGACGTCCTTCGACGTGATCGCCGAGCCGTCCTCGAACGTGAGGCCCTTCTTGAGGGTGTACGTCCATGTCCGGCCGCCGTCCGAGGACGTGCCCGTGTCGGTGGCGAGGTCGCCGACCAGGGTGAGGCGGCCGGACTCGCCCTCCGTCTTGTACGTGGTGAGCGTGCGGCTGAGCAGGGTCTGCGTCGTCTGCTCGTCGACCAGGAAGGACTGGCCCGGGTCGAACTGTGTGAGGGGCTGGCGCTGCAGCACCTGCACTGTGCCGCCCTTGCGCGCGCCGGGCACTTCCTTGGCGGGGCCGGTGGAGTCCGCGGCGGAGCCGATCGCGACCGCGCGCTCCGGGCCGTCGGCGGAACTGCCGGAGCCCTTGTCCCCGGAGCTCCCGGTGCCGCCGTCCCGGCCGTCCCCGCCGCTTCCGTCGCCGCCGATGCCGGGCAGGAGGATCGCCGCGGCCGTGATGACGCCCGCGCTGAGCGCGGAAGCCAGGGCGACCGTCAACGGGCGCCGCATCAGGCGGCGTCGGGAGGTGCCGACAGGAGCGAGGGCCGCGCGGTCCCGGGCGGCTCCCGCGTCGCGCAGCGTCGGGGTCGGGGGCGCGAGCGGGGCGAGCCGGATCGTCCGGTCCGGCCGCAGGAGGTCCGCCGCGTCCGGGGAGCGGCCCGCCGCCACCGCCGAGAGGACCGGCTCAGCCCGCTCCGCCGAGAGCCGCCGGACCGGGTCCTTGTCGAGCAGGCCCATGATGACCGTGCCGAGCGCGGGGACGGCCGTCCCTGGCGGCTCCGGGTCCTGGAGCAGGGGAGCGGCGAACAGGGCCGCCGGGTCGTCCGCGTGGTACGGATGACGGCCGGTCGCGGCGTAGTAGAGCGTGACCCCGAGCGAGAACAGGTCGGACGTCGCCGATGGCTCCGCGCCGCGGACCCGCTCCGGGGCGAGGAACCCGGGCGTGCCGATGATGCCCTGCGTGATGCGCGGCAGACCGGAGCTGGGGCGCAGCGAGATCCCGTAGTCGGTGAGGGTGATCCTGCCGCGCGGGCGACCCGACTCGTCCGGCGCGAGAAGGATGTTGGCCGGTTTCACATCCCGGTGCAGGATGTCCAGGCGGTGCCCGGCCGTCAGGGCCTTGAGCACGGCGGCGCCGATCCCCGCGACCTCCGCGTCCGGCAGCGGCCCGCTCTCCCGGACCACCGACTCCAGGTCGGCCGCCCCGGTGACGTACTCCATGACGATCCACGGCAGCCCGTCGTGCTCGATCACGTCCAGCACGCTGGCCACGTGCGGATGGTGGCTCAGGCGCGCGGCGTGCTCGGCCTCGACGCGGGCTCGCGCGATCCGCTCGGCCCGCTCCTGCTCGCTCAGGCCGTGCGGCACCTCGATCGCCTTGAGCGCGGCCTGGCGGCCGAGTGCCTCGTCGTCCGCGAGCCAGACGCTGCCCATGCCGCCGCTGCCGAGCCGCCGGCGCAGCCGGTACCGGCCGATGCTGCCGCTGCCGCTGCCGCTGGCCTGGTTGTTCCCCGGCATCCCCAATTCCCCCGCGTCGAAGCCTGGTTGCTGGCCGCATCGAGCAGCGCGGCGTCCAGGATGGCAGGTCGTCCCGGAAGTCACCCCGAAAAATGGGCTGCGCCTCGGGTCACACGCGGCACACACTGTCCGTATCGGACATCGCGCCCCTGCGCGCCCCCTCACCCACCATGAAGGAGTCTGCGCGTGCAGGCAGCCGTCAGTGTCACGCCCGCCAGAATTCCCGAGCTGCTGCTCGGGCTCGCCACCGTGCGTCCCGTCTTCCTCTGGGGCGCGCCCGGCATCGGAAAGTCCTCGCTGGTGCGGAAGTTCGCGGAGTCGCTCGGGCTCGAGTGCGTCAGTCTGCTCGGGACGCAGCTCGCGCCCGAGGACCTCATCGGGGTGCCGCAGATCCGCGACGGGCGCTCCGTGTTCTGCCCGCCCGAGTCGATCGCCCGCGACGAGCCGTACTGCCTCTTCCTGGACGAGCTGAACGCGGCGACGCCGGACGTGCAGAAGGCGTTCTACTCGCTCATCCTCGACCGGCGGATCGGGAACTACGAGCTGCCCGAGGGGTCGATCGTGATCGGCGCCGGAAACCGTGCGACCGACAACGCCCTCGCCCGGCCCATCGCCTCCGCCCTCGTCAACCGCCTTGCCCACGTGCACCTTTCGGCCTCGGCGACGGACTGGCTCGGCTGGGCGGCGGGCGCGGGGATCCACCCGTGGGTCACGGACCATCTCACCGACCGGCCCGACCACCTGTGGTCCAAGCCGCCCAAGACGGAGGAGCCGTTCTCCACGCCCCGCTCCTGGCACATGCTCTCCGACGCGCTGCACTCCTTCGGGCCGACCCTCGACGAGGACACCCTGAAGGTCATCGCCCACGGACTGCTGACGCCGACGCACGCGGTCGCCTTCTGCGGGTACGTGAAGATCGTGCGCAGCCAGTTCGGGCTCGACGCCGTCCTCAAGGGCGAGGCGCGCTGGCCGCACCGGCTGGAGGACCGGGATCTGCTCTACTACCTCGCCGAGTCGTTCAGGGGGCGGCTCGCCAAGGAGCTGCCCGCCGCCAAGGAGCACGCGTCCCCTGCCGTGCGGCAGACCGCCTATCGCGCCAAGTCGCTGCTCGTGCAGCTCGCCGAGATATCCGTCGAGGTCGCCCAGACCGTCATCGCCGACGACGTGGACGGCAATCCGCTGCTGCCCGCGTGGTTCCTGGTCGAGGCCGCCCGTGACATGCCCCGCCTCGTCGAGGCCCGCCGATGAGCCGCGTACGGCGGAAGGGCGGGAAAGGAGACGGGGGGAAGGGAGACGGCGGGAAGGGGGAAGGGCGGCTCGATCCGGCAACCGAGGCGTATCTCAAGGGACTTGAGCTCGTGCGGCGCAATCCCGCCCTCGATTCGTTGGACGCCGACTTCTGCCGCAGCGGCTGCGGGGTGGCACCCGCGCACGGGTACGCCCTCGTCGACTCGGACGGGTGCGTGCACGTGCACCCGACCCGGCGGGCCGAACCCGCCGAGTGGGCCTGGGCGTTGGCGCACTGCCTGCTGCACCTCGGCTTCGGCCACGTCCCCGCCGCCAAGGGAGCAAGGACCCAGCCCGACCGGTACGAGCTGGCCGCGCGCTGCGTCGTCGTCCACCGCTTCCAGCAGACCTTTCCCGTGGGGCGGGCGCCCGACCACCTGCCCGCCGTCTTCCCCGGCGGGGACGAGGAGCAGCTCGCCGCCCGCTGGCGGCGCGACGGCATCCCGCCCGAGTACGAGCACTGCGGCGCCGGCGGCCCCACGCCCGACCAGGTCCTGGAGCCGTGGCCCGCCTGGTACGGCCCCGTCAAGGACTGGCAGTCGGTCTTCGCGCACGCGCTGACCCGCACCGTCTCCGCCGCGATGGACGTCGCGGGCGGGCGCCGCGAGGAGCTCAAGGGCGAGCGGGTGCCGACGCGGCCCTGGGAGCGGGCGCTGAACTGGTTCGTGTCCTCCTACCCCCTTCTCGGCGGCATCGCGGCCGGGATGACGGTCGTCGCCGACGCCGAACTCGCCCGCGCCCACGACATCTCCGTCGCCGCGGTGAACGCCGAGGCGGGCGAGATCTACATCAACCCGCTGCGGCGGTACGCGGACGAGGAGTGGCGCTTCATCCTCGCCCACGAGATGCTGCACGCCGCGCTGCGGCACGGGGACCGGCAGGGCGCCCGCGACCCGTACCTGTTCAACGTCGCCGCCGACTACGTGATCAACGGGTGGCTGCGGGAGATGGGTGTCGGCGAGATGCCCGAAGGGCTGCTGTACGACCCGGAGTTGGCGGGGCTCTCGGCCGAGGAGGTCTACGACCGGATCGTCACCGACCAGCGGCGGCAGCGGCGTCTCGCGACGCTGCGGGGGAAGGGGCGCGGGGACGTTCTGGGTGAGCCGCTCGGGCGGCCCGTGGGGGACTACGTGGATCTCGACGAGTTCTACCGGCGCGGCCTCGTGCAGGGCTTCGACCTGCACCACCAGCAGGAGCGCGGCCTGCTCCCCGGCGGACTCGTCGAGGAGATCCGGGCGCTCGCCCACCCGCCGGTGCCATGGGATGCCCGACTTGCCCGCTGGTTCGACGAGTTCGTGCCGAGGCCCGAGCCGCTGCGGACGTACGCCCGCCCCTCACGCCGCCAGGCCGCGAGCCCCGCCATCCCGCGCGCGGGGCGCCACTTCCCGCCCGAGGAGGTCGCCCGCTGCACCTTCGGGGTCGTCCTGGACACCTCAGGCTCGATGGGCCGCACCCTGCTCGGCAAGGCGCTCGGCGCCATCGCCTCGTACGCCGCCGCACGGGACGTACCGGCGGCGCGCGTCGTGTTCTGCGACGCCGCGCCGTTCGACGCCGGCTATGTGCCGGTGACCGAGATCGCGGGCCGGGTGCGGGTGCGCGGCCGGGGCGGCACCGTGCTGCAGCCCGGCATCGACCTGCTCCAGCGCGCCGACGACTTCCCGCCGGGCGCCCCGGTCCTCGTCATCACCGACGGCGCGTGCGACGTGCTGCGGGTGCGGCGCGAGCACGCGTATTTGGTGCCGGAGGGCGCGCGGCTGCCGTTCACGGCGCGAGGGCCGGTGTTCCGGGTGAGGTGAGGTGAGGTGAGGTGCAGTGAGCGGGGCGTGGCCGGTCCTGCACGCGCCCCGCCGCGAGGTGTGGTCGGATGGGTGCTTACGGAACGTTGCTCACCGCACACCACCGAAGGGATCCGCATCGTGGCTACCACGCGCTCCGCGCACACGGTCTGGGAAGGCAGCCTCACCGAGGGCTCCGGCACCGTGACCTTCGACTCCTCCGGCATCGGCCAGCAGCCGGTGTCCTGGCCGTCCCGCGCCGAGCAGGCAAACGGCAAGACCAGCCCCGAGGAGCTCATCGCCGCCGCGCACTCCAGCTGCTTCTCGATGGCCCTCTCGCACGGCCTGACCCAGGCGGGCACCCCGCCCACGAAGCTGGTCACGTCGGCGGACGTCACCTTCCAGCCGGGCACCGGCATCACCGGCATCCACCTCACCGTCGAGGGCACCGTGCCGGGCGTCGAGGAGGCCGCGTTCGTCGAGGCCGCCGAGGGCGCCAAGGCCAACTGCCCGGTCAGCCAGGCCCTTTCGGGGACGACCATCACGCTGTCGGCGAAGCTCGCCTGACGCCGGACCGCCGCACCTCACCGACTGCCGCGCTCCCTTCGAGGGGGCGCGGCAGTCGTGCTGTGCGGTCTTGACAGGAGCCCACTCAAGTTTTGTGCTGGAGACCTGGACAGCGGGGGCGTGGACAACCGGGAGAGGGGACGGGACATGGCTCGTGCGGTCGGGATCGATCTCGGGACGACGAACTCGGTGGTGGCGGTCCTGGAGGGCGGCGAGCCCACCGTCATCGCCAACGCGGAGGGCGCACGCACCACGCCGTCGGTCATCGCCTTCGCCAAGAACGGCGATGTGCTGGTCGGCGAGGTCGCCAAGCGGCAGGCGGTCACCAACGTGGAGCGCACCGCACGGTCCGTCAAACGCCATATGGGCGAGGCCAGTTGGCGCTTCCCCGAGAGCGGTGACGTCGACGGCACCCGCTACACCGCGCAGGAGCTGGCCGCGCGCGTGCTGCAGAAGCTGAAGCGCGACGCCGAGTCCTACCTGGGCGAGGACGTCACCGACGCGGTCGTCACCGTCCCCGCCTACTTCGACGACACCCAGCGGCAGGCCACCAAGGAGGCCGGGGAGATCGCCGGCCTGAAGGTGCTGCGGATCATCAACGAACCGACGGCGGCGGCCCTCGCGTACGGCCTCGACAAGGCCGACGAACAGCTCGTCCTCGTCTTCGACCTGGGCGGCGGCACCTTCGACGTCTCGCTCCTGGAGATGGGCGAGGGCGTCATCGAGGTGAAGGCCACCAACGGCGACACCAAGCTCGGTGGCGACGACTGGGACCAGCGGATCGTCGAGCACCTCGTGCAGCAGTTCAAGAATGCGTACGGGATCGACCTCGCCAAGGACAAGATGGCCCTCCAACGGCTGCGCGAGGGCGCCGAGAAGGCGAAGATCGAGCTGTCCTCGTCCAGCGAGACGGACATCAACCTCCCCTACATCACGGCCTCCGCGGAGGGCCCGCTGCACCTGGCGGAGAAGCTCACCCGGGCCCAGTTCGAGGCGCTCACCGCCGATCTGCTCGACCGCTGCAAGGAGCCCTTCCACCAGGCGGTCCAGGACGCGGGCGTGCAGCTGTCCGCCGTCGACCACGTGATCCTGGTGGGCGGCTCGACGCGGATGCCCGCCGTCACGGAGCTGGTGCGCGAACTCACCGGCAAGGACCCGCACAAGGGCGTCAACCCGGACGAGGTCGTCGCGGTCGGCGCGACGCTCCAGGCGGGCGTGATCCGCGGTGACGTCAAGGACGTCCTGCTGCTCGACGTGACCCCGCTGTCCCTCGGCATCGAGACCAAGGGCGGCATCATGACGAAGCTGATCGAGCGCAACACCACGATCCCCACCCGCCGTTCGGAGACCTTCTCCACGGCGGAGGACAACCAGCCCTCGGTCGGCATCCAGGTCTTCCAGGGCGAGCGCGACATCGCCGCGTACAACAAGAAGCTCGGCGTCTTCGACCTCACGGGCCTGCCGCCCGCCCCGCGCGGCGTCCCGAAGATCGAGGTGACCTTCGACATCGACGCCAACGGCATCATGCACGTCTCGGCGAAGGACGAGGCCACGGGCCGCGAGCAGCGCATGACGGTCACGGGCGGCTCCGCGCTCCCCAAGCAGGACATCGACCGCATGGTCAGGGAGGCCGAGGAGCACGCGGAGGAGGACCGCAAGCGCCGCGAGGCCGCCGAGACGCGCAACCAGGCGGAGCAGCTCGTCTACCAGACGGAGCGGTTCCTGCGCGAGAACGAGGAGCGTGTACCCGCCGACACGAAGACCGAAGTGGAGGCGGCGGCAGCGGAGTTGAAGGCTCTCCTGAAGGACGGCACGGACACGAACGCGATGCGCACGGCGGCGGAGAAGCTCGCGTCGGTCAGCCAGAAGATGGGCCAGGCGATGTACGCGAACGCGCAGTCCGCGCAGTCCGCGGAGCAGCCTCCGCAGGACGCCCCGGCCCAGGAGGACGTCGTGGACGCGGAGATCGTCGACGAGGACAAGGGGGACGGCACCAAGGGCGGGGGAGCGGGGAAGAGCTGACTCAGGACCCCGTCCGCTCCCACCCCCGCCGCGGCGGCCGCGGCCCCATCTGCCGGGGGTCGCGGCTGCGGTACACCACGTACGGCCGGAACAGGTACTGGACCGGGGCGCTGAACATGTGCACGAGGCGGGTGAAGGGGAGCAGGGCGAACAGGGCCATGCCGATGACCGCGTGGATCTGGAACGTGAGCGGGACGCCCACCATGGCGTCCACCTTCGGCTGCAGCGTGAACAGGCTGCGCGCCCACGGGGCGATCGAGTCGCGGTAGTTGTAGCCCTCGTCCAGGCCCGAGTTGGTGAGCTTCGCCCACATGCCCATGATGATCGCCGCGAGCAGGAAGACGTACATCACCTTGTCGTTGGCGGTGGTCGCGCGGAACACGGGCGCGTTGGTGCGGCGCCGGTAGATGAGCATGAGGATGCCGAGCACCGCGAGCGCGCCCGCCGCCGTGCCGCCCCACAAGGAGAGCCGGTGGTAGGCGAGTTCCGTCATGCCGACCTTGTCCGTCCACGACTCGGGGATGAACAGGCCCATGAGATGGCCCACCAGCACGAAGAGGATGCCGTAGTGGAACATCGGTGACGCGATGTTGAGGAGCTTCGACTCGTAGACCTGCGAGGAGCGCGTCGTCCAGCCGAACTTGTCGTAGCGGTAGCGCCAGATGAGGCCCGTGACGAGCAGCACGAAGGCGACGTACGGGAGGGCGCCCCACAGCAGCGTGTTCATGATCGGTCTCCGGTCAGTACGGGCAGCAGCCGGGTGGCGCCGAACGGTTCGAGGCCGACCTCCTCGGTCGGCGGCCCGGAGCGGGCCAGGGCCTGCGCCTCGGCGCGGTCCTTGGGCGAGGGCCCCGGCAGCGTCGTGCAGACCGCCGCGAGGACCGACGCGTAGGGCGTGCCGTGGTCGGTGAGGGCCAGGCGCAGGAGTTCCAGGCCGCTGCGGTGCTCCTCCAGGAGCAGTGGGCCCGCCTGCGCGGAGAACTCCAGGACGGCGGGGAGGAAGTCCGGCAGCTCCTCGCCGGTGAACTCCAGGCCGTGCTCCCGGTAGATCTGCTTGAAGCGGACCAGGGACATCCCGCGCCGCCGCGTGTCGCCGTCCCGCCACCAGCTCAGGTACAGGCTGTGCCGGTTCTTGAAGTCGAAGACCCGCACGTAGTCCTCGGCGAGCTCCTGCGGGGGAGTGGACTCCGCGTAGGAGAGGAAGTCCGCGAGCTGCGGGGCCGCCGCCCGCAGCAGGGGCAGCCGCTCGTGGAACTCCGCGTCGGGGTAGACCAGGCAGATCGCCGCGGCCTGGTACAGGACGGCGTGCGGCGTCGCCGGGGACGCCTCGCGCGCCGAGGACCTGCTCGCCCTGCGCGACCGGCTCTGCTTGCTCGACCTGCTCACGGGCGCTCCTCCACTTCGGGCTCCTTGTCGGCGGTCTGCCGCTCGCGCAGCGCGTGGAAGTTCTCGATCGTGACGAGGGGCAGCTGCTTGCGGCCCGAGTCCTGGCCGAACGGCCCGTCGCCGCCCATGCCGGGGCCGTCCTCGTAGTCGAGGCTGCACGAGTCCGGCAGGGCCGACTCCTCCAGCGCCTTCGCGTCGCCCATCGCGGCCGTCGGGATGACGTAGCGGTCCTCGTACTTGGCGATGGCGAGCAGGTGGTACATCTCCTCGATCTGCGCGGCCGACATGCCCACCGACTCCGCGATGGAACTGTCCGGCCGGTCCCCGAGGTTGATGGCCCGCATGTGCGAGCGCATCGCGGCGAGCTTCTCCAGGGAGGAGCGGACCGGGCCGACGTCCCCGGCCGTGAAGAGCGACGCGAGGTATTCGAGGGGGATGCGCAGGGTGTCGATCGCCCCGAAGAGGTTGTCCGCGTCCTCGCCGTCGTGGCCGGTCTCGGTCAGCGCGTCCACGACCGGGGAGAGCGGCGGGATGTACCAGACCATCGGCATCGTGCGGTACTCCGGGTGCAGCGGGAGCGCCACCTTGTGCTTGCTGATGAGGGCGTGCACGGGGGAGCGGCGGGCCGCCTCGACCCAGTCGTGCGGGATGCCCGCCTTCTCGGCCGCGCGCCGCACCTCCGGGTCGTCCGGGTCGAGGAACACCCCCAACTGCGCGTCGTACAGCTTGTGTTCGTCCGGCTCGGAGGCGGCCTCGGTGACCTTGTCGGCGTCGTACAGGATCACCCCGAGGTAGCGGAGGCGGCCCACGCACGTCTCCGAGCAGACCGTGGGCAGACCCACCTCGACGCGCGGGTAGCACATGGTGCACTTCTCGGCCTTGCCGGTCCTGTGGTTGAAGTAGACCTTCTTGTACGGGCAGCCGGTGACGCACTTGCGCCAGCCGCGGCAGTGGTCCTGGTCGACCAGGACGATGCCGTCCTCCGCGCGCTTGTACATCGCGCCCGAGGGGCAGGAGGCGACGCACGCCGGGTTCAGACAGTGCTCGCAGATCCGCGGCAGATAGAACATGAAGGTCTGCTCGAAGGCGAACTTGACCTTCTCGGCGGCCTGTTCACGGGTCTTGGCCACCATCGGGTCGAGGTCGCCGTGCTCCGGGGCGCCGCCCAGGTTGTCGTCCCAGTTCGACGACCACTCGATCTTCATGGGCTTGCCGGAGATCAGCGAGCGCGGCTTGGCCACCGGGTAGTCGTCGCCCAGCGGGGCGTCGGTGAGGTTCTTGTACTCGTACGTCCAGGGCTCGTAGTAGTCCTTGACCTCGGGCAGCTTCGGGTTCGAGAAGATCTCCAGGAGCGACTTGATGCGGCCGCCCTGCTTGAGCTTCAGGGCGCCCTTCTTGTTGAGCTCCCAGCCGCCCTTCCACTTGTCCTGGTCCTCGTAGCGGCGCGGATAGCCCTGTCCGGGGCGGGTCTCGACGTTGTTGAACCAGACGTACTCCATGCCGTCCCGGTTGGTCCACGCCTGCTTGCACGTGACCGAACAGGTGTGACAGCCGATGCACTTGTCGAGGTTCATCACCATCGCGACTTGAGCCATGACGCGCATCTCAGTACTCCACATCCTGCGAGCGGCGGCGGATGACCGTCACCTCGTCGCGCTGGTTGCCGGTCGGGCCCAGGTAGTTGAACGCCCAGGACAACTGGGCGTAGCCGCCGATGAGATGGGACGGCTTGAGGATCACGCGGGTCAGGGAGTTGTGGATGCCGCCGCGCTTGCCGGTGGCCTCGGCCTTCGGGACGTTCACGGTGCGCTCCTGCGCGTGGTGCATGTACACCGTCCCCGCCGGCATGCGGTGCGAGACGATCGCGCGGGCCACGACCACGCCGTTGCGGTTCACGGCCTCGATCCAGTCGTTGTCCTTCACCCCGATCGCGTCCGCGTCCTGCGGCGCCATCCAGATGCACTGGCCGCCGCGCGAGAGCGACAGCATGAACAGGTTGTCCTGGTACTCGGAGTGGATCGACCACTTGTTGTGCGGGGTGAGGTAGCGGACCGTCACCTCCTTCGTCCCGTCGGGCCCGAGCCGCGGCTCGCCGAAGAGGCGGTTCATGTCCAGGGGCGGCCGGTAGACCGGCAGCGCCTCACCCAGCTCGTGCATCCAGTCGTGGTCGATGAAGAAGTGCTGGCGCCCGGTGAGGGTGTGCCAGGGCTTGAGGTGCTCGGTGTTGAGGGTGAACGGCGCGTAGCGGCGCCCGCCCGACTCGCTGCCCGACCACTCCGGGGAGGTGATGACCGGCACCGGCTCGGCTTGCGTGTCCGCGTAGCTGATGCGCTTGCCCTCGTGCTCGGCGGCCAGGTGCGCCATCTCCTGCCCGGTGCGCGCCTCCAGGGTGTGGAAGCCCTGGGTGGCGAGCCGGCCGTTGGTGGTGCCCGACAGGGCGAGGATGGTGTTGGCGGCCTTCACCGCCGTGTCCATCGCGGGGCGCCCGTCGGCGGGACCGCCGCGCACGACGCCGTTGCGCTCGCGCAGCTCGTCGACCTCCTGGTCGGGGCGGAGCATGATCCCCTTGGCGGGCAGGCCGAGTTGCTCCACGTTCGGGCCGAGCGCGACGAACTTCGCGCCGATCGCCGTGTAGTCCCGCTCCACCACCGCGAGGCCCGGCATCGTCTTGCCGGGCACCGGCTCGCACTCGCCCTTGCGCCAGTCCAGGACCACGCCGCCGGGCTGGGCGACCTCGCCCGGGGTGTCGTGCTGCAGGGGCGTCGCCACCAGGTCCTTGCGGGTGCCCAGGTGGTCCACGGAGAGCTCGCTGAGCCGGTCGGCGATCGCACGGAACGCGTCGAAGTCGGAGCGGGCCTGCCAGGGCGGGTCGACGGCCGGGGTGAACGAGTGGACGTACGGGTGCATGTCCGTGGTCGCGATGTCGTGCTTCTCGTACCAGGTCGCGGCGGGCAGCACCACGTCCGACAGGAGCGTCGAGGAGGTCTGCCGGAAGTCGAGGGACACGAGGAGGTCGAGCTTGCCCTCGGGCGCCTCGTCCCGCCAGGTGACCGTGGTGGGCCGCTCGTCGGGCGCGGCCTCCTCGGCCCGCAGCGACGAATGGGTGCCCAGCAGGTGCTTGGTGAAGTACTCGGCGCCCTTCGCGGACGAGCCGAGCAGATTGGCCCGCCACAGGGTCAGCACGCGCGGCCAGTTCTCCGGGGCGTCGGGGTCCTCGCACGCGAACTTCAGCGTGCCCGCCTTGAGTTCGGCCACCGTGTCGGCCACCGGGTCGGACGTCTCCCCGAGCTCCAGGGAGCTGCGGTCGAAGGTCGGGTACGAGGGCATCCAGCCCGAACGCGCCGACAGGGCCAGGCAGTCGGCGCCCGTCATCCCCTCGAACTGCCCGGTGCCCAGCGGCGAGGACAGCACGTCGGCGGAGAACTTGTCGTAGCGCCACTGGTCGGTGTTGGTGAACCAGTACGCGGTGCCGATCATCTGGCGCGGCGGCCTGCTCCAGTCGTTGGCGCTCGCCAGCGTCGCCCAGCCGGTGATCGGCCGGCACTTCTCCTGGCCCACGTAGTGCGCCCAGCCACCGCCGTTGCGGCCCTGGCAGCCGGTGAGCTGGAGCAGCGCGAGGAAGCCCCGGTAGATGGTCTCCGAGTGGAACCAGTGATTGGTCCCCGCACCCATCAGGATCATGCAGCGCCCGCGCGACTTCTCCGCCGTCGCCGCGAACTCCCTTGCGATCTTCACGCATTGGGCCGCCGGGACGGAGGTGTGCGCCTCCTGCCAGGCTGGGGTGCCCGGCGTCTCCGCGTCCTCGTACGACGCGGGCCACTGCCCCGGAAGCCCCGGGCGCGCGACGCCGTACTGTGCGAGCAGCAGATCGAAGACCGTGGTGACCAGCGGCCCGTCCTGGCCGCCGAGCCGGGTCGCCGGCACGCCGCGGCGCACCACCTCGCCGCGGCCCTGACCGTGCTCGCCGCCCTCCGTGTCGAAGCGGGGCAGCAGCACCTCGACGCCGCCCGCGACATCCGCGCCGTGCAGCGACAACTGCGGCTTGATGCTGCCCAGTTCGAGGTTCCACTTGCCCTTGCCGGACTCCGTCCAGCGGAAGCCCAGCGAACCGTTCGGGACGGCGGGCTGGCCGGTCGCCTCGTCGAGCACGACGGTCTTCCACTCGCCGCCCTCGCCGGGCTGGTTCAGGTCGCTGGCGCGCAGGAACTTCGACGGGACGTAGGCGCCGTCCCTCTCGGTGAGGGTGACCAGGAACGGCAGGTCGGTGAACTTCCGTACGTAGTCGGTGAAGAAGTCCACCTGCCGGTCGACGAAGCACTCCTTGAGGACCACGTGCCCCATCGCGAGCGCCAGCGCGCCGTCCGTGCCCGGGTGGGGGTGCACCCACTCGTCGGCGAACTTCGTGTTGTCGGCGTAGTCGGGGGAGACCACCACGACCTTCTGGCCCCGGTAGCGGGCCTCCGCCATCCAGTGCGCGTCCGGCGTCCGCGTGACCGGGACGTTCGAGCCCCACATCATGAGATACGCCGCGTCCCACCAGTCGCCCGACTCCGGTACGTCGGTCTGGTCCCCGAAGACCTGCGGCGAGGCGACCGGGAGGTCCGCGTACCAGTCGTAGAACGACAGCATCGGCGCGCCGATGAGCCCCATGAAGCGGGCCCCGGCGGCATGCGAGACCTGCGACATCGCGGGGATCGGCGAGAAGCCCGCGACCCGGTCCGGGCCGTACGTCTTGATGGTGTGCACGTGCGCGGCCGCGATGATCTCGACGGCCTCGTCCCAACTGGCCCGCACCAGGCCGCCCTTGCCGCGCGCCTGCTGGTACTTCCGGCGCCGCTCGGGATCGCCCTGGATGTCCGCCCACGCCAGGACCGGGTCCTTCAGGCGGGCCTTCGCCTCCCGGTACATCTCCACGAGCACGCCCCGCAGATACGGGTACCGGACGCGGGTCGGCGAGTACGTGTACCAGGAGAACGCGGCGCCGCGGGGGCAGCCGCGCGGCTCGTACTCGGGGCGGTCGGGGCCGACGCTCGGGTAGTCCGTCTGCTGGGTCTCCCAGGTGATGATGCCGTCCTTGACGTACACCTTCCAGCGGCAGGAACCGGTGCAGTTCACGCCGTGCGTGGAGTTCACGACCTTGTCGTGGCTCCATCGGTCCCGGTAGAAGGCGTCCGCCTCCCGGCCACCGGTGAGGGACACACTGTGCAGGTCGGGGGCGGCGGTGCCGCGGCGGAAGAACTTCCCAGCACGCAGGAGTGCGGCACCGGGCTCGGTCGTCTCAGTCACCCTTGGCTCCCTAGGTCTGCCTCTTGCCGAACCTAGGGGCGGGGAATGGGGGGCACACCCCTGTGGGGGCCGTATGGGTTGTTCGGCCGAGGGGCGGCCTTACCTCTGACGTAATCGACCCGCACCCCGCGTCTCGGCACAGTGATGGCACCGGGTCCGGTCCGGCGCACTCCGGACCGGACCCGGGCCCCGAACCCGGCAAGGAGGCTGATCCGCCATGTCCGCATCGTCTGCGCTGTCCACGTTCCAGCTCACCGCCCTCGCCCGCACCACCGACCCCACGGCGATGCTGCGCCGCTTCCTCGGCCTCGACGCCGTCGTCACCGGCGTGAACGGGCTCGCCTACGCCGTCGCGTCCGGGCCCCTGGGGCGGCTGCTGGGCGTCGACGACGGGCTGCTGCTCACGCTCGGGGCCGGTCTCGTCGTGTACGCGGTCGGGGTCGGTGTGCTCGCGGCCCGCACGAGGCCGCCCGTGCTCGGCGTGCGGGCCGTCGTCGAGGTCAACGCCGTCTGGGCGGTGCTCAGCGTCGTCGCGCTGGTCGTCTGGTTCTCGCCGAGCGCAGCGGGGGCCGTGTGGATCCCGCTGCAGGCCCTCGTCGTGGCCGGATTCGCCGCGGTCCAGTACGGGGCGCTGCGCGCCGGGCGGGCGGCCACGGCCGGCTCGGTCGGCTCGGCGGGCTCGGCGCTCAGGGCGTGAGGGTCTGCAGGTACTTGACCGTCGCCGGGTCGGCCGGGAGCAGCGTCTCGATGGCCAGCTCGGCGACCGTCACGTCCATGGGCGTGTTGAACGTCGAGATCGACGACACGAAGGACAGCTCGCGGCCCTCGTGGCGGACGCGGAGCGGGAGCGCGAAGTAGGGGACGTCGGTGCCCTCGGCGAAGGCGTCCTCGCCCGGGTCCGCCACCGGGTAGGCCGCCACCTCCTCGTACACCGCACGCAGCGCGTCGGAGCGCTGCAGCGCGATCTGCCGCTCCATCTGGTGCAGCAGGTGGCCGCGCCACTCGCGCAGGTTCAGGATCTTCGGCGCAAGGCCCTCGGGGTGCAGGGTGAGGCGCATCGCGTTGAGGGGCGGCTCCAGGAGGTGCTCCGGGAGGCCGTCCATGAGCATCGCGATGCCGCGGTTGGCGGCCACCACCGTGTACGACGCGTCGACGACCAGGGCCGGGTACGGCTCGTAGCCGTGCAGCAGGCGCTCCATGCCCTCGCGCAGTGTCTCGAAGGCGGGGTCGTCCATCGAGGTCTCGGTGAAGCGCGGCGCGTAACCCGCCGCCAGGAGAAGGTCGTTGCGCTCCCGGATCGGCACGTCCAGGTGGTCGGCGAGGCGCAGCAGGAAGTCCTCGCTCGGCCGGGACCGGCCCGTCTCCACGAAGCTGATGTGGCGGGCCGAGGAGTCGGCGCGCAGCGCGAGGTCCAGCTGGCTGATCCGGCGCCGGGTGCGCCAGCCGCGCAGCAGCGGCCCGACACCCGTGGCTTTTCCTGTGGCGGGAACGGCAGTTGTCATATCCGGAACCGTAATCGAGGAGTGGCGTGTGATGGGTGGCTGGGGCAGGCTGAGAACTCCACGGAACGGAAGCGCGAACAACCAGAAACCCGGAAGGAACGGTGCGCCATGGCTGTCGAACCGCTGTCGCAGAAGGACATCGAGGACCGGCTCGCGGAGCTGCCGGGCTGGTCGGTCGACGGCGACAGGCTCAGCCGCACCTACCGCCTCGAAACGCACTTCGCGGCCACCGCGATGGTCGTGCACATCGCGCAGATCCAAGAAGAGCTCGGCCACCACTCGGACCTGACGCTCGGCTACAACACCGTGACCCTGGCCGTGAACACCCACAGTGCGGGCGGTGCCCTCACCGAGCTGGACTTCGAACTGGCCCACCGCGTGGCGGCGTTGGCGCCCGGACATGGAGCGTCCTGAACGACCATGCTGGACTACTCCGCAGAGGCCGACCGCTACGACGCGAGCCGCGGCGGCGAACCCCGCGCCGAGGCCGCCGCCGCTGCCGTGCTCGGCCTGGTGCCGCCCGGCGCCCGCACCCTGCTGGACGTCGCCTGCGGCACCGGCCTCGTCACGCGCCGACTGGCCCGGGGCGGCCTGGCCGTGACGGGGGTGGACGCCACCGAGCGCATGGCGCGCATGGCCGCAGGGCGCCTTCCCGGTGCCGTCGTCATCGGCGACAGCCGCCAACTCCCCTTCCGCGACGGCTCCTTCGACGCCGTCTGCGCGGTGTGGCTGCTGCACCTGCTCTCCGGGGCGGAGGAGACGGGCACGGTGGTGGGGGAGTGTGCGCGGGTGCTGCGGCCCGGCGGGGTCTTCGTCACGACCGTCGACAAGGCCGCCGCGCACGACGTGGGCAGCGACATCGACGCGGTCCTCGCCGACCGGCCCCGGCGCCCCTCCGTCGACGCGGCGGACGTGGTCGCCGGGCACGCGGCCGGTCACGGTCTGCGCCGGACCGGAGCCGCCCGCTTCCGGGGCCACGGGCAGGGGCGTTCCCCGCGCTCCACGGTCGCCGACCTGCGGCGCGGCTGGTTCACGCAGCTCGCCCCCGACGACCCCCTGACCCGCCGCTTCGCCGACGAGCTCGCGCGCCTCCCGGACCAGGAAGTCCCGCGCCCGGACCCGGAGTTCACGCTGCACGCGTACGCGAAGCAGTGAGCCGTCCCCTCCGGACTCCTGACCCCTGACCCCTGACCCTTGGCCCTTGGCCGCGCTAACTCCGCCGCGTGAACGCCATCGACCAGTTCTCCACCCACGTCGCCCCGCCGTCCAGTGAGAACGCCTGCTCCCAGCGGGCCGTGGTCTTCGAGATCCCCGACCACACGAACCGCACGCGTACATCCTTGCCGTCGTGGGTGTCGTCGCCGTAGAACTCGCCGCGCCCGTCCTCGGCGAACGCCCCGAACACGGGCGGGAAGAGCCGTCCCGTGCGGTCCGTGGACCAGTTCAGCGACCACAGCCGCGTCTTCGGGTCGAAGAGCCGCAGCGTGAGCCCGGTCCAGCCCTGCTCGGGCACCGGCATCTCGTCGATGTTGGCGGCCCCGCCGAACAGGCTCCAGCAGCGGTTCCGCGCCGAGAACTCCTCCCAACCGCTGTGCGGATCAAGGAAGTCGAGGCGGCGGCGGTGCGCCACGTCCCAGTCGCCGAAGAAGAAGTCGAAGTCGTGGGCGGTGCTCATGCGGCGAGGTCTCCTGTCGTGGCGCCGGGGCGGGAGTCGGTGAGATAGGCGTCGAGGTCGGGCACGTCGGGGGCGAGCACGTGCCGTATCCAGGCGTCGCGTTCGTGCTGGATCGGCGGCAGCTCCCACACGCAGCCGATCCACGGCACCTCCGGGGTGATGAAGTGGGTCGGGTCCGTGTCGGGGCAGCCCAGCGCGGGCTGGCCCGCCGCCGCGCCCTTGAAGTGCAGGACGTTGTCCCACACCCAGCTGTACGCGTTGAGGTAGGCGCCGCTGTCGCCGCCCCGGTGCAGCACCACGAACGTCGCGGGCGGCGTCGTCCCGTCCGGCTCGGGGAGCAGCCGGGGCAGGATCGCGTACGCCGCCTCCTCCACCTCGGGCGCGATGCCCGCCGGGTCCGTGGTGACGTGGTAGCGCTTGATGTGCCGGCCGGACACCTGGACCGGCGGCCGGACGGTGATCAGTTTCTCCTGGAAGGGCATGGCAGGAAGCTAGAGCCGCTTCACTGACATCCTGTGTCAGTGAAGTCGGCGAAAATGGCGTGGTGAAGTCCAGCCGACTCGTCTCGATCCTGCTCCTGCTCCAGACCAGGGGCTCGATGACCGCCGCCCAGCTCGCCACCGAGCTGGAGGTCTCCGTGCGCACCGTCTACCGCGACATCGAGGCGCTGTACGCGGCCGGGGTCCCGCTGTACGGCGACGCGGGCCACGCGGGCGGGTACCGGCTGCTCGACGGCTACCGCACCCGGCTCACCGGTCTGACCACCGGCGAGGCCGAGGCCCTCTTCCTCGCGGGCGCGCCCGGACCCGCTGCCGAGCTCGGCCTCGGCCCGGTCCTCGCCGCCGCCCAGCTCAAGGTCCGCGCGGCGCTCCCGCCCGAGCTGCGCGGCCACGCCGACCGGATCAGCGCCCGCTTCCACCTCGACGCCCCCGGCTGGTACGCGGAGGAGGACCCGGTGCCGCACCTGCCCGCCGTCGCCGACGCGGTGTGGAACGGCCGGGTCCTGGACGTCCGCTACCGCCGCTGGCGAGCGCCCACCGAGGTGGAGCGGCGGCTGCGCCCGTACGGCCTGGTCCTGAAGGCGG
This sequence comes from Streptomyces odontotermitis, assembly GCF_050510915.1. Taxonomy (NCBI): domain Bacteria; kingdom Bacillati; phylum Actinomycetota; class Actinomycetes; order Kitasatosporales; family Streptomycetaceae; genus Streptomyces; species Streptomyces odontotermitis. Next base: position 533,077 of record NZ_JBNJLS010000002.1, on the reverse strand, counting down.
GCCGCTGGTACGTGGTCGCGGCGGCGTCCGCTGTGCCCGCACCTGCGTCTGTGCCCGAGGCTGTGCCTGTGCCTGTGTCTGTATCCACGTCTGCGTCCGCGGCTGGGGGCGGGCACCCGCGCACGTACCGCGTGGACCAGATCCTCCGACTCGACGTGGCGGACGAGGAGTTCACGGTCCCGGACGGCTTCGACCTCGCCGCGTACTGGCGGGCGTACCAGGAGTCCTTCCACGCCCGGCTGCACGAGGGCGAGGCGGTGGTCCGGCTCGCCCCGGAGACGCTGCCCCGCCTCACGGGTGCCGCCGCGCGGGCGGCCGAGGCGACGGGCCGACTGGAGGGGGACGGCTGGACCCGGGCCGTGCTGCCCATCGAGAGCGTCCCGCACGCACACGACGTGTTCCTGGGATGGGGTGCGGGCGTGGAGGTCCTCGCCCCTGCGGAGCTGCGGGAGCGGATGGCGGGGACGGTGCGGAGGCTGTACGGGTTCTACGGGGGCGGGGCCGGTCCCCGCGGGGCGGAGCGAGGCGGCGGCTGAGCCCTCCTTGCCCGTGGCGGGTGCCGAGCCGCCCTCTCCTTGCTGAACCGGCAACGTGACTTGCCCGAGGGGCGAAGGTGCGCGCACGCTGACAGCGGTCCGGCGACGGGCCAGGGACCACCGGCCCGGCGGGCCGAGAACCCCGCGGACCAAGAACCCCGCGGAGCGGAGAACTACGGAAGGGCGGCGACGATGGGCCACCACGACCACCACGGCGCACAGCAGGACAGCACGCAGACCCAGGGCCACAGCCACAGCCACGGTCACGGTCATCACGGTCACGACACCGAGATGGACTGGGCCGCCATGATCCCGCACCTGGAGCAGAACGCCGAGGTCACGGCGCCCCTGTACCGGGACGCCGCGGCCTGGCTGCGCGAGCTGCGCCCCGCGCCCGCGACGGTCGTCGACGCGGGCAGCGGCCCCGGCGTGGTGTCCTGCCTGCTGGCCGAGGAGTTCCCCGGGGCGCAGGTGATCGCGATGGACCCCGAGGACGCGCTCCTGGAGCGGGCCGCCGACCGTGCCGCGCGCGAAGGGCTCGACGGCCGCCTGCGCACCCTCCGCGCCGAACTGCCCGAGGGCATCGGCGAGCTGCCCCCCGCTGACCTGATCTGGGCGGCCCGCTCCCTGCACCACGTGGGCAACCAGGGCGCTGCGCTCGCCGCGCTCGGCGAACGGCTCACGCCGGGCGGCGCCCTCGCCGTCCTGGAGGGCGGCCTGCCCGCCCGCTACCTCCCGCGCGACCTCGGCTTCGGCCGCCCCGGCCTGCAGGCCCGGCTCGACGCGACGGAGGCGGAGTGGTTCGCGCAGATGCGCGCGGGCCTGCCCGGCGCGCGGGAGGCGGTCGAGGACTGGCCGACCCTCCTCAACGCCGCGGGCCTGCGGCACATGGCGACCCGCACCTTCCTGCTCGACCTCCCCGCGCCCCTGCCCGAGGCGGCCCGGGCCCATGTGGTGGACCAGTTCACGCGCATCCGCGAAGGCTTCGCCGAGGCCCTCGCCCCCGACGACAAGGGCACTCTCGACCGCCTGCTCGACCCCGAGGACCCGCAGGGCCTGAGCCGCCGCCCGGACCTGTTCCTGCTGGCGGCGCACACGGTGCACGTGGCCGTGAAGGAGTAACGAGCCGGTGGGGAGGGCGAGTTCAGTAGAGGCCAGTAGAGGCGAGTAGAGGTCGGCAGTGGTCGGCGGCGGTCAGTAGAGGTCGGCGGCGGTCAGTGGAGGTCGGCGGAGTTCAGCAGCGACCGGGGCGCGCGTAGAGGATGACGCGCGCCCCGTCGACGTTCCGGGTGCGGCACTTCTCGAAGTGGCGGTCGAGGACCGACCGCTTCACCGCCTCGCCCGCCGCGGTGTCGGCCGGCCCGCCCGGGTCGGTGGCCACGACGACGCGGGACAGGCGGGGCTGGGCGAGGAGCCGGGCGCGCAGGACGTCTGCGGGCACCTCGGTCCCGTACAGGTTGTCCGCCGCCACCGGATCCCGGTCGAGCGCGATGTCGCGCAGGCCCGCGGCCGCCCACGGGTACGGGCGCGACCAGGCACGCCGGCGCAGCGGCAGATACAGCACGGCGTCGCCGTACCGGCCGGTGTCGCGCAGGACGCGGGCCACGGCCGTGGCGTCGTCGACGCGGCTCTCCGGCGCGCGCAGCTGGACGGAGAGCGGGACAAGGGAGACGACGGCGGCCCCCGCCACCCCGGCCGCCACGACCGCGCGCCACCGGGCACCCCGCGCCGCCCGGTCGAGGGCCCCGCCGACGAGCAGGGCGAGCCCCGCGTGGGAGTAAAGGACGTACCGGTCCATGTAGAGCGGGCGGACGAGGGAGGCGAGCAGGAGCAGCGCGGAGGGCAGCACGGCGAGCCCGAGCCCGAGCCGCACGAACGCGGCTTCGCCCATGCCTCTTGCGCCAGCCGTGTCCTCGTCGGCACTCCGACCCAGGCGTCCGCCCAGGCCCTGCTCTCCGCCCTGGCCCTGTTCCCGGCCCTGGCCCTGCTCTCCGCCCTGGCCCCGCTCCCGGCCCAGGCCCCGCTCCCGGCCCAGGCCCCGCTCCCGGCCCAGGCTCTGAGCCCGGCTCAGGACCCTGCCCCCGCCTCGGCGCACCGCGCCCCACCACCCGCTGTCCCGGGCGAGGAACACGGCGCAGGCGCCCCCGATCCCGGCCAGGACGGCGAGTGCCTGGGCCGCTGCCCGGCCCGGTCCGCCGATCCACTCCACCTGTGCAGACTGCCGCTGGCTCAGCACTGCCAGCGGCGTGAGCCCGGCGACCACGGTGGCTGCGGCCGCCAGCCACCCGCGCCGGGCGGTGCGCGGTACGACCAGCGCGTGCGCGGCGAGCGCAAGCACCGCGAACTCGTGCAGCAGGCAGGCCAGGAGCAGCACCGCCGCGTACCCCGCCCACCGCCGACGACCGCCCAACTGGACGGCGCGCACCAGCAGATACGTCGCCCAGACGACGGCCGCGCACACCATCGCGTACGACCGGCCCTCCTGCGCGAACCGCTGCACCGGCGGCAGCACGGCGAACACGACCCCGGCGAACAGCCCGGTCCGGAGCCCCGCGAGCCGCAGACCGGTCAGCGCCACCCCGGCCGCGGCGACCGCCGTCGCGAGCACCGACGGGAGGCGCAGCACGAGCGTGAGGTCGACGCCGTACGGGACCGTCCGGAAGAGGCCGTGCATGACGAGGTAGTACAGGCCGTGGACGGCGTCCACGTTCCCCAACGTGTTCCAGAGATCGGGCAGTTCGCGGCTGGCGACGTCGACGGTCACCGCCTCGTCCCGCCACAGGTGGCCCTCGCGCCGTACCCCCCACAGGCCGAGGGCGAGAGCGAGGAGCGCGCCGGGCAGGACGGCCGACCACAGGGGCCGCGGAGTCGCTCGCGGCGGAGCCGGGGTGCCGGCTGGGCGCGCGGTGGTGCGCTGGGTCTGGAGGGCGGTGGTGATGGCGGGCTCCCCGTACGGACGGATCGGTGGTGACCAGGCCCGACACGGGGCCCGAAAGGCCGAGTTCAGCCGAGCGGGGATTGATGGGCAGCCCTGTTCCGGGCCGTCAATCAATTGTTAGCGTGGATGGGATCTTCGCCGGTGGAGGGGCGGGCGAGGACGGAGAGGGGGAGAGGGGGAGCACGGTGGGGCGCAGGGAGAAGCCGCTGGAGCCGACGGCGGGCCCCGTGCAGCGCCTCGCGTACGAGCTCCGCAAGCTCCGCGTGGACGCGGGCACTCCCACCTACCGGTCGATGGCGCAGCGCGTCCCCTACTCGGCCCCGACCCTGTCCGCCGCGGCCTCCGGGGAACGGCTCCCCTCCCTCGCCGTGCTCCTCGCATACGTCGCCGCGTGCGACGGCGACGCGGAGGAGTGGGAGCGGCGGTGGCAGGAGACGGTCACCGCCCACGCCCAACCCACCCCGGAGGGCACGGAGTCGGAGGAGTCGCCCTACCCGGGGCTGGCCCGCTTCGGCCCCGGCGACCGGTCCCGCTTCCACGGCCGCGACGACCTCGTGGACGAACTCCTCGACCTCACCGCGCGCCATCGCCTCGTGGTGGTGCTCGGAGCGTCGGGGAGCGGCAAGTCGTCGCTGCTGCGGGCGGGGCTCATCCCGGCGCTGCGGGAGCCGGGCGTGAGGGGACGGGGGCCGCACGAGGAGGGGCGGGCGGATGCGGACGGCTGCGCGGGGTCGGGAGGCGGGGCGGACGCGAAGGGGCGGGCGGGCGCGAGCGGTTGCGTGGGGCCGGAAGGACGGGCGGATGCGGACGGTCGCGCGGGGCTGGTAGGCCGGGTGGACGCGAAGGGCCGGGTGGAGCCGGAAGGCCAGGCGGATGCGAGCGGTCGCGCGGAGCGCGAAGGCCGGGCGGACATGAACGGTCGCGCAGGGCCGAAGGTCCGGGCAGACGCGAGCGGTTGCGCGGAGCTGGAAGGTGGGGCGGACGCGAAGGGCCGGGCGGACGCGAGTGGTTGCGCGGGGCTGAGGGGTCGGGGCGGGCGGCCCGCCGCTATCCGCATCCTCACGCCGGGCGGCCGGCCCGCCCGTACGCACCGCGCCCTGTTCACCCCGGCCGACGGAGACGGCGACACGCTCCTCGTCGTCGACCAGTTCGAGGAGACCTTCGCGCTCTGCCGGGACCCCGCCGAGCGCGCCCGCTTCCTCGAACTGCTGCTTGCCGCCCGCGAACCGGCCCGCCGCCTCCGCGTGATCCTCGCCGTCCGCGCCGACTTCTACGGCCACTGCGCCGAGCACGCCCCGCTCGCCGACGCGCTGCGGGAGGCGAGTCTCCTGGTCGGTCCGATGACGCCCGCCCGCCTCCGGGAGGCCGTCGTCCGGCCCGCCACGGCCGAACACCTTGTCGTGGAGCGGGCGTTGACCGCCCGCATCGTCGCCGACGTCGCCGACGAGCCGGGCGGACTGCCCCTGATGGCGCACGCCCTGCGCGAAGTGTGGCGGCGGCGCAGCGGCAAGACGCTGACCGAGGCCGCGTACGAGGCGATCGGCGGTGTCCGCGGGGCCGTCGCGCACACCGCCGAGGAGGTCTTCGAGAGCTTCACGGAGGGTGAAGCGGCGGCAGCCCGCAGGCTGTTGCTGCGCATGGTGGAGCCGGGCGACGGCACGCAGGACACCCGCCGCCCCGTCGAGCGCGCCGAACTCCCGGGCGGGAGTGGAGAGGCGGGAGAGGCTGAAGAGGCCGGGGAGGCCGACAGGGCACGGGAGGTCGGCGGGAGCAGCGAGGTGCTGGAGCGGCTGGTCCGCGCCCGGCTGCTCATCGCCGACGGCACCACCGTCGCCCTGGCCCACGAGGCGCTGCTCAGCGCCTGGCCCCGGCTGCGCGGCTGGGTCGAGGCGGACCGCGAACGGCTGCGGCTGCGGCGCGGACTGACCGAAGCGGCGTACGTCTGGAGGGAGTTGGGGCGGGATGCCGGGGCGCTGTACCGCGGTGCCAGGCTGACCGCGGCGCGGGACGCCTTCGCCGCCGGAGACGATGGTGATGGCGACAGCGACAGCGACAGCGACAGCGACGGCGATGGTGGCCTCGAACTGAGCAGGCTGGAGCGGGAGTTCCTGCGGGCGAGCGTCGCGGCGCACGACCACGGCGTACGCGCCTCCGCCCGCGCGGCCCGCAGGTCGCGGGTGCTGGTGTCCGCCCTCGCCGTGCTGCTCTGCCTCGCGGCCGTCGCGGGCGCGGTGGCATGGCAGCAGAACCGCACCGGGAAGCGGCAGCGGGCGGAGGCGGAGGCGCGCCGGATCGTGGGCGTGGCGCAGACGCTGCGCACCTCGGACCCGGTGACGGCGGCGCGGCTGAGCGTGGCGGCCTGGCGCCTCGCCGACCTGCCCGAGACGCGGGAGGCGGTGCGGACGGCGGGGGCCCGGCGGGAGCGGGACGCGTTCGCGGGCCTCGACGACGGTACGGTGCCCAACGCGACGCGCTTCCTCAGCGCGAACGGCCGCGTCCTGACGTCGGTCGACCGGGACCGGGTCACCCGGTGGGACATGCGCACCCACCGCCGCATCGGCACCTACGCCCCCCACCACGAGGACGGCGCCCCTGCCCGGGTCAGTGCGGACGGGCGGCTGCTCGCCGTCTGGGGCGAGCGGGGCGTCCAGGTCGTGGACCTGCGGCGGAAGCGGGCGGTGGGGCCGCGCTTCGGGCCGTCCCACCGGGGCAGCGTGGAGGGGAAGTTCGGGCCGAGCGGGCGGACGTTCGTCGTCGTCGACGAGGACCGGGACGAGGTCCAGGTGTGGGACGTGCGCCGCCACCGGCTCCTCGCGAAGGCCGAGGACGCACGCTCCAGCAGCAGCCCGGCCCCCGCGGTCAGCCCCGACGACCGGCTCCTGGCGACCTGCCTCGACGACGACGGCGGACTGACCGTCACGGACATCAGGACGGGACGCGCGCTCCGCAGGACCTGGCCGCGCGCGCTCGACGCGCGGGCGTGCACCGCCCAGGACGTGTCCTTCACGCCGGACGGCCGGGCGCTTGTCGTCCCCGCGGACGGCTCGATCCGCACCTGGGACGTACGGTCCGGACGCGAGCGCCCGAGGATCAGGGTGCCGGGCACGGAGGAACCGGAGGTGGCGTTCAGCGCGGACGGCGCCTTCGCCGTGACGCTCGGCAGGGACGAGTTCGCACTCTGGCGCACCGCGCGTCCGGACGCCCCGCTGCTGCGCCATGCCCGCGAGGACGCGGGCGCGGGGGAGGTGCGGCTCGACGCGGCGGACGGCGTGGTCCGCCACTTGGCGGGGCCCGAGGTCGTACGGACCGTCGACGTGAGCGCGGAGCTGTCGGCGGCCGCCCATGGCCTGCCGAAGCCCCTGCAGGCGGCGCGGTTCAGCCCGGACGGCCGCACGGTGGCCACCGTCGAACCCCACGGGGGCAAGGGGGACTTCAAGGTCCGGCGCACCCGCGACGGCCGGGCCACGGCCGTGCTTCCGGGCCGCACCTGCGCGGACTGCAGCGAACCGATGGCGTTCTCGCCGGACGGTCGTACGGTCGCCTACGCGCAGTACAGGGAGGACGGGACGACCCTGCGGGCCTGGGACCTGCGGCGGCGCGCGGCCACGCTGCGGCAGACCGTGCCGTCCCGGGTCGACGGCCTGGTGATCCCCGGCGCCGGCGCACCGCTCGTGACGACGGGCGGCCCCGTCGGCAGCCACGACAACGACGACCGCCGCATCGACACCTGGCGGGTCGACGCACACACCCGCCACCGCGTCCTGCGTCGCGCGACGGCGGGAATCCAGGCCACGCTCACCCCCGACGGCCGGTCCGCGCTGACCTGGGACGGCGTGCTCACCGACCTCGCAACCGGCCGGACGGCACACGTGCTGCGCGGCGAAGACATCGTCGAGACGGCCGAGTTCAGCCCCGATGGGCGCTACCTCGCGGTGGTCGACCACAACGGCAAGACCACCTTGTGGAACGGGCGCGGCACGCGTGTCCTCGGCGTGCTCTCGCCCGGGTCCCAGGCCGACAGCACCGGGGCAGCGGGAGTGCCCGTCCTCTCCTTCTCCGCCGACGGCCGCTACCTGGCCGCAGGCCGCGAGAACGGTTCCGTCCGCCTGTGGGAGACGTCCACACCGCGCCTGGCCGGAGCCGACTATCCGGCGACGGACGGCCCCGTCCTCGCCCTGGGCTTCGCCGACGGCGCACTCCGCGTCGCGACCCCGAGCTCGGTGACCCGCAGCCTCGCGGTCGCCCCGGAGCGTGCCGCCGCGGCGGCGTGCGCACACGCCCACGGCGGCCTCACCAGGTCCCAGTGGCGTACGCATCTGCCGAACACGCCCTACCGGGCCACCTGTTGACGGGCATGATGCCCGCATGACCACAGGGGAACGAGCCGGGACCGGCGGCGCCGAGGGCAAGGTGATCGGCGGCCGCTACCGGCTCGTCGAACGCATCGGCGCGGGCGGCATGGGCTCCGTCTGGCTCGGACACGACGACCTCGTCGACCGGGACGTCGCCGTCAAGGTGGCCCACCTGCCCGAACTGCTCCCGGTCGAACCCGCCACCCAGGCGGCCCGCGTCGAACGCATCCTGCGGGAGGCCCGCGCGGCGGCACGGGTGCGCCACCCCGCCATCGTCACCGTGCACGACGTCATCACGGACGGCGGGCTCCCCTGGATCGTCATGGAGCGCATCGAGGGCGAGTCCCTCGCCGGCCTGCTCGCCCGCGAGGGGGCGCTCCCCGAGCCCGAGACGGCCCGCATCGGCCTGCACGTGGCCCAGGCCCTGGGCGCTGCCCACGCGCGCGGCGTGCTGCACCGCGACGTGAAGCCCGCCAACGTGCTCCTCGGCACCGACGGGCGCGTCGTCCTCACCGACTTCGGCATCGCCTACATCGAGGGCGACGAGCCCCTGACCCGGTCCGGCGAGTTCGTCGGCTCCCTGGAGTACACCGCGCCCGAACGGATGGGCGGCCACCGTCCGGCGCCCCCGTCCGATCTGTGGTCGCTCGGAGTGCTGCTCTTCCGGATGCTGGAGGGGTGGTCGCCGTTCCGGCGGGAGACGCTGGAGGGGACGGTCGCTGCGGTGCTCACCGCTGCGAGCGTGCCGGTCGGGAAGGGGCGTGAACTGGGCGTACTCGTACGGGAGTTGCTGGCCAAGGTGCCCGAGGAGCGGCCGTCGGCGGAGGCGGTCGTGGACGTGCTGCGGAGGGTGGCGGAGCCACCGGCCCCGACACCGGCCCCGGCCCCGACACCGGCCCCGACACCGACACCGGCCCCGGCCGTGCTCCGGACGGCGCAGGGGGCGGGGGCCCGGCCGCGACCGCGGCGCCCGGCACGCGAGCGGCGCCGTGTCGTCCCCTACGCCGTCGTCGCGGCCGTGCTGGTCGCCGTCGCCGCCCTGACCGTCCGGCAGCTCACGGACGGCGACGGGTCGTCCCCCGAGGGCGCGTCGGAGAAACCGTCGTCCGCTCACGCGTCCCCTGCCCCGCACTCGCCCCGGCCCTCGCAGGGCAAGGCCAAGGAGAGGGCGGCGGCGAAGGGGTACCGGTTCGTCGAGGAGAGCTCGTTCGGCGTCGAAGTGCCGGACCGGTGGGAGCGGCACGACAGGAACAGCAAGGGCCAGTACCTGTTCACCGGCGGCGACTATCGGCTCACCGTCGTGCCGGGCAGGGATTCCGCCGACCGGTTCGGGAAGGAACCGATCAAGTACCTGAACGAGGGGGAGCCGGAACTGAAACCGTTCCGGGATTCGTCGTGGTCCTCGGTCACCGGCCTCCGGCAGATCGAAACGCGCGGTCTGACCATGGCGGAAGGCCGCTACACCTGGCAGGAGGAGACCGGCCGGGAGGTCTACGTCCGCAACCTCGCCATCCTCTCCAAGGGCCGCTACCACCTCATCCTGGTGACGGGCCCCGAGTCGCGCCGCGACGCCGTGAACCGGGTCTACGAGCGGGCCATGGCGACGTATCGCGAGCGGTAATTCCCAACGCCCCCTAACGGGACCCCTGTTGACGTTAACGTTCCTACATGAGCGAGCTGATGCGCTGGGAGTCCGACGACGGTCCCGTCGTCGTCGAGGTGGACACTCGGGACCCCGGATTCCGGTCCGTGTCGCGACGGCACCCCGATGGGGAGATCCACGATGTGCAGGGGCGGTTCGAGGACGCCCTGGACAGTGTGCGCGGGGCCGCGGAGGCGGCGTTGCGGGCGTTTCGGACCACCGTGCTCAACCCCGACGAGATCGAGCTCGAATTCGGTGTGAAGCTGAACGCTGCGGCCGGGGCCGTCATCGCGAAGACCTCCGCCGAGGGGCATCTGACCGTGAAGCTGTCGTGGACGCGGTCGCAGGGGGATGGTGGAGAGGGCGCGTCCGGGGTGCCCGTGCAGGGGCAACAGGGCGGTGCGCAGGGCGAGTAGGGGCGGACACAGAGGCGAATAATGGGGGACATGCACTGGCGTGCGCGGATCGCCACGGACGGGGGCCGGCCGGTGGGGGCCGGGGTGCTGGTCGACGACCGGCGCATCGTCACGTGCGCCCATGTCGTCCACGGCCTCAGCAAGGTGGTCGTGGCGCTCCCCGGAGTGGTCGGCGACCTGACCGCCACCGTGCGCGACTGCGGCACGGGGTGGGAGCGGCTCGACGACCTCGGGGACATCGCGGTTCTTGAACTCGACACACCGCTGGACTGCGAGCGCGCCTGCGTCTTCGCCCCGCTCGACGCCCTCGTACCTCAGAACGGCGCGCTCACCTATGAGTTGAGGGCTCTCGGCTATCCGCTCGGGCATGAGCAGGACGGCACGCACGTCACCCTCCGCACCAGCGGTGACCGCCTGCTGCGCGCGGAGTGGCTGGAGGTCGAGGTCGCCCAGGCCCATCTGCGGCGCCTGGACGAGGGGTTCAGCGGAGCCGCCGTGTACGACCCGACCAGCGAGCGCGTCGTGGGGATCGTCACCGACGCCGTGCTCGGCGGCGAACAGGGAGGGTACACGGGGCGGATGCTGCCCCTCGCCTCCATGCGGCGGCACTGGGAAGAGCTCGACGACCTGCTGGACCTCGACTGGCTCGCCACCGAGCCGCGCCGCGAACTGCGCATGCGGTGCGCGGGAGCCGAACCGCGGATCGGGCTCGAGGTCATCGTCCGGAAGGCGTTCCCCGCCTTCCGGCGCACGCTGCCCGCCTTCGCCTCCGTATGGGACGCCATCCGGTACGTGGGCGAGCAGATGCCCGGCGGCGAGGACCGGCTGGAACGGCTGCTGCGGGTCCTCGTCCCCCAACTCCCCACGCCCGCACGGGAAGACGTGGAGCAGTGGATGCGGTGCTGGCTCGTCGGGTACGCCGAGCGGGGGCGCGCCGAGGTCGGTGCCGCCGCCCGGTCCACCGGCTCCGTCATCGTGCGGCTCGAACCCCTCACCCGTGGCGCGAGCCTCGAACTCACCGTCTCCACCGTCGTCGACGGCGTCCGGGTCGGCGGCGCCGGACCCGAGCGGGTGCGCCGCGCCCAGGTCCCCGCCAAGGTCGAGGCGCTCCTCGCCGAGCAGGTCGCGAAGGTCCACGACCTGGACTGGATGCTGGAGTTCGTCGTCCCGGAAGGGCTCATGAACCAGCCCTTCGAGGACTGGAGCATCCACGAGCCCGGCGCGGCCAGGCCCCGCCCCCTGCGCTCCGTGCCCGTCGTCGTCCGCCACGTCGAGCGGCTCAAGCCGGTGACGGCGGCCCGTCTCACCCGCAAGCGCTGGGAGACCGTGCGTGCCCGGCGCGAGACCCGGCCGCAGCCGGTGCGCTGCGGAAGCCCGTACGACTACGCGGAGTTCTACGACTGGCTCGACGCCGACGACGACCTGTGCGCGCTCGCGTATGCCGCGACGCCCCGGCCGGACTGGCTGTCGGCCGCGCTCGACACGGGCGTGCCCATCATGCTGTGGCGGCGGCGCGACTGCGGGGCGGACGGCGGCGAGGGGCACGTGCGCTGTGCCGCCGAGGCGTACCTGGACGTTCTCGTCGCGGCCGTCGGTGCCGTGGCCCCCGACCTGCTGCCGACCGAGGTCATGAAGCTCCGCAAGGAGGCGCGTTCCCCGCACAAGGGGAGCGCCGACCACTGCGGGCACCGGCTCACCCTGTTCTGGGACGACCCGGAGCGCAAGCCCGATCCACCGCTGGCGATGGGGAGTTCGTGACGATGGGGAGTTCGTGGCGATGGTGAGTTCGTGGTGATGGGTAGTTCGTGAGATGGGGAGTTCGAGAGATGGCGCCTGACGAGACCGCCGCGTCGGCCGACTGGCAGCTCTACACCGGGGCGCGCGTCCCGCACGACGGGATCGAGCGGCTGCCCGCCCCGCCGCCGTGGCGCACCTTCACGGGCGGCCCGCCCCTGCCCGTCCCGCCCGGCGACTCCGGCAACCGGCACGCCGCGGCCAGCTACCGCCCGAGCCGCGACGCCGTCCGCCAGGTCAACGCCGCGCTCTACCTGCGCAGGCCCCTCCTCGTCACCGGCGCCCCGGGCACCGGCAAGTCGTCCCTCGCCTACGCCGTCGCCCATGAACTCGGCCTCGGCAAGGTGCTGCACTGGCCCATCACCAGCCGCGTCGCGCTGCGGGACGGGCTCTACGAATACGACCCGCTGACCAGGCTGTACGCGGCCGAGCGCGCCCGCGAGGACGGGCCGAGGGGCGCCGCAGGGCCCGACGACATCGGTGACTACCTCCGCCTCGGCCCCCTCGGCACCGCCCTGCTCCCGTACGAGCGTCCGCGCGTCCTGCTCGTCGACGAGATCGACAAGAGCGACATCGACCTCCCCAACGACCTCCTCACCATCTTCGAGAAGGGCTCCTACGAACTCGTCGAGCTGGCCCGCCGCGCGGAGCCGACGGCCAGGGTCATGACGGCAGACAGCACCACCGACCGGGTGGAGATCCGCGACGGCACGGTCACCTGCCGCGCCTTCCCGCTGGTCGTGATGACCAGCAACGGCGAACGCGAGTTCCCGCCCGCGTTCCTGCGGCGCTGCGTGACGGTGGACCTGAAGCAGCCCGCGAGCGTCGAGGAGCTGACGGCGATCGTGCGGGAGCACCTCGGGGGTGTGGTGGGCGCGGACCACGGCGCGGGCACCGAGGGTGAACTCCCCGACGGGGCACGGGACATCATCGAGCGCTTCTTCGCGCGCCGCAGCAAGGGGCTGCTCGCCAACGACCAGCTCCTCAACGCGATCTACATGTGCCACCACGCGTCGTTCAGCGAATCCCCCGAGACGGTCGCCGAACTGGCGGACCAGGTCATGCCGTATCTGAGCAGCGACACGGCCGGGCCCGACGACGACGGCGGCGCCCCGCGATGACCGTCGAGCGCCTCCGCGACGCCCTCGAAGCGCTGGGCCCGCCGGTCACGCCGCTGGAGCTCGCGGAGATGCTGTGGCTCGCGGAGCGGCTGCCGGGCGTGGAGGAGGAGTGCGAGCCGGGCGAGGACGGCGGACGGCCCGGAGGGCAGTACGCGGCGGGCCGCTGGTCGGACCCCTGGGCGGTCATGGACCCGGCCTTCGAGGACGACGACCGCGGGGACGGAGCGGACGACGATCCGGACGCGGACGCTGAGGAGGGCGCGCCGCAGGACGACGCCGCCGAGGAGGGGACCGTCGCCGGCGGCCGCCTCCTGCACCTGCCGCGCGGGGCGGGCCCGTCCGGCTCGGACGCCGACGAGCTGCTGGTGCCCGCGCCGCGCGCGCTCCGCCACGAACTCGCGATCCAGCGGGCCCTGCGCCCGCTCAAGCAGCGCGTCCCCGACCGCAGGCGCCGCCGCCTGGACGAGGACGCCACGGCGTCCCGCGCCGCCCGCCGCCCCGGCAGGCGCCCCTGGACCCCGGTCATGGTCCCCACCACGGACCGCCTCCTCACCCTCTCCCTCGTCGTCGACACCGGCCCCGCGATGGGCGTATGGCGGCCGCTGGTAAGGGAGTTGAGGGAGGCGATGCGGCGGACGGGGGCGTTCCGGGACGTGCGGGTGTGGTACCTGGCGGACCTGGGGCCGGGACTGGCCGTCCGCCCGTCCCCGACCGGCCCGGCCAGGGAGCCGGCTGCCCTCGTCGACCCCACCGGACGGGACCTCGTCCTCGTCCTCAGCGACTGTTCCGGGCCGCACTGGTGGGCCGGGCGGGTGGGGCCGGTCCTGCACCGGTGGGCGCGCAGTGGACCGACCGCCATCCTGCAGCCGCTGCCCGAACGCCTGTGGCGCCGTACCGCGGCGCCCGCCGTGCCCGGCCGGGCCATCGCCTCGCGTGCGGGCGCGCCCAACACGGCCCTCCGGTTCACCCCGCACGACGGCCGCACGAAGAGGGAGCCGGGCACGCTTCCCGTACCCGTACTGGAGCTGTCTCCGGAGTGGCTGGCCGACTGGGCGGGGCTCGTGATGGCGACGGGGGACCGGCGGCGGGACACGGCGGTCACGTACGTGAGTGCGCGGGAGGTGGCGCGCGAGGCGCGGCGGCGCGATGGCCAACCATCCCTCGTGGAGGGGGACTTGCCCCTGGAGGAGCGGCTGCTGCGCTTCCTCTCCGCGGCGTCCCCCACCGCCGCCGACCTCGCCGCCCACATCGCCCTCTCGGTCCCCGCGCTCCCCGTCATGCGGCTCATCCAGCAGCACGTCACCGTCGACTCGCCACCGAGCGACCTGGCCGAGGTGCTGCTCAGCGGGCTCCTCGAACCGGTTGCCGGGGAGCGGGAGTTGTACGAGTTCGTGCCGGGCGCGAGGGCGGCGTTGCTGGAGACGCTGCCCCGCCCCGAGTCGCTCGCCGCCGCCGAGCTCCTCAGCCGGATCGGCGAGGGCATCGCCGCGCGGACGGGGGCGCGCAGTGAGACGTTCCGCGCGGTCGTGCCGGTGGAGGAGGGGACGGGCAGCCGGGGGCTCGGGGCGGCGGGGGAGCCGTTCGCGCTGGTGAGCGAGGAGGCGTTGGGGCTGCTGCGGAACACGGCTGTGGCGGTGGCGGAGCGGAGGTTGGTGGAGGCGCCGTCGGGTGTGGGGACGGGGGCGGGGCCGAGGGCGGGTGTGGTGGAGGCGGAGGCGGAAGACATCGGCAGTGGGGTGGAGGTGGAGGCGGAAGACATCGGCAGTGGGGTGGAGGCGGAGGCCGGGGAAACGGAGGTGGATACGCGGCCGTTGGCGCTCCTCCAGCAGCCCGCCCTCACCCCCTGTCCCTCCGTCCTCTCGAACACTCCGCCGCCGCACAGCATCGTGGGACGTGAGCGTGAACTCGCCCTCTTGGACGAGGCGTTCATCCGCGCCGCTGTGCACGAGCCCTCCGTCGTCGCCGTCACCGGACTCGGTGGTGTGGGCAAGACAGCCCTGGCCGCGGAGTGGGTGCGGGAGATCGAGGAGGAGGACGTGTACGAGGGGGTGTGGTGGATCGACGGGGACACCGCAGACTCCCTCGACGAGGGCCTCGCCGCGCTGGCCGTCGCGGTCCACCCCGAACTGCCGCAGGACGTCAAGCCGTTGGCTGCCATGCCGACCGAGCTGCTGCGGGAGTGGGCCCTGGGGTGGCTGCAGGCGCACCACTGTCTGGTGGTCGTCGACAGCGGGGCAGCCACGGCGGACCTCCGCACCCTGCTGACCCGGGCCGGGCCGCGCGGCAGCTTCCTGGTCCTGGGGCGGCTCAGTGGCGAATGGTGCCCGCAGGACACGACGGTGGAGGTCGGACCACTCGAACTCCCCGCAGCCGTCGAGCTGTTCAATGAGCGCTCCGGCTTCGCGGAGGCTGCCGACGGCGTCGAAGAGCTCTGCGAGGACCTCGGCCGCCTCCCGCTGACCGTCTCCATGGCGGCCGCCTACCTCCGGCAGACCGACACCACCGTCATCGAGTACCGCGCCCAACTCGCCCGCATGAGCGCCGATCTGGTACGCGATCCGGGCCCGGACGGGTCCCCGACGGATGCGCGGAGGTTCGTCGAGCTCGCCCTCCAGGCCGTCGACAACCGCCTGGCCACCCGGATCCTGCTCATCCTGGCCTGGTACGGGACCGAGCCCGTGCCGCTGCGCCTGCTGGCCCTTGTGGAGTCCACCCCGAAGCGGGAGCGCGCCCTGCGCGGCCTGGCGCACGTCAAGCTCGTCGAGGTGGAGGGGGTCGAGGGCCGGGAGACGGTGCGGGTGCACGACCAGGTGCGCGCGGCGGCGCGGGTGCCGGACCCGGACGATCCGGCCCGGAGCGTGCGGGCCGTCGCGGAGGCGCGGGACGCGGCCGTTCTCTGCCTGCACCGAGGGCTGCCGGAGGGGTCTCTGGATCCGCTTCCCGAGAACGAGGTCACCATCGCCGATTGGCTGGGGATGCGGCCCCACATCGAGGCGTTGGCCGACCTCGTCCGGCCGGACCACGGCAGCCTGGCCTTCGCGGAACTGCTGGTGGCGGCCTCGGCGCGCGCCCTGCAGTCCGGCGCCCCGGAGCAGGCCGTTTCCTGGCTGCTGCGGGCGCTGGAGTGTGCCGGTCGGATACTCGAACCGGAGGATCCGGCCTATCTGCTGACGGCGGGGGCCCTCGCCAGGGCTTATGGGGCGGCGGACAAGATCGAGGCGTCGTACGAGGTGTACAGGAACGCGCTGGCGCCCTTGGGGCCGGTGCTCGGTGCGGACCACCCCGAGCTGGGAGCCATGCTCGCAGAGGTCGTGCGGCCGCCGTCGCGACGCCGACGGCTCACGCGCGAGCGCAGGCGCAGACTCCAGGCGGAGGCAGACGCCCGGTTCCTGGGGATCCTGCGCGCCGTCGAGGAGCTGCCGCCCGAGGACCGGCGCACCGTGGAACTCCACGCCGTGGAAGACGGCGCGGGGTCCGCCGAGGGACAGCTGTCCGTGGAGCAGTGCGAGGGGCTGCTGTACGAGGCGAGGATGGCCCTGGGCCCCGAGCAGAAGGAAACACTCGTCATCTGGTTCGACTTCGCCCGGACCTGCCATGCCGCGGGCGACACCGAGCGGGCGATGAGGGAGGCGGAGCTGCTGCTGCCGGTCTGCCGTGAGGTCCTGGGCGAGGACCATGCGCTGACGGTGGACATCAGGGTGGCCATGGCGGAGTGGTATCTGCTCACGGGCAACGGCCATTGGGCTGTCGCGACGTACAAGGATGTGCTGGACGCCAGGATCAGGACCCGCGGCCGAGAGCACCCGGAGACCCTGGACGCGCGCGAGGGCCTGGCCCGCGCACACCTGGCGCGCGGGGAGTGGGCCGAGGCCATCCAGCAGTTTCATCTGACGCTGGTCAACCGGGAGCGGGTCCTCGGCACCTTGGATCTGCGGACCGTCCGCACGCGCGAGTACCTGGCGGATGCCTATCTGGCCCTGGGGGACCCGGGCGGCGCGGTCCCGCTCTGCGAATCCGCGTACACCGACAGAAGGAGACAGCAAGGAGACGTGCACCCGGACACCCTCCGGTCCGGAGAGGGGCTGGCGCGGGCATACCTGGCGGCCCGGATGCTGAGCGCGGCGATGGGCCTGTGCGAGCGATTGGAGGCCCACCGGCTGATGGTGTCCGGCTCACCCGAAGAGCTCGCCCGCTCCGTGGAGTTGACGGCGGACGCGTACGAAATGGCAGGACGCTTCAGCGAGGCCGCTCGCAAGTACGAGGTGGTGGTGGAGCTGTGGCACCAGGAGCGCGGCGACGACCACCCGGACACCGTGCGCGCCCGGGAGCGGCTCGGCGACTGCCACATGAAGTCCGGCGACTCGGCCGCAGCCGCCCGGGAGTACGTGCGGGTCCACGAGGCCCACTCCTCCCGCCTGGGCCCCAACGCCCCCGAAACCCGCGCCGTCCAGGAGAAGTTGGACGGCCTGACGGCGTGACCTGGTCCGGCGAGCGGCCGGGCCAGGTCACGTCAGAGAGAAGGGAAGCCTCAGACCACGTCGAACGTGGCCGGGTCCGGCCCCAGCCTCCGGTCCTCGTTCAGCGCACTGATCGCCGCCATGTCCTCGACATCCAGCTCGAAGCCGAACACATCGATGTTCTCCTTGATCCGCGAGGGCGTCACGGACTTCGGGATGACGACGTTGCCCAGCTGGACGTGCCAGCGCAGCACGACCTGCGCGGGGGTGCGCCCGTGCTTCTGCGCGATGGCGATGATCGCGGGGACCTCCAGGAGGCCCTTGCCCTGGCCCAGCGGCGACCACGCCTCCGTGGTGATGCCCTGCTCCGCGTGGACCTCGCGGGACGCGCGCTGCTGCAGGTGCGGGTGCAGCTCGATCTGGTTGACGGCGGGGATCACCGACGTCTCGGCGAGGAGCCGCTCCAGGTGCTCGGGGAGGAAGTTCGAGACGCCGATGGACTTGGCGCGCCCCTCGGCCTGGATCTTCTCGAACGCCTTGTACGTGTCCACGTACAGGCCCTTGGAGGGCAGCGGCCAGTGGATCAGGTACAGGTCCACGTAGTCGAGGCCGAGCTTCTCCAGGGACGCGTCGAAGGCGCGCAGCGTGGCGTCGTGGCCCTGGTCCGCGTTCCAGAGCTTCGTCGTGATGAAGAGCTCCTCGCGGGGGACGCCGGACGCGGCGATCGCCTTGCCGGTGCCCTCTTCGTTGCCGTAGATGGCCGCGGTGTCGATGCTGCGGTACCCGGCCTCAATCGCGGTGCCGACGGCCTTCTCCGCCTCGTCGTCCGGCACCTGCCAGACGCCGAAGCCGAGCTGGGGCATCTCGACGCCGTTGTTCAGAGTGATCGGGGGGACCTTGCTCACGAGCTCTCGATCCTTAAGTCGGTTGCTGCCAACGAAGGCAGGATTGGTACTCCTATGGTCAACGATCAGTTGTGCTGTCGCATTCCTGGGGGCGGATTCGCGCGTGCTGTCGCATTCCTGGGGCGGTTTCGCGACGCGCACGGCTTCAGAACGGTCTGCACCATTGACCGCGTCCCGTCATGCCGCGACCCTATTGCACGTGAGTGAATCCAAGTCACTCATGTGAACGCTGCGCGACTTCTGCGCACACCCTCCTGAACCCCCACCCCCCGTCAGGAAGGCAGGCACGCACATGACCGAGCACGAGAGCGTCCCCCAGGACGGCACGGCCCCCGCCCCCGCGGCCCCCCTCTCGTGGGAGACCCCCGAGTACGTGGTCGTCGACACCGCCCTAGAGGTCACGGCTTACCGTCTCGCCGACCGGTAAACCCACCGCCATGCTGCTGCAGGTGCTCGGCACCGCGGCGGGCGGCGGACTGCCCCAGTGGAACTGCGCGTGCCCCGGGTGCACCGGGGCACGCGCCCACCCGGAGCGCCGCCGTCTGCACGCCTCGCTCGCCGTCCGCGCGGGCGAGCGCCACTGGTACGTGGTCAACGCCACCCCCGACCTCGGCGCCCAGATCGAGGACTGTCCCGCCCTCCACCCGGGGCCGGAACCCCGCAGGACCCCGCTCGCCGGTGTCGTCCTCACCGACGCCGAACTCGACCACACCCTCGGCATCGCCCGGCTGCGCGAGGCCCGCGACGGGGTGGAGATCCTCGCCACGGCGCCCGTGCGCGGCGCGGTGCGCGACGGGCTGCGCCTCGACGCCGTGCTCGGCCCGTACACCGCTGTCCGGTGGCGTGAACTGCCGGACGGGACGGGGACGGAGGGCGCGGAGGGCTCGGAGGGCGCGGAGAGTGAGGAGGGTGCGGAGGGGGTCAACCCGCTTGTCCTGGAAGGAGGTTCGGGGATTCGCGTCTCCGCGCTGCCTGTTTCGGCCAAACGGCCCCGCTACGCCGCCGGCCAGGGCGGCCCCGACACCCCCACCTGGTCCGTCGCCCTGCGCCTCCACGACCCCGGCACCAACGCCACCGTCCTCTACGCCCCCGCCCTCGCCGTCTGGACCGACGCCTTCGAACAGGCCGCGCGCGAGGCCGACCTCGTCTTCGTCGACGGGACCTTCTGGGACGACGACGAACCCGTACGGGCCGGGTTCACCACGCGCACCGCCACCGCCATGGGACACCTCCCCATCAGTGGCCCCGGCGGCACCGCCCACCGCCTCGCCCGCCTCCCCGGCCGGGTCCTCTACACCCACCTGAACAACACCAACCCCCTCGGGGACCCGCACGCCGAGCAGCACAAGCAGCTCGCCGAGTGGGGGCTCGAGGCCGCCGCCGACCGGATGGTGATCGAGCTGTGACGGCCGCCCCTGCCCAGCACCCCGAGTACCCCCAACACCCCGAGCACCCCCAGCGCCCCGAGCCCCCCGAGCATCCCGCTCCCTGGACCCCGGACGAGCTCACCGCACGCCTGCGCGCCGTCGCGGCCGAGCGCTACCACGACCGGCACCCCTTCAACGTACGCATGCACGAAGGCACCCTGACGCGCGCGGAGGTGCGGCGCTGGATCGCCAACCGCTTCCACTACCAGCGGCACATCCCCGTCAAGGACGCCCTGATCCTCGCCAAGTTCGACGACCCGGCGCTCCGGCGCGGCTGGCTGCGCCGCATCCAGGACCACGACGGCGAGAAGGACGGTGACGGCGGCATCGAGCGGTGGCTGCGGCTCGGCGAGGCGGCGGGGCTGTCGCGTGAGCAACTCACCGACACCACAAGGATGTTGCCGGGCGTGCGGCTCGCCGTCGACGGCTACGTCAACTTCTGCCGGCTGCGGCCCGCCCTCGACGCCGTCGCCGCCTCCCTCACCGAGCTGTCCGCGCCCGACCTGATGCGCACCCGGATCGCCGCCTTCGAACGCCACTACCCGTGGATCGACGCCGACGGGCTCGCCTACTTCCGTACGCGCGTGGGACAGGGGGGCCGTGACGGGCAGGAGGCGCTCGCGCTCGTCCTGGAGTGGGCGCGCACCCGCGAGCAGCAGGAGCGGGCCGTCGCCGCACTCGCCTTCAAGTGCGACGTGCTGTGGTCGCTGCTCGACGCCGTCGACCGGGGGGAGGGAGCGGCATGACGGACATCCCTGCGCATGCCTCTCGGATACGGGCCCCCTGGCGTCCCGCCCTCGTCCGCTCAGTCACCCTGCGCCATGACCGGGTGCGCGACGTCGACCTCCTCGTCCTGCCCGAGCGGGTCGTCGTGCTGCGCGGGGCCGCCGGGCAGGTGCTGGGGCTCTGCGACGGCGAGCGGGACGTCGACGCCATCGTGGCGGAGCTCGCGCAGCGCCACCCGGACGCGCCCGTCGCCGCTGAAGTCCCCGTGTTCCTGCACAAGTTACGGGGGGAGGGGTGGCTCCGGTGACCCGGGTTCCCGATCCTCCGTGGGCGCTGCTCGCCGAACTCACCCACGGCTGCCCCCTGCGCTGCGCCTACTGCTCCAACCCCACCGAACTCGTCGCCCGCACCGGTGAGTTGACGTCGGCCCAGTGGGGCGACGTCTTCCGGCAGGCCGCCGACCTCGGTGTCGTCCAGGCCCATCTCTC
The DNA here is from genome assembly GCF_050510915.1 of Streptomyces odontotermitis. NCBI lineage: Bacteria > Bacillati > Actinomycetota > Actinomycetes > Kitasatosporales > Streptomycetaceae > Streptomyces > Streptomyces odontotermitis. Next base: position 512,275 of record NZ_JBNJLS010000002.1, on the reverse strand, counting down.
CGGCGGTGAGCCCCTGCTCCGCCGCGACCTCGCCGACATCGTCGCCGCCGCGGACGGCGCCGGGATCCACACGCAGCTCGTCACCAGCGGCGTCGGCCTGCACCGCGAGCGGCTCGCCGTGCTCGTCGACGCGGGCCTGCGCAGCGTGCAGCTGTCCGTGCAGCACCCCGACCCGAAGGAAGCCCAACTCATGGCGGGAGCACGGGCGTTCACGGCCAAGCAGCGGGCCGCGCGGCTCGTGCGCACGGCCGGGCTTCCGCTCGGGCTCAACGCCGTGCTGCACCGCGCCAACCTCGACGCCCTGGACGGACTCGTCGAACTGGGCCTCGCGTGGGGTGCGGACCGGGTCGAGCTGGCCAACACCCAGTTCTACGGCTGGGCGCTGCGCAACCGGGACGCACTGCTGCCGAGCCGCGCCCAGGTCGCCGCCGCCCGCGCCGCCGTCGAGCGGTGGCGGGAGCGGCTCGCCGGGCGCATGGAGCTCGTCTGGGTCGCGCCCGACTACGTCGACGGCACCGCGAAGCCCTGCATGGGCGGCTGGGGCGCCCTCTCCCTGACCGTCGCCCCGGACGGCACGGTGCTGCCGTGCCCGGCGGCGGGCGAACTCCTCGGAGCGGCCGCGCCCAACGTCAAGGAGCGGCAACTCGCCTGGATCTGGCGTGAGTCGGACGCCTTCAACCGGTACCGGGGCGAGTCCTGGATGCGCGAGCCCTGCCGCAGCTGCGCGCTGCGCGCCACGGACTTCGGTGGCTGCCGCTGCCAGGCGTACGCCCTCACCGGCGACGCCGCGCGCACCGACCCCGCCTGCCGTCGCTCACCCGACCATGCGGAGGTCCGCGCCCTCGTCGACGCCGCGCGCACCCCGCGCGACCCGGCGCCGGTCCCCGCGTACGCCTACCGCGAAGGAGGGGCATGATGCGAAGGAGAGGCGTGATGCGAAGGGGAGGCGTGCGAAGACGTACGGTGCTGTGCGCCGTCGTCATGGCCGCGCTGCTCGCCGCCGCCCCCGCGGCCGAGGCGGGCCCCGCGAGGGAGCCCCGGAGCGCCGCGACCGACTGGTCCACCGCCATGGTCGACTCCACCACCGCCCGCTTCACACCGGACACGATCGGCGGCTGGTCCTACCCCGTCGGGCTCTACCTCTACGGCCAGTACCTCACCTATCAACGCACGCACCAGGCGCGCTACTTGACGTACATCAAGAGCTATGTGGACCGCTTCGTGGACGGCTCCGGGAACATCGGCCAGAAGTTCAACAGCCTTGACAGCATGCAGGCCGGACGGCTCCTCGTGATCCTGCACCACGAGACCGGACAGCGGCGGTACCAGGTCGCCGCACGCAAGGTCCGCGACCGGCTCAGGAGCTATCCGCGTACCGCGGACGGCGGTTTCTGGCATGCCGACACCGATAGCCGCGCCCATCAACTCTGGTCGGACGGCGTCTACATGGTGAATCCGTTCCTCGTCGAGTACGGCAAGGAGTTCGGCGACGCCGCCTACGCGAACTCCGAGGCCGTCAAGCAGCTCACCGTCTACGGGAGCCATCTCCAGGTCGGCAACGGGCTGTTGCGGCACGCCTACGACGAGTCCCGCACCGCCTCCTGGGCCGACCGGGACACCGGGCTCGCCCCCGAGCACTGGTGCCGCGCCATCGGCTGGTACGCGATGGCCGCCGTCAATGTCCTCGACGCGGTCCCGGCGGGCCAGCCGGGACGGGCGCAACTCGTGGACAAGGTGCGGAAGTTGGCGGCCGGGGTCGAGAAGTACCAGGACCCCGCGACCGGCCGCTGGTTCCAGGTCGTCGACAAGGGCGACCGCGACGGCAACTGGACCGAGACGTCCTGCTCCAGCATGTTCACCTACGCGCTCTCCCGGGCCGCCCAGCAGGGCTATGTGGACCCGCACTACGCGCAGGTCGCCCGGCGCGGCTACGAGGGCGTCCTGAAGGAGATCTCCCTCGGCCCCGACGGCCGCACGAACCTCGCCGACATCTCCATCGGCACCAACGTCGGCGACTACGCCTTCTACATCGCGCGCCCCCGTGAGACCAACGACTTCCACGGCCTGGGCGCCTTTTTGATCATGAACGAGCAGCTCAGAGAGAAGGGATAGGAACGCATGACTCCATCACGAAGGGCCGTGCTGGGAGCGGCACTCGGCGGCACGGTGGCGGCGGCCGCCGGGGCGCGGGTCGCCGCCGGTGCGCCCGTCGCCGGTGCACCCGCCGCGTCCTGGCAGCTGCGCTGGTCGCCGTCCGCACGCACCGACGGCCTGCGCGCCTTCGAGACGATCGAGGACGACCGCGCCGACTCGCACCCGGCGGGGCACCCCCACATCAAGCCCGACGGGGACAACTTCCGCTTCACCATGCACACCGTCGACCGGGACACCCACACCGACCGCCAGCGCCAGGAGGTCACGGGCCTGCGCACCGGGGACTCGTACCTCAAGTGGCAGTCGGGACAGACCTGGCGGCTCACGTACCGCATGTACATACCGAGTTCGCTCAAGGCGACGACGACCTTCACGCACATCATGCAGATGAAGCAGCCGGGCCAGGGCAGTTCACCGATCGTCGTGCAGTCGCTGCGCCGTGTGGACGGCCGGCAGACCATCGAGCTGAAGCAGTTCACCGACGACGTCCTGGTGGGTCGCACGGACCTGGAGCCGCTGCAGGACAAGTGGATCGACGTCGACTTCCAGATCAAGATCGGCAACGGTTCGGCGGGCTCGCTGCGCTGGATCCTCAAGAGCGGCTCCACGACCGTCATCGACAAGTCGAAGTCCGGCGTCGACACCTTCCTCGCCGACCGGGTGCGGCCCAAGTGGGGCATCTACCGCTCCCTCGGCGACACCTCGGGCTCGCTCCAGAACACGTACATGCTCCTCACCGACCTGCGCGGCTACCAGCTCACGTAACTCCGTTCCGCACCGCACGAGGTGGGACACCCCTGCCCATCCATTGTTAGGAACTCTTCCTAACACCGAGAAGGAGAACAAAGCCCCCATGGCCCACACCCCCCGCAGAGTCACCACTGCTCTGGCCGCCACCGGCCTCCTCACCGCCGCCTCGCTCACCCTCGTGACCGAGTCGTCGTCCGCCCAGGCGTCCCCCGCGCCCTCCGCACCGCGCGCCGCGGGCACCCTCCACGCCGCCCCGTACGAGTACCTGGGCTGGGGCAACCCGCAGAAGCCCACCGACGTCATGGCCGCCACCGGCGTCAAGTGGTTCACGCTCGCCTTCATCCTGTCCGACGGCGGCTGCAACCCGAAGTGGGACGGCAGCCGCGCCCTCAAGGGCGGCTCCGACGAGGCGGCCATCAACTCCATACGCGGGGCGGGCGGCGACATCGTCGTCTCCGTCGGCGGCTGGAGCGGCAACAAGCTCGGCGAGAAGTGCACGAGCGCCGCCGCGCTCGCCGGCGCCTATCAAAAGGTCATCGACGCCTACAAGTTGAAGGCGTTCGACATCGACATCGAGGACACCGAGTTCTCCAACGCGACGGTCCGCCAGCGCGTCGTGGACGCCCTGAAGATCGTGAAGCAGAAGAACCCGGGCATCGTCACGTACGTGACCATGGGGACCACGCCGAACGGCCCCGACGCCACCGGCAAGGACCTCATCAAGCGGGGCGCCGCGGCCGGGCTCGCCAACGACGCCTGGGTGATCATGCCGTTCGACTTCGGCGGCCACAGCGGCTCCATGGGCCAGGCCACCGTCAGCGCCCTCGACGGCCTCAAGGCGGCGGTCAAGAGCGCGTACGGCTACAGCGACACCGACGCCTTCCGGCACATCGGCGTCTCCTCCATGAACGGCAAGACCGACGAGGCCGACGAGACCGTCACCACCGGCGACTTCAAGACCATCCTCGGCTACGCGCGGCAGCACCACATCGCGCGCTTCGCCTTCTGGTCCGTCAACCGCGACCGGGCCTGCGGGTCCGGCGGCGACGGGGACTCCTGCAGCGGGGTCTCGCAGCAGCCGTACGACTTCACCAAAATCGTCGCCCAGTACGGAGGTTGAGATGAACTCCAGCACCCCCCAGGTGCGCCGCGCCGTCGTCTGCGGGACGGCCGCCGCCCTCGTCATCGGCGTCAGCCAGTACGTGCCGTCCGTCTCCGCCGCACCCGTGCGGCCCCCGGCGGCGGACAGCGAGCCCAAGGACATCAGCACCGTCTCCACCGGCTGGACCATCCCCTGGGGCACGTACTGGATGCCCGACGGGAAGTCGGCCCTCGTGACCGAGCGGGACGACTTCCGGGTGTGGAAGGTGTCGCCGGACGGCGGGACCAAGACCCAGGTCGGCACGGTCCCCGAGGCCCAGACCACGGGCGGGGAGGGCGGGTTGATGGGGGTCGCCGTCGACCCGGACTGGGCGAGCAACCACTACGTGTACTTCATGCACACCTCGTCCGAGGGCAACCGCATCGCCCGCATGACGTACGACGGGACGAAGCTCAGCGACTACAAGGCGCTGCTCAAAGGCATCAAGAAGAACAAGTACCACAACGGCGGGCGCCTCGCCTTCGGCCCCGACGGATACCTGTACGCCACCACGGGCGAGGCCCAGACCCCCGACCTCGCCCAGGACAAGAACTCCCTCAACGGCAAGATCCTCCGCATGACCAGGGACGGCGAGCCCGCCCCCGGCAACCCCTTCGGCAACTACGTCTACAGCCTCGGCCACCGCAACCCGCAGGGCATCGCCTTCGACCCCCAAGGGCGGCTGTGGGAGGCCGAGTTGGGCAACAGCTCCAAGGACGAGCTGAACCTCATCAAGGCGGGCAAGAACTACGGCTGGCCGATATGCGAGGGCACCTGCGACACGTCCGGGATGACCAACCCCAAGAAGACGTGGGGAGTCGCCGAGGCGTCCCCGAGCGGCGTCGCCGTCGTGGACGGCGCGATCTACATGGCGGCCCTCAGGGGTGAACGCCTCTGGCGCATCCCCATCAACGCCGACAACGAGGACGTCGGCACGGCGAAGGCGTTCTACGTGGGTGACTACGGGCGGCTGCGCGCGGTGACCGCCGTGCCGGGCGGGGCGAAGGAGCTCTGGCTGTCCACGACGAACGCCGACAACAACGGCGGCGAGCCGGACGGCTCGGACAAGATCTTCAAGGTCTCGCTCGGGTAGGGGCGGCCCGCCATGGCACTGATGACGCCTGCCACGGGCGTACGGCGCCGTCTCCTGCCGGTCCTGGCCGCGCTGGCACTCCTCCTCGGAGTGTCGGCGCTGCCGGGCCCGGCGGCCCGCGCCGACGTCCACCACCCGCGCCAGGACTTCCTGCGCTCCTCCGTCGGCGGCCTCTTCCTCCACTGGGGCGAGCGCACCGCACCCGCCCACACCGACTGCCGCGACTGGGAGAACGACGTCACGGCGGGCGGCTGGACCCCCGACCACTGGGTGAAGGAGGCGCAGAAGCTGCACACCCAGTACCTGGTCCTCGCCACCTTCCACAGCCGCCTCGGCTACGCGCGTCCCTGGCCGTCCGCCATCCCCGGCAGCTGCTCGACGCGCCGCGACTTCCTCGGTGAACTCATCGCGGCGGCCAGGGCCAAGGGCCTCAGGACGATCCTCTACATGACCGACGACCCGCAGTGGCACGACGAGGGCGGCCACGAGTGGCTCGACTCGAAGGCGTACTCGGACCACAAGGGCCGCGACGTCGACTTGACGACCCGCGACGGCTTCGGCGAGTTCTCGTACGACAACTTCTTCGAGGTCATGGACCGCTACCCCGACCTCGGCGGCTTCTGGATCGACAACGACAACGCGTACTGGGAGGGCCACGACCTCTACCGCAAGATCTACGAGAGGCGCCCGCACTACACCCTGAGCAACAACAACGAAGACACGCCGATCATGGACATGATCAGCAACGAACAGAAGACCGGCATGACCCCGTCCTACGACTACCCCCAGGCGATCTACACGGCGGCACCCCGCCTGACCGAAGCGGACTTCAAACTCCCCTCGACGGGCTCCTGGTGGTACACGGGCAGCGACCCGGAGGTGGACCGCAGACTCACGCTCGGCCGCCTGGTGACGAACGTGGGCTCCTCGGTCAAGGCCCTGATGGCCGAGACGGCGATGCTGAACGGCGAACTCCCGCCCAAACAGGCGGCGTTCAACAACTTCACGGACGGCTACCTGGACCGGATCTGGGAGTCTTTGAGCGCGGTGGAGGGCGGCGGCTACCTGCATGGCGGTCTCAAGCCCGGCTTCTGGAACGACGGCGCGCACGGAGTGACGACGGTCAGCAGGACGCACCCCGACCGCCACTACATCCACGTACTGACACCGCCGGGGGCGTCCACGCTCAAGGTCCGCGACAACGGCTACCGGGTCACGGCGGTCACCGACCTCCGTACGGGAGCGCGCATCCCCTTTTCCCAGTCCGGCGGAACACTGACGCTCACGGACCTCGCCCCCGGCACCTGGGACCCGTACGACACGGTCTTCAAGGTGACGACGGCGGGACGGGAGGGCGTGATCCCGCGTGACGCCTACACGATGAGCGCGAGCAGCGCGGCGAGCGGCCACCCGGCCTCGGCGGCGGCCGACGGCGACTACGAGACGTACTGGGACAGCGACCGCACGACGCCCACGTCGCTGACCTTCGACCTGGGTACGGCGGCGCGAAGGGTGCGCTACCTGTCCCTCAACCAACGGGAGGACTCGGTGAGTTACCCCCGCTCCGACACGGAGCAGTCGGCGCGGATCAAGGGCTACCGGGTGTACGCGAGCGCGGACGGCACGCACTGGGGCAGCCCGGTGCGTACCGGCACCTTGCCGAGCCACCGGGGCGTGGCCGTCATCGACATCCCGCCGACGACGGCCCGCCACATCCGGCTCGAGGTGACCGGCACCCACGCGGCGTCGACCGACACCACCCGCTACAAGCGGCTGCGGATCGACGAGGCGTGGCTCGGCGCGTCCTACCCGGTCGGCGGCTCCTCCGGGTAGGGCGGGCGGCGGCCGGGGCGCGCGTCGTGCGAGGTGAGGCCGACGCAACCCCCGGCTGCCGTGAGCTGGGCGGCGGGCGGCGGGCGGCGGGCCGCGGTTGGCGGTCGGCGGTCGGCGGTCGGCGAGAAAAGGGCGAGAGTCCCCACACCGTCCAGCTGTAGCCTCGCTCCCTATGACCTGGCTGCCCGAAGACTTCATCCACCCCGTCCACGTCCCCGTACCCGGCACGGCACTCCACCTCCGCCCGATCCGCGAGGCCGACACGGCGATCGACTACCCCGCCGTGATGGGCTCCCGGGAGCGCCTCTGGAAGATCTTCGGCCCGGCCTGGGACTGGCCCCAGGAGTCGATGACGTACGACGAGGACCGCATCGACCTCCTGCGCCACGAGCGCGAGATCGCCGCCCACCAGTCGTTCAACTACGCGCTCCTGGACGAACAGGAGACGGCACTCCTCGGCTGCGTCTACATCGACCCACCCGAGCGCACCGGCGCCGACGCAGAGATCTCCTGGTGGGTGGTGGACGCCCTGGTCGACAGCGAGACGGAGCGAGCGCTCGACGCGCTGGTGCCGCAGTGGCTGGCCGCGGAGTGGCCCTTCAAGCAGCCGCGCTCTGTGGGGCGGGACATCACGTGGGGGGAGTGGCTGGCGCTGCCGCGGGTCTCCTGACGTGTGTCCACCGATGTCGGCCGCATCGCGCGCGACCTCACCATCTGGATGACCGAGCGCGCCTGGCGCGGTCGCGCGGGGGCGTGATGCCAGCCTAGGCCCGAGGGCCGACGATCTGCTCCGCTGCGTCAAGAACCAGAGGCCACGGATATTCGTCCGGGCGCCCTTGGCCCGGCTGATTCGGCGCGAACCCGTCCTCTCCGTACAGCACCTCTACGCCCATCTCGCGCAGGGCAACAACTGACCGCTCGAACTGCCGGTGCTGAACGTAGGCGGCGTTCACGCATGGCATTGCCACCAGTGGAATGCCCTTGCCGATGCCCTCGGCGACTACTCCGATCACGAAGTCGTGCGTCAGCCCGAGAGCCCACGAGTTGATCGAATTGAAGGTGGCGGGCGCGAACGCGATCACGTCCGCCTTCGGCCACGCATCCGGCTCCCCCGGCCGTTTGTACTCCCAGCGCACCGGATGCCCAGTCAACGCAGCCAGCCCATCCAGGGACTCCTCCAACCAGCGGGCCGCAGTCGGCGTCAACCCGAGACATACATCGAACCCCCGCTGCTGCGCATCCTCGATCACCTTCGCCACGTCGAAGACCGGAGGAGCAGCAGACCCGAAGAGATACAGCACACGAGACGTCATACGCCCCATCCGATCACATGCGACCGCCCCAGAACTGGACAGGTCGGGGCGCAGCGAGGCCCAACACCCCCTGGCGTGGGTACCGTTCCAAGTGGCTGCAAGGAATGGAGACCCGTATGCCCGGACTGGACTGCGACCACACAGGCGCACGGATCCGAGAGCAACGGAAACTGGCCCGCCTGACACAGGTCCAACTCGCGGACCGGATCCCCTACTCCTACAGCCTGCTGAACCAAGTGGAATGCGGTGCCCGCCCTGCAACTGACGACTTCACTGCGGCTGTCGCCCGTGCCCTCCAGGTCGACGTCACCGTCCTGAACGGACAGCCCTATATCACCGAGCTGCAGCAGGACCGCCTCGCTGCGCTGGTCCGCCCCATCCGTGAGGCCATCGACCTCTACGACCTCGGTGCCAACCCCGACCTCACCTGCCGACCGGCCCAGCAGCTCATCGAAGCCGCCGACTGCTTGTGCCAAGAGGTCCGTGCCACTCACCTGAGGAATGCGGCCCAGGCGTTGCCCGGCGTCATCGTTGCGCCGCAGATGGTCGGCGAGCTTGCGGATCGACCATCGGGTGCGGGGACCTTCCACCGCACCCACGGGGTCACGTACTTCCACGGTTGTTACTCGGTAGGCGACGACACCTTGTGGGGCGTCAACCGGCACCGCAAAGGGATCAACCCGACGTGGGCCGCGCTCAGGACCATCCGGTCAGCGCGTCCCGATGGCGCCCCGATCTACGTGATCCTGGACAACCTGTCCGCCCACAAGAACGCCCGCATCCTGCGCTGGGCAGCCCGCAACAAGGTCGAGCTGTGCTTCACCCCGACGAACGCGTCCTGGGCGAATCCGATCGAGGCGCACTTCGGGCCGCTGCGGCAGTTCACCCTTGCCAACTCCCACCACCCCAACCACACCGTTCAGACACAGGAGTTGCACCGCTATCTGCACTGGCGCAACCAGAACGCCCGCCATCCCGATGTCCTGGCCGCCCAACGACGCGAACGCGTCCGCGTCCGCAGCGAGAAGGGCATCCGCTGGGGTGGGGACGGCCACTCAAGGTCGCGGCCTGACGCCCTGCCTCAGCTGAGGATCTCGGCCGCCTTGGTCATCGGCCCTCCTGCATCACCGGTGTTCATCGTTCCCGCCGGTTCGAGCAACAGGATCGCGGTCTTCTCGTCGGCCACGGTGCAGTGCTCGACCCCGCGGGGAACGACGAACAGCTCGCCGGGTTCCAACACCACATCGCCATCCCTGAGCTGGATGGTGAGCCGCCCGCTGATGACCAGGATCAATTCATCGGTGTCCTCGTGGGTGTGCCAGACGAACTCCCCCTTCAGTTTGGCCAGCTTGACCTCGTAGTCGTTGAGCACCGCCACCTTCTTCTGTGACCACAGCTCGCTGAACTGTGCGAGCTTGTCGGCAAGGTTGACGGGAACAGCTGACGTAGGCATACGGCATCCTTCCTCAAGACAGACAGGGCACCGGAGCGGGCTCTTGAGCCCTCCGTCCGGTGTGACGAGCCTGCCGGGCCCCGACTTCGCGGGTCTTGTACGTTCCTGGCATGGCCTCCGACCGCCCCCGCACGTCCATCAGCGCCTGGCGGCCGCCGGTCCCCGGGATCGCCGAGGTCTTCCACGCCCACTTCACCGACCACGCATACCCGGCCCACACCCACGACACGTGGGATCTGATGATCCTCGACGACGGCTCCGTGGACTTCGCACTCGACCGTCACCGCCACGGGGCGACCGGCAACACCAGCGTCCTCCTGCTTCCTCCCGACATCCCCCATGACGGGCGGACCGTCACCGAATCCGGGTTCCGCAAGCGCAATCTCTACCTCGACGACTCCGTACTCCCGCAGCATTTGGCCGGCCGGGCGGCGGACACCCCGGTCCTCAACGATGAACTGCTGCGCGGCCGGATCGACCAGCTGCACACCGCTCTCGTACATCCCGGAGACGGCTTCGAAGCCGAGTCCCGCCTCTCGTTCATCCGAGAGCGGCTCCACTTCCATCTCGCTGCGCTCCAGCCCCGCGCACCGGGGCGTGAGGCAAACCGGCTCGCCGCTCAGCTGCGGGAACTACTGGACTCACGGACCCACGCCGGCCTTTCCCTGCACGATGCCGCGGCCACCCTGCATGCCCACCCCACCCATCTGATCCGCTGCTTCAAGCAGACATACGGCCTTCCGCCACACGCCTACCTCACCGGCAAGCGGATCGAACACGCCCGTCGCCTCCTGCTCGACGGCCACCGACCCGCTGAGGTCGCCACAACCGTCGGATTGCACGACCAGGCCCACCTCAACCGACACTTCACACGCCACGTCGGCACCACCCCCGCGCGCTACCAGCGCACTCGCACCGGTTTGTACCCAACTACCTCTTGAGCCCTCGCATCGGATGCTCGCCTCAGAACGTCCCCAATAGCCTCCGCCTCTGAAGATCAACCCGGCGAACCTATGCGGTCAGAGCACTAGGTCCCGCTCGCAACGCTCACAAATCTGTGAGCATTGTGACCCCGGCTGGGGCCCACGCTGGTCACCTACCTGATCAACGTGGATGCGGGGACACCATGAACGCTCAACTCTCCCCGGTGGACGACCTCATCGAGGAAGCCCTCTCGGCCTGCCGCACCCTGCCGTGCACGACTGACGTGCGTGCCCTGGACGAGCGACTTCGAGCCGCACTGCAGGAACGCTTGCCGCTGGTGCAGAGGCAGGCGGACGGACTGGACCGCGGCACCGTCGCCTGGTGGAACCGGCAGCGTGTCCTTGACGCGGCCGACAACGCCCTTGCCGAACAGCTCCCCGCAGACGCCCCACTGGTCGCTGCCGTGTACGTCGCCGAGCTCGGCCGCCGCCTCCGCGAACTCGACGCCTACGCAAAGGAGGTTGAGCATGACTGAAGAGAAGGCGCGTCAGCGGGGAGTCGAGATTCCGGGCCTCTGCTGGGATCAGAAGCCCGGCGACACCTATCGCTGCTGCCGAAGGGCGGGGCACGGCGGCGACCACCACCACTACTACGGCGGTGGACGGTGGCCGCAACAGGGTGGTGGCCCGCCCGGGTAGCTCAAGCCGTCGCCGCCGTGCCCAGATACGCGTCCCGCACCCTGGTGTCCGCGCGCACCTCCGCCGCCGTGCCCTGGGCCAGGACCCTGCCGAGGTCGAGGACCACGACGCGGGCGCAGAGTTCCATGACGAAGGCGACGTTGTGCTCGACGAGGACGATGGCGCAGCCCTCCTCGTCGGCCAAGTGGCGTATCACTGCGGAGAGGTGGGCTCTTTCGTCCGCTGTCATGCCGGATGCCGGTTCGTCCAGGAGCAGGACGCGTGGGGGGTCCGCCACCGCGCGGGCCAGTTCCACCATGCGGGCCTGGCCCACGGGGAGTGCGCCCGCGTAGTCGTTTGAGAGTGTGTCCAGGCCGCATTCGCGCAGGACGGCCGTGGCCCGTTCGCGGCGGGATGCCTCGTGTTTGCGGCGGGTCGGTGCGGAGAGCAGATCCGCTGCGAAGCCGCCGCCGCCTCCCCGCCACTCCTGCGCGACCAGGAGGTTGTCGGTCACGGTCAGCTGTCCGAAGAGCTGCTGCCGCTGGAAGGTGCGGCGCATGCCGTGGCGGGCCCGCCAGACGGGGGAGCGGCGTGTGACGTCGGTGCCGTCGAGGAGGATCCGGCCCGTGTCGGGGCGGCGGATGCCGGACAGGACGTCGAAGAGGGTTGTCTTGCCTGCCCCGTTGGGGCCTATGAGGCCGCAGACCTCGCCGGGGGTGATGGTGAGGTCCACGCCGTCCAGGGCGTGGATGCCGCCGAAGCGGACGCCGATGCCGGTGGCGGCGAGCGCGTGTCGGTCTTGGGTCATGGGTGGCTTGCTCCTTCCGCCCTGTGGTCGGTGGCCCTGTCTGTGCCTGTGGCCGTGGCCTTCATGCCCAAGTACGCCTCCGTCAGGCGGTCCTGTCTGACCTCCGCCCGCGGGCCGCACCACGACACGCGGCCCTGTGCGAGATACGCGACCGTGTCCGCCACCCCGAGGACCTCCGCCGCCTTCTCCTCCACCAGGAGCAACCCTGCCCCCGCGTCGCGGAGTTCGGTGAGGAGGTGGAACACCTCGTCGACGATGCGGGGCGCCAGGCCCAGGGACGGTTCGTCCGCGATCAGTACGGTGGGTGGGTTCTGGAGGAGGGGGGCCAGGGCCAGGAGTTGCTGTTCGCCGCCGGAGAGGGAGCCTGCCGGTACCTTGCGGCGGGCGGCGAGGGTGGTGAAGCGGGCGTAGACGGCGTCTCGTTGGTCCTTGTCGGGGAGGTGGAGGGTGAGGTTCTCCTCGATGGTGAGGGAGGGGAAGATGCCGCGGCCCTCGGGGGCGAGGAGGACGCCGGAGCGGGCGCGGTGGGTGGGGCCGGTGTGTGTGACGTCGCGTCCGCCGATGCGGATCTGGCCCTCGGCGGGCGGGATGAGTCCTGCGGCCGCCTTGCACGTGGTCGACTTTCCGGCGCCGTTGGGGCCCAGGAGGGCGACGATCTCGCCGGGGTGGACGGTGAGGGTCACTCCGTGGAGGACGGGGGCGCCGTCGTAGCCCGCGTGGAGGTCGTGGAGGGTCAGGGCTGGGCCTCCGGCGGGCTCTTCCCCAGTCCCGCCCCTTCCCGATACGGCGACTCCGTCGCCCCTGGCGCACCCTTCCTGGGGCTGCGCCCCTGGACCCCCATCGGCCTGAACGGCCTCGTCCTCAAACACCGGACGGGCTGGGTCCGCCGCCCCAGGCCGCGGCCTGGAAACCCGCCGCCGATGCAACCGCACCGAAACCGCCGCACAATACCCGTCAGGGTCGTTGGCCAGCGCCAGTCCCGCAAGGCCGAAGAGGACCACCGGCACCTGAACCGACTCCGTGACGTAGTCGCTCAACAAGTGCGGGACGACGGCGAACACCACCCCCGCCACCACCGCGAACTGCGGCCTCCGCACCCCCGCGGCCACCACCACCGCCAGCCACACGAGCCCCGTCATCGCCGTGAAGTCCGTAGCCGTGATACGGGTGTTGAACGACGCGTACATCACCCCGCCGAAACCGGCGAGCCCCGCCGACAGCGTGAACAGAAGTAGCTTCGTCCGTACCACCGACACCCCCGACGCCAGCGCCGCCGCCGGGGCCGAGCGGACCGCCAGCATCGCCCGGCCCGACGCCGAGTTCCGCAGCGCGCTGAGCGCCGCGACCGCCGCCGTGGCGAGGACGACCATCGCCACCCCCATCGCCCGGTCGTCGCTCAGGTCGACGGGGCCGAACACCGGGCGCGGGATCTCCCAGCCCGTGTCGCCGTTCCTCAACCAGCCCATCTGGAAGAGGACTTGGTCCGCCAGGAAGGCGAGTGCCAGCGTCGCGAGGGCGAGGGAGCGGCCGCCCAGCCGCAGCGCCGGCAGCGCCACCACCGCGCCGAGCAGCGCCGCGCACACCGTCCCGACGAGCGCCGCCGCGATGAACGGCCACCCGTGGCTCATCAGGAGCCCGGCCACCAGCGCCGCGCCCGTCACGAACGTGGCCTGCGCCAGCGACACCATCGCGCCGAGCCCGGTCACGACCGTGAAGGAGATGAAGACCAGGGAAATGGCCAGCCCTTGGGCGAGGACGCCGCTCCAGAAGGGGGTCGTGATCGTGTAGAACGCCAAAGCCATCAGCACCGCCGCCACTGCCCACGGCCCCCACCTCCGCGCCCACGACCTCCCCGCCAAGTAGTCGACCGGGGGCGCGTCGGCCGCCGCCGTCCCCGCCGCCCGTTGCCGCCGGGTCAGCAGCAGCAGTCCGGCGAACAGGAACAAGAAGGGCACCGCCGTACGGAAGCCCGTGATCCGGTCCGCGAAGTCCGCGTAACCGGCCACCAGGTTCTGCAGCACCCCGAGCCCGAGCCCGCCCGCGAACGCGAGCGGGATCGACATGAAGCGGCCCAGCACCGCTGCCGTCGCCGACACGAACAGGAACAAGGTGAAGTCGTGCGAGGACAGGCCCAGCAGAGGAGTCGCCAGGACTCCCGCCAGTCCCGCCAGTCCGGACGACAGCATCCACGCCACCGACGACAGCCGGTCCGCGCTCATGCCGCGCAGCTCCACCAGTGAGCGGTTGTCGACCGCCGCGCGCAGCCGCAGGCCCAGGGGGGTGTGGCGCATCAGCAGCCACAGAGCAACCGCCACCGCCGCCGTCGCCACCCACGTGATCAGCTGGTCGGAGTCGATGCCGACGCCGTCCATGAGCTGCCATGACGTGGCGGGGCTCGGCCCCACGCCGGGCAGGCCGAACTGGTTCTCCGCCGGTTTCACCGAGGCGCCCGCGTCCTCAAGGAGCTCCACCACCCACAGGCCGAGCGCGGGCAGGGCCACCAACAGGCCGATGGTTGCCACGATCTGGGCCGTCTCGCCGACGCGGGCCAGCTTCCGGAACATGAGACGGTCCAGGCCCCAGCCGAGTGCCGGGGCCGCGACGCAGACCAGGAGCAGGGCGGTGGGGACGGCGGGCCAGCCGAGGCCGGAGTGGAGCTCGTAGAAGGTGAGGGCGCAGAGGTAGGCGGTGGCGCCGTGGGCGAAGTTGAAGAGTCCGGAGGCGGAGTAGGACAGGACGAGGCCCGTGGCCAGGAGCGCGTAGAGGGCGCCTGAGACGAGTCCGCTCAGGACGAAGCCCAGCAGGTCCGACATGGGGACGGGTCCCCTCTACTTGAAGGGGATCGGTTCGTAGCACTTGAAGGGGGCCGACACGCGGTACCTGCCGCCCTTGAGCTGTACGAGGGCGCCGCAGCCGAACGCCTCCTTCTGGCCCTTGGGCAGGGCGCGGTCGCCGACCATGGTGCCGGTGTCGGAGTAGCCGTCGGCGGCCTTCTGGAAGGACTCGACGGTGAGGTCCTTGCCCGCCTTGTCGGCGATGGCGAGGAAGAGGTCGGCGGACATGTAGCCCGTCATCATGTGCATGTTGAGCGGGACGTCCTTCCCCGCCGTCTTCCTGATGTCCGCCTTGAACTGCTTCATCGCCGGGCTGCTCTGCTCGAACGGCTGGAAGGCCAGCAGGACGTGCACGCCGTCCAGGGCCTTCTTCGTGGCGCTCTTGGAGAGCAGACCGGGGTCGTAGTCCGTGGGGTCGGTGAGGACGCCCTGGTAGCCGGTGCGCTTGACGGCGGTGAACAGGCCGATGTTGTACGGGGTCTGCATGACGCTCACGACGGCGTCGGGGGCCTTGCCGCCGTTCGAGCGCAGGATCGCCTTCGTGTACGCGGACCAGTCGTTCGGCACCGAGGTGGCGGGGACCGTGGACTTGGCGTACGTCACCTTGAAGCCGGCGGCGGCGAAGCTCTGCTTGTAGGTGCGGATGGCGAAGGTGCCCGCGTCGTTGTCGTTGGCGAGGATCGCGACGGTCCTGCCCTGGGAGCCGTTCAGCACCTTCCTGAGGCCCTCCGGCCAGCTCTGGGTGATGGTGCCGCCGGGCATCGGGACCATGCAGCCGCCGAAGCCGTACATATAACTCGGGCCGCAGAAGGGCGGGATGGTGCCCCAGCCGAAGGTGGGGACCTTCTGCTGCTGGAGGAAGTCCGCGCCGGAGAACGTCACCGAGCTCATCGGGGCGATCGCGAAGACCTTGTCACGCTGGACGAGCTTGCGGGCGGCGGCGAGGTTCTTGGCGGGGTCCTGGCCGTCGTCCTCGGCGCCGGTGTAGTCGATCTTCCGGCCGTGCACGCCGCCCGCCGCGTTGGCGCGCGCGAAGCGGGCCCGGGCGCCGAGGTCGGTGTCCTTCTTGCTGTAGCCGCTGGCGGTCGTCATGGAGACGATGCCGCCGACCTTGATGGCGTCGTCGGTCACGCCCCGGCTGGTGCCGCCCTTGCTGTCCGTAGAACTTCCGCTGGTGGAAGCCGAGTTGCAGGCGGTGGTGGCGAGCAGCAGGGCCGCCACGGTGGCGGTGATGGCACGGATCGATCGCGGCACGGTCGAGCCCCCTCCGTCGAAGTGGGGCTGATTCTGTGCGGGACCTGATGAACCGTCAATAACTGGCGCGACAGTAATTGATGAGCCGTCAGAAACCTTCGGCGCGGCGGATCAGGCGCGGTAGAGGGCCTCGACCTCGGACGCGTACGCCTGCTCGATGGCCTTCCGCTTCAGCTTCAACGAGGGCGTGAGCAGGCCGTGTTCCTCGCTGAACTGGTGCGCCAGTATCCGGAACGTACGGATCGACTCGGCCTGCGAGACCAGCGTGTTGGCGGCCACCACGGCGCGGCGCACCTCCGTCTCCAGGTCCGGGTCGCGGACCAGGTCGGCGGGGGAGAGCTGCGGCTTGTTGCGCATGGTGAGCCAGTGCTCCACGGCCTCGGCGTCCAGGGTGACGAGCGCCGCGATGTAGGGGCGGTCGTTGCCGACGACGATGCACTGGGCCACCAGCGGGTGGTCGCGGACCCGTTCCTCGAGGAGGCCCGGCGAGACGCTCTTGCCGCCGGAGGTCACCAGGATCTCCTTCTTGCGCCCGGTGATCGTGAGATAGCCGTCCTCGTCGAGCGCGCCCAGGTCGCCGGTGGCGAGCCAGCCGTCGTGCAGCGCCGCGTCGGTGGCCTTGGGGTCGTTGAGGTAGCCCTGGAAGACGTTGCCGCCGTGCAGCCAGACCTCGCCGTCGTCGGCGATGTGCACGGTGGTGCCGGGGATGGCCTGGCCGACGGTGCCGTAGCGGGTGCGCTCGGGCGGGTTGGCGGTGGCGGCGGCCGTGGACTCGGTCAGCCCGTAGCCCTCGTAGATCGTGACGCCCGCGCCCGCGAAGAACAGGCCGAGGCGGCGGTCCATGCCGGAGCCCCCGGACATCGCGTGCCGCACGCGTCCGCCCATCGCCTCGCGCACCTTGGCGTAGACGAGCTTGTCGAAGACCTGGTGCTGCATGCGCTGTGCGGCGCTCGGCCCGGGGCCGGTGCCGAAGGACTTGGCCTCGACGGCGTCCGCGTACCTGACGGCCGCCTCGACGGCCTTGTCGAACGGGCCGGTCCTGCCGTCGCGTTCGGCCTTGCGGCGGGCCGCGTTGAAGACCTTCTCGAAGATGTACGGGACGGCCAGGATGAACGTGGGCCGGAACGCCTGCAGGTCGGGGATGAGCGCCGCCGCGTTGAGCTGCGGCTGGTGGCCGAGCTTGACCCCGCCGCGCACCGCGGCGATCTGCACCATGCGCCCGAAGACGTGCGCGAGCGGCAGGAAGAGCAGCGTGGCCGCCTCGTCGCCGCGCTTGGAGTGGAAGACCGGCTCCCAGCGCTCGATGACGGTGTCCGCCTCGAACATGAAGTTGGCGTGCGAGATCAGACAGCCCTTGGGGCGGCCCGTGGTGCCCGAGGTGTAGATGATCGTGGCGATCGAGTCGGGGGTGACGGCCCGGCGGTGGCGGTGCACCACCTCGTCGTCGATCTCGGCGCCCGCGTACGTGAGTTCCCCGACCGCGTCCGCGTCCAGCTGCCAGAGGCGGCGCAGCTGGGGGAGGCGGTCGATGACCGCGCCGATCGTCATCGCGTGGTCCTCGTGCTCGACCATGACGGCCGAGACGCCCGCGTCGTGCAGCATCCAGAAGACCTGCTCGGCGGAGGACGTCGGATAGACCGGCACGACCTGGGCGCCGACGGTCCACAGCGCGAAGTCGAAGAGCGTCCACTCGTAGCGGGTGCGGCTCATGATCGCGACCCGGTCGCCGAACCGCACGCCCTGGGCGAGCAGCCCCTTGGCCAGAGCCAGGACCTCGTCGCGGAACTGCCCGGCGGTCACGTCCTGCCAGCGGTCGTCGACCTTGCGGCCCAGGGCGATGTGGAGCGGATCCTCGAGTGCATGGTCGAACACGGCGTCGGCCAGGCCGCCCACCGGCGGCGCCAACGCCGTCGGAGGATTCGAGAACTCGCGCAATGATGCTCCTTGTGGCGCTCCGCACAGCGCCGTGACCGTACCCCACCCCGGCGCGGGGCGGGAGAGGGGTGCGGTGCCCGGGGCGCGGACGATCAGTGCTGGTCAGGCGGGTGAAATAGGGCCACAAGGGGAGGGGCGGGACAGATTTCTTACGGATCGGTAAGTTTCGGTGGCGTAATCTCCACCGAATCTGTACGGGCCGTGTACGGCCCGGTCACCGCGCCTCTGTCCCGCGGCTGACGGGTCGCGTCAGGCGTCGGGAGCCCGCCGTCTGCGTTCCTGGGCCCGCCCCAGGAGGCCGGAGTGGGCCTCGGCCCACTCGGCGGCCGGGGTCATGACGTCGAGCAGGGCGGCGGCGGGCGGCGCGAGGCGGTACGCGGCGGCGTACGGGAAGTCCACCTCGCGCTCGCGGTGGACGAGTTCGGTCCCCGTGAGGCGTTGCAGGGTGCGGGTGAGGGCGCGCTCCTGGAGGTACCGGCGCGGCCCGGCGGCCCACTTGCTCGCGGGGGTCCGCTCCCGCACCGTGTCCAGGAGCTCCGTGTACTGGAGCGGGCCCGAGCTCAGGGCGACGAGGACGTCCCAGTCCCACTCCCCGTTGAGCAGGTGCAGGAAGTCGTGGACCCGCTGGAGGTAGCGCTCGTCGCCCGGTGAGAGCTCGGGGTCGGGCGCGAGGGGCGAGGGTCGTTCGGCCGGGGCGGGGCGCCGGAAGGCCGAGAGGCGGGAGGCGAGACCGCGCGGCGGCCGTCGCCGGGTGCCGCGGGTCGTGTCGCCTCCGGTGGTGTCGCCTCGGGCCGTGTCGTTTAAGGGGCCGTTCGCCTCAGGCATGCGGATACGGCTCCACCAGGAGCCGTACAAGCCCCCAGCCGGAATCCGTTCGCATTGACGGCGTTTCAGGCATCTACCTGTCCCCCTTCTGAGCTGGTCCGGGCTCTGTTTCGCCGAGCAGGCAGTGATGCCATAGAAAGGGTTGCGCGCAGGGATTGCAAGGTACAGGGTGTGCACTATCCACAAGTTGCGGTAAGTGCGGGAAAGGGGGAGGGATTTGTGGCCCGCGAACGATCCGGCAGGACCGTCGCGCACCTCGTTCTGGCCACCCGGCTCAAAACTTTGCGTGAGTCGGCGGGACTGACGTTCCGGGAGGCGGCCGACGCGCTCGGCGCCCATCCCGCGACGGTCCGCCGCATCGAACAGGCCCAGACGTCCCTGGACGCGGGCCAGGTCTCCACGCTCCTGGCGGCCTACGGCGCGGGCCCCGCCGAAACGGAGGAATTCCTCGGGAAGTTGGCGGCGGCCAACCGTCCCGGATGGTGGCACCCGTGGCGTGCCGTCATGGACTCCTGGCAGCTGGACCTGATGAGCGTGGAGTCCGCGGCCAGCATCATCCGCACCTGGCACCCCGCGCTCGTCCCGGTCCTGCTGCGCACCCCTGCCTATGCCCGCGCCGTCGACGACGCGCTGCGTCCCGGCCTCTCCCCGGCCGAGAAGGACGGGCGCATCGAATTCCTGATGGAGCGTCAAGAGCGGCTGCGCGCCCAGCAGACCCGTGTCTGGGCCCTGATGTCGGCGGTCGCCCTGCGCACCCAGGTGGGCGACGCGGAGATCATGGCCGAACAGACCAAGGCCCTGCGGGCCGCCGCCGAGCGGCCCGAAGTCACCTTGCAGGTCCACCCCTTGGACGCCCCGCCGCACGCCCTGACCGGCAAGCCGCCGCTGACCGTCTACCGCGTCGAGGTGCCGGAGATCTCCGACCACGTGGTCCGCGAGGGCGGACTGCCCGGCACGGCCGACGTGTGGGACGCGCGCGAGACCGTGACGGCCTACCTCATGCTGCTCGACTACGCCTGCACCGCAGCCCCCCATCCCCATAGATCGAAAGAGGAACTGGCGTGACCGAACCGACCCAACTGCCCCCGCAGATAGACACGTCCGTGGCGCACAGCGCCCGGGTGTGGAACTACTGGCTCAACGGCAAGGACAACTACCCCGCCGACCAGCGCGCCGGTGACGCGTACTGCGGCAAGTACCCGAAGATCAAGCCCTTCGCACAGGAGTCCCGCGACTTCCTGCGCCGCTCGGTGACCTATCTCGCGCGGGACGCCGGCATCCGGCAGTTCCTCGACCTGGGCGCCGGACTGCCGACGGCGAACAACACCCACGAGGTCGCCCAGCGCATCGCCCCCGACTCCCGGATCGTCTACGTCGACCACGACCCGCTGGTCCTCCTCCACGTCCACGCGCTGCGCACCAGCACCCCCGAGGGCGCCACCGACTACGTCCTCGCGGACATGCGCGACACCGAGACGGTCCTCGCGGGCGCGGCCAAGACGCTCGACATGACCCAGCCCATCGCCCTGGTGATCAACGACGTGCTCGGGCACATCGTCGACTGGGACGACGCCCTGTCCCTGGTGCGCCGCCTGGTGGAGAAGCTGCCCTCGGGGAGCTATCTGTCGGTGAGCCACTCCACCGCGGCCGACGAGGAACACCAGGTCGTGCAGGACGAGTACAACAGCTCCGGCGCGATCCCGTACATCTTCCGCGAGCCGTCCGTGACGGTCGAGTTCTTCAAGGGCCTCGAACTCGTGGAGCCCGGCTACACCTCCTGGCCCCGCTGGCGGCCCGACGCGAACACCGGCAGGCTCACCGATCGGGCCGGGTGGGGCGGCGTCGCCTTGATCCCGTGACGACGAGCAGCGCGGGCCGCGCACAGGACTGTGCGCGGCCCGCGCCCGCCGCTGCTGCCGTGCCTCCCGGCTCCTCCCTGCCCCCCACCACCTCCCTGCCTCCCGCCGCTGCCGTGCCTCCCGTCGACGACGGGTTCCCCGGAGACGGGCCGCACCAGGACGCGCCGCAGCACGTGACGCGGCGGCTCACCCTCGCCGCGGCCCGCTCCGGCGCTGCCCTCATCGCCGAGGCCGCCGCCCTCGCCGACGGCTGGGCCACCCTCGTCGACCCCGTCGCCGGGGCGGTCCACAGCTATCCGCACACCGCCGCGCCCGCGGGCGTACGGGCGGTCGCGTACCCGCGCGCCCACCCGCACCTCCTCATCCGGCAGGCCGCCGGTGCCGTCCTCGTCCTCGGCCCCGGCAAGGCCACGCCCGGACCCCGTGCCGCGCTGGTCGCACAGACCACCGTCGACCTGCTGCGGGTGCGGGCCCGGCAGGCCGACGAGACGCGGGGCGCCGAACAGCGCCTGCACGGCGCCGTGCTGCACCTCTTGCTGCACGGCCAGGACCAGCTCGCCACCGAGGTGCTCGGCGGCTGCACCGCCACGCACGCCACCGTGTACCGGCTCACCGGACAGGGCGTCCACGCCGCCCACCACGCGCTGTGGCGCGCCGTCCGGCCGCACGCCGCCCGCGGCGCCCACCGCGTGCTGATCGCCCTGGACGGGGCCGAGTTGACGGTGGTCGCCCTGCACGACGCGCACGGCGACCAGCACCGCACCCTCCCCCTGGTCGCCCGCGTCGCCGAGCGGCACCAGCTGACCGGGGGAGCGGCCGACCCCGTACCCCTCGACGTCCTCGCCACTGCGTGGGCCGAGGCGGGCACCGCGCGCACCGGGGCGGCGCCCGGCTGCCTCAGCCCCGCGACCGGCCTCGGCGCCCACGAGCTGCTGCACGTCGTGCCCGCCGACCGGCTCGCCGCCTGGTCCGCCGCCGTCCTCGCCCCCCTGGACCGGGAACAGCGCCGCACCCTCGAAGCCTGGCTGCGCGCGGGTTCCGCGCAGGCCGCCGCGCCCGCGCTCGACGTGTCCGAGAACACCGTCCGCGCCCGCCTGCGCACCATCGGCGCCCACCTCGCCGCCGACCTGGACAGCGCCACCGTCCAGGCCCAACTCCTCCTCGCGCTGCGCACCCCGGCCCCCGCTGAGGGCCCCGCCACCGCCGCCCGCCTCCCCGCCACGCCCCTGCCCCCCGACCTCCTCGCCCCCGCCCCCGCGGAGCGCTGGGCGCGGGCCCTGCTCGAACCGCTGGACGTGCGGCTGCGCATCGCGCTCCGCTGCTGGCTGCGCCAGCGCGCCCGCACCGCGCCCGCCGCCGCCGAACTCGGCCTGCACCGCACCACCCTGACCGCCTGGCTCGCCAAGTGCGCACAACTCCTCGACCTGGACCTGTCGTTGGCGACGGTCCGCGCCGAACTCCACCTGGCCGCCGAGACGCTGGCCCGCGCGGGCGACGCGACGACGGCGCTGCCCCGCCGCGGCGGCCGGACCTACCGGGGGCCGGCGCAGTAGCGGGGCAGCGGGACGTCAGGATGTCGGGGCGTCGGGGCGTCGGGGCGTCGGAGGACGGTCAGGCGCGCTGACCCTGGAGCCCGGGGGCCGCCTGCGCCGAAGCCGAGGCAGGAGCCGAAGCCGAAGCCGACGTTGAAGCCGACGTCGAGGTCGCCCCGGCCCGCGGCGGCTGCCTCCGCGTGCGGACCATGACCAGCACCACCACGCCCGCCACGAGCCCCACCGAACCCGCCGTCAGGGACGCCGCGTTGAGGCCGGAGGCGAAGGCCGAGCGGATCGCGTGGTCCGAGAGCGTGCCGCGCAGGGCCGCCGCGCCGCCGCCCGCGACGGTGTGCGCCGCGTCGTGGCCGATCGCGTCCTGCATACGGGAGGTGAGCACCGTTCCGAAGACGGCGACGCCGAGCGCGTAGCCGAGCTGCCGGAACGTGTTGACCGCGCCGCCCGCCATGCCCGCGTTCCGCGGCGGCACGGAGGCGAGCGCCGCGCCCGCGAGTCCGGGCGAGACCAGGCCCGTGCCCACGCCCGCCAGGGTCAGGCCCGGCACCAGCGCGCCCCACGACGAACCGGCGTCGAGCCGTGCCAGGACGAGCCCGCCCACGCCGATCAGCAGCAGGCCCACACCGATCGTGAATCGCGCGGGCACCCCGTGCAGCAGCCGCCCGCCGACCGCCGCCACCACGAACGACGTCGCCGCCAGCGGCAGCATCACCAGGCTGCCGTGGACCGGGCTCATGCCGAGCACCGTCTGCAGCCAGATCGACAGGTACGCCATCAGCCCGAACGCCGCCGCGTTGTAGCCGACGGCCCCGATCAGCACCCCGGTGAAGCCGCCCTGGCGCAGCAGCCGCAGGTCCAACAGGGGCTGCGCGACGCGCCGTTCGACGGCGACGAAGGCCACCAGGGCGAGCGCGGCGACCGCGAGCGTCACCGCGGTCGGCGCCGACGTCCAGCCCTCGGCGCCGGCCCGCACCACGCCGTAGGTGAGCGCGCCGGCGAAGAGCGCGAAGGTGACCGTGCCCGCCCAGTCGACCCGGCGGCCGCTCTCGCCCTTCGCCTCCGGCAGCACGCGCAGCGTCATCCCTATCGCCGCCACGCTCACCGGCAGGTTCACGAAGAAGATCCAGCGCCAGCCGGGCCCCTCCGTGAGCAGCCCGCCCACGACGGGCCCGAGCGCCGCCGCGGCCCCGCTGACCGCGCCCCACACGCCGAGCGCGACGGACCGGTCCTTGCCCTGGTAGGCGGCGCCGAGCAGCGGCAGCGTCGTCGCGAACATCGCGGCGGCGCCCAGGCCCTGCAGCGCGCGGGCCGCGACGAGCAGCTCCGCGTTGGTGGCGAGGCCGCAGCCGAGCGACGCCACCGCGAAGGCGGCGGTGCCCGCGACGTTGAGGCGGCGCCGCCCGAGGACGTCCGCCGCGGCGCCCACCCCGAGCAGCAGCGCGGCGAGGGCCAGCGCGTATCCGTCGATGACCCACTGCAGATCGCTCAGCGTGGCATCGAGGGCCCGCGCCATGTCGGGCAGCGCCACCACCACGATCGTGACGTCCAGCAGCAGCATGAACGTCCCCAGAGACACCGCGGTCAGCGGCCCCCACTTACGCATGATCCAACTCCTCGTACGACGGATGCGTGTTCCCCGTACGATGGGGTCCGGCCGGGCGTTTCATCGCATGCCTGACGGTGAATCGCTGGAATCCGACATGTGAAGTGGTGGGCGTGGTGGAATCACCTCTCCTTGATGAGCTCGATGTGAAGCTGCTGCACGCTCTGGAGGTCGACGGCCGCGCCCCCTTCAGCCGGATCGCGGCCGTGCTCGGCGTCTCCGACCAGACCGTCGCCCGCCGCTACCGCAGGCTGATCGCCGAGGGCGGTCTGCGCATCGTCGGGGTCCGGGACCACGAGCGGCTCGGCTTCGACCGGTGGACGCTGCGGCTGCGCTGCGCGCCGGACGGCGCCGAGCCCATCGCCACCGCCCTCGCGCGGCGGCCGGACACCGCCTGGGTTGGGCTCACGTCGGGTGGCACGGAGGTCGTCTGCTGCACCAGGCCGCGCACCCAGGACGAGCACGACCTGTTGCTCGGCAAGCTGCCGCGCACCCCGCAGATCGTGGACATCAAGGCCCAGCAGATGCTGCACCGCTTCTTCGGCGGACCGGCGGGCTGGATCGTCAAGTGCGGCCCGCTCAGCGCCGAGCAGGTCGCCGCGCTCCGCCCCGAGCGGGGCCCCGCCGCCGCCATGGGGACCGCCCGCATCGACCCGGAGGACGAGGCCCTGGTCGTCGCACTGGAACGCGACGGCCGCGCCACCTATCCGGAGCTCCAACGGGCCACCGGCCGCTCGGAGTCCGGCGTCAAGCGGCGGCTCGCGGCGCTGCTCGACTCCGGCGCGGTGTACATCGACATCGAGTACGACCTCGCCCTGCTCGGCCTGCGCACCCAGGCGATGCTCTGGATCACCGCCGCGCCCTGGGCCCTCGACACGGTCGGCAAGGAGCTCGCCACGCACGTCGAGGTCGCCCACGCCAGCGCCGTGGCCGGACCCTCCAACATCATGGTGAGCGCCATCGCCCGCGACAACGCCGCGCTGTACGCCTACCTCAGCGGGAAGCTCGGCCGCCTCGAAGGCGTCCAGCACGTCGAGACGGCGCCCTTCTACCGGCGCATCAAGCAGCTCACGTACCGGGCGTATCCGCGCTGACGCCCAGGTCAGCGCGTCCGGTGCAGCCGGTCCCCGCCCGCCAGGATCGCCGCCGCGAGCGCGTCCGCGGCCTCCTGCGCGCGGGCCCTGCGCTCGCCGTGGCGGAGCACGAAGTCGACCGCGCCGAGCTCGGGCAGGCCCGCCCGGTCCGGGATCCGGACCAGGCCCGGCGGGATCAGGCCGCGGGAGTGCGCCATCACGCCGAGGCCCGCGCGGGCGGCGGCGACCAGGCCGTTGAGGCTGCCGCTGGTGCAGGCGATGCGCCAGGCGCGGCCGCTGCGCTCCAGGGCCTGAAGGGCCAGGGCGCGGGTGATGCCGGGCGGCGGGTAGACGATCAGCGGGACCGGCCGGTCGGGGTCCAGGCGCAGCCGCTCCGCGCCGATCCACACCAGCTCGTCGTGCCGGACCAGTTCGCCGAGCGGGTCCTCGGGGCGGCGCTTGGCCAGGACCAGGTCGAGCTTGCCCGCGTCCAGCTGGGCGTGGAGCGTGCCCGAGAGCTCGACGGTCAGCTCCAGGTCGACCTCCGGGTGGTCGTGCCGGAAGGTCTCCAGGATGTCGGTGAGCCGGGTCAGCACGAAGTCCTCGGAGGCGCCGAACCGCAGCCGCCCGCGCAGCCGCGTCCCGCGGAAGTGCGCGGCCGCCTCCTCGTACAGCTGGAGGATGCGGCGCGCGAAGCCCAGCATCGCCTCGCCGTCCTCGGTCAGCTCCACCCCGTGGGTGTCCCGGGTGAAGAGCTGGCGCCCCACCGCGTCCTCCAGGCGCCGCACGTGCTGGCTCACCGTGGACTGGCGCAGGCCGAGGCGGCGGGCGGCCTGCGTGAAGCTCAGCGTCTGGGCCACCGCGAGGAAGGTGCGCAGCTGCGAGGGGTCGTACACGGGGCCGAGCCTACCCATCATGAAGCGTGATGACAGTCAGAGCGGTATGCGGGATTCCCGATCATGGGGTTGAGGAGGATCATGGAGAGCGCGCGATCTTGACCCAGGGCCCGGCGCGCGCGGCACGAGCGTGCCCGGCACGGGCCGCACGAGAGCAAGGAACCAATGAAACGCCTGACGTGGCCGTCGTGGATGCCGGTCGACCCGTACATCCTCGCCCTGCTCGGCACCGTGGGAATCGCGGCGCTGCTGCCCGCGCGCGGAGCGGCCGCCGACATCGCGTCCGGCGCCTCCACCGGCGCCGTCGCCCTCCTGTTCTTCCTGTACGGGGCGCGCCTGTCCACCCGCGAGGCGCTCGACGGACTCAAGCACTGGCGGCTCCACGTCACCGTCCTCGCCGCCACGTTCCTCGTCTTCCCGCTGCTCGGGGCCGCGGCCAGGGGACTCGTCCCGTACGTCCTGACGCCCGCCCTCTACAGCGGATTCCTCTTCCTGACCCTGGTCCCCTCGACCATCCAGTCGTCCATCGCGTTCACCTCGATCGCGCGCGGGAACGTGCCCGCGGCGATCTGCGCGGGCTCCTTCTCCTCGCTCATCGGCATCGTGATCACGCCGCTGCTCGCGGCGGCGCTGCTCGGCAACAGCGGCGGCGGCTTCTCCGCCGACTCGCTGTTCAAGATCGTGCTGCAGCTCCTCGTGCCGTTCCTCGCCGGACAGTTCCTGCGCCGCTGGGTGGGCTGCTTCATCGCCCGGCACAAGAAGATCCTGGGCTTCGTGGACCGCGGCTCGATCCTGCTCGTCGTCTACACCGCGTTCAGCGAGGGCATGGTGCGCGGCATCTGGCACCAGGTGACCCCGCTGCGGCTCGGCGCGCTGCTCGCCGTCGAGGCGGTGCTGCTCGCGGTGATGCTGGCGCTCACCTGGTACGGGGCCAAGAGGCTCGGCTTCGCGCGGGGCGACCGGATCGCGATCCAGTTCGCGGGCTCGAAGAAGTCCCTCGCCGCCGGACTGCCCATGGCGAGCGTCCTGTTTGGCGCGCAGGCGTCCCTCGCGGTGCTGCCGCTGATGCTCTTCCACCAGATGCAGCTGATGGTGTGCGCGGTCATCGCCAAGCGCCGCTCGCGCGATCCGGAGGAGTTCGTCAGCGCTCCTGGGCGAGCTTCAGGGACACGAACCGCGGTCGGTACAGGGACACGTTCCGGCTGATGTTGGCCGCGGCCGCCGAGGGCGTCGCGTCCAGCCAGTTGACGTCGTAGCTCAGCACGAGGCGGCCGTCCCCGCTGAGCGCGGGGTGCACCTGCGGGTTGTAGGCGGCGGTGTCCTGGCGGGCGGCGCCGTCCTTCGGCAGGGGCGGCGCGAAGCCCTTGGCGGGGCCGTGCCAGGGGCCGGTGGGGGAGCAGGCCCAGTACGAGGTGACGGCGCTCAGCGCCTCGGCGCCGGCGCCCATGGTGAACAGGACGTACGTGCCGTCGACCCGCGCGACGCTGAAGGCGCTGCCCACGCCCCGCTTCTGCCCGTCCCCGAGCACCGGCTTCGGCTTCTTCGGCGCCCCCTTGGCGGTGACGGCCCCCTGGGCGGTCCAGTCCTTGCCGTCCCAGTACTGCCAGGCCCCCGGCTCGGCGAGCCGGCCGTGCGGGACGCGGGCGACGTAGGCGTGCGAGGCGGGGCGCGCGGCGGCCTGGCCGTCGTTGCCGCCGAAGACATACGTCCAGCCGTCGGCGTCGACGGTCGAGGTGCCGTACAGGACGCGCTCCTCGGGGGCGGCGACCGCGCGCTGGTCGGAGACCGTCACGATGCCTTCGAGGCGCAGGTCGGGCAGGGAGAGCGTGGCGACCTCGGTGGCGGTGGGGACGCCGTAGATCCAGGGCCCCGTGCCCGTCGTACGGCTCCACAGGAGGACCCGGACGACCTGCTCGTCCGAGCCCGGCGAGCGCGGCTCCACCTTCGCGGCGACCGGCCACCGCCACTGCCCGGGCGCCGGGTCGGTGAAGAGCGGCGCGGCGACGGTCCGCTCCAGGGAGCCCGAACGGCTCATCACCACACCGGAGTTGCGCACGAAGGGCGCCGTCGCGTCCCGCCACGTGTGCGGCTGGCCCGCCGGGTTGGGCGGCGCGTGCACCTGGCCCAGATACGTGTCGGAGAACAGCCAGAGCACCCGGCCGTCGGGCAGCCGCACCGAGTGGGTGCCGTCGCCGCCGGTCCAGTCGTCGGCGCGCTTCGTGTCGTCGCCGTAGCGGGCGAAGGCCCCGGTCAGCTCGGTGTCGGCGGACCAGGACGCGACGGTGCGGGGCCCGCAGACCGCACCGCCCTCCCGGTCGTCGTCCGGGAGGGCGGTGAGCAGGATCGCGGCGAGGGCGAGGCCGAGGAGTACGGCCGGCCAGACCCGGCGGCGGGAACTCCCGCGTCCGGGCCGCCCGGTGGGTCCATGGTCGGCTGACACGCCCGGGACGTTAGTTGCTTCCGCGGATGTGGTCCATGGGCAGCCACAGCACGGTGTCCCGGGTCACAGCGCCCCGCGCGGACCGCGCCGAGCCGAGATCGCCGATCTCCTCGTCGCTCAACGCCCGGTCCCATACCCGGACTTCGTCGATGCCGCCGGTGAAGTGGGCGCGGCTGTCGAGGCGTTCACCGATGTGCACACCAAAGGGTGAGTTGCGGGAGACGGTGCCCGGGACGTCCGGGGCGCTGACCGGGGTGCCGTCGAGGAAGAGGGTGAGGCGGCCGCCGGTGCGGCGCAGGGCGATGTGGTGCCACTGGCCGTCGTTGTACGCGCCGGTCGTGGACACGGACGCGGACCTCGGGGGCGTCGCGCCGTCCCGCGTGGTGATCAGACCCGTGACGCGCTTGCTGGCGGGCTCGCCGCGCAGCCACACCTGGGGCTGATTGGTGCCGACGCCGCCCATCCACAGCAGCGGCTGCTCACCGCTGGTGGCGGTGTAGCGGAACCACAGGGATGCCGTGAAGTCCTGGGTGCCGAGCGGGAGTCGGTCGCTGTAGGGCAGGCGCACGGAGTCGTCGGTCCCGTCGAAGGAGAGGGCCCCGCCGATGCGTCCCTCGGTCTCGGTGGCGCCGCCGAGCACGGCGGCGGGCCGGGCGAACCAGGCGCGGTCGGTGGTCTTCGGGTCCGGTCCGCGGCGCGGCTTCAGCCAGTCCTCGGTGAAGCGGGCGAAGCGGATCTCGTCGCGCGCGTCGACCGCCCCGCCCTCGTACATCAGGCCCACGTGGTCGTCGTCGGCCTGCACCATGTCCGAGTAGCCGGACCAGTCCGTGGTGACGACGGTGCCCCGGTCGAAGCTGTCCCAGGTGCGGCCGCCGTCGTACGAGGACCGGATCATCATGGTCCGGCGCCGGTCCGGGTCGCCCGGGCAGGCGAGCAGCATCCGGTTGCCCAACCGCAGGGTGGAGCCCTGGACTTGGGGTGTGTAGAGGTCGGGGAGGGCGCGGAAGGGGGCCACGAAGCTGTCGCCGCCGTCGCGGCTGAGGGTGTGCGTGCGGTGGCCGAGGTCCGTGCCGTCCTGCTCCCGGCCGCTGACGTAGACCGCGCCGTCGTGCCGCTCGGTGATGGTCATCTCGGACGGCTTCTGCCGGAACGTCCCGTCGTCCGCGATCGGATACGAGTCCCGGGCGCCGACCCGCCAGTGGTCGCCGCCGTCGTCGCTGACGATGAGCGCGGCGTGGTTGGCGGTGACCCGACTTCCGTTCCATGTCTCGGCGTTGACGGTGAAGACGAGGCGGCCGCGGTGGTGGCCGCGGGTCAGCTGGAGGCCGTGCACGGGCCCGGTGGCGTACCAGGAGTTCCAGTCGTCGGGCAGGATCTCGTCGCTGAGGTCGCGCGGCGCCGACCAGCTGCGGCCGTCGTCGTCGCTGTACTGCAGGTGCGGGGTGCGGTCGCACGGCACATCGCAGTTCTTCCCGTCCGTGCGGCCCGTGTTGTAGGTCTCGGCGAGCAGGATGCGGCCGGTCTCGCGGTCCACGACGGGCGCCGGGTTGCCGTGGGTGTCGCCCGCTCCTTCGTTGACGACCTGGAGCGGGCCCCAGGTGCGGCCGCCGTCCTCGGACCGCTTCACCACGATGTCTATGTCACCGGCGTCGCTGCAGTCGCGGGTGCGGCCCTCGGCGAAGGCGAGGAGGGTGCCCTTCACGGTCTTCACGACGGCGGGTATCCGGTAGCAGGCGTAGCCGGGATCCTGGGACGCCTTGAACAGGACCTGCTGTTCGAAGGGCGGGCTGGCGGCGGTGCGTTGTGCCGGTTCGGCGGAGTGCGCGGCCGGTGCCGGGAGCAGGGCCCCGGCGAGGGCGGCGGCGAGTGCGGCTGTGGTGGTGCCGAGCGTTCTCAGGCGTACACGGAGACTGGCAGTAGGCATGGTGCGGTCCGCCCTTCATGGCGACTGGACATCCTGACATCCCACGTCCAACGTGCGCGCCACAGACGCTACTTGGGGCGAATCGCCGCCCACAAGAAGCGTGCGCCAGGGGAGTGCGAAGCGCCCTCGGGCGGACCTCAGGGGACCAGGACGACCTTTCCGAGGTTTGCGCGCCCCTCGATCACCTCATGCGCCTTCGCCGCGTCCGCGAGCCCGAACTCGGCGTGCACGGCGGGTTTGAGGAGCCCGGCGCCGTGCAGCCGCCACAGCTCCTGCCGCCAGGCCTCGTACCGCTCGGGCCGCCCCTGCGCGACGATCCGCATCTGGAACCCGATGACCGACTTGGCGCCCACGAGCAGGTCGTACGCCGCGACGGTGCCGCCGCCCGAGCTGTACGCGACCAGGCGGCCGTGCGGGGCGAGGGAGCGCACGGCCGGAGTGAGCAGCTCACCGCCGACGGCGTCCAGGCAGTAGTCGGCGCCGTCCCCCCGCCGCTCCTCGTCGGCGAGGTCGTCGTAGCTGAGGACCTCATCGGCCCCGAGCCCGCGCAGGAACGCCTCCTTCGCGGCGAACGTGGCCCCGTCGGGCGCGGAGGCGGCGGCCACGACGCGCGACGCCCCCTTCAACTGGGCCAGTTGCAGGGCGAGATGGCCGACCCCGCTGGCGGCGCCGGTGACGAGGGCGGCCTCTCCGGCGGCGGGCCGCGCGGCTTCCAGCGCCCCGTACGCGACGAGGCCGCTGCGGACGAGGGCCACGGCGTCGACGGCGCTCGCCCCGTCCGGCACGGGGGAGGCCATGTCGCAGTGCAACAGGGCGTGGTCGGCGTACCCGTGCCCGAAGACGAGCCCGGTGACGCGATCGCCGACCCGGTACCGGGTGACGCCCTCGCCCACGGCCACCACTTCCCCGGCGACCTCACCGCCGAGCGCGACGGGTGCACGGGCCTCGCGCACCTTGCGGACCACGGGGAGGGTCACCCCGACTGCCTCGTTGCGCACGAGGAGTTCACCGGCGCCGGGTACGGGAACGTCGACGTCTTCGAGGAACAGGACTTCGGGGCCACCGCTGACTTCGTAGCGAACGCGACGCACGGGTGCCTCCAGGCAGGGAGCGGGAAGGTGGAGCAGGACAGGGGGCAGGGAGAACCATTGGGAACCCCAACAAATGAAGACCGTACAGGGAACTTCATTGGGAAGTCCAACGGTTCTTCGATACGCTCCCTCCCATGGCAAGCACCCCTCCCGCACCCAGCACGATCCGCACCCTCCCCAGCTGGCTCCTGGGGCGCGCCGCCGCCCGCGGGCGCGGCCTGGTCGCCGAGGCGCTCGCGGGCGAGGACATGAAGATGTGGCACCACGTCGTGCTGTCCGCCGTCGCCGACCGCGGCCCCGTCGCCCAGGCCGAGCTCGGCCGCACCGTCTCGCTCGACCCCAAGGACATGGTCGGCATCATCAACGACCTGCAGTCCGCGGGACTCGTCCTGCGCGCCCCCGACCCCCACGACCGCCGCAAGAACGCCATCACCCTCACGGACGAGGGCAAGGCTGCGGTGGAACGCTGCGCCCGCGCCGCGGAACGCGCCAACTCCGAGCTGCTCGCGCCCCTTTCGGCCGCCGAGCGTACGCAGTTCCTGGGGATGCTGCAGCGGGTGGTGGGTCAGTAGCCGCGCCAGACGTTGTCGAACGCCGCGTCCTCGATCGCCTTGCGCTGCCGTACGGCCTGCAGCTCCTGGACGGCGCCGCCGACGGCGGCCAGCACCGCCGCGACCGCGTCACCGGCGAGCTCCTCCGTGTCCTCGACCGGCTCGGCGCGCAGGCCGGCGGCGGACGCCAGGGCCGCGAGCACGGGCTCGCCCGCCGACCAGCGACCCTCGGCGCGGTGCCGGGCGGCGGAGGCGGCGGTGGAGGCGGTGGCGGCAGTGGGGGTGGTGGCGGCAGTGGGGGTGGTCGGTGCCGTCCGCCCGGTCCGCAGTCGGTCCCAGCGGCTCGGCTGCCGGGTCGTCAGCCCGATCCGCGCCAGGTCGTCGGCGTACGCCGTGAAGAGTCCCTGGCCCCGGCGCCACAGCCAGTCCTCGACCGACTCGTGCGGCTCCTGCCGTATCAGCGCTGCGGCGGCCTCGTCCAACAGGCGTTCCCCCGTGCGGACTTGGCTTCCCGGCAGGAGACGGTCGCCGTCCACGGCCAGGGCTCCGGCCTCGACCAGGTCCAGCACCTCGGCCCCGGCGAGCGCGAGTGACAGCTCGCCCTGCTCCACGGTCCGGTCGGGCGTCAGCTCCGCGGCGACGATCGCGAGGTCCTGTGCGGTGGTCATGAGCGGCTCCACGTCGGTCGGGTGCGGGGGCGAGAGCGCCGGGGCCGGCCACGGCGGGCCGGGCGGCGTTCTCGTTCGATTCTCGCCGCCCGGCGGTCATCGCGGGCCCACTTGTGCCCCATGGTGCGGGAATCGGGGCTGTCGGGCCGCGTCGCTCTTCAGGCCGTCAGGGTACCGGCCAGGAGGGGGAGCAGGCGCTCCCAGTGGCGCTGCAGCCCTGAGGGGCTGAAGGCGTCGGTGTCGGACATGGTGAAGCCGTGGACGGTGCCCGGGTAGATCTCGGAGGTGTGGTCGATCCCGGCGGCGTCCAGCGCCTGGTCGAGCTCGCGGAGGGCCTCGGGCGTCAGGTCGCTCTCGGCGTGGCCGAGGTGGACCCGGGCGGTGAGGGTGGCGAGAAGGCGGCGCAGGTCGTCGGGCCCGCCGGCGCTCACGGGGCCGTGGAATCCGGCGACGGCGGCCACGCGGCCGGGGTGGGCCGCGGCGGTGCGCATCGCGAGCAGGCCGCCGATGCAGTAGCCGGTCACCGCGACCGGTCCGGCGGCGACCTCGGGCCGGGAGCCGAGGAAGTCCAGGTAGGCGTCGGCGTCGCGCAGGATCCGCTCGGTGGTGTGTGCCTGGAGCAGGGGCATCACCTGGGCCATGACCGCGGGCCTGACGTCCTCCCCGATGTGCTCGGGCAGGTCGAACAGCGGCGCCGGACCGTGCCGGTAGAAGAAGTTGGGGACGAGGACGTAGTAGCCGTGCCCGGCCAGTTCGCGGGCCAGCTCCCGCAGCACGGGCCGGATGCCGAAGCCGTCCGCGTACATCAGCACCCCCGGGTGCCGCCCGCCGTCGTCGGGGAAGGCGGCGAACGCGTCGGCCTCGCCGTCCGGGGTGGGGATCTGCAGTGTCGTGAGCGTCTGGGTGGGTATGGCGGATCTTCCTTTCGCATTCTCGGCGCCGGGTCCTGAGGTCGCCCGACGGCGGCAGTTCGCGTGACGGCGGCTTCAGCGTTAGTGGCACTAACGGTGTGGGCGTGAGTGAACGTATATCGTTGGTCCCACTAACGCAATGGAGGGGATCGGCGCCATGACCAGGACGCCCGAGCGGCTGCGCCGACTGCCGAGCCGGCTGCTGTCGCAGCTGACCACGCGCTCGGACCGGCTGATCAACGACGGCCTCGCCCGCGCCGACGCCCGCAAGTGGCACTACGCCGTGCTCGCCTCACTGCAGGAGTACGGGCCGGGCAGCCAGGCCGAGTTGAGCCTGCGCTCCGGCATCCACCGCAGCGACATGGTCGGCGTGCTCAAGGAACTCGCCGAACGGCAGCTCGTCGAGCGCACACCGGACCCCGACGACCAGCGCCGCAACCTCATCACGATCTCCCCGCAGGGCCGCCGCCACCTGCGCCGCCTCGACACGGTCCTGGACACCCTCCACGACGAACTGCTCGCACCACTCAGCCAGGCCGAACGCGACCAGCTCACGCACCTGCTGACCCGCCTGCTGGATCACCACACCCGTGCGTGACCTCCGGTAGCGGGTCCGCGCGACGAGCCAGGTCCAGGAGCGCGCGCAGCGGGCCTTCGGCGGGGCCGAGGCGGGGCTGCCACTGGGCCACGATGCTCACCGGGCGCAGCCGCTCCGTGAGGTCGAGCCGGACCAGCTCACCGCTCTCCAGCTCGCGCGCGACCGTCATCTCCGGCAGCAGCGACAGGCCGTGGCCGTGCCCGGCCAGGCGCAGCAGCGCCGAGATGGAGCCCGTCACCCGTGACTGCCGCGAGCCCGTGAACGAGTCCTCGCCGAAGCGGTCGAGCAGCAGCTCCAGGGTGCAGCCGGGCTCGGAGACCAGGAAGCCGTACGCGAGGGTCTGCTCGGGCGTCACCGCCCGGCGCCCGGCCAGCGGGTGGCCGGGGCCCGCCACGAGAACCGTGCGGTCGTGGCCCACGACGGTGTGCGCGCCGAGCGCCCGCAGCCCGTTGTCGTACTGGAAGACCAGGTCCAACTCGCCCGCCCCGAAGGCCCGTTCCACCCGGCTGCGCACGCCCACGGTCAGCTCGACGTCGACGTTCACGTCCGTGCCCGCCGCCCCGTACTCCAGAGCCGCGAGCACCTCGGGCAGCCACGCGTGGGCGAGCGACTCCTGGGCGCCGATGCGCAGCCGGGGCCGGTCGCCGAGCGCCGCCCTGCGTATCCGCGCGTCCAGTTCGAGGGCCTCGCGGGCGTGCGGAAGGAGCCGGTGCCCGGCCTCGGTGAGGCTCGCGCCCGTGCCCGCCCGCAGCAGCACGACCGCACCCACATCGGCCTCCAGGCGCTTGAGTTGGGCGCTCACGCTGGACTGGGCGTAGCCGAGCGCCCGGGCGGCGGCGGAGATGCCGCCGTGGTCGGCGACCGCGACGAAGGCGCGCAGATAGCGGGTGTCCACCGCGTCACCCTACCCACGCCCCATCGGACTCTCCGATGGGGGCATCGGACGTCCGGCGTCGCCGCCCCCGCACCCCTCGGGCGACGCTCGCCCCATGACCACGGAAAGTCTGCCCCGCACCACCGGCGCGCCTCAACAGGTGGCGCCCGGCGCCCGATCGCGCCGCACCTTCCTCGGCATCGCCGCCGGAAACCTGCTCGTCCTCCTCGACACCTCGATCCTCAACGTCGCCGTCCCCGACGTGCAGAGCTCCCTCCACCCCGCCGCGGCCGCGCTGCCCTGGACCGTCGACGCCTACACCGTCGTCTTCGCCGGACTGCTGCTCGCCGGCGGCGTCATCGCCGACCGGTGGGGCGCCCGCCGCGTCTACCTGACCGCGCTCGCCGCGTTCGCCGTGCTGTCCGCGCTCTGCGCCCTCGCGCCCGGCGCCGGGGCGCTCATCGCCGGGCGCGGACTCCTCGGTGCCGCGGGCGCCGGGCTCGTGCCCGCCTCGCTCGCCCTGCTCATCCACCTCAACCCGGACCCCGCCCGCCGCACCCGGGCCATCGGCGCCTGGACCGCGCTCAGCGGCATCGGCGCGGCCGTCGGCCCCGTCCTCGGCGGCGCCCTCGTCGAACTCGGCGGCTGGCGCCTGGTGTTCCTCGTCAACCCGCCCATCGCGCTCGCCGCGCTGCTCCTGTCCCGGCGCGTCCCGACGCCGCCCGCCCGCGCCGCCCGCCGCCCCCTGGACCGCCCCGGACTGCTCCTGTCCACCGCGGGGCTCGGCCTGCTCACCTTCGGCCTCGTCGAAGCGGGCATCGAGGGCTGGGGCTCGGCGGCCGCCCTGCTGCCGGTCGCCGCCGCGGTACTCGCCTTCGCCGCCCTCGCCCTCGTGGAGCGCCGCGCCGCCGCCCCCGTCCTGCCGCCCGCGCTGCTCGCCCTGGACCGGGTCCGGGCCGCCATGGTGGCCGCCGCGGTGTCCTGTTTCGCCTACTTCGGCGGCATGTACCTCTTCGCCGTGTGGCTGCAACGCGCGTACGCGCTCACGCCGTTCGAGGCCGGGCTCGCCTCACTGCCGATCGTGTTCCCGGTGTGCGTGATGCCGTTCTTCACCGGCCGCCTCGTGGCCCGCCACGGCCCCCGACCGGTCCTCCTCGCGGGCATGACGGCCACGGTCCTCGCGGGCCTGCTCCTCACCCTCGTGACCACCTCGAACCCGCCGCTGCCGCTGATCGTCGCGGCCGAGCTTGCCCTCGCCGCGACCGGCACGCTGTCCATCCCGGGCGCCGCCGCCGCGATGGCCCTGTCCGCCCCGCCCGCGTACGCGGCGACCAGCCAGGGCGCGCTCAACGCCGTCCGGCAAGCGGGTTCGGCCCTCGGCGTCGCCGTGCTCGGCACCCTCGCCGGGCTGTCCACGGCGGGCTGGATCCTCTGCGGCGTGGGCGCCGTGGCGGTGCTCCTGGTGGCGCGGGCCCGAGCCACTCCATGACCGGGCGGCGGTGTGGGCCCGGCCGGGCGCAGGGGGCGCTCCCCGCCCGGTCCGGGCCCGCCGCCGTGTGGCGGGGGAGCGGTTCAGCCCTGGACGGCCGGTGCCTCAAGGGCGACGCGGTGCTCACCCGCGTACACGTTCATGGACGCCCCGCGCAGGAAGCCGACCAGGGTCAGGCCGGTCTCCGCCGCGAGGTCGACGGCGAGCGAGGACGGCGCGGAGACCGCCGCGAGCACCGGGATGCCCGCCATGACGGCCTTCTGCGCCAGCTCGAAGGAGGCCCGCCCGGACACCAGCAGCACGGCCCGGGACAGCGGCAGCCGGCCCTCCTGGAGCGCCCGGCCCACCAGCTTGTCGACCGCGTTGTGGCGGCCCACGTCCTCCCGTATGTCGAGCAGCTCGCCCTCCTCGGAGAACAGCGCCGCCGCGTGCAGGCCCCCGGTCCGGTCGAACACCCGCTGAGCGGCGCGCAGCCGGTCGGGGAGGCTCGCGAGCAGGCCGGGGCCGAGCCGGACCGGGGGAGTGTCGGCGAGCGGGAACCGGGCCTGGGTGCGCACCGCGTCGAGGCTGGCCTTGCCGCACAGGCCGCACGACGACGTCGTGTAGACGTTGCGCTCCAGGGTGATGTCGGGGACCGGGACGCCGGGCGCGAGCCGCACGTCGACGACGTTGTAGGTGTTGGACCCTCCCCCACTCCCGGCTCCGCTCGAGCGGGAGGTGCCCCGTTCCGTCGCGCCCGCGCAGTAGACGATCGACTGCAGGTCGTCGGCGGACGCCAGCACGCCCTCGCTCACCAGGAACCCCGCAGCCAGCGCGAAGTCGTCCCCCGGCGTGCGCATCGTGATCGCGAGTGGTTTCCCGTTCAGGCGGATCTCCAGGGGTTCCTCGGTGACGAGGGTGTCCGCCCGCTCGCTGACGCGCCCGTCCCGGATCCGGATGACGCGCCGTCGTTCCGTGACTCGTCCCATGCCTTGATCAGTCCCGGTTCTGTACGTGCTGGTAGCCGAAGCGGCCCTTGATGCAGAGGTTGCCGTGGGTCACCGGATTGTCGTGCGGCGAGGTGACCTTCACGATGTCATTGTCCTGCACGTGCAGCGTCAGGTTGCAGCCGACTCCGCAGTACGCGCACACGGTCGTCGTCTGGGTCTGCGCGGACTCGTCCCAGGTCCCCGCCGCCCGCATGTCGAACTCGCTCTTGAAGCTGAGCGCACCCGTCGGGCACACCTCGATGCAGTTCCCGCAGTACACGCACGCCGAGTCGGTCAGCGGAGCGTCGTGCTCCACGGCGATCCGGGCGTCGAAGCCCCGCCCGGCGACCGCGATGGCGAAGGTGTTCTGCCACTGCTCGCCACAGGCGTCGACGCACTTGTAGCAGAGGATGCACTTGTCGTAGTCGCGGACGTACAGGTCGTTGTCGACCTTGGGCTCCTCGTTCAGGCGGGCCGCGTCCGGGCCGAAGCGGTCGGGCTTCGCCTCGTACTCCTTGAGCCAGCCCGCGACCTTCGGGGTCGTCGACAAGTCGACCGAGGACGCGAGGAGTTCGAGGACGATCTTCCGGCTGTGCCGGGTGCGCTCGGTGTCGGTGCGGACCTTCATCCCGGGCTCGGCCCTGCGGGAGCAGGCGGGGGCGAGGGTGCGGGCGCCCTCCACCTCCACGACGCACACGCGGCAGGCGTTCTTGGGGGTGAGGGTGTCGCCTTCGCAGAGCGTCGGGACGTCCTTTCCGGCGGCGCGGCAGGCGTCGAGGAGGGTGGCCCCCTCGGGGACCCTGGCTTCCTGCCCGTCGAGGGTGAACTCGACGAGGCGGCGCGGTGGTTGAAGCGGTATCGCGGTCATGCGGACGCCTCCCGGTGACGGTTCGTGATCATTCGTACGCCCCCAGGCGGTCGATGGCGGATTCCACGGCGTTCCACGCGGTCTGCCCGAGGCCGCAGATCGAGGCGTCCCGCATGGCGCGGCCCACCTCGCGCAGCAGCGCGACGTCGTCGGCGGCGGCCGCCCCCGTGCGGTCCAGGAGGCGGTGCAGGGCCTCCTCCTGGCGGACGGTGCCGACGCGGCAGGGCACGCACTGGCCGCAGGACTCGTCGCGGAAGAACTCCGCGATGCGGAGCAGGATGCGGGGGAGCGGCACGGTGTCGTCGAGGGCGAGCACGACTCCGGAGCCGAGGGTGGTCCCCGCCTCCCGCGTGCCCTCGAAGGTGAGAGGGATGTCCAGTTCGTCGGGGCGCACGAAGCCGCCCGCGGCTCCGCCGAGCAGGATCGCGCGGAGGTTGCCGGGCCGTCCCGCGAGGTCCAGGAGCTCGCCGAGGGTGGCGCCGAAGGGGAGTTCGTAGATGCCGGGCCGCTCGACGCTTCCCGACACGCAGAAGAGCTTGGGGCCCGTGGAGGTGCCGGTGCCGATGGCGGCGTACGCCTGGGCGCCCAGGGTGAGGATCGGGAGGACGTTGACGAGGGTCTCGACGTTGTTCTCGACGGTGGGCTTGCCGAAGAGCCCCTTCTCCACGGGGAAGGGCGGCTTGGAGCGGGGCTCGCCCCGGTACCCCTCGATGGAGTTGAAGAGCGCCGTCTCCTCGCCGCAGACATAGGCGCCCGCGCCCCGGCGGATCTCGATGTCGAAGGAGTACCCCTGGCCGAGGATGTCGTCCCCGAGGAGGCCGCGGGAGCGGGCCTGTTCGATGGCGCGGGTCAGGCGGGTGAGGGCGCGGGGGTACTCGCCCCGAAGGTAGAGGTAGCCGTGGTGGGCCCCCGTCGCGTACCCGGCGATGGTCATCGCCTCGATGAGGGCGTACGGGTCGCCCTCCATCAGCACGCGGTCCTTGAAGGTGCCCGGCTCGGACTCGTCGGCGTTGCAGACGAGGTAGTGGGGGCGGTCGGGCTGGGAGGCGGTGGCCTGCCACTTCCTTCCCGTGGGGAAGGCGGCGCCCCCTCGGCCCACCAGGCCGGCGTCGGTGACCTCGCGGATGACGGCGGCGGGGCCGAGGGCGAAGGCGTGGCGGAGGGCGGTCCAGCCGCCGTGGGCCCGGTAGTCGTCGAGGGATTCCGGGTCCACGGTGCCGACCCGTTTGAGGAGGACGAGGCCGTTGCTGCCTGCCTGGGGGACCGCCATCGATGCGGGGGGCTCCGGGGCGGCGGACTCGGGGGAGGCCGCGGCGAGGACGATGGAGTCGGTGGTGGCGGGGGCGACGACGGCGGTGGCGTACGGGGTTTCCCTTTCCCCTTCAGGAAGGGGCGGGGTCGGGGAAGCAGGCGCCGCAGGCGCACCCGCGCGTACCACCAGGGCTGCCGGGGCCCGCTCGCACAGGCCCAGGCAAGGGCTCGCCTCGACCGCCACCCCGGACGCGGGGCCCGAGCGCGCCCTCACCTCCGCGCACAGCGCAGCGCCCCCGCAGGCGATGTCCGTACACACCCGCACCACCGTCGCAGGCCGCGCCCGCACCGAGAACATGGAGTAGAACGTCGCCACTCCGTACCCCTCCGCCGGCGGCACCGTCAGACGGCGGCACAGGTAGTCGAGGCCGCCCTCGCTCACCCACCCCACCCGGTCGTTCAGCGCGTGCAGCCCCGGCAACAGCAGATCGCGCCGCTCGCGGGCCTCCCGCCCGCCCCTGGCCCACCGCAGATCGGCCTCCGGCCGGTCGCCGGCGCCCTCCCAGGCGGAGTCCGGCGGGCCGAGCAGCGCGTCGACCGCCGCCCGCTCCTCGTCCGTCGGCTTGCTGTCACCGAAGCGCAGATCCACGTCCGCTCAGCCCCCTGCCGTCAGCTTGTCGATGCGTATCGCCGACGCCTTGAACTCCGCCGTGCCCGCGATCGGGCAGTTCGCCTCGATCGTCAGCTGGTTGGTGTCCACCTCGTCGGGAAAGTGCATGGTCATGAACGCGAGTCCGGGGCGGAGCCCGGGGTCCACCCAGACCGGGGCGAGGACGGCGCCGCGCCGCGAGGACACCCGGACCTCCTCGCCGACCGCCACCCCGTACCGCTCCGCGTCCTC
Source organism: Streptomyces odontotermitis (assembly GCF_050510915.1). Taxonomy (NCBI): domain Bacteria; kingdom Bacillati; phylum Actinomycetota; class Actinomycetes; order Kitasatosporales; family Streptomycetaceae; genus Streptomyces; species Streptomyces odontotermitis. The sequence goes on along the minus strand of NZ_JBNJLS010000002.1, from coordinate 471,766 downwards.
CGGGCACAGCTCCACGTACTCGCCGCGGCGCAGCGGGGACGCGAAACTCCCGCTCTGCACACCGGTGTTGTAGGAGTCGAGCCGCCGGCCGGTCGTCAGCCGGATCGGGTACCGCTCGTCGGTGAGGTCCACCGGCGGGTCGTGCGCGACCAGGCCGAAGGGGGCGGCGTCGCCGCGCGCGGTCTCGTCCGTCTCCCACAACCTGCCGTGCAGGTACGTCGGTTCGAGACGGTCCTCGTCGGGGCAGGGCCACTGGATGCCCTGGAGGGAGTCCAGTCGTTCGTACGTCATGCCGTGGTGGTCGGGGGAGAGGGAGCGCAGCTCGTTCCAGACCGCCTCCGCGTCCGCGTACTTCCACTCGTGGCCGAGCCGGGCGGCGAGGTCGCAGATGATGTCGATGTCCTCGCGGGCCTCGCCGGGCGGGCGGACCGCCGCGCGCACCCGCTGGACGCGGCGCTCGCTGTTGGTCGTGGTGCCCTCGGTCTCGGCCCAGCCCGCCGTCGCGGGCAGCACGACGTCCGCGAGTTCGGCGGTCTTCGTCAGGAAGATGTCCTGGACGACGAGGAAGTCGAGGGCCCGCAGGCGGCGTACCGCCTGGTCGCTGTCGGCCTCCGACTGGGCCGGGTTCTCGCCGATGCAGTAGACCGCCCGCAGCGATCCCGCCTCCATCGCCTCGAACATCTCGGTGAGGTTCAGGCCGTAGCGCGGCTGGATCGGCACCTCCCACGCCGACTCGAACTTGAGGCGCGCCGCGTCGTCGAGGATGTCCTGGAAGCCGGGCAGGCGGTTGGGGATCGCGCCCATGTCGCCGCCGCCCTGCACATTGTTCTGGCCGCGCAGGGGCTGCAGGCCGGAGCCGTAGCGGCCCACGTGGCCGGTCAGGAGGGAGAGGTTGATCAGGGCGCGGACGTTGTCCGTGCCGTTGTGGTGCTCGGTGATGCCGAGCGTCCAGCACAGCTGGGCCCGCTCCGCGCGGGCGTAGGCGTGCGCCAACTCCCGTATGGCGGCGGCCGGTACGCCCGTGACCTTCTCGGCGAGGGAGAGGGTCCACGGTTCGACGAGGGCCTTGTAGTCGTCGTATCCGGTGGTGGCCCGTTCGATGAAGGCGTGGTTGGCGAGGCCCGCGTGGATGATCTCGCGGCCGATCGCGTGCGCCATCGGGATGTCCGTGCCGACGTTCAGGCCGAGCCAGCTCTCCGCCCACTGCGCGGTGCTGGTGCGGCGCGGGTCGACCGCGTACATCCGGGCGCCGTTCCTGATGCCCTTCAGGACGTGCTGGAAGAAGATCGGGTGCGCGAAGCGGGCGTTGGATCCCCACATCACGATGAGGTCGGTCTGCTCCACCTCCTCGTACGAGGAGGTGCCGCCGCCCGAGCCGAACGCGGCGGACAGGCCCGCGACGCTCGGGGCGTGGCAGGTGCGGTTGCAGGAGTCGACGTTGTTGGTGCGCATGACGACGCGGGCGAACTTCTGCGCCACGTAGTTCATCTCGTTGGTGGCGCGGGCGCAGGAGAACATCCCGAACGCGCCCTGGGCGGAGCGGAGTCCGGCCGCGACACGGTCGAGCGCCTCCTCCCAGGTCGCCGGGCGGAACGGCTCGTCGCGGGAGTCCCGTACGAGGGGGTGGGTGAGGCGGGTGTAGGTCTTGGGGGTTCGGTCGCGTTTGCTCGTGTGGTTCGTACGGCTCATGCGGCTCATGCGGCGGTCCTCAATGCGAGCAGGTCCGAGATGGCGTGGACGGTGCGGAGCGTCGGCACCGGAACCCCGGTGATGTCCGCCAGTTCGACGACGGCCGCGAGCAGGACGTCCAGCTCCAGGGGCTTGCCGCGCTCCAGGTCCTGCAGGGTGGAGGTGCGGTGGTCGCCGACGCGTTCGGCGCCCGCGAGGCGGCGCTCGATGGAGATGTCCGGCTTGCAGCCGAGGGCGGCGGCGACCGCGAGGGTCTCCGACATCATGATCTCGATGACGCGCCGGGTGCCGCCGTGCAGACACATCTCGCGCATCGTGGCGCGGGCGAGGGCGCTGATCGGGTTGAAGGAGATGTTGCCGAGCAGCTTGATCCAGATGTCGGCGCGGAGGTCGGGCTCGACGGGGCACTTGAGGCCGCCCGCGACCATGGCCTCGCTGAAGGCGGCGCAGCGCGGGGAGCGGGAGCGGTCGGGTTCGCCGAGGGAGAAGCGGGTGCCTTCGAGGTGCCGGACGACGCCCGGCCCCGCCAACTCCGTTGCGGCGTACACCACGCAGCCGATGGCGCGCTCCGGCGCGAGCACCGCGCTGACGGCGCCGCCCGGGTCGACGCTCTCCACGCGGTGGCCGTCGTGCGGTCCGCCGTGCCGGTGGAAGTACCACCAGGGGATGCCGTTCTGCGCGGCGACCACCGCGGTGGTGTCGTGCAGCAGGGGCTCGATGAGCGGTCCGCACGCCGCGTACGAGTTGGCCTTGAGGCCCAGGAAGACGTAGTCGACGGGGCCGATGTCGGCCGGGTCGTCGGTGGCGTGGGCCTGCGCGGTGAAGTCGCCGCGCGGGCTGAGGACCCGGACGCCGTGCTGCCTCATGGCCGTCAAGTGCGGTCCACGGGCGACGAGATGGACGTCGGCACCCGCGCGGTGCAGCGCGGCTCCGACATAGGCGCCGATCGCCCCGGCGCCGAGTACTGCGACTTTCACGGTGGGGCGCTCCGTTCGGTCGAGGGATCCGAAGAAGGCTCGAAGTGGACGGCGGTCGGCGCCGGAAGGCTCACAGCGGTCGCCGACTGTCGATGGAATATTGTCTACAGTATGGAAGTTGGGCCAGCAAGAGGTCTGACGCGCCTCGCGGCAGATTGCATATCGTCGACGAAGGGGCGGATGAGGGGCGGACGAAGGAGCGGACGAAGGAGCGGACGAAGGAGCGGACGAAGGGATGCCCGCCCTCTTCCCAACTGCCCGGCGGATTCCTACCGTTCGGGATCATGAGACCCCCCGTCGCGCCACCCGGCTGGAGCCGGTGGCTGGTACCGCCCGCCGCCCTTTCGGTGCACCTCTCCATCGGCCAGGCTTACGCCTGGAGCGTCTTCAAACCGCCCCTGGAATCCGCGCTCGACCTCAGCGGCACCCAGAGCGCGCTCCCCTTCCAGCTCGGCATCGTCATGCTCGGCCTGTCCGCGGCGTTCGGCGGCACCCTCGTCGAACGCAACGGCCCGCGCTGGGCCATGGCCGTCGCCCTCACCTGCTTCTCCTCCGGCTTCCTGCTCGCCGCGCTCGGCGCCGCCACGCGGCAGTACTGGCTGATCGTGTTCGGCTACGGCTTCGTCGGCGGCATCGGGCTCGGCATCGGGTACATCTCGCCGGTGTCGACGCTGATCAAGTGGTTCCCCGACCGGCCCGGCATGGCCACGGGCATCGCCATCATGGGCTTCGGCGGCGGCGCGCTCATCGCCTCGCCGTGGTCGGCGCGGATGCTCGACTCCTTCGGCGCGGACGCGGACGGCATCGCGCTCGCGTTCCTGGTGCACGGGCTCACGTACGCCGTGTTCATGGCGCTCGGGGTCGCCCTGGTGCGCGTACCGCGGGCGGAGGTGGCGCCGAAGCCGGGCGCTCCCGCGCCGCTCGACGGGCCGCAGGTCTCCGCGCGGCAGGCGATCCGCACCCCGCAGTTCTGGTGCCTGTGGCTGGTGCTCTGCATGAACGTGACCGCCGGGATCGGCATCCTGGAGAAGGCCGCCCCGATGATCACCGACTTCTTCGCGGACTCGGACACCCCTGTGTCCGTCTCGGCGGCGGCGGGCTTCGTCGCGCTGCTCTCCGCCGCCAACATGGCGGGGCGCATCGGCTGGTCCTCCGCCTCCGACCGCATCGGCCGCAAGAACGTCTACCGGCTCTACCTCGGCGCGGGCGCGCTCATGTATCTGCTCATCGCCCGGTTCGGCGACGGCTCCAAGCCGCTGTTCGTCGTCTGCGCGCTGGTGATCCTCTCCTTCTACGGGGGTGGGTTCGCCACCATCCCTGCCTACCTGAAGGACCTCTTCGGGACCTATCAGGTCGGCGCCATCCACGGCCGCCTGCTCACCGCGTGGTCCACGGCCGGCGTCCTCGGGCCGCTCATCGTGAACCGGGTCGCCGACCACCAGAAGGACGCGGGCAAGCACGGCCCCGAGCTCTACGGCCTCTCCCTCACGATCATGATCGCGCTGCTCGCCGTGGGCTTCGTCGCCAACGAACTCGTCCGCCCCGTCCACGCCCGCCACCACATCCCCGCCCCCAGGAAGGCCGCAGATGCCCACGCCGACGAGCCCGCTCCCCAGTGACCCCGCCCCCTCCGCCGCCCCCGTGGCCCCCGCGGTCCCGCCCCGTCGCCGGGCACTGATCACCGCGGCCTGGCTCTGGGTGCTCGCCCCGCTGGGTTACGGTCTGTACGAACTCGTACGGAAGGCGACACAGCTGTTCACCGGGTGACGCCCCGCGCCGGGGTGGCCGGGGTGACTCCTGGCGCCGAAGGCCAGTAGAAAACCGGTCAACGAGCCGGTATTGGCTGGATCTGATCGGCATATGCGCTGGTCAACTGGCCTACCAGGAAGCCCGGTTCGGGCTTCCAAGCCGCTTTCAATACCCCTGCCGACGTGCCTTTGTTGTGGGATCCTGACCGCGGTGCGGTGATGTTCGGTCACGCTCCGCTCAACGCGTGCACAGGTCCGTGCGTCTCTTCACCAGGTGGCGGAATTGATGAGATCCATCCAAACCCGCTGCCGCATTCCTGTCGCTTTACGTGCACGGTTACCCATCAGTCTCTGACCAGACTGGTGGGTCCCGCAGCTCCGGCAACTCGGCATAAAAGGGGGATCCGCTCCATGCATGGCTCGCGCGTCACGTCCGTCGGTCACTATCAACCGTCCGGTGTGCTCACCAACGAGGACCTTGCCGCCATGGTCGACACCAGCGATGAATGGATCCGGTCGCGGGTGGGCATCCGCACCCGTCACATCGCGGGCCCGGAGGAGCCCGTCGACGAGCTGGCCTGGCACGCGGGGGCCAAGGCGCTCGCCGCGGCGGGTCTGACGCCCGACGGCGTCGACCTCGTGGTGGTGGCCACCTCGACCGCCGTCGACCGCTCCCCGAACATGGCCGCCCGCGTCTCCGCCCGCCTCGGCATCCCGGCCCCCGCGGCCCTCGACGTGAACGTGGTGTGCGCCGGGTTCACCCACGCCCTCGCCACCGCCGACCACGCGGTACGGGCGGGCGCCGCGACCCGCGCCCTCGTCATCGGCGCCGACAAGATGTCCTCCATCGTGGACTGGACCGACCGCAGCAGCTGCGTCCTCGTCGGGGACGGCGCCGGAGCGGCCGTCGTCGAGGCGTGCGAGCCGGGCCAGGAACCCGGCATCGGGCCGGTGCTGTGGGGCTCGGTGCCCGAGATGGGCGACGCCGTGCGGATCGAGGGCGAGCCGCCGCGCTTCGCGCAGGAGGGGCAGAAGGTGTACCGGTGGGCGACGACGCAGCTGCCGCCGCTGGCCCGGCAGGCGTGCGAGCGGGCCGGGTTCGCCCTGGACGAGATCGCCGCGGTCGTCCTGCACCAGGCCAACCTGCGCATCGTCGAACCCCTCGCCGAGCGCATCGGCGCGGTCAACGCGGTGGTCGCACGCGACGTCGTCGACTCCGGCAACACCTCGGCCGCGAGCGTGCCGCTCGCCCTCTCGAAGCTGGTGGAGCGCGGCGAGATCGTCACCGGGGACCCCGTCCTGCTCTTCGGGTTCGGCGGCAACCTGTCGTACGCGGGACAGGTGGTGCGCTGCCCGTAGGCGGGTGGTGCGTCCCTTGCGGCAGCGGGTCGGGCGCCTCCTCGTGGCGGCGGGTGGCCCGGCGAGTTCGCGCGTGTGACTGGCTCAACTGCCCCTGGCCCTGGTCATTGTGCTCCGTAGACTGTAGACAAAAGGCAATGGGGCGTTGGCCGAAACCGCACACCGGGGCCAGAGGGGGCGTGATGTTGTCCGCAGGACTGCCACAGGGGGCCGTGCCCAGACTGGAGCGGCCCGGTCCGCTGCGGGAGCGGGTCTACGAGGCGCTGCTCGAACTCATCACGACCCGCGCCCTGCAGCCGGGCCAGCACCTGGTGGAGAGCGAACTCGCCGGGCACCTCGGGGTGTCGCGGCAGCCCGTACGGGAAGCGCTGCAGCGTCTCAACACCGAGGGCTGGGTCGATCTGCGCCCCGCACAGGGCGCGTTCGTGCACGAGCCGACGGAGGAGGAGGCGGACCAGCTCCTCACCGTCCGCACGCTCCTGGAGGCCGAGGCCGCCCGGCTCGCCGCCGCCAACGCGGGCACGTCCGGGATCACCGCCCTCGAAGAGCTCTGCGCGAAGGGCGAACAGGCCGTCGCGGACGGGGACGTGGACCTGGTCGTCGCGACGAACGCGGCGTTCCACGGCAAGGTCATGGAGCTCGCGGGCAACCTGGTCCTCGCCGAGCTCGCGGGGCAGGTGGACCGGCGGGTCCGCTGGTACTACACGCCGGTGGCTCGGCAGCGGGGCAAGCAGTCCTGGATCGAGCACCGGGCGCTGATCGCGGCGATCGCCGCGCGTGATGAGCGGCGGGCCACGGAGGTCATGCGGGCGCATACGGAGCATACGAGGGAGACGTACCACCACCGCGAGGGCTAGCCGCCGGGAACTGGTCCCTCTCCGTCGCTCCGCGACGGAGCTTTGCTGCGGCTCCGCCGCGTGGCTTCCCCGCCGCTCCGCGGCCCTGACTCTCCGCGGCTCCGCCGCGTGACTTCCCCGCCGCTCCGCGGCGGTCTCCCACCCGCCCACCCGTATCTCTCTCACGCGGGTGGGCGGATGTGCTCTCACGCGGGGGCGGTGTGTTCGCTCTCACGTGGTGCCGTCTCCGTCGCCAGCATCGTCACCAACACCACCACCAAGCCCAGGAGTTCCGCCACCGCCGACAAGCCCGTGCCCAGGAGCGTCGTCGCGAGCGTGACCGGAACCGCCGTCGCGCGGTAGCGCAAGGGGCCGAACCGCAGGGCACGGCGGAACGCCACGTCGCCCGCGAGGAACAGGGCCACGCCGCCCGCGAGCGCCAGCGCGGGAGCCGTGGGCAGGGACTCGGTGAGGTGGCCGATCGACTTCTTCACGCCCGCCGCGAAGAACGCGATGCCGAGGAGCATCGGCAGGAACGCGTAGTAGTACGCCCGGATCGCGAGGGCGAACCGGCGCGTGGGCGGCGTGCGGGCGAACACCGCCTCCGCCGCGCCCTCGTCACGCACGAAGTACGTCCACCACAGCGCCGCCGCGACGGCGAGCGCCAGAAACGCACCGGCCGCGAGCTGCCCGGTGATCCGCAGGTCGCCCGCGCCGACCCCGATCGCGACGATCGACTCCCCGAGCGCCACGATGAGGAGGAGGCCGTGCCGCTCGACCAGGTGGGTGGCGCTCAATCCGCCCAGGCGCAGGCCGAGTTGGCCGAGGCCCGGCGTGGCCGTCCCGGTCGCGGTCTTCTCCCGCCGCGTCGCCCTCACGATCACTCGCGGTGTCGCGATCTGGAGGATGAGGGCGAGGAGCCACAGGGCCTCCGCGGTGCGGCCGTCCGCCGCGCCCGCCCCCGTCACCGCGAGCGCGCCCAGGATGTTGGGGAGCGCGAACCATGCCACGTCCCGGCCGTGCATCAGCGTGTAGAGGGCCGTGTGGACCACCACGACGAGGAGGTAGCCGAGGCCGAAGGGGACGCCGCCCGCGCCGAACACCGTCGGCACCGCGAGCGCGCATACGAGGAAGCCGCCCATCCCGATGATGAGGAGGAGCCGGCGCCAAGGGCGGTCGGGCGGTACCTGGTTGGTGAGATAGGCGTAGGCGTCGTACATCCAGAAGACGACCGTGAAGACGAGGACCACGCGGCCCGCGTTGGCCCAGGACAGCTCGTGCGTGAGCAGCACGGTCAGCTGGGTCAGCGTGAAGACGAAGACGAGATCGAAGAAGAGCTCCAGCGTGCTGACGCGGCGCCCGGCCCCAGCGGTGACGTCCGCCTCCATCTGTTCCCCCTGTTGAGTTGATCGTGAGAGTGCGGCCGTCACACCAGCAGGTCGACGGCCGCCTGTCCAGCCTTTGTCCTGTCAGGGGAGAAAGTCACCGCCATTTACTGCGCAACTTCTTCCCAGTCCGCGCAGCCGCTGCTACGTTCCCCTCGAAAGCCAGCCGGAGAGGCCCAAGGCCGAGAGGCCCAAGGCCGAAAGGCCCGATGAGGCGGGGAGGGGCGCGTGAGACGTATGACGGCTCGACCCGCCAACGCGCACCAGGCGCGGCTGCTGAGGCTGCTGCGTGACGGTGGGCCCAACTCCCGTGCCCAGCTGGGCGATCAGGTCGACCTCTCGCGGTCGAAGCTGGCCGTCGAGGTGGACCGGCTGCTCGAGACCGGCCTCGTGGTCGCCGACGGACTCGCCGCCTCGCGCGGCGGCCGCCGCTCCCACAACATCCGGCTCGCCCCCTCGCTCCGCTTCCTCGGCGTCGACATCGGCGCGACCTCGGTCGACGTCGCCGTCACCAACGCCGAGCTGGAGGTCCTCGGGCACATCAACCAGCCCATGGACGTCCGGGAAGGGCCGGTGGCTGTCTTCGAGCAAGTGCTCGCCATGGCGGGGAAGTTGCGGGCTTCCGGGCTCGCGGAGGGGTTCGACGGCGCCGGGATCGGTGTTCCGGGGCCTGTCCGCTTCCCCGAGGGCGTTCCGGTGGCCCCGCCGATCATGCCGGGCTGGGACGGATTTCCCGTACGGGAAGCGCTCAGCCAGGACCTCGGCTGCCCCGTCATGGTCGACAACGACGTGAACCTGATGGCCATGGGGGAGCAGCACGCGGGCGTCGCACGCTCCGTGGGCGACTTCCTGTGCGTGAAGATCGGCACCGGGATCGGCTGCGGCATCGTCGTCGGCGGTGAGGTCCACCGCGGCACGACGGGCAGCGCGGGCGACATCGGGCACATCCAGGTCGAGCCCGACGGGCGGCCCTGCGCCTGCGGCAACCGGGGCTGTCTGGAGGCGTACTTCAGCGGCGCGGCCCTCGCCCGCGACGCGGCCGAGGCCGCCGCCCAGGGGCGCTCCACGGAGCTCGCCGCCCGACTGGAGACGGCGGGTTCGCTGAGCGCCGTCGACGTCGCCGCGGCGGCCGCCGCCGGGGACGCCGCCGCCCTCGACCTCATCCGCGAGGGCGGCAACCGCACCGGCCAGGTCATCGCCGGGCTCGTCAGCTTCTTCAACCCCGGCCTCGTGGTGATCGGCGGCGGCGTGACCGGCCTCGGCCATACGCTGCTGGCCGCGATCCGCACCCAGGTCTACCGCCAGTCGCTGCCCCTCGCGACCGGCAACCTCCCCATCGTGCTCGGTGAGTTGGGACCCACCGCCGGAGTCATCGGCGGCGCCCGGCTCATCAGCGACCACCTCTTCTCACCCGCGTAACCACGCTTCACGAGCACGTCTCACCACCGCGCCCCACGAGCACGCCCCACGAGCACGTCTCACCACCTCACCACCCGCTTCACGGCGAGCACCAAACCGCTCCCGTCCTTGCACAGCGCCCTGCCCTGCCCTGCCCTGAATCCGGCCAGCACCCGCGTAGGGGACCCGCCATGGCACCAGAACCACCGCTGCTCACCATGTCCGGCATCACCAAGTCCTTCCCCGGCGTCCGCGCCCTCGACGGCGTGGACCTCACCGTCCAGGCGGGCGAGGTGCACTGTCTCCTCGGCCAGAACGGCGCGGGGAAGTCCACGCTCATCAAGGTTCTGGCCGGGGCCCATCAGCCCGACGACGGCGAGATCACCTGGCGCGGCGCCGCCACCCGGCTCCGGTCGCCGATCGCCGCCGTGCGCCTCGGCATCGCCACCATCTACCAGGAGCTCGACCTGGTCGAGCACCTCTCCGTCGCCGAGAACGTCTTCCTCGGGCACGAGCCGACGACCGCCGGATTCGTCGTACGGGGGCGGGAGGCCCGCGCCGCAACAGGCAAGCTTCTCAAGCGACTTGGGCACGGGGAGATCGCTCCGGGCGCCCTCGTCGGGGAGCTGTCCGCCGCCCAGCAGCAGATCGTCTCCATGGCCCGCGCCCTCTCCCACGAGGTGCGCCTCATCGTCATGGACGAGCCCTCCGCCGCCCTCGACCCGGACGAGGTAGACAACCTCTTCCGCATCGTCGGGGACCTCACCGCCGACGGCGTCGCCGTCGTCTACATCTCGCACCGCCTGGAGGAGATCCGGCGCATCGGGGACCGCGTCACCGTACTCAAGGACGGGCGCGCCGTCGCGGGCGGACTGCCCGCCAAGTCGACGCCGACCCGCGAGGTCGTCGCGCTGATGACGGGGCGCAACGTCGAGTACGTCTTCCCTGACCGGCCGAAGAGCCAGCAGGGCCAGCAGGGCCAGCAGGGCCAGCAGGGCCAGCAGGGTCAGGAGGCCCAACTGGACGTGTCGCCGCCCGTGTTGAGCGTGCGCGGACTCGCCCGCGACGGGGAGTTCGCACCCCTCGACCTGGACCTGCGGCCCGGCGAGATCGTCGGCCTCGCCGGGCTCGTGGGCTCCGGTCGCTCCGAGATCCTGGAGACGATCTACGGGGCGCGGAAGCCGACGGGCGGTCAAGTCGCCGTGCACGGGCGCGTGTTGCGGCCGGGCAGCGTGCGGGCCGCCGTGCGGGCCGGGCTCGGGCTCGCGCCCGAGGAGCGCAAGGCGCAGGGGCTGCTGATGCTGGAGTCCGTCACCCGCAACGTGTCGGTCTCCTCCATGTCCCGCTTCGCGCACGCCGGTTGGATCGACCGCAGGGCCGAGCGGGAGGCCGCCCGGGCCGCGACCCGCGAGCTGTCGCTGCGGCCCGACCAGCCCTCCGCTCCCGTGCGCACCCTCTCCGGCGGCAACCAGCAGAAGGCCGTCCTTGCCCGCTGGCTGCTGCGCGGCTGCAAGGTGCTGCTGCTCGACGAGCCGACCCGCGGCGTCGACGTCGGCGCCCGCGCCGAGCTGTACGCGGTGATCCGCCGCCTCGCGGACGAGGGGCTCGCCGTCCTCCTCGTCTCCAGCGAAGTCCCCGAAGTCCTCGGCCTCGCCGACCGCGTCCTGGTGCTCCGCGAGGGCCGCGTCGTGCACACCGCCCCCGCACGCGACCTCGACGAACACCGCGTACTCGACCTCGTCATGGAAGGGAGCCCGGCGTCATGACGCAGCCCGCATCGCCCGCCCGGCCCGTCGCCCCGAAACGCGCCCCCGCCGAGCACCGCCCCCGCGTCATCCGCTTCGACGTGCGCACCCTGTCGCTGCTCGGCGTCCTCGCCGTGCTCGTCCTGATCGGCGGCATCACCCAGCCCGACTCGTTCCTGGACACCGACAACGTCCAGCTGATCCTCACCCAGGCGTCCGTCATCGGCGTCGTCACCGTCGGCATGACCTTCGTCATCATCTCCGGCGGCATCGACCTCTCCGTCGGTGCGATCGTCGCGCTCGCCTCCGTGTGGGCGACGACGGTCGCCACCCAGGAGTACGGCTTCGCGGGCATCCTCTTCACCGCCGTGATCGTCGGTCTGGGCTGCGGCCTCGTCAACGGACTGCTCATCGCGTACGGCGGGATCGTCCCCTTCATCGCGACGCTCGCCATGCTGGCCTCCGGCCGCGGACTCGCCCTCCAGATCACCGACGGCAAGACTCAAATGGTCACCATCGACTCGGTGTTGAAGCTCGGCGAGCGCGACGCGTACGTCCTCGGCATCCCGCCGCTCGTGATGGTCTTCGCCGCGGTGACCGTGATCGGCTGGCTGCTGCTGAACCGGACCACCTTCGGGCGGCGCTCCGTGGCCGTCGGCGGGAACGCGGAGGCCGCGCGGCTCGCCGGGATCGACGTGCGCCGCCAGCGGCTCTACCTCTATCTGCTGTCCGGGCTGTGCTGCGGCATCGCGGCCTTCCTGCTGATCGTCCTGGCCGGCTCCGGCCAGAACACCAACGGCAACCTGTACGAGCTCGACGCCATCGCCGCCACGATCATCGGCGGCACCCTCCTGACCGGCGGCCGGGGCACCATCACCGGCTCCGTCCTCGGCGTCCTGATCTTCACGACGATCCAGAACATCTTCGCGCTCAACAACCTGGAGACCGCGGTCCAGCAGATCGCCAAGGGCGCGATCATCGTCGCCGCCGTCCTCGTCCAGCGCCGCACCGCCACCTCCGTCTGAAGCCGGCTGCGGCAGCCGTAGCCAGCCGAAGCAGCCGTAGCCACCTGAAGCCACTTGAAGGGCCATCGCCATGCCAGAGTCACCACAGTTCGCCAGTCGCAGAGGACTGCTCTTCGGCACCGCCGCCGTGGGTGCGGGCGCCCTGCTCACCGCCTGCACCAGCAACGACACGAAGGACGACGGCTCCGACAGCGCCAAGGACCAGCCCGTCGCCGACGACAAGCCCGGCAAGCACGTCACCATCGGCTTCGCCGGACCGCAGGCCGACCACGGCTGGCTCAACGCGATCAACGACAACGCCAAGGAGCGCGCGAAGAAGTACTCCGACGTCAGCCTGGAGGCGACGGAGGGGTCCAACGACACCGCCGCCCAGATCGGGCAGATCGAGACGCTGATCAACAAGAAGGTCGACGTCCTCGTCATCCTCCCCGCCGACGGCAAGGCCCTCACCCAGGTCGGCCTGAAGGCGATGAAGGCCGGCATCCCCGTCGTGAACCTCGACCGGGTCTTCGCCACCCCGCAGGCGTACCGCTGCTGGGTCGGCGGCGACAACTACGGCATGGGCCTCAACGCGGGCCGCTACATCGGCGAGAAGCTCAAGGACAAGAAGGACGCGAAGGTCGTCGAGCTTGCCGGGCTCGACAACCTGGAGCTCACCAAGCAGCGCACCAAGGGCTTCGACGACGCCCTGAAGAACTACCCCAACATCAAGAAGGTGGCGCGGCAGGCGGCGGAGTTCACCGTCGAGTCCGGGCAGTCGAAGATGTCCCAGCTGCTGCAGGCACAGAAGGACTTCGACGCCCTGTGGAACCACGACGACGACCAGGGAGTCGGCGCCCTGCGCGCCATCAAGCAGGCCGGGCGCGACGACTTCCTGATGGTCGGCGGCGCGGGCGCGCTCTCCGCCCTCCAGGAGATCAAGCAGGACCGCGGCGTCCTGAAGGCCACCGTCCTCTACCCGCCCACCATGGCCGCCTCCGCCATCGACCTGGCCCGCGCCCTCGGCCAGAGCAAGGGCGTGAGCGGCATGGCGGAACAGGAGATCCCCGCCTTCATCACGCTCTACTCGGCCGTCGTCGACAAGGACAACGTCGGCCAGTACATGTCCACCGGCTTCAAGTAGGAGGTGCGTCGCATGCGAGAGACGGAGCAGTCGGAGGGGTCGGAGGAGTCGGGGCGGGACGGCGCGGGCAAGCGGGCGCTGGGGGTGGGCATGGTCGGCTACGCCTTCATGGGCGCGGCCCACTCCCAGGGCTGGCGCACCGTCGGCCGCGTCTTCGACCTGCCGGTCCAGCCGGTCCTTGCCGCGGTCTGCGGGCGTGACGGCGCGGCCGTGCGCGCCGCCGCCGACCGGCTCGGCTGGGCGGCGGCCGAGACCGACTGGCGGGCCCTCATCGCCCGCGACGACGTGGACGTCGTGGACATCTGCACCCCCGGCGACAGCCACGCCGACATCGCGATCGCCGCTCTGGACGCGGGCAAGCACGTGCTGTGCGAGAAACCCCTCGCCAACACCGTCGAGGAGGCCGAGGCGATGGCCGAGGCCGCCGAACGGGCCCGCGCCCGCGGCCGGATCGCCATGGTCGGCTTCAACTACCGCCGGGTGCCCGCCCTCGCCCTGGCCCGCCGCATGGTGCGCGAGGGCCGCCTCGGCACCCTGCGCCACATCCGCCTCGCCTACCTCCAGGACTGGCTGGTCGACCCCGCCTTCCCGCTCACCTGGCGGCTGCGCAAGGACCGCGCGGGCTCCGGCGCCCTCGGCGACCTGGGCGCGCACATCGTGGACCTCGCGCAGTACCTGGCGGGGGAGCCGCTCGCGGGCGTGTCGGCGCTGACCGAGACGTTCGTACGGGAGCGGCCGCTGCTTGACGGGGCGTCGAGCGGTCTCGCGGCCACCGGCGCGGGGCGGCCCGCGGACGTGGGCCCGGTGACCGTCGACGACGCGGCGGTCTTCACCGGCCGCCTCGCCTCCGGCGCCCTCGCCACCTTCGAGGCGACCCGCTTCGCCGCCGGCCGCAAGAACGCGCTGCGCCTCGAACTCAACGGCTCCGACGGCTCGTTGGCCTTCGACCTGGAGCGCCTCAACGAGCTCTCGTACCACGACCACACCGAACCCGCGTCGTCCTCCGGCTTCCGCCGCATCCTCGTCACCGAGCCCGACCACCCCTACCTGGACGCCTGGTGGCCGCCGGGCCACGGCCTCGGCTACGAGCACACCTTCGTGCACCAGGCCCGCGACCTGCTGCACGCCATCGCCACCGGGGAGCACCCCGCACCGTCGTTCGCGGACGGGCTGTCCGTGCAGCGGGTCCTCGCGGCTGTGGAGGAGAGCGCGACGAAGAACTCGGTCTACACGACGATCCCCGCCGGTCCCGCCAATATCCCCGCCTGAGGAGGCCAGCCGATGCCACGCCCGTACACGCTCTTCACCGGTCAGTGGGCGGACCTGCCGCTCGAGGAGGTCTGCCGCCTCGCCCGCGACTTCGGCTACGACGGCCTCGAACTCGCCTGCTGGGGCGACCACTTCGAGGTCGACAAGGCCCTGGCCGACCCCGCCTACCTGGACGGGCGGCACGCGCTGCTCGACAAGTACGGCCTCAAGTGCTGGGCGATCTCCAACCACCTGGTGGGCCAGGCGGTCTGCGACGCCATCATCGACGAGCGCCACCAGGCGATCCTCCCGGCCGCGGTCTGGGCCGACGGGGACGCGGAGGGCGTCCGGCGGCGGGCCGCCGCCCGCATCAAGGACACGGCCCGCGCGGCCGCGGCCTTCGGCGTCGACACGGTCATCGGCTTCACCGGTTCCTCGATCTGGCACCTGGTCGCGATGTTCCCGCCCGCGCCGGAGTCGATGATCGAGCGCGGCTACGAGGACTTCGCGGAGCGCTGGAACCCGATCCTGGACGTCTTCGACGCGGAGGGCGTCCGCTTCGCCCACGAGGTGCACCCCAGCGAGATCGCCTACGACTACTGGACGACGCACCGCGCCCTGGAGGCGGTCGACCACCGCCCGGCCTTCGGCCTGAACTTCGACCCCTCGCACTTCGTGTGGCAGGACCTGGACCCGGTCGGCTTCCTCCTCGACTTCCGCGACCGCATCTACCACGTCGACTGCAAGGAGGCACGCAGGCGCCTGGACGGCCGCAACGGCCGCCTCGGCTCCCACCTCCCGTGGGGAGACCCGCGCCGCGGCTGGGACTTCGTCTCGGCGGGCCACGGCGACGTCCCCTGGGAGGACGTCTTCCGCATGCTGCGCTCCATCGCGTACGAGGGCCCGATCTCGGTGGAGTGGGAGGACGCGGGGATGGACCGCCTGCAGGGGGCGCCGGAGGCGTTGACGAAGCTGAAGGCGTACGACTTCGACCCACCGAGCGGCAGCTTCGACGCGGCCTTCGGGTCGGACTAGCCCGTCCGGCGCTCGGGTCGGGGAGGGTCCAGGGGCGAAGTCCCTGGTTACGGGAAGGGGCGGGGCGGGGTGGACTCCCCCTGCCCGCTCCCACTTTGTCCCGCCCGAGGAGAAAGCCCAACTTCCCCTCTGCGCAAGGGCTTCCAGCCAAAGACAAAGCTCGCTACCGTCCCTGAGATGTACAGGACATGAACCTCCCCGGGGTGACGGCGCACCCCGGTGCACGCAGACACGCAACGCACCCGCTCCGTACACCCCTCCCGGAGGAGAACCGTGCTGCACAGGACCCGCCGCCCAAGACGCCGTAAGACACTCGCCCTGCTCACCGCCCCCCTCCTCATGGGTGCGACCCTCACCCTCGCCGCCCCGCACGCGGGCGCCGCACCCAAGGACCCCGCCACCGGCGCGGGAGCGTCGGCCGCCGAGGACTTCCAGCAGGTGACCCTCGCCAAGGGCGAGCCCGAGATGGGCGAGCCCATGACGCTCGCCGTGCTTCCCGACCGCTCCGTCCTGCACACCTCCCGCGACGGCACCCTGCGCCTCACCGACGCGAACGGTGACACCAGGACCGCGGGCAAGATACCCGTCTACTCGCACGACGAAGAGGGCCTCCAAGGCGTCGGCATCGACCCGAAGTTCAGCACCAACCGGGCGATCTACCTCTACTACGCCCCGCCCCTGGACACCCCCGCGGGCGACGCCCCGAACGAGGGCACCGCCGACGACTTCAAGAAGTTCGACGGCGTGAACCGCCTCTCCCGCTTCACGCTGAAGGACGACGGCACCCTCGACGCGGCCAGCGAGAAGAAGGTCCTCGACGTCCCCGCCAACCGCGGCATCTGCTGCCACGTCGGCGGCGACATCGACTTCGACAAGGACGGCAACCTCTACCTGTCGACGGGCGACGACTCCAACCCCTTCGCCTCCGACGGCTTCACCCCCATCGACGAGCGCGCGAACCGCAACCCCGCCTACGACGCCCAGCGTTCGGCCGGCAACACCAACGACCTGCGCGGCAAGATCCTCCGCATCAAGGTCGCCGACGACGGCTCGTATACCGTCCCCGGCGGCAACCTCTTCGCGCCCGGCACGGACAAGACCCGCCCCGAGATCTACGCGATGGGCTTCCGCAACCCCTTCCGCATGAGCGTCGACAAGCCCACCGGCACGGTCTACGTCGGTGACTACGGCCCCGACGCGGGCGCCGCCGACCCGAAGCGGGGACCGGCGGGACAGGTCGAGTTCGCGCGCGTCACCAAGCCCGGCAACTACGGCTGGCCGTACTGCACCGGCAAGAACGACGCCTACATCGACTACGACTTCGCCACCTCCACCTCCGGGTCGGCCTTCAACTGCGCCGCCCCGAAGAACGAGTCGCCGCACAACACCGGCCTCACCGACCTGCCGGCCGCGCAGGAAGCCTGGATCCCCTACGACGGCGGGTCCGTGCCCGAGTTCGGCACCGGCTCCGAGTCGCCGATGGGCGGCCCCGTCTACCGTTACGACGCGAACTCCGACTCCAAGGTCAAGTTCCCGCAGGCGTACGAAGGCAACTTCTTCGCCGGTGAGTTCGGGCGGCGCTGGATCAAGCGCATCGACCAGGGCACGGACGGCACCGTGAAGACCATCAACGCCTTCCCCTGGAAAGGCACCCAGGTGATGGACATGGCCTTCGGGCCCGACGGCGCCCTGTACGTCCTCGACTACGGCACCGGCTACTTCAACGGCGACGAGAACTCCGCCCTCTACCGCATCGAGAACGCCACCGAAGGACACTCCCCGGTCGCCGAGGCCGCCGCCTCCGTGACCAGCGGACAGGCGCCCCTGAAGACGAAGTTCACCGCCAAGGCCACCGACGCCGACGGCGACCAGCTCAGCTACGCCTGGGACTTCGGCGACGGCGGCAAGTCCACCGAGCAGAACCCCACGTACACGTACAAGAAGAACGGCACCTACACGGCGACCGTCACCGTCAAGGACACGACGGGACGCACCGGCACCGCCAGCGCCCACGTCACCGTCGGCAACACCGCGCCCAAGGTGACCCTGCAACTCCCCGGCGACGGACAGCTGTTCACCTTCGGCGACAAGGTGCCCTTCAAGGTGAAGGTGACCGACCCGGAGGACGGCACCATCGACTGCGCGAAGGTGAAGGTCACCCACATCCTCGGCCATGACAGCCACGGCCACCCGGTGACGTCCGCCAACGGCTGCGAGGGCACCATCCAGACCTCCGCCGACGGCGAGCACGACCCGAACGCGAACATCTTCGGGGTCTTCGACGCCGAGTACACCGACAAGGGCGCAGGCGGCCAGCCCGCGCTGACCACCCACGACCAGAACATCGTCCAGCCCAAGCACCGCCAGGGCGAGCACTACGGCGACTCCAAGGGCGTCTCCGTCATCAACCACGCCCCGGCCCACGGCGGCAAGACCGTCGGCGACATCAACAACGGCGACTGGGTCTCCTTCAAGCCCTACATCCTCGGCAACGCCACCTCCCTGACCGCCCGCGTCTCCTCCGCCGGATCGGGCGGCACCCTGGAGATCCGCAGCGGCGCCGCCGACGGCAAGCTCCTCGGCAGCGCCAAGGTCGACCCGACCGGCGGCTGGGAGACCTTCAAGGACGTCAGCACGCCCCTCACCGCGCCCCCGAAGGGCACCACCACGCTCTTCCTCGTCTTCAAGGGCGAAGGCACGGGCGCGCTCTACGACGTCGACGACTTCACCCTCACCACCGGCTGAGCGAGAGGAGTGACCACGATGCGCGCACACACACGAATCGTCACCGCCGCCGCGGCGGCCGCCCTGCTCATCGGCTGCACCTCGGGCCCGGCCGCCTCCAGGCCGGGCCCGGGGAAGCCGGGCAAGCCCGGCAAGGACGCCCCCCGCGTCCTGGTCTTCTCCAAGACCGCGGGCTTCCGCCACGACTCGATCCCCGACGGCATCGCCGCCGTCAAGGACCTGGGCGCCGCGAACGGCTTCACCGTCGACGCGACGGAGGACGCCGGGGCCTTCACGGACGCCAACCTCGGCAAGTACGCCGCCGTCGTCTGGCTCTCCACGACCGGCGACGTCCTCAACTCCGCGCAGCAGACCGCCTTCGAGGGCTACATCCGGGGCGGCGGCGGATACGTCGGGGTGCACGCCGCCGCCGACACCGAGTACGACTGGCCCTTCTACGGCGGCCTCGCGGGCGCCTGGTTCCAGTCGCACCCGGCGATCCAGCCCGCCAAGGTGAACGTCGAGGACCACGCCCACCCGGCCACGGCCCACCTCGGCGACGTCTGGAACCGCACCGACGAGTGGTACAACTACCGCTCCAACCCCCGGGACCGCGCACGGGTGCTCGCCTCGCTCGACGAGTCCTCCTACACCGGCGGCACCATGTCCGGCGACCATCCCATCGCCTGGTGCCAGGAGTACGAGGGCGGCCGCTCCTTCTACACGGGCGGCGGCCACACCAAGGAGTCCTACGCCGACCCCGCCTTCCGGCAGCACCTGCTCGGCGGGGTGCGCTGGGCGATCGGGGCGGCCCAGGCCGACTGCCGCCCGGAGAAGGGCTACACCAAGCTCTTCGACGGCACGGCGGAGTCGCTGGGGAACTGGAAGCAGGCGGGACCCGGCTCCTTCGAGCTGAAGGACGGCACGCTCACGACCACCGGCGGCATGGGCATGCTCTGGTACGACCGGCGCGAGCTCGGCTCGTACTCCCTGAAGCTCGACTGGCGCATGGAGGGCGACGACAACTCCGGTGTCTTCGTGGGCTTCCCGCCCTCCGACGACCCGTGGTCGGCCGTCGACAACGGCTACGAGATCCAGATCGACGCCACCGACGTACCGGAGAAGACCACCGGCTCCGTCTACGGCTTCCAGTCCGCCGACCTGAAGGCGCGCGACAAGGCGCTGAACCCGCCGGGTCAGTGGAACACCTACGAGATCAGAGTCGAGGGCGAACGCCTGCGCATCTATCTCAACGGCGTGCAGATCAACGACTACACGAACACCGATCCGGCGCGCAGCCTGCTCCAGGGCCACATCGGCATCCAGAACCACGGCGCCGACGACCAGGTCTCCTTCCGCGACATCAGGGTGAAGGACCTGCCGTCGGAGCCGGGTTCCGCCACGGCCCCGGGCTCCGGGGGCCACTAGGGCGGCGGCGGGCGGAGGACGCCGGACCTCCGCCCGCCGTCTCACGCCGCTCCCCTTCCCACCACCCGCTTCGGCCGCACGGGAGGCATCCGTGTCCACTGTCATCACCCCGCCCTCCACTGATGTCTCACCTCCTTCCGTCCCTCCCGTCGGCGTCTGGCTGATCGGCGCGCGCGGCTCCGTCGCCACCACGGCCGTCGCGGGCTGCGCGGCCGTCGCCGCCGGACTCCACCCACCCACCGGCATGGTCACGGAGACCCCGGCCTTCACCGACTGCGGCCTGCCCGCCCTCACCTCCCTCGTCTTCGGCGGCCACGACACCACCGACTGCCCGCTGCCCAAACGCGCCGAGGCCCTCGCCGCCGGGGGAGTGCTCCCGCACGCCCTGCCCGCCGCCCTGCACGCCGAACTCGCCGCCGCCGACGCCGAGATACGCCCCGGCGGCCCCCACCCCGACGACACCCGCCCCGACGCCGAACTCATCGCCGCCTTCGCCGCCGACATACGGGACTTCACCCGCCGCCGGGGCCTCGCGCGCACCGTCGTGGTGAACGTGGCCTCGACGGAACCGGCACCAGCACCGGCACCGGCACCAGCACCGGCACCGGCGCCGGACGCCACCGCCGGACCGGACGCGCGGCTGCCCGCCAGCTCGCTCTATGCCGCCGCCGCGCTTCAGGCGGGCTGCTCCTACGTGAACTTCACCCCCTCCACGGGCCTCCACCACCCCTCCCTGCTCGGCCCGACCGGACTGGCCGGGGTGTCGACGGCCTCCGCCCCGCCCCACGCGGGCCGCGACGGCAAGACCGGCCAGACCCTGCTCCGCTCCGTGCTCGGCCCGATGTTCGCCCAGCGCGCCCTCGCCGTCCGGGCCTGGTCGGGCACCAACCTCCTGGGCGGTGGCGACGGCGCGGCCCTCGCCGACCCCGCCGCGGCCGCCGCCAAGAACGCGGGCAAGGAACGCGTCCTCGTCGACACCCTCGGCACCGGAACCGCGCCCGAGGGCGAGGTTCACATCGACGACGTCCCGGCCCTCGGCGACTGGAAGACCGCCTGGGACCACATCGCCTTCGACGGCTTCCTCGGCGCCCGCATGATCCTCCAGACGACCTGGCAGGGCTGCGACTCGGCCCTGGCCGCCCCGCTGATCCTGGACCTCGCCCGCCTCCTCTCCCGCGCCCACGAGACCGGCCTGACCGGGCCCCGCCCCGAACTCGGCTTCTACTTCAAGGACCCCGACCCCGGCGCCCCCGCCGGACTGGGGGACCAGTACGCGGAGTTGGTGCGGTTCGCGGGGCGGTTGCGGGGGAGTGCGGATCCCGGGGCGGACCCCGGGTCGGAGCCGGAGCGGGAGCGGGAGTCGAGGTCGGTGCCGGAGTCGGGGGCGGGGGCGGTGCCGGAGTCGGGGTCGGGCTCGGGGTCGGGCTCGGCGTGGGCGTCCCGATGAGCGCCCGAGCCCGTGGCGAGGGGCGTGACCGTGGTCGTGTCCGTGGGCGCGCTCGCGCCTGGGCCGAACTCCTGCGCCTGCCCGCCCTGTTCACCGTGCCGGGCGACGCCCTGGTCGGCGCCGCGGCGACGGGACTGCGCCCCAACCGCCGTACGCTCCTCGCCCTCACCTCCTCCCTCTGCCTCTACGAAGCGGGCATGGCCCTCAACGACTGGGCGGACCGCGCCGAGGACGCCGTGGACCGCCCCGAGCGGCCCATCCCCTCGGGCCGCATCGCCCCCGCCGCGGCCCTCGCGGCGGCCACGGCTCTCACCGGGGCGGGCCTGGCCGTGGCCGCCCGCGCGGGCCGCCCCGCCCTGGCGGTGGCCACCACCCTGGCGGCCACGGTGTGGGCGTACGACCTGGGCCTGAAGCGGACCTGGGCGGGGCCGGTGGCGATGGGGGCGGCGCGAGGGCTGGACGTGGTGCTGGGTGCGGCGGGGACGGGGAGTGCCGCACGCCCGGTGGGGTCGGGTGGCCCGGCACGCCCGGTGGGGTCGGGTGGCCCCGCACTCGCGGTGGGGACGGGCAGCACCGCACCCCCGACGGGGGCGGGGAGTGCCACACTCCCCGTTCGGCGCGCCCTCCCCGCCGCCGCGGCCATGGCCGTGCACACCCTCGCCGTGACGGCCGTCTCCCGCCGCGAGACCCAGGGCGGCTCCTCCGCACCACCCCTGGCCGCGCTCGCCACGACGGCCGCCCTCGCCCAGCTCATCGGCCGGGGCGGCCCGCCCGAACGGCCCGCCGGGACTCCCGGACGCATCACCACCCTCGGTACCCGCCCCGCCCTGCGCGAGGCCCTCGCCGCCGGCTACGCGGCGACCGCCGCCCGGCCCCTCTTCCACGCCGCCCTCAACCCCTCACCCCCGCTCACCCAACGCGCGGTCGGCGGCGGTATCCGCGCCCTCATCCCGCTCCAGGCCGCGCTCTGCGCCCGCGCCGGAGCACCCCGCACGGCCCTGTTCGCCGCCGCCCTCGCCCCGGCGGCCCGGAAGTTCGCGAAGAAGGTGAGTGTCACGTGACCGGTGACAGCAGCGGTGGCAGGAGCGGCGACATGAGCGGTGGCACGAGCGACGACATGAGCGGTGGCACAGGCGGCGCCACAGGCGGTGCCTTGGGCCACGGCCCGAGAGGACCCCTGCGCCCCCTCCACCTCGGCTACGGCACCAACGGCCTCACCGACCTCCGCCTCGAAGACGCCCTCCACCTCCTCGCCGACCTCGGCTACTCCGGCGTCGGGCTCACCCTCGACCACATGCACCTCGACCCCCTCGCCCCCGACCTCGCCGCCCGAACCCGGCACGTGGGGCGGCTCCTTGAACGGCTCGACCTCTCCGTCACCATCGAGACCGGCGCCCGCTACGTCCTCGACCCACGGCGCAAGCACGGCCCCTCTCTCCTCGACCCCGACCCGGAACAGCGCGCCGCCCGCGTCGAGTTGCTCACCACCGCCGTACGCGTCGCCGCGGAACTCGGCGCCCACGCCGTGCACTGCTTCAGCGGCATCACCCCCGACGGCACCGACGAACCCACCGCGTGGGAGCGCCTCGCCGACGCCCTCGGCCCCGTCCTCGACGTTGCCACCGACAGCGCCGTGCCGCTCGCCGTCGAACCCGAACCCGGCCATCTCCTCGCCACCCTCGCCGACTTCCACCACCTGCGCACCGCACTCGGCGACCACCCCGCCCTCGGCCTCACCCTCGACATCGGCCACTGCCAGTGCCTCGAACCCCTCTCTCCCGCGGACTGCGTGCGCGCCGCCGCACCCTGGCTGCGGCATGTCCAGATCGAGGACATGCGCCGAGGCGTCCACGAACACCTTCCCTTCGGCGACGGAGAGATCGACTTCCCCTCCGTGCTCCACGCCCTGGCCGCCACCGGCTACCAGGGGCTCACCGTCGTCGAACTGCCCCGCCACTCCCACGCCGGTCCCCAACTCGCCTCCCAGTCCATCGAGTTCCTGCGGCGCGCGGCCCGGCTCGCCCAAGCCGCCGCACCCGCGGAGGCTGCCGAAGCCCCCGCACCCGCCCCGGCCGCCGCCCAGGCCCCCGTCGCCGTCGTCGCGGCCGCCGAAGGAGGAGCCCCGTGACCGACCTCCCTCCCGTCGCCCCCCTCCGCGCCCATCTCGACGCCGCCCTCGCCGGAGCCGCCCGCGCCTGGCTCGACCAGGCCACCGACGAAGCCGCAGCCCACCACGAGGACCCCGGCCAAGGACCCGTACCCTCCTGGGAGTTGCGCTTCGCCGAGGCCGGGCGGCGCTGCGGAGCCGAGCACGCGGACGCCGCCCGCGTCGTCCTCCTGCACACCGCCCGCGCCGACACCACGACGCTCGACCGCCTCTACTCCCGGGGCACCGCCGCCGAACGCCGTGCCGTCCTGCTCGCCCTGCCCCACCTGGTACCGGACGCCGAAGCCCTGCCGCTGGTCGAGGACGCCCTGCGCACCAACGACACCACGCTCGTCGCCGCCGCCCTCGGCCCCTACACCGCCGCGCACCTCGCCCCGCACGACTGGCGGCACGCCGTCCTGAAGTGCCTGTTCACCGGCGTGCCCGTCGATGCCGTCGCCGGCCTCGCACGCCGTGCCCGCGGAGACGCCGAACTCGCCCGGATGCTCGGTGACTTCGCGCACGAGCGCACCGCCGCGGGCCGCCCCGTCCCCGGTGATCTGCACCGCGTCCTGGCCCTGACCACGCCCGCCCCCGACCGGGCGACGGGGGAACGGGCACCTGAGGCAGAGGAGTCCTGATGCGCATCTTCGACCCGCACATCCACATGACCTCCCGCACCACCGACGACTACCAGGCCATGCACGCCGCCGGTGTCCGCGCCGTCGTCGAACCCTCCTTCTGGCTCGGCCAGCCCCGCACCTCGCCCGCGTCCTTCTACGACTACTTCGACTCCCTCCTCGGCTGGGAGCCCTTCCGCGCCGCCCAGTACGGCATCGCCCACCACTGCACGATCGCCCTCAACCCCAAGGAGGCGAACGACCCGCGCTGCACGCCCGTCCTCGACGAGCTGCCCCGCTATCTGGTCAAGGACAACGTCGTCGCGGTCGGTGAGATCGGCTACGACTCCATGACCCCCGCCGAGGACACCGCGCTCGCCGCCCAGCTCCAGCTCGCCGCCGACCAGGCGCTGCCCGCCCTCGTGCACACCCCCCACCGCGACAAGCTCACCGGACTGCACCGGACCCTCGACGTCGTACGGGAGTCCGCGCTGCCGCCCGGGCGGGTCCTCGTCGACCACCTCAACGAGACCACCGTCAAGGAAGCCAAGGACAGCGGCTGCTGGCTCGGCTTCTCCGTCTATCCCGACACCAAGATGGACGAGGAGCGGATGGTCGCGATCCTGCGCGCCTACGGCCCCGAGAAGGTCCTCGTCAACTCCGCCGCCGACTGGGGCAAGAGCGACCCCCTCAAGACCCGCAAGGTCGCCGACGCGATGCTCGCCGACGGCTTCGACGAGGACGACGTCGACCTCGTGCTGTGGCGCAACCCCGTCGCCTTCTACGGACTGAGCGGCCGCCTCCGACTCGACGTCCAGGAAACGGACGCGGCCACCCACGAGGGGAACTCCATCCTGCGCGGCGGGGCGTGAGCCCATGCGCTTCCGCCACCCCGACGGCTCCACCGTCCACCTCGCCTACTGCACCAACGTCCACCCCGCGGAGACCCTCGACGGAGTCCTCGCCCAACTCCGCGACCACTGCGAGCCGGTGCGCCGACGCCTCGGCCGCGACCGCCTCGGCATCGGCCTGTGGCTCGCCAAGGACGCCGCCCACGCCCTCGTCACCGACCCGGCCGCCCTGCGCGGCCTGCGCACCGAACTCGACCGGCGCGGCCTCGAAGTCGTCACCCTCAACGGCTTCCCCTACGAAGGCTTCGGCGCCCAAGAGGTCAAGTACCGCGTGTACAAGCCCGACTGGACCGACCCCGAACGGCTCTCCCACACCACCGACCTGGCCCGCCTGCTCGCCGCGCTCCTCCCCGACGACGTCAGCGACGGCAGCATCTCCACCCTCCCGCTGGCCTGGCGCACCCCCTTCGACAGCGGCCGGGCGGAGGCGGCCCGCACCGCCCTGCTCACCCTCGGACAGCGCCTCGACGCCCTCGCCGAACTCACCGGCCGCTCCCTCCGCGTCGGCCTCGAACCCGAACCCGGCTGCACCGTGGAGACCACCGCCGACGCCATCGCCCCGCTCACCGCCATCGGCCACGACCGCATCGGCCTCTGCGTCGACACCTGTCACCTCGCCACCTCCTTCGAAGACCCCGGGACAGCGCTCGACGCCCTCGCCGCCGCCGGCATCCCCGTCGTCAAGACCCAGCTCTCCGCCGCCCTGCACGCCCCCCACCCCCGGCTCGCCGCCGTACGCGAGGCACTCGCCGCCTTCGACGAACCCCGCTTCCTGCACCAGACCCGCACCCGCACCCCCGACGGACTCCACGGCACCGACGACCTCGGCGAGGCCCTCGCCCGCGACGCCCTGCCCGACGCGGCCCCCTGGCGCGCCCACTTCCACGTCCCCCTGCACGCGGCCCCCGCCCCGCCCCTCACCTCCACGCTCCCCGTCCTGAAGGACGCCCTCGCCCGGCTCGTCGGCGAGCCGCACCCGCGCACCCGCCACCTCGAAGTCGAGACCTACACCTGGCAGGCCCTGCCGCCCGAGCTGCGCCCCCGCACCCGGCCCCAGCTCATCGACGGCATCGCCGCCGAACTCACCCTCGCCCGCGACCTGTTGACGGACCTCGGCCTCAAGGAACTCCCATGACCGCACCCGGAAGCGAGCCCACTCCTCTCCTCGTCCTGGACGTCGTCGGCCTCACCCCCCGCCTCCTCGACCACATGCCCCACCTCAAGTCCCTCGGCCAGTCCGGCTCCCGGGCGCCGCTCGGCACCGTCCTGCCCGCCGTCACCTGCGCCGCCCAGTCCACCTTCCTCACCGGCACCATGCCCGCCGAGCACGGCATCGTCGGCAACGGCTGGTACTTCCGCGAACTCGGCGACGTCCTGCTGTGGCGCCAGCACAACGGCCTCGTCTCCGGCGACAAACTGTGGGACGCCGCCCGCCGCACCTACCCCGGCTACTCGGTCGCCAACATCTGCTGGTGGTACGCCATGGGCGCCGACACCGACATCACCGTCACCCCCCGCCCCGTCTACTACGCCGACGGCCGCAAAGAACCCGACTGCTACACCCGGCCCCCGGCCCTGCACGACGAACTCACCGAGGAACTCGGCACGTTCCCCCTCTTCCACTTCTGGGGCCCCGGCGCCGACATCGTCTCCAGCCAGTGGATCATCGACGCCACCCGGCACATCCTCGCCACCCGCCCCGTCGACCTGGCCCTGTCCTACCTCCCCCACCTCGACTACGACCTGCAGCGCTACGGCCCCGACGACCCCCGCGCCCACCAGGCCGCCGCCGACCTGGACACCGCACTCGCCCCGCTCCTCGACGACGCGCGCACCCAGGGCCGTACCGTCGTCGCGCTCTCCGAATACGGCATCACCCGCGTCTCCCGCCCCGTCGACATCAACCGAGCCCTGCGCCGGGCGGGCCTGCTGGAAGTCCACACCCAGGACGGCATGGAGTACCTCGACCCCATGACGTCGCGCGCCTTCGCCGTCGCCGACCACCAGATCGCCCACGTCTACGTCCGCCGCCCCGAGGACCTGGACGCCGCCCGCGCCGCCCTCGCCGACCTGCCCGGCATCGAGCAACTCCTCGACGACGAGGGGAAGAAGGCCCACCAGCTCGACCACCCCCGCTCGGGCGAGCTCGTCGCCCTCGCCGAACCCGACGCCTGGTTCACGTACTACTACTGGCTCGACGACGCCCGCGCGCCCGACTTCGCGCAGCTCGTGGAGATCCACCGCAAGCCCGGCTACGACCCGGTCGAGCTCTTCATGGACCCGCACGACCCCTACGTCAAGGTGAAGGCCGCGGGCGCGCTCGCCCGCAAGAAGCTCGGGATGCGCTACCGCATGGCGGTGGTGCCCCTGGATCCCTCACCTATTCGCGGCAGCCACGGCCGGCTCCCCGACGACCCGAACGACGGTCCGCTCATCCTGTGCTCCACCCCCCACGCCCTCACCGGCCCCCTGCGGGCCACCGATGTGAAGTCACTGCTGCTCCAGCTGGCCGGCCTCGCACCCCCGCCGACCACAGCCAACTGAACCAGACACCACTGACAACGCCCCGCCACCACAAGGAGTTCCCGCATGCCCCGCACACCCCAGGACCCAGAACTCGGCCGCAGACTCAGCCGCCGCGGCATGCTCGGCGTCGCCGCGGGAGCCTCCGCCGCGGCCGTCGTCGGCGCCGCCGCGAACCCGGCCGCCGCACTCCCCGCGACGGACGGCGCCGAAAGCCGCGACCGCGGCCGTGGTGGCCGCCCCGTACTGCCTCCGGGCCGGCTCGGCATCCAGCTGTACAGCCTGCGCGACAAGGTCTCCACCCTCGGCTTCGCGCCGGTCTTCGCCGAGCTCGCCAAGTACGGCTACGACGAGGTGGAGTTCGCCGGCTACACCCAGGGCAGCGCGGGCCCGATCACGCTCGCCCAGCTCAAGCGGCTCGCCGCCGACCACGGCCTGAACCCCATCGGCAGCCACGTCGGCTACTACGCCGACGGCGACCCGAACGCCTACACCTTCGCCCAGAACCTGAACAAGGTCCTCGACGAGGCCCAGGCGCTCGGCCTCAAGCACATCGGCACCGCGTCCGGCCCCTGGCGCTACGGCAGGACCGTCGACGGCTGGAAGCGCTGTGCCGAGGAGTTCAACACCTACGGCGCCGCGGCCAGGAAGCGCGGCATGAAGTTCTACCAGCACAACCACGGCGACGAGTTCTCCTTCGCCACCGACCGCCCCGACGTGCGGCTCTACGACGTGCTGCTCGCCGAGACCGACCCGGACCTGGTCTTCCTGGAGATGGACATCTACTGGGCCTACACCGCCCAGTTCCGCTTCTCCAAGCGCCCGGACGGCACCCCCGCCCCCTTCGAGCCCCTGGACTACGTACTGAAGCAGCCGCACCGCTACCCGCTGTTCCACGTCAAGGACGGCATCCGCGACGACACCGCCCCCGACGGCTACCGCATGGTCGACGTGGGCGACGGCGACATCGACTACAAGACGTTCCTCTCCCGGGTCGGCCGCACCCACCACGGGCGCCGCTACCACCACTGGCAGACCGAACACGACAACCCCGTCGAGTCGTTCGCCTTCGCCCGCAAGTCCAGCGACCACCTGCACGGGCTGCGGGAGAGGTGCGGCGAGTAGAGCACCGTGCGTGGCGGGGTGGTCGACCGCACCCGACTCACCCCGCTCCGCCCGTCTCGCACCGCGCCGCCCACCCGTCCCGGCGCCCCACGAGGGGCTGTGCCCGCTGGAGTTCGGCAGGAGCGGAGGGGATGAGCGAGGGAGCGGGAGCGGGGGAGGCTGCCCGGCGTCCCCCGGTCCGCTGCACGCCCCTTCACCGCAGGCCGCCGCCTCCCCGCCTTCACCGCGGGTCGGCCCGCCCCGTCCGGATGGCGCCGTCCGACGAGCTCTGCCGCGCCACTTCCGGTTCCGCCGCGCCCCGCCGCGCCGACCCCTGCTCCGGCGGGCTCACGGACTCGGGCGCGGTCGCCGACCGGGACGGGGCCCAGCCCCTGACCCGGTCTCGACCTCGGCCCCTGACCCGGCCCCGGCCTCGACCGCGGCCCCCGGCTCGGCTTCGACCCCCGCCCCCGACCCGCCATCGGCCCCGCACCCGAACTCCTCGCACACCGCCCCTCCCAAGACGCCCGCCCCTCCGGACCCCGCGGTCGGGGCGGACCGCACGGCCCAGCGGACGGCGCCCAGCGCGAGGCCCACCAGTACGGCGGCCACCGCGGGCAGCAGGCCGGGGTCGACGACCACCAGCACACCGCCGAGACCTCCGCCGATCGCGGCTCCGACATAGGCGGAGCTGGAGTGCAGCGCCATCGCCTGGGTGGCGCCCTCGGGCCCGACCCGGTCGACCATCAGGGCCTGGATGGCGGGCGGCACCGCCCAGGCCGCCGCCGACCAGCACATCAGCAGCGCGGCGACGGCGACGAGCGGGACCGGCCGGGCGAGCCACAGCGCGCAGAACGCGGCCATCCCCGCACAGAAAAGGCCGCCCGCCGCGACGAGGGCGCGCATCGACCCGTACCGGTCGACGATCCGCCCCGCGAGGCGCGTCCCGACGAGGCCGCCCGCTCCGGCGAGCACCAGCAGCACCGCGAGCTGCTTGCTGGTCACGGAGGCGAGGTCGGCCAGGAAGGGCGCGAGGTACGTCTGGAAGGCGAGGTTGCCCGCGACGG
Organism: Streptomyces odontotermitis; assembly: GCF_050510915.1. Lineage (NCBI taxonomy): Bacteria > Bacillati > Actinomycetota > Actinomycetes > Kitasatosporales > Streptomycetaceae > Streptomyces > Streptomyces odontotermitis. Next base: position 442,228 of record NZ_JBNJLS010000002.1, on the reverse strand, counting down.
TCACGACGGTGACGAGGAGGACGACGAGCACGGCGCGCTGCAGGACGGGGCGCAGCAACTCCCGTGCCCCGGCGGCCGGTTCCGCCGCGGTCGGGGTGCGGGGCACGGTCACGAGGGCCAGGAGGAGAGCCACGGCGCCCAGCGCCCCGGCGAAGACGAAGGTGGCCTGCCAGCCGGCCGCGTCACCGATGTACGTACCGGTGGGGACGCCGATCAGGACCGCGCCGGTCAGCCCGGTCATGACCGTGGCGAGATAGCGCCCGCGCCGGTCGGGCGGGGCCGCGGCGGTGGCGGCGGCGAGCGCGGCGGGCAGCACGACGGCCGCGGCGAGCGCGGCGGAGACCCGCAGCGCCATCAGCGCGGGGAAGGCCGTGACGAGCGGGACGACGAGATTGGTCGCGGTGAACACGGCGAGGGCCCCGCAGAGGGCCCGCTTGCGGTCGATCCGCGCGAGGAGCAGCGCCCACGCCGGGGCGGCCAGGGCGTAGACGAGGGAGTAGACGGTGACGAGCTGTCCGGCCGCTCCCTCGCCGACGTGCAGGTCATGGGCGAGGTCGGGGAGGACGCCGATGATGATGAAGTCGTCGGTCTGCACCGCGAAGGCGGCGAGCGTCAACGCGTAGAGCCAGACGGGTGTTTGACGGAAGGGCACACTCACCCCATTAAGGTAACAGATGTTTCCCTAACGTGGAGCGGGTGCCGGTGTGAGACGGTGGCGGCCACACCGGGCCCCCGGAACACCGGAACACCCCGGGACCGCCGAGACAGGAGGACCGACCCCGTGCCCAGACCGGTGAATCCGGACCGCCGCCGCGAGGTGCTCGACGCCGTGATCGGGCACCTCGCCCGCACGGGGATCGGACAGTTCACCCTGCGCGGCATCGCGGCGGCCCTGGGACAGAGCACCCGCGTTCTGACGCACCACTTCGCGGACAAGCAGGAGCTGCTCGTCGCCGTGATGCACCGCCTGGACGAACGGCAGCACGACGCGCTGCGCGCGACGGCGGGCTGGCAGGACCCTGCGGTCCCGGTCAGCGAGGTCGTACGGTCGGCGTGGGAGCGCAACCTCGGGGCGGACGAGCTGGCGATGACCCGCCTGATCCGTGAGATCGAGGGCCTGTCGGCGGCGGACCGGCTGCCGGTGGCGGTACCGGACTTCGTACGGGGCAGGGCGCAGTTCGTGGCGTCGTGCCTGACGCTGCGCGGCGTCCCCGAGGCGAGGGCCCTGGTCACGGCGACGCTCCTGAACGGCGCGTTCGCGGGCCTGCAGGCGGACCATCTGGCGACGGGGGACGAGGAACGGGTTCGCTCGGCGCTGGACGAACTGTGCCGGTGGGTGGACGCGGCGGTGGACGCGGAGAGTTAGGCGACGGGGGCCTGGGTCCCGGGAGAATCGGCCAGGGGCCCCGAGAGGCTGGCCAGGTGCCAAGAGGGGAGCGGAGGAGCAGGGGAGCGAGGGAGCGAGGGAGCGGGCACGCAGAGAGGCCCGGCCCCCCGGCCGGACCCCTCGCGACTCGCGACGCGCCCCCTACGCGACCGCTCCCACCTCCGCCCCCTTCTTCTCGCTCCCCGGCTGCCGCAGCAGCAGCGCGACCGCCGCCGCCAGCATCGATATCCCCCCGGCCAGTGCGTACGCGCCGTTGTAGCCCCAGGCCGCGACCACCATGGAGCCGAGGCCGCCGCCGAAGAGGCCGCTGATGAGCTTGCCGCTGTAGACGAGGCCGTAGTTGGTGGCGTTGTAGTTCTCGCCGAAGTAGTCCGGGGTCAGCGCCGCGAACATCGGGTAGAACGCGCCGCCGCCGAAGCCCGACAGGAACGCGAAGAACAGGAACAGCCACTCACTGTGGAGGTCGCCCGCCCAGATCACGCCGAACTGCGCGAGGCCGAGCACGACGATCACGAAGACCAGGCTGAGCTTGCGGCCCCAGATGTCCGACAGCCAGCCGACGACGGCGCGGCCGACGCCGTTGATGACCGCCATGACGCCCATCGACGAGGCCGCCACCAGGGGCCCGAAGCCGACCTCCTTGGCGAAGTCCACCTGGAAGGAGATGCCGAAGATCGACACCCCGGCCGTGAGGACCAGGCTCAGCCACATCAGCGGCAGCATCCCCGTCCTGATGGCCTCCTTGGGCGTGAACTGCCGTACCGCGGGCGGGTTCTTCGACAGGGACTTGGCGCTCTTGCCCGAGCCGGACTTCTCCATCGGGTCGATGTCGTGCGGCCACCAGTTCTTCGGCGGGTCCCGGAAGAAGAACGCGCAGGCGAGGACCACGACCAGGACGTACACGCCGATCATGTCGAGCACACGGTGGTAGTTCGACGTGTCGAAGGCGTAGTTGAAGATGAAGATGAACGGCAGGGACCCGTACGCGAAGCCGCCGTTGACGAATCCCGTCTTGCCGCCTTTGCGCTCCGGGAACCACTTGCCGACCATGTTGATGCAGGTCGAGTAGACGAGACCGGAGCCCAGGCCGCCGATCACCCCGAACCCCAGGATCGCCAGCCACACATTGCTCAGATGGGACAGCGCGAGGAAGCCGAGCAGGCAGAGGAAGGAGCCGATCGTCATGGCCCGGCGGGCCGACACGATGCCCTTCTCCCGCAGCCAGCCGGCCGGGAACGCGATGCCCGCCTGGAAGAACACCCAGACGCTGAGGATCCAGAAGGTGTTGGACTGCGTCCAGCCGTGGGCGCTGGACAAGGTGTCCTCCGCCGAGCCGTACGCATACTCGGAGACGCTGATGGCCATCATCGCGATCCACGGCAGGTACACCATGAACTTGCGGGAATGGCCGAGGATGTCGCGGTCCGTCTCGCCCACGCGATAGACGCGGCCGTGCTCGTCGGTGATCTCTCGGTACTTCGCGCCGGTGGCCGGCGCCGTACTTCCTGCGGCGATGGGCTCCGCCGTCATTTAGGCCATCTCCTCACCGAGGGGTTGTGGATTGGGTCGTATGCCACGGGACTTGGGCCTGCCGGGCGGGGACAGGAAGAGGGCGATGCAGCCGGCGAAGAACGAGATGCAGCCCGCCAGGGTGAAGGCACCGGAGTGCCCCCACGCGTCGACGACCACGGCGCCCATGCCCGCGCCGAGACCGGAGACGAGCTTGGAGCTGTAGACCATCCCGTAGTTGGACGCGTTGTTGTTCTCGCCGAAGTAGTCCGCGGTGAGTGCCGCGAACATCGGGAAGATGGCGCCGCCGCCGAAGCCGGAGATCGCGGAGAAGATCAGGAACAGGGGCAGGTTCTTGGCCTGTGCCGACCACAGGACGCCGAACTGGGCGGCGCCCAGGATGGCGCAGACGACCAGCAGGCACTGCTTGCGGCCGTAGAGGTCGGAGAGCCAGCCGATGACACCGCGCCCGGTGCCGTTGACGACCGCCTTGAGCGACATCGCCGTGGCCACGATGCCGCCCGCGAAGCCGGCCTCGTCACCGAGGTCGACCTGGAAGGCGATGCCGAAGATGTTCACGCAGGACGTGCAGGCCAGACAGAACCACATCAGTGCCACCCGGCCGGTCTGCCATGCCTCCTTGGGGGTGTACTGCTTGACCGCCGGCGGGTTCTTGCGCAGGGAACGGCGGGCCCGCGGGTCCTTCGGAGGGTTGAGGGGATCGACTTCCTGGGGCCACCAGTTCTTCGGCGGGTCCTTGAAGAAGAAGCCGGCGACGGCGACCGTCGCGGCCAGGAAGAGACCGGCCGAGACCAGCACCCACCGGAAGTTGGTGAGGTCCATGAAGCCGGTGAACAGGAAGACGAACGGCACCGAGCCGTAGGCGAAGCCGCCGTTGACGAAGCCGGTCTTGCCGCCCCGCCGCTCCGGATACCACTTGCCGACCATGTTGACGCAGGTCGCGTACACCATGCCCGCGCCCATGCCGCTGAACATGCCGAAGCCGATGTAGGCCACGATCACGTGCGGCGCGTAGGCCAGCGACAGATAGCCGAGCAGCGTGCCCGCCGCGCCGAGCATCATCGCCCAGCGGGCCGGAAGCCGGCCGCTCTCCCGCAGTCTTCCCGCGGGGAAGGCCACCGCGGCCTGGAAGAACACCCAGACCGTCATCATCCAGAAGATGTGGTCGTTGTTCCAGCTGTGCGCGGTGTGGAGGGTGTCCTCCGCGGACGCGAACGCGTACTCGGCGGAGGAGATCCCCATCATGCCCACCCAGGGCAGGATCACCATCCATTTGCGCTTGCGGCCCATGATGTCGACGTCGCTCTCGCCAACCCGGTACACCCGGCCGTTGGCGTCCGTCACCTCCCTGTGGGGGACGGAACTCGATAGTTCGGTTGTGGTCATGACGGTCGCACCCCTTGCATCGAAAGACTTGGCCAGCGCCCCCTGTCCAAATGGCTTTCGTGTGCGCACGGGTCCTGGACCCGGCCGGCGCGCACCGCCGGCCGGACCCGTCGAAGGTCACCTCATCCATCGCCCCCCAGGAGCCCGGCCGCGCGCGCCCACCGGTACTTGGCGCCGAGCACCGCCACCGGCTTCTCCGTCGTGTACGGGTAGGCGACCACTCCCCGCTCGTACAGGTACTGGCACGCCTCCTCGACCTCGACGTCCCCGGCCAGCGAGGCGACCACGGGCTTCTCGATGCCGCGCTCGCGGAACTCCGCGACCACGCGCGCGGTCAGCTCGGCGAAGACCATGGGCGGCGTGACGATGGTGTGCCAGTAGCCGAGGACGAGCGCGTGGATGCGCGGGTCCTCCAGGCCGAGCCGGATCGTCGCCTCGTACGTGGACGGGGGCTCGCCGCCGGTGATGTCGACGGGGTTGCCCGCGGCCCCGAAGGGCGGGATGAACGTCCGGAAGGAGGCATCCAAGTCGGCCGGAATGTCCATCAGTTGGAGGCCGTTGTCCGTCACCGCGTCCGACAGGAGCACGCCGCTGCCGCCCGCGCCGGTGATGATGACGATGTTGTCGCCCTTCGGAGTGGGCAGGACCGGCAACGCGCGCGCGTACTCCAGCATCTCGGCCAGCCCGGGAGCGCGGATCACCCCGGCCTGGCGCAGCACGTCGTCGTACACGGCGTCGTCGCCCGCGAGGGCCCCCGTGTGCGAGCCCGCGGCCTTCGCGCCCGCCGCCGTGCGCCCCGCCTTGAGGACGACGACCGGCTTCTTCGGCACCGTGGCGCGGGCTGCCTCCACGAAGGCGCGGCCGTCCTTGAGGTCCTCCAAGTGCATGGCGATGCACTGGGTGTGGGGGTCCTCACCGAACCAGGTCAGCAGGTCGTCCTCGTCCAGGTCCGACTTGTTGCCGAGCCCCACGATGGCCGAGACACCCGTCTTCGTGGTGCGCGCGAAGCCGAGGATGGCCATCCCGATGCCGCCGGACTGGCTGGTGAGGGCGACGCCGCCCTTCACGTCGTACGGGGTGCAGAACGTGGCGCACAGGTCCTGCCACGTCGAGTAGTAGCCGTAGATGTTCGGCCCGAGCAGCCTCACCCCATGGCGTTCGCCGATCGCCACGATCTCGTCCTGGAGGGCCTGTTCACCGGTCTCGGCGAACCCCGAGGGGATCAGCACGGCGTTCGGGACGCCCTTGCGGCCGACCTCCTCCAGGGCACTGGCGACGAACTTCGCGGGGATAGCGAAGACCGCCACATCCACCTCACCAGGAACGTCGGTGACACTCTTGTACGCCTTGCGGCCCAGAATGTCATCGGCCTTGGGGTTCACCGGATGGATCTCGCCGGAGAAGCCCCCGTCGATGAGGTTGCGCATGACCGAATTGCCGATCTTGCCCTGCTCGTTGGAGGCGCCGATCACCGCGACCGAGCGGGGCTGCATCAGGCGGCGCATCGACGACAGCATCTCCGCGCGCGTGTAGGTGCGCCGCTGCTTCGGCGCCCCTTCGGAGAGGATGACGCGGATGTCCGCCGCGACCGCCGAACGCTCCGTGGCGATCACGGGGTTGAGGTCGACCTCCGCGATCTCCGGGAAGTCGGTGACGAGTTCGGAGACCCGGCGTATCTGCTCGGCGAGCGCCCACCGGTCCACGGCCGCCCCGCCCCGCACCCCGCGCAGCACCTCGGCCGCCCGGATCGAGTCGAGCATGGCGGACGCCTCGTGGGCGTCGACGGGCGCGAGCCGGAAGGTGACGTCCTTGAGGACCTCGACCAGCACGCCGCCGAGCCCGAAGGCGACGACCTTCCCGAACGTCGGGTCCGTCACCGCCCCGACGATGACCTCCTGGCCCGACGGCAGGAGCTCCTGCACCTGTACGCCTTCTATGCGCGCTTCGGGCGCGTACGCGCGCGCGTTGTCGACGATCTCGTGGAACGCCTCGCGCACCTTCGCGGCGCCCTCCACTCCCACGACGACGCCGCCCGCGTCGGTCTTGTGCAGGATGTCCGGGGAGACGATCTTCATGACGACGGGCCCTTCGAAGCGCGCCGCGTACGCGACCGCCTCGTCGACGTCCGTCGCGAGCTCCTCACCGGGGACGGCGATCCCGTACGCGTCGGCGATCACCTTGCCCTCGGGCGCCGTCAGCGACGTACGCCCCTGGGCGCGCACGGAGTCCAGCAGCTCGCGGACCCGCTTCGCGCGGTCTTCGGCCATCAACTCAGATCACTCCGTTCGACTTGAGCAGGCGCAGCTCCTCGTCGCCGAGGCCGAGCTCGCCGATGAACACCTCTTCGTTGTGCTGGCCGAGAAGGGGCGAACTGACGACGTCCACGGGGGAGTCGGAGAGCTTGAGGGGGGAGCCCACGGTGGTGAAGGTGCCGCGCTGCGGGTGGGGCACCTCGACGACCATCTCGTTCGCGACGAGCGAGGCGTCCTCGATGATCTCCTTGGTGGAGAGGATCGGCCCGCAGGGGATGTTGTGGGCGTTGAGCCGCTCCAGGACCTCCCACTTGGGGAGCGTCGCGGACCACTCCTCGATGAGCTGGAACATCTTGCCCAGCTTCGGCAGGCGGGCCTCCGGGGTGGCCCACTCGGGGTCCTCGGCGAGCTCGGGGCGGCCGATGAGCTCCGTGAGGGGCCGCCAGCCGACGGGCTGCACGATGACGTACACGTAGTCGTTGGGGCCGCCAGGAGCGCACTTGACGGCCCACCCGGGCTGTCCGCCGCCGGAGGCGTTCCCCGACCGGGGCACCTCGACCCCGAAGTCCTCGTTCGGGTACTCGGCGAGCGGCCCGTGGGCGAGGCGCTGCTGGTCGCGGAGCTTGACCCGGCAGAGGTTGAGCACGGCGTGCTGCATCGCGACGTTCACGCGCTGCCCGCGGCCGGTGTTCTCGCGCTGGAAGAGCGCGGCGAGGATCCCGGCCACGGCGTGGATGCCGGTCCCGGAGTCGCCGATCTGCGCGCCGGTGGCGAGCGGCGGACCGTCCTCGAAGCCGGTGGTCGCCATGGAGCCGCCCATGGCCTGGGCGACCACTTCGTACGCCTTGAAGTTGGTGTACGGGCCCTCGCCGAAGCCCTTGATCGAGGCGTAGACGATGCGCGGGTTGATCTCCTGGACGCGGTCCCAGGTGAAGCCCATCCGGTCGACGGCGCCGGGCCCGAAGTTCTCGACCATCACATCGGAGCGGCGGATCAGCTCGGTGAGGAGCTCCTTGCCGCGCTCGGTCTTGGTGTTGAGGGTGATGCTCCGCTTGTTGCAGTTGAGCATCGTGAAGTAGAGCGAGTCGACGTCGGGCAGGTCGCGCAGCTGCTTGCGGGTGATGTCGCCGGAGGGTGCCTCCAGCTTCACCACGTCCGCGCCGAGCCAGGCGAGCAGCTGGGTCGCGGAGGGGCCGGACTGGACGTGCGTCATGTCGAGGACGCGAATGCCCTCAAGAGCCTTGGTCATGGCGGCAGGGCTCCTCACTTGTACATGGTCTGGTTCATGGTTCCGGGGGCGTACGCGTCCGGGTCGACCCACACGTTGATGAGCGAGGGCTTGCCGGACTCGCGGGCGCGCCGGAGCGCGGGGCCGATGTCGGCGGGGTCGCGGACCTCTTCGCCGTAGCCGCCGAGCATCTGGGCGAACTTGTCGTAGTGGACGTCGCCGAGGGTGTTGCCGACGCGCTCGCGCTCCTCGCCGTACTTGGCCTTCTGGCCGTAACGGATCTGGTTCATCGAGGAGTTGTTGCCGACGATCCCGACGAAGGGGAGGTCGTAGCGGACGAGGGTCTCGAAGTCCCACCCGGTGAGGCTGAAGGCGCCGTCTCCGAAGAGGGCGACCACTTCCTTGTCGGGCCGTGCCTGCTTGGCGGCGAGCACGAAGGGGATGCCGACGCCGAGGGTGCCGAGCGGGCCGGGGTCCATCCAGTGGCCGGGCGACTTGGGCTGGACGACCTGCCCGGAGAAGGTGACGATGTCGCCGCCGTCGCCGATGTAGATCGAGTCCTCCGTAAGGAAGTCGTTGATCTCGCTGACGAGGCGGTACGGGTGGATGGGCGAGGCGTCCGAGCGCAGGCTCGGCAACCGCTTCTCGATGGCGATCTGTTCGGCGGCGCGCAGCTCGTCGAGCCACTCCTTGCGGCGGGAGGCACCTCCGTTGATGCGCCCCGACACCGCCTCGGTGACGGAGGTGAGGATCTGCCCGGCGTCACCCACGATCCCGAGGTCGATGTCGCGGTTCTTTCCGACGGTGCGGTAGTCGAGGTCGATCTGGACGACGGTGGCGTCGGGGGAGAGGCGCTTTCCGTAGCCCATCCGGAAGTCGAAGGGCGTGCCGACGATGACGATGAGGTCGGCGTTGGAGAACGCGTAGCGGCGCGAGAGCTGGAAGTGGTGCGGGTCGCCGGGCGGCAGGGTGCCGCGTCCGGCGCCGTTCATGTAGGCGGGCACGTTGACGGTCCGTACGAGTTCCACGGCGGCCTCGGTGGCGCGGGTGGTCCACACCTGGCTGCCCAGAAGAATGGCCGGTTTCTCGGCGTGCACGAGGAGGTCGGCGAGCTTCTCCACGGCCTCGGGGTCGCCCCCGGAGCGGGTGGAGGCGCGGTACTGGCCGGCCTTCGGCACGCGCGCCTTGTCGGCGGGCACCTTGGCGTCCAGGACGTCGCGCGGGATCTCCAGGAAGGAGGGCCCGGGGGCGCCGTGATAGCACTCGCGGAAGGCCATCGACACCATGTCGGCGGCGCGCGCGGTGTCCGGCACGGTCGCGGCGAACTTGGTGATGGGCGCCATCATGTCGACGTGCGGCAGGTCCTGCAGTGAGCCCATCTTGTGCTGCGTGTGGGCGCCTTGGCCGCCGATCAGCAGCATGGGGGACTCGGCGCGGAAGGCGTTGGCGACGCCGGTGACGGCGTCGGTGGTGCCAGGACCGGCGGTGACGACGGCGCAGCCGGGCTTTCCGGTGATGCGTGCGTATCCGTCCGCCGCGTGCGCGGCGACCTGTTCGTGGCGTACGTCGACGACGTCGATGCCCTCGTCGGCGCAGCCGTCGTAGATGTCGATGATGTGGCCGCCGCAGAGCGTGTAGATGACCTCCACGCCCTCCGCTTTGAGTGCCTTGGCGACCAGATGCCCACCGGAAATCAGGTCCTGACTGTTGTCGTCGGGCATGGCGAAGTCCTGTCCCTTCGTAGGGGGTTGGAGCGCTCTCGCAGTACATTGCATACAGTCGACGAATACTGTATGAAGCTTGTTATCCCGCATCCGGTGGGTGGTGTCCAGGGGGCGTGCGGCACTTTCAGTCAGGAGCCGAAATGGACCTGTTCGAACACCAGGCACGGCAACTCTTCGAAGAACACGGCATCTTGGTGCCGAGGGCCGAGGTCACCGACGCGCACAAGGAGGCCCGCGAGATCGCCCGCCGCCTCGGCGGCCGCGTCGTCGTCAAGGCCCAGGTCAAGACCGGCGGCCGCGGCAAGGCCGGCGGAGTCAAGCTCGCCGCCGACCCGGCCGCCGCAGAGATCACAGCGCGCCAGATCCTCGGCATGGACATCAAGGGCCACACCGTGCGCACGGTGATGCTGGCCCAACCCGTCGACATCCAGCGCGAGTTCTACGTCTCCTACGTGCTCGACCGCGCCGCGGGCCGCTTCCTCGCCATCGCCTCCGCCGAGGGCGGCATGGAGATCGAGGAGGTCGCCGCGGCCCGCCCCGAAGCGGTCGCGCGCATCCCCGTCGACCCCGCCGAGGGCGTCACCTCCGCCAGGGCCGCCGAGATCGCCGACGCCGCCGGACTGCCCCCGCAGACGGCCGACGTCCTGGTCCGCCTCTGGGACGTCCTCAAGCGCGAGGACGCCCTCCTCGTCGAGGTCAACCCGCTCGTCCAGACCGCACAGGGCCAGATCCTCGCCCTCGACGGCAAGGTCACCCTCGACGACAACGCCCGCTTCAGGCAGGCACGTTGGGGCGAGCAGGCCGAGCCGCACGAAGAGGAACTGGAGGCCAGGGCGGCCGCCAAGGGCCTCAACTACGTGAAGCTCGACGGCGACGTGGGCATCATCGGCAACGGCGCCGGGCTCGTCATGTCCACCCTCGACGTCGTCGCCGGCTGCGGCGCCCGGCCCGCCAACTTCCTCGACATCGGCGGCGGCGCCTCCGCCCGCGTCATGGCCGACGGCCTCTCCGTCATCCTCTCCGACCCCTGTGTGAAGTCGGTCTTCGTCAACGTCTTCGGCGGGATCACCGCCTGCGACGCGGTCGCCGACGGCATCGTCCAGGCCCTCGACGAGGTGCGCCTCACCAAGCCCCTCGTGGTCCGGCTCGACGGCAACAACTCCGCGCGCGGGCGCGCCATCCTCGACGACCGTGCCCACCCCCTGGTGGAACAGGCCCCCACCATGGACGGCGCCGCCCGCCGCGCCGCCGACCTCGCCAACGCCGCATAAGGAGACGGGACATGGCCATCTACCTCACCAAGGAGAGCAAGGTCCTCGTCCAGGGCATGACCGGGGCCGAGGGCATGAAGCACACCCGCCGCATGCTCGCCGCGGGCACCGACGTCGTCGGCGGCGTCAACCCTCGCAAGGCGGGCCGCACCGTCGACTTCGACGACCGCGCCGTGCCCGTCTTCGGCTCGGTGCGCGAGGCCACGGCCGCGACCGGGGCCGATGTCACCGTGGTGTTCGTGCCCCCGGCGTTCACCTCGTCCGCGGTCGTCGAGGCCGCCGACGCCGGGATCGGCCTCGCCGTCGTCATCACCGAAGGCGTGCCCGTGCACGACGCCGTCGCCTTCCGCGCGTACGCGAGCAGGCGTGGCACCCGCGTCATCGGCCCCAACTGCCCCGGGCTCATCACCCCCGGCCAGTCCAACGCGGGCATCATCCCCGCCGACATCACCAAGCCGGGCCGCATCGGCCTGGTCTCCAAGTCCGGCACCCTCACCTACCAACTCATGTACGAGCTGCGCGACATCGGCTTCTCGACCTGCGTCGGCATCGGCGGCGACCCCGTCATCGGGACGACCCACATCGACTGCCTCGCCGCCTTCGAGGAAGACCCGGAGACCGAGCTCATCATCCTGATAGGGGAGATCGGCGGTGACGCCGAAGAACGGGCCGCGGCCTACATCAAGGAGTCCGTCACCAAGCCCGTCGTCGCCTACATCGCGGGCTTCACCGCCCCCGAGGGCAAGACCATGGGCCACGCCGGCGCCATCGTCTCCGGCTCCTCCGGCACCGCGCGCGCCAAGAAGGAGGCCCTGGAGGCCGTCGGCGTCCGCGTCGGCAACACCCCTTCGGAAGCCGCTCAACTGGTACTCAAGCGCCTCGGGGAAGACTGAGCGACCCCTGCCCGCCGCTCCACGTGACGTCACTCATAGGTGATGTCCCTCCCCTCAACTAGCGTCCCCTACCGACGCGTACGGGAGTCCCCGCCCTCCCGCGGACGGACTCCCGTGCCCGAGCGACCAGAGCCATGCACCCCGCCCCGACTGTGCACCGTGAGCGGAGACACCCGAATGGCACCCACGTCACCCACCCTCACCCTCAAGTCCGGCACCGCCTGGACCGACGCCTGGCAGCGCTGCCTCGCCGTCGCGCCTGAGGCGTTCCAGGACAACCGCGTCCTCAACCTCTGGGCCGGCACCTGGCACGCCGACGGCCGCCCCCTGCCCGCCACCAGCCCCGTCGACGGCCGCCCCATCGCGGGCCCGCCCCGGCTCGACGCCACCGCCGCCCACGCGGCCGTCCGCGCCTCCCTCGACCAGCACCGGGCCTGGCGCCACATCCCGGTGCCCGAACGCCGGGCCCGCGTCGCCGCCACCCTCGACGCCCTCACCCGGCACCGCGAACTCCTCGCCCTCCTCCTCGTCTGGGAGATCGGCAAGCCCTGGCGGCTTGCCCAGGCCGACGTCGACCGGGCCATCGACGGCGTGCGCTGGTACGTCGACGGCATCGACGCCATGGTCGAGGACCGCTCGCCCCTCGACGGCCCGGTGTCCAACATCGCCAGCTGGAACTACCCGATGAGCGTGCTCGTCCACGCCCTGCTGGTGCAGGCCCTCGCGGGCAACGCGGTCATCGCCAAGACCCCCACCGACGGCGGCGTCGCCTGCCTCACCCTGGCCTGCGCGCTCGCCGCCCGCGAGGGGATCCCCGTCACCCTCGTCAGCGGCAGCGGCGGCGAACTCTCCGAAGCCCTCGTCCGCGCCCCCGAGATCGGCTGCGTCTCCTTCGTCGGCGGCCGCGACACCGGCGCCGCCGTCGCCACGGCCGTCGCCGACCTCGGCAAGCGCCACATCCTCGAACAGGAGGGCCTCAACACCTGGGGCATCTGGAACTACAGCGACTGGGACGAGCTCACCGCCGTCGTCCCCAAGCTCTTCGACTACGGCAAGCAGCGCTGCACCGCCTACCCGCGCTTCGTCGTCCAGCGCGCCCTCTTCGACGAGTTCCTCGCCGCGTACCTGCCCGCCGTCCGCACCGTCCGCGTCGGCCACCCCCTCGCGGTCGGGCACCCCGAAGATCCGTACCCCGAGCTCGACTTCGGGCCCCTCATCAACGCGGCCAAGGCCAAGGAGCTCACCGACCAGGTCAGCGAGGCCGTCGACCGCGGCGCCGTGCCCCTGTACCGCGCCACCGCGTCGGCCGACCGCTTCCTGCCCGGCCAGGACACCGCCGCGTACGTCCAGCCGGTCACCCTCCTCAACCCGCCGCCGTCCTCGCCCCTCCACCACGCGGAGCCCTTCGGCCCGGTCGACACCATCGTCCTGGTCGACACCGAGGCGGAGCTCCTCGCCGCCATGAACGCGTCCAACGGCGCCCTCGTCAGCACCCTCTCCACCGACGACCCGGCCACCTTCGACCGCCTCGCACCCCAGATCCGCGCCTTCAAGACCGGCCGCGGCAAGCCCCGCTCGCGCGGCGACCGCGAGGAGCTCTTCGGCGGCTTCGGCGCGTCCTGGCGCGGCGCCTTCGTCGGCGGCGAGCTCCTGGTGCGCGCCGTCACCCAGGGCGCGGCGGGGGAGCGGCCACCGGGCAACTTCCCGAGCTACCACCTGATGGCCTGACCTTCACGGCCCGACCGGCGCGTCCGTCGGCTAGCCGATGCCCTGCCGGTCGGGCAGCAGCGCGAACGCACGGTCCGCGGCCTCCGGGACCGTGCGTTCGACGGCCTGCGCCAACAGCTCCCGATGCCGTACGAGCGGTGCCCTGCGCTCCTGCGGCGCCAGCAACAGCAGATCGTCGAGCCCGGCCAGCATCCGCCGGGTGACCTGCGGACTGCCGACCGCGCACCCCCGGATCTCCGCGAACCCCAGATCCACGAGCTCGGTCCACCCCGGCACCGGCTGCACGAGCCGCACCACCCCCTGCCGGTCCCGGTGCGGCAGCGCCCCCAGCGGATACGGCGCGAGGGAGGCGAGGAACTGCACGATGCGGTCAAGGGCCTGCACGGCGGTGGTCGGGTCGTTCACCGCGGGAGAAAGCGCCCGCAGGGCGATGTCCGAAAGCTGCCGCAGCCCGAACCCCAGATCCTGATGGAAGGTCCGCTCCACCCCCACGGACACCGAGTAACGCAGCGCCCGGACGGACGGGGCGGCCCCGCCGTGCACCGTGAACACCGGCGTCCCCGGCACCACGAAGTCCCCGATCCGCGGCAGCAGCCGCAGCACCACCCCGCGCCGCCGCGCGGCCTGCACCAGGCGCGCGATGTTCACGTCCCGCAGCACCCCGGCCCGCCCCTGGTGCGTGATCCGCCCCGTCTCCGGCCCGAGCTCCGCGCCGTCGTCCGCGCGCTCCAAGGGCTGCTTCACGGCGACCCGGGCCGCCTCCCGGGCGATCCGGTCGATCACGAACCCCACCCGCATCATCCGCAGCGTCCCGTTCACGTACGCCACAAACAGCAGCAGACTCAGCAGCACCAGGGCCACCGCGAGGATCCCCTCGACCAGCGGCACGTTCGAGACGAGCTTCGGGTCCTTCTCGCTGTCGAACGACGTGAGCGTCATCAGGGAGAACAGGAAGGTGGCGAGGAAGACGGTCAGCGTGCTCTTCGTGATCCGCGACCGGACGAAGATCCGCACCACCCGCGGGCTGAACTGTCCGCTGGCCATCTGCACGGCCACCAGGGAGATGCTGAAGACCACACCGATGAAGGTCATCATCGCCGAGCCGATGGTGCTGATGACCGTCTTGGTGTCCTCGGAGACCCCGATGAGCGTCTTCACGCTCTCGTAGTCCTCGCTGTCCTGCAGCACCCGCACGATCTCGGCGTCGACGCCCTCGGCGACCCACCACAGCAGCAGGGCGCCCACGAGCCCTGCGGTCGGCGCGAACCACATGGTGTCCCGCAGATGCTCCCGCAGCGGCGACAGCATCCGCGGCCTGCGCACCTTGACGTCACCCAGCGATCCGGTAAGCAACCCGTCACTCATGGTGAGACTGTAGGCCGGTCTCCCGCGCCCGCCCCGGAGCCGTCGCCGGGCGCCGGGATACGCAGGTGAAAGGCACTCCGAAAGCTTGGTATTGTTGTCCATGTCGCCGCGGGGAACACCGCAGGGAAGACCCGGCGGAGACACACACCTAGTCCGGGTGGCGGAATGGCAGACGCGCTAGCTTGAGGTGCTAGTGCCCTTTATCGGGCGTGGGGGTTCAAGTCCCCCCTCGGACACCAGCAAGAAGGCCCCTCTTGAGGGGCCTTCTTCGTGTTCGGGGCTCAGCGGCGTCTGCGGCCGCCCGGCTCCTGGCGGGGGCGGTGCTGGCCGGGGCCCGGGAACGTGGGCTTCGGGAGGTGCGCGACCTCCCACTCCGCCTCCTCCAGCTCTTCCTCCGTGTCGTCGGGGAGCCAGGGCGGGCGGTGCGCGGGGGAGCCGAAGCCGAAGGCCGAGGTGAGGTCGCCGAAGGTGTCCCGGCGCCAGTCGCTGATGTTCGGTTCCTCTATGCCGGTCCAGCGCTCCAGGAACTGGAGTACCGAGGTGTGGTCGAAGGGCTCCCCGGACGCCCAGCCGCCCACCGTCCATGGCGAGACGATCAGGCACGGGACGCGGTAGCCGCCGCCTATGGGGAGGCCGCGCACGAACTCGTCCGGGGTGCCGGACGGCGGGGACGGTGGGGGCACGTGGTCGAACAGGCCGTCGTTCTCGTCGTAGTTGAGGATGAAGGCCGTCTTGCGCCACACCTTCGGGTTGTCGGCGATGGCCTCGATCTTCTTCGCCACGTAGTCGGCGCCCGCGGCCGGGAGGTAGGCCGGGTGCTCGGACTGGTAGCTGGTCGGGATGATCCAGGAGACCGCCGGGAGCCGGTCGCTGCGGGCGTCGTCCTCGAAGGTGCCCGCGGGGCGGCGGCGCATGCCGCGCTCGTAGAGCGGGCTGCCGGGCTGCGCGTCCCGGAACTGCTGGAACTCCTCCAGCAGATTGCACTCGTAGTTGTCCTCCTCCTGGTACACCTGCCAGCTGATGCCCGCCTGCTGCAGGCGCTCCGCGTACGTCGTCCAGCGGTAGGGCTTCGGTGCTGTGTTGTTGATCACCGGGCCGCCGAGCGTGCCGCTCGGGTCGATGGTCCCCGTCATCCAGTACAGGCGGTTCGGCCAGGTCGGGCCGAGGACCGAGCAGAAGTAGTTGTCGCAGAGGGTGAAGGCGTCCGCGAGGGCGTACTGGAAGGGGATGTCCGCGCGGGTGTGGTAGCCCATCACGTACGGGCCGTTGACGCCGTCCGCCGCTCGGTGCGCGGGCAGCCAGCGGTCCATCTTGCCGCCGTTCAGCGCCTCGTGCTGGACGCGCCAGGCGTGGCTGGTGGAGGGGATGGCCTGGGCGCTGGTGCGGTGGGTGTTGAGGCGGAACGGCAGCAGGTAGCCGTCGGGGTGCTCCGTGTCCGGCTGGTAGAACACCGGGCGGCCGTCGGGGAGCTCCAGGGCGTCGGGGTCGGAGAAGCCCCGTACGCCGCGCAGGGTGCCGAAGTAGTGGTCGAAGGAGCGGTTCTCCTGCATGAGCAGGACGACGTGCTCGATGTCGTGCAGCGAGCCGTGCCGTGGCCGGCCGGCCGCCACCGCCTTCTGGACGCTGGGCGGCAGCAGGGAGAGCGTGGCGGCACCGCCGATCGCGCCGGCGGTGCTGCCGAGGAGTCTGCGTCGGGTCATGTCGGGCACGGGTGCCCCCTCCCTGGGTCCGATGGGCCCGATGTGGGCCGCACCGACTGTCGCGGCGGGGGCGGCCGACGGGTAGGAGGGGGTGCGTGCAGGGGCCCTCAATTGTCCGTGAACAGACGAGAGTTGACCTGATGGTGGGGCCTGGCGTCCGTGTCGTACGGGCCGGGTGGTGCAGGGGCGGATACGGCGGTCGGCGGAGCGGAGGCGGCGGCGGGGCGCCCCGTCCCACGGGCCCCTCGCGACGCGCCCCGGCGCCGGAGCCGGGGCCTCTGTGACCTGGGCGCGAGCATCATGGAGAATCGGGGGCATGAGTGAAAACGTCTACTTCAACGTGTCCGCCAACGGCGAGAGCCTCGGCCGCATCGTCTTCCGCCTGTACGACGACGTCGTGCCGAAGACGGCCCGCAACTTCCGCGAGCTGGCCACCGGCCAGAACGGCTTCGGCTACAAGGGCTCGCCCTTCCACCGCGTCATCCCCGAGTTCATGCTGCAGGGCGGTGACTTCACCAACGGCAACGGCACCGGCGGCAAGAGCATCTACGGCGAGACCTTCGCCGACGAGAACTTCCAGCTCAAGCACGACCGTCCGTTCCTGCTGAGCATGGCCAACGCGGGCCCGGCCACCAACGGCTCGCAGTTCTTCGTCACGACCGTCGTGACGCCGTGGCTCGACGGCAAGCACGTCGTGTTCGGCGAGGTCGTCGAGGGCGAGGACGTCGTCAAGGCGATCGAGAAGCTGGGCAGCCGGTCGGGCTCCACGGCCAAGAAGATCGTCATCGACGACAGCGGGGTCGTCGCCGCCTGATCGGTGACCCTTTCCGGCTGGGCCGGTCGTCCGGGTGCGTCCCGGCCGACCGGCCAGGAGCCGCCGACCGCGCGGAGCCGGCCGCGCGGCCTCCCAGGGCCTGACCCGCCGGACAGGTCCTAGGCGTCGCAGAACGTGCTCTTGACCGACTGCACGATCAGATCGGCCTGCTCGTACGTCACCCCGAACCTGCGGGTCGCGTAGCTCCGGCCCGCGACGTCCCCCGCGTCGGCCTCGATGCCTCTGATCTTCAGGCAGACCTGTCGGGCGCCCTCGACGGCCTGCCCCTCGTCGGCGACGATTCTCGGGTCCACTGCCTCGAGGTCGTGCAGCAGCATCTCCTGCTGATCGGTGTCCGGGGACGGCACGGCCCGGGGTGCCCCACCGGTGACCACGGTGGAGCCGCCCTCGTCCTCGGGGGCTCCTTCCTCGCCCGAGCCCGAGCCCGAGCACGCGGTGAGTGCGACGGCAGCCGCCACCACGCACAGGAGCGTGGCGCTCATGCGCCGCATGCTTCTCCCCGTCTCCTTGCTCCCCATCCCCTGACTCCCCCTCGCTTCTCTTCTCTTCGCTTCTCTCAACTCCGGTGAATTGCCCAGTGATTCACCGTGAAAGTGGCCCATGGGCAGGGGCCGCCCTGCGCCTACGGTCGAGATCATGATGAGAGCGCAGCCCGCTGAAGCGGGTACTGGTGTCCGAACCGTGACCAGACGTGGAATCGGCGCGATCGGTACGTGGACCGCTGCCGTGTTCTTGGTGGCCGGTGTGGTGGGCGCGGTCGCCGGGTGCGGGGGTGAGGAAGGGAGTGGATCCGGTGCCGCCAGGCCCGCGGGCTCCGCGGCGGAGTCCGCCACGTCGAAGCCCCCGGCGCCGCTGGTCCAGCAGGCCCTCCCGAACGTGAAGGGCAAGACGTTCACCTCGCGGATCGTGGAGTTCCCGCCCGGCGGCGGCGCCCCGGCGCACCGGCACGGGAAGGCGTTCGTCTACGCCTACGTCCTCGACGGCACCGTGCGCAGCAGACTCGAGGGCGAGCCTGCGCACACGTACCGCCGGGGACAGACCTGGACCGAGCAGCCGGGGGCGCACCACGTGACCACGCAGAACGTCAGCCGCACGAAGCGGGCGAGGCTGCTGGTCGTCTTCGTCTCCGATACGGGGGACGAGCTGAAGGTGGACGACCCGGTGGGGAAGGCGAAGGAGGAACGGCCCTGAGGGGAGCGGGGCGCGGGTGCGGGAACTGGTTGACGAAGCGGGCTTTTTGGCCTGTCGGGGGCGGGAGTTGCCGTAAGGTCCCCGGGTGAACATGCTGCCCCGCACCGCCGAAACCCTGGTCCTTCGCACCGACTTCTCGCGTCCAGCGGCCTGGAACGCGGTCCGCTCCGTGACAGCGACTCCCAGCGCCGACGGCTTCCTGCCCGGAGTGGAGTTCCTCGACGATCCGGGCTATCGGGACCTGACCGTGGCGGAGCTCCTCGCACTCGTGCCCGAGGAACCCGGGGACGACCCTGAGGGAGACGGTGACGGGGACGGTGAGAGGGGCGGGGTGCGGCACGGGTACGCGCACCCCATCCTCGTCGTGGCCGACACCGTCGCCCTCGCCTCCGGTGAACTGCCCCTGCTCGTCGTCGACTTGTGGGAGGAGCGCGGGCGCACCGTCCGCGTCGTCGCCACCGAACTGTGGGGCATCGAGAACAATCTGTCCCTCGCGAACATGGACTTCTTCGAGTTCGCCGAGTCCGCCGATGAGGACGGTGTCTTCCGGGGTTTCTGAGCGCCGCGCGGCGTCCGGGCTCACGCCAGTGACAGGAACAGCTTCTCCAGTTCCTCCTCGGTCAGCGGGGGCTGTTCGCCGTCCGTCGCGTTCATGCAGTCCCGCATGCCCGAGGCGATGATCTTGAAGCCCGCGCGGTCCAACGCCCGTGACACCGCCGCGAGTTGCGTGACCACGTCCTTGCAGTCGCGGCCCGCCTCGATCATCGCGATCACCCCGGCCAGCTGGCCCTGCGCGCGGCGCAGTCGCTTGAGGACCGCGTCCATGGCCTCCTCGTTGCCGGTCATGAGCGCAGGGCGGCGCGGGCGGTGTCCAGGGCGCCGGGCTCGGGGCGGTTGAAGGGGAGCTTGCCGAGGAGCGCCGCCATGCCGCAGGTGTTGCTCACGCCCGAGTAGACCAGGCCGGACGCGACCCCGGCGGCCAGCAGGCGGCCCTTCGGGGTGCGGCTGCCGAGGGCGAGGCCCAGCAGGACCAGGGAGCCCGCGGTGAAGCGGACCTGGCGGTCCATCGCCCAGGCGGCGCGGCCGGGGCGGGGTGCCGTGTCGACGGCGAGTCCCTCGGCGGTCCACGCCTGCGTGCCGCCCGCCAGTCCGACGGCCGCCACGCCCGCCTCCGCCAGCTTCGCGCAGGCCGCAGCCGAGCGCTGGCCGGCCGCGCAGACCACGACGATGCCTCGGTGCTCGGCCGCCGCCCGCAGGTCGGGGAGGAGGTCGTCGAGGTGGTCGGCGGGCACGTTGACCGCGCCGGGGACGTGCCCGGCGGCGTACTCGGCGGGGGTGCGCACATCGACGACGAGGGTGCCGTCGGCCGGGCGGGCCTTCAGCTCCGCCGGGGCGAGGGTCGTGGTGTTCGCCGGGTTCTTGGTGGTTTTGGTGGTCCTGGTGTTTGTGGTGCTCATCGTGTTTCTGGGGCTCCAGACATGTGGTGGTGGTGTGCTTCCGGTTACGCCGCCTGCGTGGCCGCCCACGTCGCGTACCCGCCGTCCAGGTTCGCCGCGTCGCGGCCCATCCCGGCCAGCAGGCGCAGCGCCGTGTGGCCGCGCAGACCGACCTGGCAGTGGACGACCAGGTCGCCGTCCGGCAGCTCGGTGGCGCGCTCGCGCAGTTCGTCGAGGGGGATGTTCACGGCGCCCGGGATCGCGCCCCGGGCGTGCTCGGTGGGCGTGCGGACGTCGACGACGGTCGCGCCCGCGTCCCGTACCGCCGCCAGCTCGTGCCACTGGACGGTGCGGTCCGTGCCGGTGGCGATGTTCTCGGCGATCATCCCGGCCATGTTGACGGGGTCCTTCGCCGAGCCGTAAGGGGGTGCGTAGGCGAGCTCCAGATCGGCCAGGTCGGGGGCGGTGAGGCCGCCCGCGATGGCGGTCGCGAGGACGTCGATGCGCTTGTCCGCGCCGTCGGCGCCGACCGCCTGCGCGCCCAGGATGCGGAGGTCGGTGGGGTCGTAGAGGACCTTCAGGGCGATCGGGGAGGCGCCGGGGTAGTAGCCCGCGTGCGAGCCGGGGTGGAGGTGGACCGCCTGGTAGGGGCGGCCCGCGGCGCGCAGCCGCTTCTCGTTCCAGCCGGTCGCCGCGGCCGTGAGCCCGAAGACCCGGACCACCGCCGTGCCGGTGGCGGGCCGGGCCGTCACCGGGCGGCCGGCGATCGCGTCGGCGACCAGGCGGCCGTGCCGGTTGGCGAGGTTCGCCAGCGGGACGAGGGTGCTCTCGCCGCTCAGCCCGTCGCGCTTCTCCGCCGCGTCGCCCACCGCGTAGACGGCGGGGTCGCTGGTGCGGCCCGTCTCGTCCACGGCGATGCCGCCGCGCGGGCCGATCGTGAGTCCGGCGGCGCGGGCGAGGTCCACGTCCGGGCGCACCCCGATCGCCATGAGGACGAGGTCGGCGGGCACGGCCCGGCCGTCGTCCAGCAGGACCTCGCCGTCGCGGACCTCCTTGAGCTGGGTGCCGAGGGCGAGCCGGACGCCGCCCGCGCGGAGCTCGGCGGCGAGCGGGGCCGCCAGCTCCCGGTCGAGCGGGGGAAGGACCTGGTCGGCGAGTTCCACGAGGGTCACGTCCAGGCCGCGGTGGCGGAGGTTCTCCGCGGCCTCCACGCCGATGAAACCGGCGCCGACGACGACGGCCGTGCGCGCGCCCCCGTCCAGCTCGGCCGCGATCCGGTCGGTGTCCGAGACGTCCCGCAGGGTGAACGCCCGCTCCACGCCCGGAAGTCGGGGTACGAAGGGCCGGGCTCCCGGGCTCAGGACGAGACGGTCGTACGTCTCCGTGTACTCCTCGCCGGTCGTCAGGTCCCGCACCCGTACCGTCCGCGCGGCCGGGTCCACGGCGGCGGCCTCGTGGCGGACGCGCACGTCGAGCCGGAAGCGGGCGCGCAGGGCCTCGGGGGTCTGCACGAGCAGGGCGTCCCGCTCCTCGATGACCCCGCCCAGGTAGTACGGCAGTCCGCAGTTGGCGTAGCTGACGTGGGCGCCGCGCTCCAGCACGACGATCTCCGCCTGCTCGTCCAGCCTGCGCAGCCGCGTGGCCGCGGACATGCCGCCCGCCACACCTCCGATGACCACGACCTTCACGGGTGCCTCCTGGCTCACTTGGATCGACTCTATACCCCCGAGGGTATCAGCTATACCCAGGGGGGTATCAAATCGGGCATTCGCCTTCCTTGACTCGTGCTCGCCGTACGTACAGTTGCCCTTTCACATTCCCGCACCCTCATGGCAGGAGCTTCTTGTGCGCATACGTAAGCCGTCGGTGTCCGTGTCGGTCTCGGCGGGACTTGCGGCCGTGGTCTGCCTGGCCGTGTCCGCCCCGGCGTACGCGGCGGAAGTGACCGTGACGGAGGGGCAGGTGAAGGAGGCCGGTCCGCACGGGACCATCCGGTATCCCAGCGTGACCAGCTGTCTGACCGTCACGGTCCGGCTGAGCGGGGGCGGCCTGGTCGGTGCGCACGCGAGTCTGTTCCAGGTGCCGGGTGAGCTGCGCTCGGACCAGATCCTGAGCCGTGAGAAGAACGTGGTCGGTGCGCGTCCGGTCGCCGCGGTGGAGGTCAGGGGAGCGGTCGGCGCCTGGCACCCGAGCTACTTCACCAAGGCGATCGAGAGTTATGGGGAGGGCGAGGAGGTCCCCGTCCCCAAGGGCCATGACGCCGCCGGGATCGCGGGTGCGGTGGCGAAGGGGCTCGGCGTGCCCGAGGGCCGCGTCTCGGTGCAGGACGTGCCGGACGGGGACCAGGTCGTCGGCTAGCGAGCCGGTCAGAGGGCCTTGATCCAGTCGTCGACCGAGACGACGTCCGCCCACTGCGGGAACAGCTGCTCCGTGAGGAAGCGGTGCGTCCCGGGGTCGAGGTCGAGACAGCCGTCCTCCAGGACCGTGAGGCCGAGATCCAGGTCGTTGGCCTGGCACACGGTGTGCAGCACCACGCCGCTGGTGGCGATGCCCGCGAGGACGAGGCTGTCGACGCCGTGCGTTCTGAGGACCAGGTCCAGGTCGCTGCCCGAGAACGCGCTGCCGCGCCTCTTGGCCACCACGGTGTCGCCCTCCTGCGGCGCGATCGCGTCGTGGACCGCGGTGCCGGGCTCGCCCGCCTTGAAGAGCCCGGCCCGCAGCGCCGAGGTGAGCCCCTGGTGGCGCGGGCTGACGCGGCTGTCCTGGCGCAGCTCGATGACCACGTAGATCACGGGTATGCGGTGGGCGCGGGCCGCGTCGATCGCCCGGCGCAGGCGCGGCAGAAGACCGGGGTCCGCGCCGGGGCTGCCGTCCGCGATGCTCACGATGTCGCGCTGCACGTCCATGACGAGGAGCGCGCTGTTCGCCGTGGTCATCTTCTCTGTCCCTTCGCCGGCGGGTGTGCGGGTCTGTGGGACATCTTGATCACTTTTCTCACCAACCCGTCAACAGCAGGGAGTTGAGGAGCAGGGCCAGTGCCGCCTGCGCGGCCAGCCAGGCGCGTGGGTGCGTCAGGAACGCGCCCGCCGCCAGGAGCCACGCCGCGAACGGGAGCCAGATCCGCTCCGTCTCCGCCTTGCTCATCCCGGACAGGTCGGCCAGGAGCAGCGCCACGGCCGCCGCGGCGACCAGGACGGCCAGACGGCGCTCGGGGGAGGACAGCGGGATGCGCAGGTTGGTCGCGGTGCGGCGGAGCGCGGCCGCCGTCGCCGGGCCCACGAGCAGGGCCGTACAGGCGAGGTTGGCCCACACCCAGTAGCCGTAGGGGCGGATGCCGCCCGCACCCTGGTGGTAGCGGTCGACCAACAGGCGGTACGCCTCCCACCAGTTGAAGCCCGCGAGCGTGAACGCCAGCGGCACGACGGCCAGTCCGGCCAGGACGTACGGGAGGGCGCGCAGGCGGTGGGCGCCGGCGCCCAGGAGGAGCGTGGCGGCGGCGATCACCGCGAAGAGCGTGAGCCCGTACGAGAGGTAGCAGGTGAGGCCGGAGAGGAGGCCCGCGGCGCATCCGGTGAGGCGGGGGCGGCGGCCCGTCACGGCCAGCGCGAGGAACGCGACCGCCCACGCCGCGACCGCCGTGAAGTAGCCGTCCGCCGACGTGCCCATCCACACGGCTGCGGGCGCCAGGACGAGGAACGGCGCCGCCCTGCGTGCGAGCGCCTCGCCGGCGAGGGCGCGGACCGCGACCAGGACCGCGGCGCCCGCCGACGCCCCGACGGTGATGCAGAAGACCCCGGCCCACGCCCCGCCGCCGAGCCCCACGCGGTCCAGGAGCACGAACGTGAGCGTCGCCGCCGGAGGGTGGCCCGCCACGTGCGGGGGCCAGTGGTCGGGGGAGTTCAGGAGGATGTGGCCGGTGAAGCCCCGCAGGGTCCCGGGGATGTCCTGGAAGCGGTCGATGACCTGCAGGTACTCGTACCTGGTGGTGAGCCGGTCCGCGATGCCGCGACGCCAGCCGTCGATGAGCGCCAGGGACCAGGTCCACGCCATGGCCGTGCCCCAGGCGACCGCGAGCAGCGGGCGCCACGGGAGCCGGGCCGCCAGGCGCGGTCCGTACGCCACGACGGCGGCCGCGACGAGGACCGCCGCGGGGGTGCCAGGACCGACGTGCGGGCCCCAATTGGCGTACAGGGGCGGCCAGCCGACGTGCAGGGTGCCGTCGCGGCGTTCGATCGCGGTGCCGACGAGGGCGGCCGTCGTGACGAGGGCGACGGCGACCGCCGCGGCCCACAGGTCGCGGGCCAGGTCGCGGGAGCGGGCGCCTGGGGTGTCAGGGGTGTGGGTGTCGGAGGCTTCGGGGACGGGGCGGGGAAGATCGTGGGGCACGGGGGAACGCTAGGACGCGAGAGGGGGCTGACGGGGGCCACACGTGCGGATGTCAGTGTTTCGTCATGTGTTCCGGAGCCCTTTCGGGGGTCCGCCCGGCCTACGGTCGGCGCATGTCACGGTTGTCGAGTCGGCTCTTCTCGTCTTCGTCTTCGTCCTCGTCCGCGTCTTCGCTCTCCCCCTCGTCCCCGGGTTTCTGGCGCAGTCCGCTGCGCGGTCCGTGGTTCACGTCGGTCCTCGGCGTCGTGCTGCTCCTCGGGATCACGGTGCTGTTCCTGACGGGCCTGTTGTCGTACGCGGCGTACAACCCCGATCTGTCGCCGGTCAACGACAAGACACCGGACAAGGGGCTGCTCGGCTTCTATCTCTTCCCCTGGCCGACCCGCCCGTCCTGGCTCTACCGCCTCACCCAGGGCGTGCACGTCACGCTCGGCGTGACCCTGATCCCCGTACTGCTGGCCAAGCTCTGGTCCGTGGTGCCCAAGCTGTTCGCGCTGCCGCCCGCGCGCTCGCTCGCGCACGCGCTGGAGCGGCTCTCGCTGCTTCTGCTGGTCGGCGGGGCGCTGTTCGAGTTCACGACGGGCGTGCTCAACGTCCAGCTGGACTACGTCTTCCCGGGCTCCTTCTATCCGCTGCACTTCTACGGGGCGTGGGTGTTCTTCGCCGCGTTCGTCGCGCATGCGGTGCTGCGGGTGCCTGCCGCGGTGCGGAATCTGCGGGAGATGCGGGCGGGGTCCCCCCAAGAGGCCGCGGAGGCGGAGGGTTCGCTGGTGTCGCCGCGGCCCGCGGGCGCCACCGTGTCGCGGCGCGGGGCGCTGTGGTTCGTCGGGGGCGGCTCGCTGCTGCTGTTCGCGACCACGGTGGGACGGAGCTTCGACGGGCCGCTGCGGCGGACGGCGCTGCTCGCGCCGCACGGCGGTGCCGATCCGGGGAGCGGGCCCGGCGGCTTCCAGATCAACAAGACGGCCGCGTCCCGGGGGATCAGCGCGGCGGAGACGAGCGACGAGGCGTGGCGGCTCGTCGTCGAAGGGCCGCGCGGACGGACCGTCCGGCTCAGCCGGGCGCAGCTGCTCGAACTGCCGCAGCACGAGGCCGGGTTGCCCATCGCCTGCGTGGAGGGGTGGTCGACCTCCGACCAGGCGTGGCGGGGCGTGCGGCTGCGTGACCTGGCCGCGCTCGTCGGCTACGAGGCGGGCTCGGCGCCGGGCGTGCTGGTGGAGTCGCTGCAGCGGCGCGGCTCGTTCCGGCGGGCGGCCCTGCGCGCCAACCAAGTACGCGACCCGCGTGCCCTGTTGGCGCTCGACGTCAACGGCGCGCCGCTGACCCCGGACCACGGCTACCCGGCCCGGATCATCGTGCCCGCACTGCCGGGTGTGCTCAACACGAAGTGGGTGTCGCGGCTGACCTTCGGTGATCCGGCCGGGCAAGGGCGAGGAGGACTGTGATGCGACGTCAGGTGCGGCATCCGAAGGCGGGCAGCCCGCTTCAACTGCTGTTGCTGTGCTGCTCGTTCGCGCTGGCCGCGTACGCGGGGGTGCGGCTCCTGGAGGGGGACTGGTTCCAGGTCGCGCTGTGGTTCGTGGGGGCGGCGCTGATCCATGACCTCGTCCTGCTGCCGTTGTACGCGGCGGTGGACCGGGCGGCCACGGAGGTGTTCGGCGCGGTCGGGCGCCGCGAGTGGGTGATGTACGTCCGTGTCCCGGCCGCCTTCTCGGGTCTTCTGTTGCTCGTCTGGTTCCCGCTGATCAGCGGCCGGGTGGCGGACCGTTACGCGTCGTCGACCGGGCTGTCCGGGGACGGGTTCCTCGCCCGCTGGCTGCTGATCACGGCCGTGCTCTTCGGTGGCTCCGCGCTGCTGTGGGTGGTGCGGTCGCTGCGCTCGCTGCGGCTGCGCAGGGCCACGAAGCGGCGGTCGCCGGCCGCCCACTGATCCACGGGGCACCAGCCGAGGGGGCGGGCGTACCGGAGGAGGGCCGGGGTGCCGAGGCGGGCCCAGGGGAAGGGGGTGCTCGGGGTGGGAGTGGGGGTGGCGGTGGGCGTGGGGGCGGATTCGGGCTCGGGTCCGGACCCGGACCCTGCAAGGGGGCCGACGAGGCGGACCGTTGCCCGCTCGTCGATGTCCGCGGGTGCCGTTTCGGCGATCAACAGGCCGCCTGGGGCGAGGAGTTGGGCCAGGCGGCGGAGGAGGGCGGCCGGGTCGCCGCCGATGCCGAGGTTGCCGTCGGCCAGCAGGGCCGTGCCCCAGCGGCCCTCGCCGGGGAGGGGCGCGAAGACGGAGCGCAGCAGGGCGTGTCCGCCGAGCCCGACGGTGTGGGCCACCGCCGCCTCGCTCACGTCGATGCCGAGCGCGGCCTCGCCCCGGGCGGCGAGCTCCGCGACGAGGCGGCCCGGCCCGCAGCCGACGTCGAGGACGGCGCCCTCGCACCGGTCCAGGAGCTCCAGGTCCACCGCGTCGGCGCGGGCGCACCAGCGCTCGACGTCCAGGGGCAGCAGCCAGCCGTCGCCGCGGCGCAGGAAGAGGGGGCCGCGGCCTGTTCGCAGGGCATCGGAGTAGGGGTCGGCGGCCCAGCTGGGTCCCGTGGCGTCCGGTCCGGTGCTGCCGTGGCCCGTGCTGCTGTGGCCCGTGCTGCTGTGGCCCGTGCTGACCGGTCCGGTGCTGTCGGGTCCCGTGCTGTCGGGCCCGGTGCTGCCGCGGCCGGTGGGGTTCTGGCTGGTGGCGGGGGCCCGCACCTCGCTCGCCGTCCTCATCGGCCGGTCCGCCCGCCGACCGCCCCGAGCCGGGCCAGCGCCGCGGCGAACCGGCCGTGCGGGGCCGTCGCGGCGACGGCCGTCGCGTCCGCCGCCGTGTCCACGTCGCGCAGCCGCGGCAGGTCGCGCACGCGAAGGCCCGCGGCGACGAGCCGGGCCCGCTGCACGGCGCCGGTGTCGGGCGCCGACATCGGGACGCCGAGCAGCAGCCGGGGGTCGGGCTCGGCCAGGCCGAGTGCCCAGAAGCCGCCGTCCTCGGCCGGGCCGAAGCAGGCGTCGTACCCGCGGCCGTACCCGCCGTCGTACCGGTCGCCGTATCGACCGTCGTGCTGGCCGTTGGCGAAGTCCACGGTGAGCAGGTCCGGTGTGACCTGCGGGGTGTCCATGCCGATCAGCAGGGCGGGGCCGTCGCAGGCCGCGAACGCCGCGGCGAGGCGTTCGTCGAGGCCGCCCGCGCACTGCGGGACGACGTCGAAGCCGGGCGGCAGCCAGGGGCCGGGCGTTCCGTCGAGGACCAGGACGCGGCGGCGGGCGGGGGTGGCGGCGACTGCGCGCAGCGTGTCGCGGAGCGCGGCCTCGGCCAGCTCCGCCGCCTCTTCGGGGGTGAACGGCGGTGTGAGCCGGGTCTTGACCCGCCCCGGCCGCGGTTCCTTGGCGATCACGAGCAAGGTGGTGGACGGGAGAGCGGGCGGGGTGGCCGGCGGAGCGTCAGGCGCAGTGTCAGGAGGGGCGACCGGTGGGTTGACCGATGGGGTGACTGGCGGGGTGACTGGCGGGGGTGTCATCGGCGCGGTTCCTTCGTGGGGTGGGGTGAGGTGACGGGGGTCGCGTCGGGCTTCGGGTTCGCGCCGGGTTCGGGGGGTGCGTCGAGCTCCGGAGCCCCGTCGGGCTCCTCGGCCAGGACGCGGCTCATGTCGCGCACCGCCTGCCAGGTGCCGCGCCAGGTGCCGGTCACCTTGGAGGCGCCGGAGCGCGGCAGGTACGGGACGTCGTGCTCGGTGACGCGCCAGCCCGCGTCGGCGGCGCGCACGACCATCTGCAGCGGGTAGCCGCTGCGCCGGTCGGTGAGCCCGAGGGCGAGCAGCGGTTCGCGGCGGGCGGCGCGCAGCGGGCCGAGGTCGCGCAGCCGCAGGCCGGTGCGGCGGCGCAGCATCAGGGAGAGCGCGGCGTTCCCGGCGCGGGCGTGCGCGGGCCAAGCGCCCCGGCCCTGCGGGCGTCGCCGTCCGAGCACCAAGTCGGCCTGTCCTGACTGCACTTCGCGTACGAAGGGGACGAGGAGGCCCGGGTCGAGGGAGGCGTCGCAGTCGCAGAAGCAGACGATGGGCGCGGTCGCGGCGGTCAGGCCCGCGTGGCAGGCGGCGCCGAAGCCGCGCCTCGGCTCGTGCACGACGGTCGCGCCGAGCTCGCGGGCGAGGTCGGGGGAGCCGTCGGTGGAGCCGTTGTCCACGACGAGGGGGCGCCAGCCGGGCGGGATCCGCTCGAGGACCCAGGGGAGGGCCTCGGCTTCGTTCAGGCAGGGGAGGACGAGGTCGACGAGGTCGACGACGTCGGCGCCCTCGGGCCCGGCGCCCTGCGACCCGGCGCCCTCGGATCCGGGGCCCTCGGATGGGGAATCGGATGGGGAAGAGGTCATCACGGCTCTCACCCTACGAACGCAAAAACCGCATACCGGACTACGGCTCCTTACGAAACACGGACGTCGGTCCGTACGGGCGGCCGGTGGCCGACGCGGTGCGGCGGCGGGTGCGAGGCTGGGGGCATGGAGCAGCAGCACGATGTGGAGGGGGTCCCCGTCGACCCCGAGTACGCCAACCCCAACCCCAGCCTCGCCCCGGACCCCGCCCGCATCCTCGTGGTCGACGACGACCCCACCGTCGCCGAAGTCGTCACCGGCTACCTCGAGCGCGCCGGGTACGTCGTGGACCGGGCCGGGGACGGACCCGGGGCGCTGGACGGGGCGGCCGCCCACTGGCCGGACCTCGTGGTGCTCGATCTGATGCTGCCCGGGATGGACGGGCTGGAGGTGTGCAGGCGGCTGCGTGCGCGGGGGCCCGTCCCGGTCATCATGCTCACCGCGCGCGGTGACGAGGACGACCGGATCCTCGGCCTGGAGGTGGGCGCGGACGACTATGTGACCAAGCCCTTCAGCCCCCGGGAACTGGTGCTCCGCGTGGAGTCGGTGCTGCGGCGCACCCGCCCGTCCGCCAGGGACGCGGGCGCGCACGCGAGCGCCCGGCCCCTCGGCGCGGCCGGGCTCACCCTCGACCCGGAGGCCCGCCGCGCCGCCAAGCACGGCGGCGAACTCGCCCTCACCCTGCGCGAGTTCGACCTGCTCGCCTTCTTCCTGCGGCACCCCGCCCGCGCGTACAGCCGAGAGGATCTGATGCGGGAGGTGTGGGGGTGGGACTTCGGTGACCTGTCGACGGTCACGGTCCACGTCCGGCGGCTGCGCAACAAGGTCGAGGACGATCCCGCCCGGCCCCGGCTCATCCAGACGGTGTGGGGCGTCGGCTACCGCTTCGACCCCGAGGGCGCCGCCGGCCCGGAGGTGGCCTGACCGTGCGCGACACCCTTCTCATCGCCCTGTTCGCCTTCCTCGGCGCCGCCGCGGCCGGACTCCTCGGCGCCGGGGCGCTGTGGCTGCTGCGGCGCCGCTCGCTGACGGCCTCGCTCGCCGTCGTGGCCGCCGTCGCCGTGGGCGCGATGTTCGCGGGCACGCTGGCGGTGGCGCAGGCGATGTTCCTCTCGTCGCACGACCTCACCGTGGTCACGACGGTGGTCGCCATGGCGGCGGTCGTCTCGCTGGTCACCGCGCTGCTGCTCGGCCGGTGGGTGGTGGGCCGCAGCCGCGCCCTGACGCTCGCCGCGCGCTCCTTCGGCGACGAGGGCGGCTTCACGGCCCCCTCCGGCCCGGCGACGGCCGAACTGGCCGCGCTCAGCCGCGAGTTGGCGGCGACCAGCGCGAAGCTGACCGAGTCCCGGGAACGGGAGCGTCTCCTGGAGACCTCGCGGCGCGAACTCGTCGCCTGGATCTCGCACGACCTGCGCACGCCGCTCGCGGGTCTGCGGGCGATGGCCGAGGCGCTGGAGGACGGGGTCGCCGCCGACCCGGACCGCTACCTCCGGCAGATCCGCACCGAGGTCGAGCGCCTCAACGGCATGGTGGGCGACCTCTTCGAACTGTCCCGCATACACGCGGGCGCCCTCGCCCTCGTCCCCTCCCGGATCTCCCTGTACGACCTGGTCGGGGACGCCCTCGCGGGGGCGGACCCGCTCGCCCGCGAGCACGGGGTGAGACTCGTCGGCGACCGCGTCGAGCCCGTCCCCGTGGACGTGGACGGCAAGGAGATGAGCCGCGTCCTCGGCAACCTCCTGGTGAACGCGATCCGCCGCACCCCCGCCGACGGCACGGTCGCCGTCACCGCCGAGCGCGCCCCCGACGGCGTGGTCCTCTCCGTCTCGGACGGCTGCGGCGGCATCCCCGAGGAGGACCTGCCCCGCGTCTTCGACACGGGCTGGCGCGGCACCCACGCCCGCACACCCCCGGCCGGCGCGGGCCTCGGCCTCGCCATCGTCCGCGGCATCGTCGAGGCCCACGAGGGCCGCGCCACGGTCCGCAACATTCCCGGGGGTTGCTGCTTCGAGGTCACGCTGCCCGTGGGGTAGAGCAGGGGCGTCCCCTCCTCACTCCCCGCGCAACCCCGCTTCCCCCGCGAACTCCCGCATCCCCTCCGCGAATCCGACCTCCGCCTTCCAGCCGAGCTCCGCGCGCAGGCGGGCCGAGTCCGCCGTGATGTGGCGGACGTCGCCCAGCCGGTACTCGCCCGTCACCACGGGGGCCGGGCCGCCGTGTGCCGCGGCGAGTGCCCCGGCCATCTCGCCCACCGTGTGCGGGTCTCCGCTGCCGGTGTTGTAAGCCGTCAGTACGCCGTGGGGGCCGTCCGCCTCCAGAGCCGTCGCGTTGGCCGCCGCCACGTCCCGTACGTGGACGAAGTCCCGTCGCTGGCCGCCGTCCTCGAAGACGCGCGGGGCCTCGCCCCGGGCCAGCGCCGAGCGGAAGAAGGAGGCGACTCCGGCGTACGGGGTGTCGCGGGGCATCCCGGGGCCGTACACGTTGTGGTAGCGCAGCGACACCGCCGTGCCGTCCGTCGCGCGCGCCCACGCCGCGGCCAGGTGTTCCTGGGCGAGCTTCGTCGTGGCGTACACATTGCGGGGGTCCAGCGGGGCGTCCTCCGCCACCAGGCCCGGGGTCAACTCCCGTCCACAGGAAGGGCAGTTCGGCTCGAAGCGGCCCGCGCGCAGGTCCGCGGCCGAGCGGGGGCCCGGCCGCACCACGCCGTGCTCCGCGCAGGCGTACCGCCCCTCCCCGTAGACCACCATCGACCCGGCGAGGACCAGCCGTCGCACCCCTGCCTCCGCCATGGCCGTGAGCAGCACCGCGGTGCCCAGGTCGTTGCGCGAGACGTACTCCGGCGCGTCGGCGAAGCCGGTGCCGAGGCCGACCATCGCCGCCTGGTGGCACACGGCGTCCACCCCGGCGAGAGCCCGTGCGACCGCCGCCCGGTCGCGCACGTCCGCCGCCGGGTCCGCGCGCACGTCGAACACGACCGGCTCGTGCCCGCGCGCCGCCAGCGCCTCGACGATCTGCGACCCGATGAACCCGGCACCGCCGGTGACCAGTACCCTCATGACCTTCATGGGGCCCAAGGTAGGGCGGCGCCCCGCCCCACCCCAGGACCACGGCCGTCACGTCACCGCTCCGTAAGGTCCGCCCGGCGGCAGGGAGTCGGTGAGTCAGGGATACGACACCACCGTCGACGGCACCGTGTTCGTGCCCGACGTCGGGGCGCCCGTGTCGTTGATGACGCGCTCGTACTGGCCCTTGCCGCCGAGCGAGACCACCAGCAGGTTGTGGAACTTCACGCCCGGCGCGTTCGGCGCCGCGAAGCCGTGGTGCTGCACGATCGTCGGGTCGACGTTGTAGTAGCAGTAGCTGCCCAGGCCCCACGCCTCGTGCGCGGTGACGGAGTCGGCGACCTTGTAGGCGGCGAAGCCCTTGACGGAGCCGTTCTGGATCGCCGCCTGGTCCGGGGCGTCGTACGCCTTCTCGTTCTGGAAGAAGATGGTGCGCCCGCGCTGGCCGTGCCACTGCACGTCGTACTTGTTGAAGTGCTCCACGAACAGGCCGGTGGCGAGGACGTCGTCGCCGTTCACGACGACGCCGTAGTCGGCCCGGTTGGTGTCCCAGCCGACGCCGTCGCCGTGGTCGGCGCGCCAGACCCAGGTGTGGTCGACGATGGTGTGCCTGCTGTTGATCACCATGCTGGTGGTGGCCTTGCCCGCGCCCGCGCCGCCGATGCGCACGAACACGTCCTGGACGGTGGTGGGGTTCCCGGAGTGGTCGGCGGACGCGCCCTCGGGGCCGACTTCGAGCAGCGTACGGGAGTTGGCGGAGCCCGCGTCGATGAGGAAGCCCGCGAGGCGCACCCCGTCGACGTCGGCGGTCTTGAGAGCGGTGACGCCGCCGTCGGGCACGAGCGTGGCGTAGCCGAGGCCGAGGACGACGGTGCCCGCGCGGTTCACCTGGAGGGGCTGGTCGAGGTGGTAGATGCCGGGGGTGAGGAGCAGGTGGAGTCCCTGTGCGAGCGCTTGGTTGAGGGTCGTGGCGGAGTCGGCGGGCTTGGCCACGTAGAAGTCGGTCAGGGGCAGTGAGGTGCCGCGCGGGGTGCCGTTGCCCCAGGTGACGCCGCGCGCGTTGGTCCGCTTCTCGGGCAGGAACACGCGGTAGTCGGAGCCGTCCAGGTAGAGGAAGGGCTTCTCGCGGGAGACCGGGGTGGTGTCGAGCGTCGTGTACGGGGGGTCGGGGAAGCTCTGCGCGGGCGCGCCCTCGATGCCGGAGAACACCATGTTCCACACGGCGTTGCGCCAGCCGCCGACCGCGCTGTCGCGGGTGTACCACTGCTGCTGCGAGTACGGGCCGACCTCACCGTCGACACGGCTGTCGGCGATGTAGCCGCCGCTGGCCCAGCCGTAGCCGTCGGGCGCGAGGTTGAGGCTGCCGCGCACGTGCATGCGGCGGAAGGGCGCGGCCTGCGCGACGGCCCAGCGGTTGGTGCCGTTGGCGGGGACGAGGGCGAGGTTCTCGGCGGAGCGCCAGAAGTTCTGGGTGGCGTTGCCGTTGAACCAGCCCGCGTCGACGGTGACGTCTCCGTTGAAGGTGGTGTCGTCGGGGGAGAGGCCGAGGCCCGCGATGGACATGTAGAAGCCGAGCTGTGCGTTGAGGCCGTTGTAGGTGCCGGGCTTGAAGAGCAACGCGTAGCGGCCGGGGCCGAATTGGGCCGACTCCTGCTGCTTGAAGATCTCGTCGAGCTTGCCCTGGATGCCGGGCGTGCCGGGGTCGAAGACGAGGACGTTGGGGCCGAGGTCGCCGCCGCCGGGCAGGGCGCGGGGTCTGCGGCGGGCGGGGGCGGAGGTGGAGGAGGAAGCGGGGGCGGTGGTGGCTGCGGCGGTGCCTACGGTCGCGGCCGTCGCCGCCGCTGCGGCTCCTGCCAGCACGGTCCTGCGGGACGGAGAAGGGGACATGGGGCGGCTCTCCTGGTTCAGGAAGTGAACGGTGGGGGTTGTGAGAGCGCTCTCTCGCCGCTGAATGCTTCATCCGCGTGAACGCCGCGTCAAGAGTTCCGGCACAACTTCCCCTCCTGAAGCGGGAGTTGTCCTGGTCTTGCCTTCAAGAAGTGCGCGAGTAACAAGTGCCCGCCTTCGCGCCACACTTCGCGCCATCTCATGACAAGAGGCAACGGGAGGGCCGCAGTTGACGTCCTCGTGGACGCAGAGGGGCACGTGAGTTCGTCTCAGGTGCCCTCAGGTGCCTTCGGCTGATGAAGGAAGAGGAGGACCACGTTGAGACGTGGCTCAAGAGTGGCGACGACGGCCCTGGTGGTGCTCGCGCTCGCCGCGGTGTCTCCAGGGCTTGCGCAGGGGCAGCCCGCCACCGGCCCTGCGGCGGGCCGTATATCCGCCGACACCGGCGACGGCCTGCCGGCCGGCTGGGACATCGAAGGCAGCGGCGCCGCGCGGCAGTTGGTGTGGACGGCACCGAAGCCGCAGCCCGTGGGGAACTCCCGCGTCGAGTTCTACGCCGGGAACGACCTGCTGGGGCAGCCCGTCGCCGCCCCGGACCGGCGCACGTACCGGCTCCCGCTGCACGGCGCCGGCCTCGGCCCGGCCAAGGACCTGCGCGCCCTGGCCGGAGGGCGCCGCCTCGACGCGGCCGCCGGGCAGCCGGACGCCCGCACCCCCGGTCTCGCCCCGTCCGCGAAGCCCCCGACTCGCGGCAGCGCAGCGGACGTTGATCCCGGAAAGCCCGGCGACTACCGCACGGCGAGCGGCGAGTACACCCTGAAGTCCGTGCGCCTGCCCGGTTTCCCCGCGCCCGTGGAGATGCAGGCCCGCGTCATCGGCCCCGTCGACGCCCCCGGCAAGCGGCCGCTCGCGCTCTTCCTGCACGGCCGCCACTACACCTGCTACGGCGGCTCCGGCGACGGGGACGGGAGCGATCTCGGCTGGCCCTGCAAGGCGGGTGCCAAGCCCGTGCCCAGTTACGAGGGCTACCTCGGTGCCCAGAAGCTCCTGGCCTCCCAGGGCTACGTCACCGTGTCGATCTCCGCGAACGGCATCAACGCCCAGGACGGCGACGTGCCCGACGGCGGCGCCCAGGCCCGCTCCTCGCTGGTGCGCCGGCACCTGGCCCGCTGGGCGGACTGGGCCAAGGACCAGGGCGGCGCGCCGGACGCGGTGCGCGCCGTCGCCCCCGCCGACCTGGACCAGGTCCTGCTCGTCGGCCACTCGCGGGGCGGCGAGGGCGTCAACCGGGCGGCGCTCGACAGCCAGTACAAGCCGCCCGTCGACCAGGACGGCGCCCCGGGTCCGGTGCGCTGGAAGATCCGCGGCAACGTCCTCATCGGCCCCACCATCTTCGGGCAGAACCCGGCCCCCGACGTGCCCTCCGTGACGATCCTGCCGGGCTGCGACGGCGACGTGAACGACCTCCAGGGCGAGCTCTACACCGACGGCACGCGCGGCGTCAGCCGTGGCCGGGCTCTGCACAGCTCGGTCTACGTGGTCGGCGCGAACCACAACTTCTTCAACAGCGAGTGGACCCCGGGCCAGTCCCAGGCGCCCGCCGACGACGACTTCGGCGCCGGACGCGACCCGGTGTGCTCGGTCGGCAAGCCGACCCGGCTGAAGGCCACCCAGCAGCAGACCGTGGGCAACGCCTACATCGCCGCGGCCGCCCGCCTGTTCGTCGCGGGCGACGACCGGGCGCGGCCGCTCCTTGACGGCACCGGGCGCAGCATGCCCTCGGCCGGCCCGGCGCGCGTCCTGACCCACGCGGTCGGCGGCCACCGCACGACGGCCGTCCTGCCCGGCAGTTCGGTCTCCGTGCGCGGCGGCGGCCGCCTCTGCGCCCAGGTGAGCAACAGCCGTACCAGGTCCTGCCTGTGGACCGACGCGATCGGCTCCTCCCCGCACTTCGCGGCCTGGGACGTCGTCCCCGAGCCCGGCCGGGACGCGGTGGCGATGAAGTGGACGCGGGCGGGGGCGCCCTCGGCGACCCGCATCACCCCGGCCCGTCCCTTCTCCCTCGCGGGCGCCGACGCGCTGGCGCTGCGCGTGATCGTGCCGCCCAACACCACCGGCACCAAGCTGGACGTCGCCGTCACCGACGCGTCCGGCCGCACGGCGACCCTCGGCAAGACCACCGTCGACGGACTCCCGGGCAGCCGGCAGATCGCCGCCTACTGGGGCCGCGAGATCCGTGTCCCGGTGTCGGCGTCGGTCGGGGCGAAGGTCGACCTGGGGCACCTCAAGACCCTCCGCCTCACCCCGCGCAGCGCCAAGGGCACGGCGTGGCTGATGGACGCGTGGGGCTGGCGCCCCGGCACCCCGGCCGTCACGACCGCCGCCCTGCCGCGCGTCGACTTCGGCCGCCTCAAGGTCAAGGAGGGCGACTCCGGGGTGCGCACCTACCGGATGCCCGTCCGCGTATCGGGTCAAGGCGTGGGCCGCGTCCGCCTGTTCGTGCCCGAGCCCGGCTCGGACCGGACCACGTCCCGCACCGTGACGGTCCGCCCCGGCTCCCACGCCCTCGACGTGCCGGTCGAGGTCCGCGGCGACAAGCGCTACGGCTACGACGTCACGTACTCCGCGGGGGCCAAGGCCGTGCGCGGCGCCGTCGTCGGCTCCTACCAGGGCGGCGTGACCGTCCTGAACGACGACCCGCTGCCCAGGCTGACCGTGAAGCCGGTCGCCGGGACCGTCGTCGAGGGCAAGCGCCTGAAGTGGCGGGTGACCCTGGCGCACCCGGTCGACGTGGACATCCAGGGGCAGATCGGCTTCCTTCCCGTACGGAGCGGAGCCGAGCTCTCCACGAAGGACGTCGACCGCACCTGGCTGCGCGACAACCTCGGCCAGAAGCCCGACCCGGAGCGCGCCCTGTCGGCGATGCCGGACGACCCGACGCTCTTCGTGTCCGTCCCGGCCGGGAAGACCAGCGTCGACGTCTCGGTGCCCACCGCGAAGGACCGCGTCCGCGAACCGGCGGAGTCGCTGCGCGCCCGGCTGAGCCCGCTCGACCAGAACTACGAACCGCTGCCGGGCGGGCCGGAGTTCACGGGGAAGGTGAAGGACGCCTCGTAAGCCTGCCCGTCCCCACGACAAGGCGCCCGGTCCTCCCGGACCGGGCGCCTTGCTCACCGCTTGACCCGCCCCCGGACCGCGAGGGCCCCGAGACCCAGCAGGATCGGTTCGGAGAACCGCGACGCCATCTCGATGTAGTCGCCCGCGGTGGTCAGGTTCTGCTCGCTCGACCGGAAGACGACCGAGTTCAACGTGACCTTCAGCGCCTTCTCGAAGCGCTGCGTCGTGAACCGTTCGCCGGAGGGGTTCTCCGGGTCGTCCTCGTCGATCACGAAGGTGACCTTGCCGCCGCCGGCCGGGACGGTGCCGGTGGCCTCCTGTCGGGGCGAGTCCTGGGGCAGACCGAAGCCCATCATCAGCACGACGGTGCTCATCATCGCGAGGCCGAGCCAGCCCAGGGCGCGCGAGGCGCGCAGCCCGTACCCGGACAGCAGCCAGTACGCCTGGAGGAGCCAGCGCTCCGCCTCGCTCCACTTCCGGCTGTGCCGGCGCATCTCCATCTCGCCGTAATAGAAGTCGGCGGCGCCCGGTTCGTCCTTGGCGTCCTCGAGGGCCTTCCGCAGACTTCGGTAGATGGCGGCCGCCAACGCGAAGTCCCGGTGCCGTGATTCCCGGGCGGTGTTCCGCCGACCGCCCGCGAGGTGACCGCGACCCGCACGCCTGCGGAGAATTCCCTCTTCAGCGATGATCTGGCGTCTCGTCCAGTGGAAGGGGACGAATCCGTGGTGTCTCACCCAGCCCCGTGGGGTCGACGCGAATCTGCAGGCGCCTTCGATGCGGATCTGGTCGAGGTTGAAGGACGCGGAGAACTGGCACTCGGAGAGATCGACGTTCATCAGGCGCAGAAGCGAGGCGTCGACGGAGCCGACGCCGCGCACCTTGACGTCGTCGGTCACCCCGCGGACGGGATCCTCGCGGACGTCCTCTCCCCACACCTTGAAGGGGCGCCGCTGTCTGCCCACCGCGCAAGGCGCCGCGAGGGAGGCCATGTTCAGACTCACCACGGCATAGCGCAGGCGCAGGGAGCAGGGGGCGTCCCAGCGGGTGTCCTGACAGTTCACGTACGGGGCGCACAGGGCGAGCAGGGCCTGTTCTCTGAAGGCCGCTCCGCGCAGGTCGACCGTCTGGGCACAGACCAGCGGCCCGACCACCTGGGGCGTGACGAACTCCGACTTCCGCAGCAGCAGGTCGCTGTAGAACCAGGCGCGCGCCGCGTCCAGTCGTGCGCTGAAGACGGCGGAGACGAATCCGGCGACCCCGTGAAAGGTGGTCCAGTAGAAATTGGCGTGTTCTCCGCCGAACTCCGCGCCACTGAACCCCGCGTACCGCGCGAAGACCGCTCCGGCGAAGTCGCAGGAATCGATGAACTTCGCCCGCCTGAAGTAGGCGGCCGCCTCGAAGGCGGCGCCGATGAAGTTCGCTTCCGCGTGAAAGGTCGCGCCCTCGAAGCTTGCCGTACCGGTGAATCGCATTCCCTCGAAGTCGGCGGCCTCGGTGAAGACCGCACCGTCGAACGACGCGGAGCCGGCCTTCGGGGCATCGGTCGCCTGGTCGCGCAGCGAACGGACGAGCCGCGTCAGCAGGTCCGCGGTGAAGCGGGTGCCCCGGTGGTCGATGTCGCTGCCCGCGGACAGGGTCGCGAAGTGGTCGCCCGCCTGCTGTGCCGTCAGGTGGGCGAGGCACGCGCGGTACGGCTCGACCACGCGGCCCGGACAGGGGGAGGGGCCGTCCCCCTCGCAGTCGCGTGCGGGCGGCGGGCTCGGGTGCGGTGACGGCGGGGGCGCGGACATGCCCCTACGGATACCGCACCCGCCCCTGGAAGGAAGGAAGTTGGGGCGAGGAGAGCGAACGGACTAGCGTCATAGGAGTGTGAGAAGGAAGCCCGTTCATGGCCTCGCCCGAACTGAACCTAGCAGTCACTCCGGGATCATGTCGCGGAGATTTTCCGGGGTGAGGATCCGGGAGTCCGGGTGCAGGCCGTCGGGGCGCTCCAGGCCGATGTACGTGACCGGGGCGTCCGGGACCGTCCTGCCGTCCCACAGCTCCGTGACCGTGCCGCCGTCCGCCGCCATCAGGTCCGTGAGGTGGCGCACCGTGAGGTAGTCGCGCTCCACGACGCCGCGCAGCAGCGTCGCGACCGACACCTGGTTGCCCTCGACCCGGTTGGCCTCGGGGCGGCCCTTCAGATAGAGGTGCAGCCACTTCGCCCGCCACCGGCCGTCCCGCCCGCGCAGGAACACCAGGGGCAGCGCCACCCGGCCCGGACCGCGCAGCTCCGACTTCATGCGCACCGTCCGCGGCTCGAACGGGCGGCCCTGCTGGTCGGCACCGCGCAGCATGAAGCCGAAGAACGACTCCTCGGTCTCCTCGAAGCCCTCGCCCGAGAAGATGTTGACCTGCGGCACGATGAAGGTCCCGCGCACCGCCCCCAGCCGCAGGTTGATGAACTCCGAGGCCCCGTCCGGCGCCTCGGTGAGGTCCCCGGAGTGCTCGCCCTCGACATCGGAGAGCGCGGTGTAGGACAGCCACGACACGGTGCCGTAGCCCGCGTCGAGCAGCAGCGCCGACAGGTCGTAGTCGGTGTCGTACTCGGTCTGCTTCCAGTACACGAAGAAGCGCAGCAGCTCGCCGTCCACGGGCGAGAGGGAGCCGCGGGGCAGCACGCCGAGGCCCGCCGCGGTGGCCTTGCCGCTGAGCGGCAGCGCGATGTCCAGGACGTCCGGGTCGATCAACAGGCGGGCGGGGGAAGGGAGTCGGCGCCGTGTCTCCGCGTCGAGCGCGGCGATCAGCCGCTCCCGCTCCCGCGCCGGTACGGGCACGCGCGTGTCGGAGGCGACCCAGGCCCGGCCGAGCCGGTTGACGAAGACGCGCCGCGCGCCGCCGTCCGTGGCCTCGCTCCCGGTCCCGGTCTCGGCCCCGGTCCCGGCCTCGGTCGCGCGGTTGTGGAGGTGCTCGCGCACCGACAGCACGACGCGCCCCGCCACCAGCGGCGCGACCTCCTCGGCCGCGGCCGCCACGGCCTCGCGCTCGACCTCGTCACCGGCCAGGCGCAGCAGCCGGTCGAGGGACCGGAACAGCTTCCCGGGCGCCGACTTGAGGAGCCGCACGGCCGCGAGGACCTCGCCCCCGTCGAGCAGCTTCTCGACCTGGCTGTCGAAGGACGGCGCGGACTTCTCGCCCCGCGCGACGGCGAACACGTCGGCGGCGTGCGGCCAGCGCCCCGCGAACTCGTGCGGGTGCAGCCGCTCCCCGAGGCGCTTGAACGGCTCACGGTGCACCTGGACGTCGGCGAGCTTCGCGGGAGCGGCGGCGACCACCGCGTCCAGGCCCGCGAGCAGGGCGCGGCGGACCGGGCGGCGCAGTGCACGGAAACGGGTGGGCTCCTGGAGGGTCACGTCGCCGTCCGAGAGCGCACAGGCCAGGCGCAGCACGTCGGTGACGGTGTCGAGAAGGAGGCCCGAACCGGCGGACAGACGGGCGTGGTTGATGACGGCGCGGCTCTCCCGCACCGGGATCGCCTCGGGCTGCGGCCCGTCCACGCAGTGCCCGGCCAGGGCGGCGAGGTCGCGCAGATGGTCCTCGCCCAGCGGCGTGCCGCTCCCGGCGAGCGCCAGGTACAGGTCGCGGACCTCGTCGTCCCGGGCGCCGCCGAGGTGCAGGACCGTCACGCGGTCACCGGCGGCGGCGATCAGCCCGTCGTGGGCGGCGAGCATCTCCTCGTACGTGTGCTGGTAGCGGCCGTACGACGGCAGGGTCAGGAGATCGACGACACCGGTCTCCAGCTGCGCGCGGGTGCTCGCGCGCGTGCTCTCGTCCGCGAGCGCCCCGGCGATGCAGCTCATCCAGAAGTCGTACGTGTCCGGGACGTTGGCCGGGAAGTCGATGAAGTAGGCGTTGTGCCGGACGTGGTCGCCGACCAGCTCGCGGACGGTGCGCAGGGTGCGCTCGGCCGTGTCGACGACGACGTTCGCGGCCAGGCCGGACAGGTGCGCGAGCAGTTCTCCCGAGAGCTTGAACCCCACGGACAGGAGCGCGGCGTCGAACTGCCGTGCCGCGACGTCGCCTTCCCCGGCCGGGCCGGCGGGAGAGGGGATGCGGTGGGTGTGGCGGATGACCAGCTGTTCGAGTTCGAGAGGGTGGACCATGAGGGGGATCGTGGCAGAGGGGGACAGGTGAGCGCATTCGGGTTTCTGGGCGCACGCGGTGCCGCACACCGCACCGTGGGCACCCACCTCTCCCTGCTCAGCGACCGGCGCCTCGCGGAACGCGTCGCCGCCGCGGTCCCGCTCGGGGCCGGGATCGGTGGCCGCGCGGGGGAGCTGGACGTCGACGGGGTGCGGGTCTTCGTCAAGCGGGTGCCGCTGACGGACCTCGAACTGGAGCCCGCCCACGTGCGGTCGACCGCCAACCTCTTCGGGCTGCCGATGTGCTACCAGTACGGCGTGGGCTCGGCCGGGTTCGGGGCGTGGCGGGAGCTCGCCGCGCACGTCATGACGACGAACTGGGTGCTCGGCGACGCGTATGCCGGGTTCCCGCTGCTCCACCACTGGCGGGTGCTGCCCGACGCGCCGCCCGAGGGGTTCGTCGACGAGTTCGGGGGCGTGGAAGGTGCCGTCGCGCACTGGGACGGGTCGCGGGCGGTGCGGCGGCGCCTGGAGGCCATCGGCTCGGCGTCGTCGAGCCTGGTGCTCTTCCTGGAGCACGTGCCGCACACGCTCGCGGAGTCACTGCGCCGCCACCGCGGCGGATACGCGTGGGCGGAAGGGGAGTTGGGGCGGGGAACCGCCTTCATGAGCGCGAACGGCTTCGTCCACTTCGACGCCCACTTCGCGAACGTCCTGACCGACGGGCACCGGATCTGCTTCGCCGACCTCGGTCTCGCCCTGAGCTCCCGCTTCGAACTCGGTGCGGGAGAAAGGGAGTTCCTCGACCGGCACCTCCTCTACGACCGGTCCCACACCGTGAGCCACCTGATCCGGCACCATCTGCTCGACGGGGTCCTCGGTGACAGGGACCCCGAGGTCTTCCTCAGGGAGTGGATCGCCGGTCGGAGGCCCGACGGTCTGACCGCCGAGGCCGCCGGGATCCTCGACCGGCACGCTCACCACACGCTCGTTCTCCATGGCTTCCACCGGAGCCTGCTCACGCGGAGCAAGCAGACGCCGTTCCCCGCCACGGAGATCGAGCGCGCCCTCAACACCACCGTGGCTACGGCTGGTTGAGCTTCCACTGCTGACTCGCCGCGCCGCTGTCCGGCTGCTGCGTGACCTTCGCCCCGTCCGCCGTGGAGCCGCCCTCGACGCCGAGGACCTTGCCGCTGTGCACGTTGACGAGCTTCACGTGGCCGCCGCCCGCGTTCACCACGCGCCACTGCTGGTTCGCGCCGCTGTTGGAGGGCCACTGCACGACGGGGGCGCCGTCGGCCGTGGACGCGCCCTGGACGTCGGCCACATGGCCGGAGCGGACATTGGCGAGGGTGCTGCGGTCGTGGGCGCCGGTGGCCAGGCACCACTGCTGGTTGGCGCCGTCGCCCCGGGTCCACTGGACGAGCTGGACGCCCTGGGCGGTCGAGGAGTCGGGCACGTCGAGGACCTTGCCGCTCTTGCGGTTGGTCAGGACGTGGCGGGCCTGGAGGGTGCCCGCGAAGGCGATGGGGGCCGCCGACGTCTGGTGCAGGTCGAAGAGGACGATCTCGTTGCGGCCCTTCCTCAGCCAGGGTGCCGGACAGTACAGGCGCTGCTGCGGGCCCACCGACCAGAACCGGCCCAGATTGTGGCCGTTGACCCACACCACGCCCTTGGTCCAGGCGGCGAGGTCCAGGTAGGTGTCGCCGACCTTGTCGAGGGTGAGCGTGGCGCGGAAGAACTGGCCCCCTCGGTGCGGATCGCTGATCCTGGGGCGCAGGCCCGCCACGAACTTCTCGTCGACGGGCAGCCCGTACGTCTGCCAGTGCGTGAGCGGGCCGTTGAGGGCGCCCGCGTCGGTGAGGGAGACCTCGCCGGTGATGCCCTTGCGGTCGGCGATGGCGTGGCCGAAGTTGATGCGGCCGAGGCCCTCCACCAGGACGTCCAGGGTCACGTCGGCGTCCGCGTCTGTATCCGCATCCGCATCCGCATCCCCGTCCGCATCCGCATCCGCCGAGCCGAGTTTCAGGCTGCTGCCCGTCGTCACCCTGAGCGGCTCGGTGTACGGGGCGGGGAGCGCGGGCCTGCTGAAGCCGCCCTGGTAGGCGCCGTCGAGGTGGACGGTGGCGTAGTCGTGCAGGCCGGTGATGTTCAGGGTCGCGCCCGCGTACCCCTGCAGTGCGCGGCGGTAGAGCATGAAGCCGGAGTTCTGGCCGTAGCTCTCCATCGGCCGGGCGGTGACCGTCTGGGCCGGGGGCAGCGCGTCGGGGAGGTTGTCCCACAGCGACGCGAACGCCTTGGGGGTGACGGGACCCGGGGCGATCGTGGGGACGGGCGCGGGGATGTCGGGGAGCGGCTCGTCGAGGTGGGCGGCGATGAGGTCGCGGTAGGTCGCGTAGCTCTCGGAGGGGCGGCCCTGCTCGGTGATCGCGGCGGCGTAGTCGTAGCTGGTGATGTCCGGCGTGTAGTGGCTGCCGTCGTCGTTGGCGTTGGCCCCGGCCCAGTAACCGAAGCTGGTGCCGCCGTGGATCATGTAGATGTTGAACGACAGCTTGGACTCCATGAGCCCGCGCAGGACCGGCGACTTGTCCTTGCCGATCCCGCCGAAGACGGGGTCGCCCCAGGCGGTGAACCACCCGG
This sequence comes from Streptomyces odontotermitis, assembly GCF_050510915.1. Lineage (NCBI taxonomy): Bacteria > Bacillati > Actinomycetota > Actinomycetes > Kitasatosporales > Streptomycetaceae > Streptomyces > Streptomyces odontotermitis. Next base: position 398,705 of record NZ_JBNJLS010000002.1, on the reverse strand, counting down.
CCCAGGACTCCCCGATGAAGGACGGCACCGCGGGGAAGCTGCCGCGGCAGTCGCCGATGGCGGCCGCGTCGCCGTCGGAGAGGCCGATGGCCCCGCCGGGCACGTTGGTGTGGTTGCCCTTGACCTGGCCGAGCCCGTCCTGGGTGTAGAAGGGGCCGGGGATCCCGGCGTCGATCCAGGTCTGGCGGATCTCGTCCAGATAGGTGGAGTCGTCGCCGAAGGAGCCGTACTCGTTCTCGATCTGCACCATCAGGACGGGGCCGCCGCCCGCGACCAGGAGCGGCCGCACGACCGGGGCGATCTTCTTGATGTAGCGGCGCACGGCCGCCATGTACGCCGGGTTCTGCTCCGTGCGCACGCGCAGCTTCGCCTGCGGGTCCTCGAGCAGCCAGGAGGGCAGCCCGCCGAGGTCCCACTCGGCGCACACGTACGGGCCGGGGCGCAGCAGCACCCACATGCCCTCCTCCTGGCACAGCCTGATGAACGCGGCGAAGTCGCGCCGGTCGGTGGTGAGATCGAAGACGCCGGGCCGCTCTTCGAGGTAGTTCCACATGAGGTACAGGGCGATGGTGTTCATGCCCATCGCCTTGGCCATGCGGATGCGGTGACGCCAGTACGGCACCGGGATGCGGCACGGGTGGAGCTCGCCGCTGCGGATCTGGAAGGGCTTCCCGTCGAGCAGGAACTGGCTGCCGTCGGCGGAGAAGCCGAAGGTGTGGTCGGCCGCGGCCGCGGCCGCCGGTCCGGCGGTGGCGAGCACTCCCGCTGCCGGGGTGAGGGCGGTGATGGCCAGGAACGTGCGTCTCTCCATGGGGAGCACTCCAGGTGGGGGTGTGAGTCACGTGGCCGTACGGGGCGAACCGGCTCCCGAGTCTCAACCGTTATCGCGCACGCGTCAACAGGATCGGACAGGAACGCTCAGATTGAATCAGGCCAACTGGCGTGCCTGGCATGGGTGTTGACGGAGCGCCAGTTGCTTCCTACCTTTCGTACGTCATATATGAGACGCCATATGTGAGCCGCCGAGGTGTGCATGACCGCCGTCCCCGTCCCGATCCCGTCCCGCACCCAGTTCGTGCAGGACGCGATCAAACACCGCATCCTGACCGGGGAGTTGACACCTGGTCAGGCGCTGGTCGAGACCGAACTGGCCGAGCAGTTCGGGGTGTCCAAGACCCCCGTCCGTGAGGCCCTCAAGACCCTCGCCGGAACCGGTCTCGTCGTGATGAGCCAGTTCAAGGGCGCGACGGTGCGCAGGGTCGACGCGGCGATGGCGCGCGAGGTGTACGACGTGCGGCTGCTCCTCGAACCCGAGGCGGTGCGCCGGGTGGTGCGCGCCGGGGTCGCTCTCGACGCGGCCCTCGACTCCGCCCGCGCGGCCCTCGCCCGCGCCGACGGGGCCGCCGACGCCGCCGAACGCTCCCTCGCCAACCGGGAGTTCCACCGCTCCCTCTACCTGCCGTGCGGCAACCCGCTGCTCGTCCGGATGCTCGACGAGGTGCGCGACCAGGCCGCCCTCGTCTCCGCCGTCGCCTGGGCCGGCGAGCCCTCGTGGGAGCGGGAGGCCGCCGAGCACCGCGAGATCCTGCGGCTCGCCCTGGACGGCGATGCGGACGGCGCGGGCGCCGCGCTCCACGCGCACATCGCCTCCTTCGTACGGCGGGCCTTCCCCGAGGCCCCGGACGAGGGGGCGCGGACGTGAGCGACGCGGCCTTCGACGACCGACGCGCGGCCCTGGCCGACGTCGTGGCGATTCCGGTGACCCCCTTCGCCGCCGACGGCACCATCGACCGGGACGCCCACCGGGCCCTGCTGCACCGCCTCCTCGACGGCGGCGTCCGCACCCTGACCTCCAATGGCAACACCGGCGAGTTCTACGCCCTCAGCCCCCAAGAGCGGCTCCAGGCAACCGAGTTGACGACGGCCGGGGCCGGGGCGCGCGCCACCGTCCTGGCCGGCGTCGGCCATGACCTGCCCACCGCCGTCGCCGCCGCCCGGCATGCCCGTGAGGCGGGCGCCGGGATGGTGATGGTGCATCAGCCCGTCCACCCGTATGTCTCGCAGTCCGGCTGGGTCGACTACCACCGGGCCATCGCCGAGGCCGTGCCCGAGCTCGGCGTCGTGCCCTACCTCCGCGACCCCGGCCTGCCCGGGGCGCGCCTGGCCGAGCTCGCCGGCCACTGCCCCAACGTCATCGGCGTGAAGTACGCGGTCCCGGACGCGGCCCGGTTCGCCGCCTTCGCGCGCGACGCGGGCCTGCACCGCTTCGTCTGGGTCGCGGGCCTCGCCGAGCCGTACGCGCCCTCGTACTTCTCCGCCGGGGCCACCGGCTTCACCTCCGGGCTCGTGAACGTCGCCCCGCACCTCTCCCTGCGCATGATCGAAACGCTTCGACGCGGCGACTACCCGGCCGCCATGAAGGTCTGGGAGCGGATCCGCCGCTTCGAGGAGCTGCGCGCCGCCCATGCCTCCGCCGACAACGTCGCCGTCGTCAAGGAGGCCCTCGCCGCCCTCGGCCTCTGCCGCCGAGACGTCCGCCCGCCCGGCAAGGTGCTGCCCGACGACCGGTGCGCCGAGGTCGCCGCCATCGCTACCGGGTGGTGCATATGAGCCAGACGGGACGCGCAGAACGCAGGAAGCGGCCCGAGGAGCTGCGCAGCCACCAGTGGTACGGCACCGAAGGCATCCGCTCCTTCAGCCACCGCGCCCGCACCCGCCAGCTCGGCTACCTCCCCGAGGAGCACCTGGGCAAGCCGGTCGTGGCGATCCTCAACACCTGGTCGGACATCAATCCCTGCCACGTGCATCTGCGCGACCGCGCCCAGGCGGTGAAGCGGGGCGTGTGGCAGGCCGGGGGATTCCCCCTCGAATTCCCGGTGGCCACGCTCTCCGAGACCTTCCAGAAACCGACCCCGATGCTCTACCGCAATCTCCTCGCCATGGAGACCGAGGAGCTGCTCCGCTCCTACCCGGTGGACGGCGCCGTCCTCCTCGGCGGCTGCGACAAGACGACCCCCGCCCTGCTCATGGGTGCCGCGTCGGCCGGGCTGCCCGGCGTCTTCGTGCCCGCCGGGCCGATGCTGCCCGGACGCTGGCGGGGCAAGGTACTCGGCTCCGGCACCGACATGTGGAAGTACTGGGACGACATGCGGGCCGGGCTCATCGGGGACTGTGAACTCGCCGAGCTGGAGGCCGGGTTGGCGCGTTCGCCCGGCCACTGCATGACGATGGGGACGGCCTCCACGCTCACCGCGGCGGCCGAGGCGCTCGGCGTCACGCTGCCCGGCGCCTCCTCGATCCCCGCCGTCGCCTCCGAGCACGAGCGGATGGCGGCGGCGAGCGGCCGCAGGATCGTCGAACTCGTCTGGCGGGACCGTACGTTGGGTGAGCTCCTCACCCCGGACGCCTTCGCGGACGCGGCGTTGACCGTCCTCGGCCTGGGTGGCTCCACCAACGCCGTCATCCACCTCATCGCGATGGCCGGACGCGCGGGCGTGCGGCTCACCCTCGACGACTTCGACCGCATCGCCCGCACCGTGCCGGTCCTCGCCAACGTGCGCCCCGGCGGCGGCCCGTACCTGATGGAGGACTTCCACTTCGCGGGCGGACTGCCCGGCTTCCTCTCCCGGATCCCGGACCTGCTGCACCTGGACCGTCCCACGGTGGCGCACGACTCGCTCCGCGACCAGCTCGCGGGCGCGGGCGTCCACGACGACGACGTGATCCGCACCCGCGCGCACCCGGTCGCCGCCGAGGGCGGCCTCGCGGTGCTGCGCGGCAACCTCTGCCCGGACGGCGCCGTGATCAAGCACATCAGCGCCGAGCCCCGGCTGCTCCGGCACACCGGCCCCGCCGTCGTCTTCGACGACTACCGGACCCTGCGGCGCACCATCGACGACCCGGACCTCGGCATCACCGCCGACAGCGTGCTCGTGCTGCGCGGCTCCGGCCCCAGGGGCGGCCCCGGCATGCCCGAGTACGGGATGCTGCCGATCCCCGAGCACCTCCTCAAGCAGGGCGTGCGCGACATGGTGCGGATCTCCGACGCCCGCATGAGCGGCACGAGCTACGGGGCCTGCGTGCTCCACATCGCCCCCGAGTCCCACGTCGGCGGCCCCCTCGCCCTCGTCCGCACCGGCGACCCGATCACCCTGGACGTCGCGGCGCGCAGCCTCCAACTCGACGTACCGGAGGAGGAACTGGCCCGACGCCGTGCCGCCTGGACCCCACCGCCCCAGCGGTACGCGCGCGGCTACGGCGCGCTCTACGACGAACAGATCACCCAGGCCGACACCGGCTGCGACTTCGCATTCCTGTCCAGACCGGGCGAGACACCGGAACCGTACGCGGGCTGAACCCGCGAGGCGGCGGACCGCCCCTCTCCCTCCTCCCCCTCCTCCCTTTCCTCCTCCGCACCCTCTCCTCACTCTGCGTACTGCCCCTGTCACTGTCTACTCTCGGGAATCCGGCTTTGCATGACCATGCGTCTTCATGCATACTCTTCCTATGTCCAAGGTCCTCACCTCCCTCCCGGCCGGCGAGCTCGTCGGCATCGCCTTCTCCGGTGGCCTCGACACCTCTGTCGCGGTCGCGTGGATGCGCGACAAGGGCGCCGTCCCGTGCACCTACACCGCTGACATCGGTCAGTACGACGAGGCCGACATCGCCTCGGTGCCCGGTCGTGCGAAGACCTACGGTGCCGAGATCGCGCGTCTCGTCGACTGCCGCGCGGCGCTCGTCGAAGAGGGCCTGGCCGCGCTGACCTGCGGGGCGTTCCACATCCGCTCCGGTGGTCGCGCCTACTTCAACACCACCCCGCTCGGCCGCGCCGTCACCGGCACGCTCCTGGTCCGGGCGATGCTCGAGGACAACGTCCAGATCTGGGGCGACGGCTCCACCTTCAAGGGCAACGACATCGAGCGGTTCTACCGCTACGGCCTGCTCGCCAACCCGAACCTGCGGATCTACAAGCCGTGGCTCGACGCGGACTTCGTGACCGAGCTCGGCGGCCGCAAGGAGATGTCGGAGTGGCTGGTCTCCCACGACCTGCCGTACCGGGACAGCACCGAGAAGGCGTACTCCACCGACGCCAACATCTGGGGCGCCACCCACGAGGCCAAGACCCTCGAGCACCTCGACGTGTCCCTGGAGACCGTCGAGCCGATCATGGGCGTGAAGTTCTGGGACCCCTCGGTCGAGATCGCCACCGAGGACGTCGCCATCGGCTTCGAGCAGGGCCGCCCGGTCACGATCAACGGCAAGGAGTTCGCCTCCGCCGTCGACCTGGTCATGGAGGCCAACGCCATCGGCGGCCGCCACGGCATGGGCATGTCCGACCAGATCGAGAACCGGATCATCGAGGCCAAGAGCCGCGGCATCTACGAGGCCCCGGGCATGGCCCTCCTGCACGCCGCGTACGAGCGCCTCGTCAACGCCATCCACAACGAGGACACCCTCGCCCAGTACCACATCGAGGGCCGGCGCCTCGGCCGGCTGATGTACGAGGGCCGCTGGCTGGACCCGCAGGCCCTGATGATCCGGGAGTCCCTGCAGCGCTGGGTCGGCGCCGCCATCACCGGCGAGGTCACCCTGCGGCTGCGGCGCGGCGAGGACTACTCGATCCTCGACACCACGGGCCCGGCCTTCAGCTACCACCCGGACAAGCTCTCCATGGAGCGCACCGAGGACTCCGCCTTCGGCCCGGTCGACCGGATCGGCCAGCTCACCATGCGGAACCTCGACATCGCCGACTCCCGCGCCAAGCTGGAGCAGTACGCGGGCCTCGGTCTGCTCGGCGCGGGCGACTCCGCGGTCGGCTCCGCCCAGGCGGCCGCGACCGGCCTCATCGGCGCCATGCCGGAGGGCGGCGCCCAGGCCATCGCCTCGCGCGGTGAGGCGTCCGACGAGGACGTGGCGCTGGACCGCGCCGCGATGGAGTCGGGCACGGACTGACCGACCGAACACCGTTGAGGGAAGGGCCGGTTCGGCGCGCGGCGCGCCGAACCGGCCTTTCCCTCTTCGTCTCTCTTCGTCTCTCCTCGGCCTGCTCGCCCTCAGGCCCGGTCGAGTGGATGGGCGGTGGTGCGCTCCGCCCAGTCACCCGCCACCAGGTGCGCCGCCGCGCAGTCCGGCTTCCGGTCCGCCTGGTCGCGGAACGCCCGTACGAAGGACGCGGCGAAGCCCTCGCGGGGGTGGGCGGCCGCGAGCGCCGCGGCGAAGTCGGGGTCGAAGGCGTCGAGGCCCGACCCGGACACGTCCGCGCTGGTGCCCACCTGCAGCAGTCGGCTCTCCAGGTCCTCCTCCGGCGTCACGTCGTCCCGCATGTGCAGCACGATGAGCTCCGCGGCCCGGTCCCGCCGCGCCCGCGGCCAGCCGAGACCGGCGGTGAAGACCCGCGCCAGATGACCGCCCGCCTCCTCGAAGGGGAGGGTGTGGCTGTCGAAGGGCGGGGCGAGCGCCATGTCGTGCAACAGCGCCGAGACAAACAGCAGTTCACGGTCGAAGTCGAGTCCGCGCGCCTCCGCCCACGCCGCGCCGAAGGCGTACGACCGCATGGAGTGGTGGTACAGCGCCTCGCCCGCGTACTCCTCGCACACGAGGCGCGCCGCTCGCGCCGCCGGGCCCGTAGGTACCCGTATCCCCGCGATCTCTGTGATCTCGTCGGGCGTCGTCGTCTCCGTGCTCATGGGTGTTCTCCGTATGCGGGCCCGGCGGTCTCGATGAAGCGTCAGCCGGGATTGTTGATCGGGACTCAAGGTCTCGTCAATCGCCTCTCAAGCGGGCGCCTGCCCCTGAGGGAGCGGCGAAGCCCCCTGTTATGGTGCGCCGATGCCTGCGATCAAGAAGTTCCAAGTCACCTTCGACTGTGCGGAACCCGAGCGTCTCGCGCGCTTCTGGTGCGAGGTGCTGGGGTACGTCGCAGAGCCGCCGCCCGAGCAGCGGGATTCCTGGTTCGCCTGCAGTGATCCCTCAGGTGTGGGCCCGCGCCTGTACTTCCAGCGCGTTCCCGAGGGGAAGGCGGTCAAGAACCGGGTGCACCTGGACGTGCGGGTCGGCACCGGACTCGTGGGTCCGGAGCGCCTCGCCGCGCTGGAGGCCGAATGCGCGCGGCTGGTTCCGCTCGGCGCGGTGCACGTGCAGACGCTGTACGACGGCAACGACGCGTGCATCCCGATGCTGGACATCGAGGGCAACGAGTTCTGCATCGACTGAGAGTTGGGACGGCGTCGGCCGAGCGTCGGAGCGGCTCTCAGTGCTGGATCTCGGCCCGCATCCGCTCCTTCTCCGTGCCGATGTCCCAATAGGTGGCGGTGCCGCGCGCGTTGCTGAAGGCGCCCGTGCCACCGGTGATGGCCATGTCGAGCGGGGCTGTCGACCCGCTCGTCCAGAGCGACTGCATCGTCAGGGAGCCACGGTCGAGTTCGATCGTGATCAGGCAGTGCGTCGTCCGCTTCTTGTCCTCCATGCGGACGACCTGGCACGTCCCGCCCCCCAGTCCGGCTCTGCGGCCGTCCTTGTCGAGCGCGATGCCGGAGTAGACGTCCATGTCGCCCAGGCTGGGCCCGGCCGGGCCGAGGTCGGTGGCCGTGAACTGGTCGTTCTGAATCTTGAGTTCGAGGACCTCGACGGGACTCTTCGCCGAGTTCGTCTGGCTCGTCGAGTTCGCCGGGCTCTTCGGAGTGTCGGCGCTCGCGCTGCCCACGGCCCAGATGCCGATCAGCGCGGGGACCAGCGACAGGGCGGAGAACTTCCTCAGCGTGACCATGGTGCTTCCTCCTCGGGGTGGTCGTCCTTGCGAACACCTCGACGCTAGAGAGCGCCAGTCATAGCGTCCAAGACGAATATTGCTATGGACTCATGGCTGGGGAGGCATGAGATGGCGCGACAGCGGTACGGGCCGCCGGTACGTTCCGGCGGCCCGTACGGGTGGAGTGATATCAGCAGGGCCTGACGTAGAAGGTCTTCCTGGGGGACTTGACCTTGCCCTTGCTCTTGGCCGGCTTGCTCTTCTGGATCGTGCGGTGGTGCTTGTCCTTGAACTTCGCGACGGTGCCACGGCTTTGGTTGTTGATGTAGGACGTCGGGTACCACTTCGTCCACGGGCCGTGGTCGACGCAAGAGAACTTCGGGGACTTCCACGAGTACTTCTTGTGGCCGTCCACCCACTTGTAGCCGTGCACGCAGATCGCCCCCGAGGGGCATCGATAGGCGGCCGCCGACGAGGACTCGGCCGACGCCGGGGTCGACGCCGAGCTCTGCGCCTGGGCCGACACCGTCGTGGCGCCGCCCACGGCAAGGACCGCGGCGCCGGCCACGGCCACCCCCGCGATGCGGTGCTTGATCCCGGTGTTCCGGATGCTTGCGATGCTCATGTGTCCCCCGTGTCGGTGCTGTTCTGGGATGACGCGCCAGCGGTTCCTTTCCCCGCCGTGCACACGTCACTTTGCCCGGCGCGCGGTGCCGTGGGCGACGCTCTTCGGGCGTACCCGAAACAGCCAGCTCAGGGGGAACGCCTACCCCAGGGCATGAGCCCGGCGGATCATGCCCTGGTACTACGTTGCGGACGAGGCCGTACGACCGCGAAGTGCCGCCGTACGACCACGGTCTCCACCTTGATCGGTTCCCTTCCCGGCGCTCAACTCGGCTGTCTAGGTTCGGCGTCACACCCACCACAGGGGCGAGTTCGGCCCCTTCCGTGACCGTGACTCGGAGGCAGCAACGATGAAGCAGCGGACCGCACTCACCGGCTCAGTCGCCCTGGCCGTGAGCGCCACCCTGGCGGTCGGCGCCCTCGCCCCGTCGGCGGCGGCGCAGGACGCCCCGAAGGAGAGAGGGCACAAGGCGACCCAGGCGGCTCTGCGCGCCCTCGTCGAGAAGGGCGACCTGCCCGGCGTCGCCGCCAAGGTCCGTGACCGGAACGGGACTTGGTATGGGACGGCGGGATACGCGGACACCGCCACGGGCCGCAAGAGGTCGGCCGACGACCACTTCCGCGGGGCCAGCGTCACCAAGACCTTCATCGCCACCGTCCTGCTCCAGTTGGAGGCCGAGGGGAGGCTGAGCCTGGACGACACCGTCGAGCGGTGGCTGCCCGGACTCATCCACGGCAATGGGTACGACGGTGACGCGATCACCCTGCGGCAGCTCCTCAACCACACCAGCGGCCTCGCCAACCACACCGACGACGCCGACTTCATACGCGGCGCCGCGGGCCCCGGCTTCGAGCAGCACCGCTACGACACGCACACCCCCGAAGAGCTCGTGGCGGTCGCCCTGAAGCACCCGCCGCACCCCGACCCGCAGAAGCACCCCGTCTACTCGAACACGGCCTACGTGGTCGCGGGCATGGTCATCGAGAAGGTCACCGGCCGCAGTTACGCCGAGGAGGTCACCCGGCGCCTCATCAATCCGCTGAAGCTGCGCGAGACGTCCTTCCCCGGTGTGTCGCCCCGGATGCCGGCCCCGCACCCCGTCGCGTACTCCCGTCTCCACGAGGACGCCCCCGACGCCCCCATCGTCGACGCGACCGAGCAGAACATGACCTGGCTCGGTGCCGCGGGCGACATCGTCTCCACCACCGGGGACCTGAATCGCTTTCAGGGCGCCCTGATGCGAGGGCAGTTGCTGCCGAAGGCCCAGATGAAGGAGATGCTCCAGGAAGTGCCGTTCGGGGAAGGCGTCGGCTACGGGCTCGGCGTCGAGTTCGCTCAACTGACGTGCGGAGTGCAGGTCGTGGGCAAGACCGGCCGTGCCAACGGCTCGCTCTCCGCGATGGTCGGCACGCCCGACGGCAAGCACCAGCTGACGTTCAACATCAACGGCGACTGGCTGGCCAAGAGTTCGCTCTACACGGATGTGATCGAGGCGGAGTTCTGCGGAAAGGCGCCGGGCGCCCGCTCATCCTTTTCGGACGTCTCGTGAGCGTCGTCGTGGGCGCGGTCTCAGCCACAGGAGGAGGAGTCGTCGTGCTGACCTGGTCCGGGCTCGGTGAAGCCCGTTGCGGGCGGGCGGCGGGTTCCGGACAGCAGCACTGACGGGGCGCCGACCGACACCGCGTACGTGATCAGCCATCCACAGCAGAGGTGGTGTTGTGGGCCCGGCCGGGCCGTTCCTAGCTTCAGGGGCCCGCGCCGAGGGCCGCACCCCCGGCGCGGGTCCATGCCCTGAGGGAGGACACACCGATGGACACCAGCGACTTCGACCCCGTGTACCCCACCGAGTTCGTAGCCCGGACGAACAAGGACGCCGCCTCGCAGCCCCCGACGAATGAGCAGGACTTCGCGTGCGCGAACCGGAACCTCCTCGCGGTGCCCGACAATTCCGTGGTCCCGACGCGCGACGGCAAGGAAGTCGCCTGGAACTTCGTCGCCTTCGACTTCACGGCAGACGGTGAGCTCTCCCCCGACTCGGTCCATCCCGCCGTGTGGCGCCGAGCCGTACTGCACTCTGTCGGCACCCTGTTCCAGGTCACCGCCGCCGGTACGGCGCAGATGTACCAGGAGCGCAACGGCGACCTCGCCAACCTGACTGTCATCGTCGGTGACTCCGGCCTCGTCGTGGTCGACCCGGTCGGCTCTTACGAGACCGCGCGCGCCGCTCTCCAGCGGTACCGCGCGACGAGGGAAGAGGGCCAGCCGGCCAAGCCGGTCAAGGCGATCGTGTACACCCAGAGCGGCGTGGACCACTTCGGCGGCGCGCGCGGCCTGTTCGATGGCGGCGAGGTGCCCGCCGACCTGAAGGTGTTCGCCCCCGAGGGCTTCCTCGCCGACGCCACGCTGCGGCACGTCACCCAGGGCGCCACCACGGCGCGCCTCGTCGACTACGCCTACGGCACCCGCCTTGATGCCAGCCCCATCGGCCTGGTCGACTCCACCCTGGGCCGCACCGTGTCCCTGGGCGAGGCCACCCTCATCCCGCCGACCGACATCATCGGCGGCCCCCTGCAGCGCCCGACCCCGGAGAGGAACTGGCCGCAGGAGACGGGCATCGCCTGGCGCGAGGGCCTGTACGCCCTCCAAGTCGCCGGGATCTGGCTGGTGTTCCAGCCGACCGGCCCCGTCACCGCCTCCCCGGCGCAGATGAATCTCTACGTTCCCGCCCTCAAGACCGTCTACCTGCCCGGTCCGGGCCTGCTCGGCAGCTCCCGCGCCGCCGCCACCGCCTCCCCGGGCGAGGCGAAGGCCGCCTTCGCAGCCCAGGCCCAAATCGTCGCCGGTGCCTACGAGTTCCCCTTCTGGATCCAGTACGAGGGCGACGTCCTCTCCGGCCCCAGCGTCGCCGACCACCTCACTGCCCTACGGGACGCCGCCGCCACGGGCCTGGACGCCGGGCCGCTCGCCGGCCTGTTCACCTCCACCGGCTACGCGGGCACCCCCGCCCGGACCGTGCGCGAGGTCTGGTCCCGCCTCGCCGACACCCCGCTGCGCGCCGCCGAGCTCGCCGTGAGCGCCAAGACGGCGCTGGTGGCCCACGGTGGCACCGACAAGGCAGTGGCCGCGGCGCGGGACGCCTACGACGCGGCCACGCCCGACTATGTACGGGTCGTGGACCTGACCGACCAGGTCCTCGCCGCCTCCACGATCCCCCTCGCCGTCTCCGACAAGGCCCTGTCCGCGGCCAAGGACCTCCAGGTCAAGGCCCTCACCCAGCTCGCCTACCTCGCCCCCGAAGGCCGTCTGCGCAACGCGTGCCTCACCGCGGCACTCGACGTGCGCACCTTCCCCAAGGCCCCCGTCCTCCGCTTCCCGCAGAAGGTCGGTGACCTGCTGAACCTCAACTGATCCCGCGGCCGCTCAGCGCCTGGCGTGGTCGAGGAAGGCGCGCCAGGCGCCGGGGGTGAAGGTGAAGTGGGGGCGGGCCGTGTCCTTGGAGTCGCGGACGTGGATGAGGGTGGGGCAGGTGGCTACCTCTACGCAGTCGTCGCCCTCGGTGCCGCTGTACGACGACTTGTGCCAGTCGAGGGCTACTTCGATGCAGCTGTCGCCCTGGTCGCTGCTGTAGCTGGACTTGAACCAGGCGAGTTCGGCAGTGCTCACAGCTCTCCTCGCAGTCGCTCCAGCAGGCCCAAGGAGTCTGCGGGAGTAAGGGCCTGCGAGCGCAGTGTCGCATACCGCTGATGGAGTTCAGCAGCCTCTTTCGGGTCGTAGATCAACCGGCCGTTCTTCTGCCCTTCCGAGTATGCGGACCGTTGTCCATCCGGGGTTTCCAGCAGCTGCATGGGACCCGCCAGGCTGGCGTGACGCTCGCACTCCAGCGGCATCACCTGGAGCACCACGTTCCGCGCCTGCGCGCACCTGATCATGTGGTCGAGCAAGTCGCGAGTGACCTCGGGGCCGCCCAACTGGCGTCTCAGCACCGCCTCTTCGATGATGAAGCTGAACGATGTGTTGGGCCGCTCCTGCAAGATGCGCTGACGCTCCAGCCGGATGAGCACCTGGGACTCCAGGTGCTCATCGGTGATCGGCGGAATCGAGTTGTCGTACACGGCGCGGATGTACCCCTCCGACTGGAGCAGCCCAGGTACCAGCCTGCATTCGTACGTATCGAGACTGATCGCCTGCTTCTCCAGCCAGGCCCACCTGCGGAACCATGCTGCGAAGCCGGGTTGCCGACATACCCTGCGAAACGCCTTGCGCAGTGCCCCCGTGTTACCGGTCGCCGACTCGGCCAGTTCCACGAATTTCGTGTCCGGCATCCTCCGGCCCAACTCGATCGACTCCACCGTGTGCTTGGACAGATGCACGAGCGGTGCGAACTCCTCGCGGGTCAGCCCCGCGTGCTCCCGCAGCCCCTGCAGAAACGCCCCGAACGTCTGCATGCTGTCCGAGGACTCCGGCTCATTGCTCTCCCAGGCCATGTGCGGCCCCCTCCCGATGAGTGGATCTCCCCGCGATCAACTCACCCAGAGTGACGACCTGGTGACCGTACTGTCCAGGGCGTCAGCCCGTACTCCGGTGGGAGTACGGAGGAGTGCGGAGGTGCGCAACATCCAGGGAATTCCCGTAACCGGTCGGGGAGGCGGCCTGCAAGGGTTCCCGGCGGGACTGCTGCCGATCGGTCGACGAGGGCGCTTTCAGGGCGACTTCAGACAGCGGGTGCCCTCGCCCCGCCGGACGTGAGAATCTCGCCGGACGGCGCGAAGCACTCATGTGCCGCGCCGAGAAGCGAGACGCCGTCGAAGGGAGTCACGTGGTCGAGCGTCGGGTGCCCCGGCCCAGGGAGCTGGCCGAGATCCTGCGGCCCAGGAGGCCGGTTCTCGATCCGGTCGAACGGCGCCTCGCGCAGGCCCACACCATCGCGGACCTGCGGCGCCTCGCCGTCCGCCGGTGCCCGCGCGCGGTCTTCGACTACGTCGACGGGGCCGCCGAGGGCGAGATCAGCCTGCGGCGGGCCCGACGGGCCTTCGCGCGGGCCGAGTTCCACCCCCACGTGCTGCGCGGCGTCGCCGACGTCGACCTCGGAGTGGACGTCCTGGGCAAGCGCTCGGAGCTGCCCTTCGCCCTCGCCCCCACCGGGTTCACGCGGATGATGCACCACGAGGGCGAGCGCGCCGTCGTCGCGGCGGCCCGGCAGGGCGGGATCCCGTACGCCCTGTCGACCATGGGCACGACGTCCATCGAGGACGTGGCCGCGGCCGAGCCCGACGCCCGCCGCTGGTTCCAGCTGTACGTGTGGCGGGACCGGGCCGCCTGCCGCGACCTCATCGACCGGGCCCGCGCCGCCGGGTACGACACGCTGATCCTCACCGTGGACACCCCGGTCGCCGGGGCCCGCCTGCGCGATGTGCGCAACGGCCTGACCCTGCCCCCGAGCCTCGGCCTGCGCACCTTCCTCGACGGCGCCCTGCACCCCTCCTGGTGGGCGAACCTCCTCACCACCGAGCCGCTCACCTTCGCCTCCCTCACCTCCTGGGACGGCACCGTGGCCGAGCTGGTGAACGCCATGTTCGACCCGTCGCTCGACTTCGACGACCTGGACTGGGTGCGCGCGGCCTGGCCCGGCAAACTCGTCGTCAAGGGCATCCAGAACAGCGACGACGCCCGCGACGTGGTCAAGCACGGCGCCGACGCGGTCGTGGTCTCCAACCACGGCGGCCGCCAACTCGACCGCGCCCCCACCCCGTTGGAGCTTCTCCCGAAGACCGTCGACGCCGTCCAGGGCGAGGCCGAGGTCTGGCTGGACACCGGCATCCTGTCCGGCGCCGACATCGTGGCGGGCCTCGCACGGGGCGCCGACCTGTGCCTGGTCGGCCGCGCCTACCTGTACGGGCTGATGGCGGGCGGCCGACGGGGCGTCGAGCGGGCCGTCGACATCCTGCGCACCGAGATCCTGCGGACGATGCAGCTGCTCGGGGTCGAGCGGATCGCGGACCTGCGGCCGGAGCACGTCACGGTGCGGTAGCGGGTGAGCGGGTGAGCGGGTGGCTGGTCAGCCGCTCTCGACGCCGACCGTCAGGGACCCCGCGTACCCGTCGGCGGGGGTGTCCCCGAGGGCGGTCAGCGTCAGCAGGCCGGAGGCCGCACCGGCACCGTCGTAGATGGAGTCCTGGTCGAGCGTGGTGCGCGGCACTTCGTTGGCGGCGTAGGCGGGCACGGTGGCGACCGCCTCCGTGACCTTCTCGTCGAAGAAGAGCTGCCCGGTGTGGAGCTGCCGGCCGCCTTCGAAGTGGCCGTCGTCGGTCAGCGTGACATCGGTGTGCACCTTGAGGTGGATGTGGACGCAGCGGCCCCGGTACCAGCCCGGGTAGATGGATGTGATCTCGGCGACGCCGTCGGGTCCGGTGAGGACACCGCCGCGCAGGAACGTGCCGTTGTCGGGCTCGTCATGGCCGTTGCCGCCGACGAACCCGGAGTACTCGCCGAGCGCGTCGCAGTGCCAGACCTCGACCAGGGCCCGGTCCAGAGGGGCGCAGGTGTCGTCGTCGACGACGGTGAGGGTGAGCCGGAACGGGATGCCGGCCTTGGCTTCGCTGACGTCGGCGCGGACGAAGGCGCCGTCGAGGTAGTAGGGGCCTTCGGTCAGCTCCTTGGTGAGGGTGCAGACAGCGGGGGCCGGTGATGCCTCGCGCTGGGCGGCCACGGCTCTGCTGCCGACGGTGAGCGCGGCCGCGGTGGCGCCGCCGGCGAGCAGGACGGTCCGGCGGCCGATGCGGTTCTTCTCCGAGAAGTCTGTCATGGGCATGGAAATGTAGAGGCGATTCCTGTGGTCTGTCTGTCAGTGGACTGTGGTTTCGGAAACCGCTTGCCGGTTCAACGGCATTGGCCGAAAGGGGAGTTGGCGAGGCCATGCGGTGGCGGCCGCCCGGCGCCGCGGGGTGCAGCTCGTGGCCGCGGTGCGCCGAAGTCCGGTGTCAACCTCCTGAACGGGAGCGGCGGCCGACCTGTCGCGTACTGACCCACCGCTCTCCCCGCGCTCTCCTTCAGAACGTCCGAAAGGAGGCCCAGGTATGGACCATTCCCTCAACGGCGCGCCCACAGAGCGGTGTTGACCCGCAGAGCGGTGTTGAAGGGAGCCGCCGTGGGAGGGGGCGGTGGCCGTGCCGCGGCCCGTGGGGGCCGGTTGGTCCCTCAGCGCGCCGAGAAGGCGTGCACCGTCGACGAGCGGTGGACCGCACCGGGACGCAGCACCGTCGACGGGAACGACGGGTGGTTCGGTGAGTCCGGGAAGTGCTGCGTCTCCAGGCACAGCCCGTCGCTCTGCCGGTACACCCGGCCGCCGGTCCCGGTGAGCGTGCCGTTCAGGAAGTTGCCCGAATAGAACTGCACTCCCGGCTCGGTCGTCGCGATGGTCATCGTCCGCCCCGAGCCCGGGTCACGCAGCCTCGCGAAGGGCTCGGGGGAGCGGGTGAGGCCCTTGTCGAGGACCCAGTTGTGGTCGTAGCCCTGGGCCGTCACCAGCTGCGGGTGCGCCGCCCGGATGTCGTCCCCGACGCGCTTGCCCCGGCGGAAGTCGAAGGGCGTGCCCGATACGCGGGCCAGCTCGCCGGTCGGGATCAGGCCCTTGTCGGTGGGCGTGAACCGGCTGCCTGCGAGGCGCAGTTCGTGTGCGAGGACGTCTCCGCTGCCCTCGCCCGCGAGGTTGTAGTACGTGTGGTTGGTGAGGTTGACCACCGTCGCCCTGTCGGTCGTCGCCGCGTAGTCGATGCGCCAGTCCCCGCGCGCAGTCAGGGTGTACGTGACCTTGACCCGCAGCGTGCCGGGGTAGCCCATCTCGCCGTCCCCGCTGACGCGGGTGAGGACCAGGCCGACGCCACCGCGTGCGTCCGTGAAGGGCTGCACGTCCCACACGCGCTTGTCGAAGCCCTTGGCGCCGCCGTGCAGGCTGTTCTCGCCGTCGTTGACGGACAGCTGGTGCGTGGTGCCGTCGAGGGTGAAGCGGCCCTTGGCGATGCGGTTGCCGTAGCGGCCGATGAGGGCGCCGAAGAAGGTGGTGGCGGACAGGTAGTCGTCGAGGTTGTCGAAACCCAACGAGACGTTGGCGTACCGGCCGTGACGGTCCGGCAGCTCCAGGGACTGCACGATTCCGCCGTACGAGAGGACCTTGAGGCGGGTGCCGCCGTTGCTGAGGGTCCAGCGGTCCACCCGGGTGCCGTCGGGCATCCGCCCGAAGGGTTCTTTGACCGGGGGCCTTCTGTCGGTGGTGGCGCGGGCGGTGCCGGTGGCGGTTGCGGTGAGTCCCGCGGCTGCGGCCGCTGTGAGCACGGTGCGTCTGCTGGTTTCCATGTGTGGCTCCTGGGTTGGGAGTTGTTTCCTCTTCCCCAAGCCCGCCCCTTCCCGAATCGCCGCTCCGCGGCCCGGGGTGGGCCTGTATCGCCTTGAGGGCGATCCCTTAAGGCCGATATGGGTGCCCCAGGGCGACGGAGTCGCCGTTTCGGGAAGGGGCGGGGCTGGGGAAAAGGGGACCGTTCGGGCCTAGCGGCCCACCTTCCGCTTGTTCCAGACGTCGAACCCGACCGCCGCCAGCAGCACGAGCCCCTTGATGACCTGCTGGTAGTCCGTGCCGATGCCGACGAGTGACATGCCGTTGTTGAGGACCCCGAGCACGAGTCCGCCGATCACCGCGCCCATCACCGTGCCGACGCCGCCGCTCATCGACGCGCCGCCGATGAACGACGCGGCGATGGCCTCCAGTTCGAAGTTGAGGCCCGCCTGCGGGGTGCCCGCGTTGAGGCGGGCCGCGTAGACACAGCCCGCGAGCGCCGCGAGGACGCCCATGTTGACGAAGACGAGGAAGGTGACCCGCTGGTCCTTCACGCCGGACAGCTTCGCGGCGGCCTTGTTGCCGCCGAGGGCGTACACATGCCGACCCACGACCGCGTTGCGCATCACGTAGCCGAGCCCGATCAGCAGGCCGCACATGATGAGCATGACCACCGGGACGCCGTGGAAGCTGGCGAGCGTGAGGGTGAAGGCCACCACCGCCGCCGTCATCGCCACGCACTTCGCCGCCCACAGACCGGCGGGGAGCACGTCCAGTTCGTACGCCAACTGGCGCTTGCGGTCCCGCCATTCGCGCAGCAGGAGGAAGGCGACGGCCACGAAGCCGAGGGCGAGTGTCGGGTTGTGGTACTGCGTGTACGGGCCCATCTCGGGGATGAAGCCCTTCGCGATGTTCTGGAAGCCGTCGGGGAAGGGAGCCAGGGACTGCCCTTCCAGGACGATCTGGGTGAGGCCGCGGAACAGCAGCATCCCGGCGAGCGTCACGATGAACGACGGGATGCCGAGATACGCGATGAAGAAGCCCTGCCAGGCCCCGGCCACCGCGCCGATCAGCAGGGAGAGGACGAGGGCCAGCACCCAGGGCAGGTCGTGCTTCACCATCATGACCGCCGCCATGGCGCCGACGAAGGCGACGAGCGAGCCCACCGACAGGTCGATGTGGCCCGCGATGATGACGATCATCATGCCGATGGCCAGGATGAGGATGTAGCCGTTCTGCTGGATCAGGTTCGAGACGTTGCCCGGCAGCAGCAGCGTGCCGTCCGTCCAGATCTGGAACAGGACGACGATGAAGGCGAGCGCGATCAGCATCCCGTACTGGCGCATGTTGGCGCGCACGCTGTCGAGGAGGACCGCCCCCGCCGAATGAACGGCGTTACCGGCGGCGGTCGTTGGCGGAGTGTCCTTGGGGGGAGTGGTCGTCGTGGTCATCGCGGGGCCTCAGCTTCTGGTCTGGGTCATCTGGCGCATCAGGACTTCCTGGGTGGCGTCGGCCCGCTCCACCTCACCGGTGAACCGCCCCTCGGCCATCGTGTAGATCCGGTCGCACATCCCGAGCAGCTCGGGCAGTTCGGAGGAGATGAACACCACCGCCTTGCCCTGCGCCGCGAGCCGGTCGATGACCGTGTAGATCTCGTACTTGGCGCCGACGTCGATGCCGCGCGTCGGCTCGTCGAGGATCAGCACCTCCGGGTCGGCGTGGATCCACTTGCTCAGCACGACCTTCTGCTGGTTGCCGCCGGAGAGGCGGCCCACCTGCTCGAAGACCGTGGGCGCCTTGATGTTCATGGAGGTGCGGTACCGCTCGGCGACCGACCGCTCGTGGTGCTCGTCGACGACGCCGCGCCGCGTCATCCCGGACAGGGACGCCAGGGAGACATTGCGGTGGATGGTGTCGATGAGGTTGAGGCCGTAGCGCTTGCGGTCCTCGGTGACGTACGCGATCCCCGCCGCCACGGCCGCAGGCACCGTCTTCGTCTGCACGGCCCTGCCGTTCACGGCGACCGTGCCGGCCTCGTAGATGCCGTACGAGCGGCCGAACACCGACATCGCCAGCTCGGTGCGGCCCGCGCCCATCAGGCCCGCGATGCCGACGATCTCGCCGCGCCGCACGGTCAGCGACACGTCGTCGACGACGGTGCGCTGGTGGTCGACGGGGTGCCGGACCGTCCAGCCGGAGACCTCCAGGGCGGTCTCCGGCTCGCCCTCGTACGCCGTCCGCTCTGGGAAGCGGTGGTCGAGGTCGCGCCCGACCATGCCCCGGATGATGCGGTCCTCGCTCAACTCCGGGGCGGACGAGCGGTGTTCGCGCACCGTCAGGGTCTCGACGGACCGGCCGTCGCGCAGGATGGTCACCGCGTCCGCGATCTGCCGGATCTCGCCCAGCTTGTGGGAGATGATGATGGAGGCGATGCCCTGCTCCCGCAGCTCCACGATCAGATCGAGGAGCGTGGCGCTGTCCTCGTCGTTGAGGGCGGCCGTCGGCTCGTCGAGGATCAGCAGCCGCACCTCCTTGGACAGCGCCTTCGCGATCTCCACCAACTGCTGTTTGCCGACGCCTATGTCGGCCACCGGCGTCTGCGGGTTCTCGCGCAGACCCACCCGCTTGAGCAGCTGCTGGGCCCGCCGCAGCGTGCCGTTCCAGTCCACGAAGCCGGCCGCCGACGTCTGCTCGTTGCCGAGGAAGATGTTCTCCGCGATCGACAAGTACGGGACGAGCGCCAGCTCCTGATGGATGATCACGATGCCGCGCTTCTCACTGGCCCGGATGTCCTTGAAGGCGACCGGCTCCCCGTCGAAGAGGATCTCCCCCTCGTACGAGCCGTGCGCGTGCACCCCGCTGAGGACCTTCATCAGGGTCGACTTCCCGGCCCCGTTCTCGCCGCAGACCGCGTGGATCTCCCCGGCCCGGACGCTCAGGGTGACGTCGGACAGGGCGCGCACGCCGGGGAAGGTCTTGGTGATGCCGCGCATCTCCAGGACGGGCCCGGCCCCTGGAATGCCCTGCGCCGCGCTCACTTCAGCTGTCCCGCCGTGAAGTACTTCTCGTCCAGGAGGAGTTGCGTGTTCTTCTTGTCGACGCTGACCGGCTTCAGCAGATACGCGGGCACGGTCTTCTTGCCGTTGTCGTAGTCCGTGGTGTTGTTGACCTTCGGCTTGCGGTCGCCCAGGACCGCGTCGCCCATCGCCACCGCCTGCGCGGCCAGCTTGCGGGTGTCCTTGAAGACCGTCTGCGTCTGCTCGCCCCGGATGATGGACTTCACCGAGGCCAGCTCGGCGTCCTGCCCCGTGACGACGGGCAGGTCCTTGGAGGCGTAACCGGCGCTCTTCAGCGCGGAGATGATGCCGATCGACATCCCGTCGTACGGGGACAGGACCGCGTCGACCTTCTCGTCGCCGTAGCTCTTGCTGATGAGGTCGTCCATGCGCTTCTGCGCGATGCCGCCGTTCCAGTCCTGCGTGGTGGCCTGGTTCATCCTCGTCTGCTTGCTGCGCACGACGAGCTGGCCGGAGTCGAAGTAGGGCCGCAGGACCTTCATGGCCCCGCCCCAGAAGTACTTGGTGTTGTTGTCGTTGGGCGAGCCGGCGAACAGCTCGATGTTGTAGTGCTCGCCGGAGTCCTTCTCGGGCTTCTTCAGCTTCAGCCGGTCGAGGATGTACTGCCCTTGGAGGCGGCCGACCTTCTCGTTGTCGAAGGACGCGTAGTAGTCCACGTACGGAGTGCCGAGGATGAGCCGGTCGTACGAGATCACGGGGATCCCGGCGTCGTGTGCGCGCTGGAGCACCTCGGTGAGCGCCGAGCCGTTGATCGCCGCGACGACGAGCAGCCGGTGTCCCTTGGTGATCATGTTCTCCAGCTGGGCGACCTGGTTCTCCACCTTGTCGTCGCCGTACTGCAGATCGGTCTTGTAACCGGCCTTCTTGAACTGCTCGGCCATGTTCTTGCCGTCGGCTATCCAGCGCTCCGACGACTTGGTGGGCATCGCGAGCCCGATCGTGCCGCCCTTGCCGTCGTCGGGCCGGTAGCGGCTGCCGCCCTTGGCCTCCTGGCCGCACGCGGTGAGGGAGAGGGGGAGCGCGAGGGCGAGGAGGGCGGCGCTCACCGTCGTACGGAATCTGCGGGTACGCATGGGATCAGTCCCCTTCCGGGACGGGGAAACGGCTCAGTTCGCCCGGCAGCCGCGCGCCGAGCGGCGACATCCCGCCGTCGGCGCCGTGCCGGGCGAGGAGGTCGAGGACGAGGCGGCCGCGCCGCACCCGCTCGCGCGCGGTGGCGAGGGTGTGCTCGCGCAGATGGGCACCGTAGGGGTAGATGCCGGGCGACTTGCTCAGGCCGAACTTCAGGTACAGGGGCGCGCCGCGCCGGATCAGCTCGGCCGCCTCGTACATCCGGACGTAGCCGCCGAGGTCGTCGGGCGCCTCCACGTACATGTCCATGGGGGCGCGGCTGATCCGGCGGATCTCCGTGAGGTGGTCCACGGTGAGGTCGGACGGCACGTTGAGGGAGTCGGCGCCGAGCCGCTCGTAGACGGCGTACGAGGCGGGGTTCACCGGGCCCGTGAGGGCGGACAGCTTGAGGGTGGTGCCGGCGGGGAGCAGCCCGGCGGCGCGCAGCCGGTGCAGCGTCCACAGCACGCCCTCGTCCGCGACGAGCAGGCAGCGCACCCCCAACTCGGTTGCGCGCAGGGCGTCTTCGACGCACCCGGCGAGCGCGTCGTGGCCCCGGGCGCGGAGCCCGGCGCCGCCGGAGTCGCTGCGCGTGGAGCCGCCGATGTCCCAGGTGCCGCGCGGCCCGGTGAACAGACACAGCTCGATGTCGCGCTCGGCGCACGCCTCGGTCATCTCGGTGATCTCGACGTCGGTGAGCATCCACACGCCGCTGCCCTGGCTGATCCGGTGCACCGGCACGTCGAGGCGTGCGCTCTCCTTGAGTACGACGGACAGGGCCTCCGGGCCCTCCACGGAGGGGATCTCGGTGCGCCAGGTGCCGCCGTCGGGGAACGCGTGCGGGGACGCGTCGGCCGGGTCGGCGCGGGGGACGGCGTGGCCGATGCGGGCGAGGGCGTCGGCACCGGGGCGGCGGGGCGGTGAGGGGGTGGTCATGGGACTCCCAGGGGGTTCGGGTGAGGGGGATGTTCGAGATTTCGGACGGCGTTCGGATTGATGGGTGTGCGCACGCCGGGATCGAAGTGCGTGCGGTGGTACGGAGGGGTCGTCGCCCCCCCCCGTACCGTCACCACCCGCTCTCACGACCGCAGCAACACGCTTCTCAGGGCCGCAGCAGCCCCCTTCTCACGGGCGCAGCAGCACCTTCCCGGTCTTCGGGTCACCCCCGCCCACCAGGTCGACCGCCTCCGCGAACCGCTCCAGCGGAAACTCGTGCGTGATCAGCGGCGCCGGGTCGAGCAGCCCGAGGCCGAAGGCCCGTACCGCCGCGGTCCAGGCCGACGACGGCGCCCCGAAGACGCTGCGGATCTCCAGCTGGCTCAGCGACAGATGCACCGGGTCGATCCCGGCCGCGCCCGGCGTGAACATCCCGGTGAGCACGACGCGGCCGCCCCTGCGGGCGAGCAGGCACGAGTCGGACGCCGTGGACGGGGCGCCCGCGGTCTCCACCACGAGGTCGAAGTGCCCCGCGAGGGCGGGGGGTTCGACGGGGGAGTGCGCGGCGCTCGCGCCGAACCTCAAGGACTGCTCGCCGCGCGCCGCACGCGGGTCGAGCACCACCAGCTCCGCGGGCGAGACCGCGGCGAGCAGCTGCACCGCCAGCAGCCCGAGCGTCCCGGCCCCCACGACCGCGACGCGCTCGCCCGGAGCCGGACGTCCGGCCCGTACCGCCGCCGCGACGACGGCGGCGGGCTCCAGCAGTGCCGCGGCCCGCAGGTCGGCGTCGTCGGGCAGCAGGTGCAACAGGCGTGCGGGGACGGTGAGATGGTCCGCGAAGGCACCCGGCTCGGTGAAGCCTGTCTCCGCGTACCCGCCGGTGCACAGGCTCGTCTCGCCGCACCGGCACCGCTCGCACACCCCGCACGCCCGGAACCCCTCGGCGACCGTCCTGCAGCCCACGAGCCCGGGGTCCACGCCGTCGCCGACCGCCGTCACCGTGCCGGACCACTCATGGCCGGGCACGACGGGATAGCGGACGTAGGCGGCGTCCCGGCGGCCGTCGTACACCTCCCGGTCGCTCATGCAGATCCCGGCGGCGGCGACCCGCACCAGGACCTCGCCGGGGCCCGGCTCCGGCACCTGGCCGACGGCCAGGCGGTGCGCGCCGGGCCGGTCGATCACCAGGGACCGGCTCACTTCGGTGACCTCTGCTCCCAGCCCTCGGCCCACAGGTCGAACCGGGCCTTCTGCTGCGGGAATTCCGCGGCCGCGTCCACGTCGAACTCGACGCCGAGACCGGGTGCGTGCGAGATCTCGAAGCAGCCGGTCTCCGGGTCCACCTGCGGGGCGCCCCGCACGACCTTCTTGATCTCCGCGTCCGCGAAGTCGTTGAAGTGCTCCAGGATCTTGAAGTTCGGGGTGCAGGCGGCGAGTTGGAGCGAGGCGGCCGTGAGCACCGAGCCGCCCACGTTGTGCGGGGCCACCAGCACGTAGTGGGTCTCGGCGGTCGCGGCGAGCTTGCGGGTCTCCAGGATGCCGCCGATGTGGCCGAGGTCGGGCTGAATGACGTCGGCGGCCTGCGACTCGAAGAGCTCGCGGAAGTCGATCCGGTCGTGGATGCGCTCGCCGGTCGCCACCGGCAGGTCCACCTTGTCCGCGACCTTCTTCAGCGCCTTCAGGTTCTCCGGCGGCACCGGCTCCTCCAGCCACGCGGGCCGGAAGGGGGCGAGGTCGTGGGCGAGCCGCACCGCCGTCGAGGGGCTGAACCGGCCGTGCATCTCCAGCATCAGCTCGGCCTCGGGCCCGATCGCGTCCCGCACCGCCTCGATCAAGTCCACGGCGTCACGGGTCTGTTGGTGGTCGAGCTCGTAGTGCCCGGTCCCGAACGGGTCGATCTTCAGCGCGCGGTAGCCGCGCGCCATCACTTCGCGGGCCGCCTCGTGATACGCCTCCGGGGTGCGCTCGGTGGTGTACCAGCCGTTCGCGTACGCCTTGACCCGGTCCGTGACCCTGCCGCCGAGCAGCTGCCACACGGGCACGCCGAGCGCCTTGCCCTTGATGTCCCAGCAGGCCATCTCGACGACCGCGATGCCGGACATGACGATCTCGCCGGCCCGGCCGTAGTCGCCGTACTTCATGCGCCGCACCAGGTCCTCGACCGCGAACGGGTCGGACCCGGAGATGTGGTTGGCCTCCGCCTCGCGGAGGTACCCGATGAGGGCGTCGGTGTGCCCGAGCATGCGGGTCTCGCCGACGCCCGTCAGGCCCTCGTCGGTGTGGACGAGGACGTAGGTGAGGTTGCGCCAGGGCGTCCCGACGACATGAGTGCTGATTCCCGTGATGCGCACGGCAGTTGCCCCTGAGGTTCGTAGGGTTCGTGGGCTGCGTTCGAGATTTCGTCACACGTTCGAAATGGTGGCGTGACCGTAAACAGCCGTCGCTGGGGGTGTCAATGGGTCGTGCGGCGGTTACTTTCGCAGGGGCCGTGGTCGTCTTCGCGGGGCCATTGCCGGGTGAACGAGGCTGTGGCTAGCCTGTGTTCGTGATACCGGCCATTGGTCGGAGTTTCGAACGATCAGGGTGGGTGAGGACCATGGGACGTCTCGTCCCCGCGGTGACCAGGGCGCTGGACATACTCGAACTGTTCCTGGAGAGCGAGGGCGCGCTCTCGGCCCCCGACATCACACGCAGGCTCCAGCTGCCGCGCACCACCGTGCACGAGCTGGTCACCACGCTCGCGGCGCGCAACTACCTCGCGCAGCTGCCCGATCAGCCCGGCCGCTACCGCCTCGGCGTCCGCGCCTACCAGCTCGGCAGCCGGTACGGGGAGCAGCTGGACCTCGCCGCCGAGGGCCGGGAGGTGGCCCGTGAGGTCGCCGAGACCTGCGACGAGACCGTGCACGTCGCGATCCTGGAGGGCCTGGACGTCATCTACATCGCCAAGGTCGACTCCACGCACGCGGTCCGCATGGTCTCGGCCGCGGGCCGCCGCCTCCCCGCGCACTGCACCTCGGTCGGCAAGATGCTCCTCGCCGCGCTGCCCGCGGACAAGCTGGACCTGCGCATCGAGGAGGAGGGCGGCGAGCTCGTCGGCATGACCCACAACAGCATCACCGACCCCGACGCCCTGCGCAGCGCCCTCGCCGTGATCCGCGAGCGCGGCATCGCCACCGAACACCGCGAGTCGAACCCGGACGTGAGCTGCGTCGCCGCCCCCGTCCGGGACGCCTCGGGCCGCGTCGTCGCCGCGCTCTCCGTCTCGGTGCCGATGATCCGCTGGACCGAGGAGCGCGAGGCGGAGCTCGCCGGCCTGGCCGCGAAGGGCGCCGCCGACCTCTCCGCGCGCCTGGGGCACCGGGGCGGCCGCCGATGAGCGCACGACGCGAAGTGGAGCTCGCAGTAAGGGAGTTCGCCTCCCTCGGGGAGGGCCCCACCTGGGACCCGGCCACGGACCGCCTCATCTGGGTGGACATCCTGGCCTCCCGCGTCCACACCTACGCCCCGGCGACCGGCCGCCGCACGGTCATGGCGACGGAGCAGCACGTCGGCGCGGCCAAGCCCCGCGCGGGCGGCGGTCTCGTGGTCAACCTCCGCGACGGCGTGGGCCGTTACGACGCGGACGGCGCCTTCTCCTGGCTGCTGCACGACCCGGTGCCCGGCCGCCGCGGCAACGACGCGGCCGTGGCCCCCGACGGCGCGCTCTGGGCGGGCACCATGCGCTACGACGAGGAGCCCGGCGGCGGCACCCTCACCCGCCTCGCCCCCGACGGCACGCACACGGAGGTCTTCGACGCGGTGGCCGTCAGCAACGGCACCGGCTGGAGCCCCGACGGCACCCGGATGTACTACGTGGACAGCCCCACGCGCCGCGTCGACGTCTGCCGCATGGACGGCCAACTCCCGGTGGACCGCGGCCCATTGGCGGCGATCGAGGAGGGTGCAGGATTCCCGGACGGCCTCACCGTCGACGCCGACGGCTGCGTCTGGGTGGCGCTGTGGGACGGCGCCCAGGTCCGCCGCTACACCCCGGACGGGGCCCTGGACCGCGTGGTCGAGCTCCCCGTGCGCCGCCCCACGGCCTGCGCGTTCGGGGGTCCGGGGCTGCGCGACCTCTACATCACGACGGCGCGTACGGGCCTCCGGCAACCCCACCCGCTTGCGGGCTCCGTCCTGGTGCTGCCGGACGCGGGCCAGGGGCTGCCGTCGACTCCGTTCGCAGGCTGAATCAGCCTGAACCGGCCTGACTCAGCCTGCACCGGACCGGATCAGGAGGTCTGGGCCTTGTCGTACGCGGCCTTCGCCTCATTGCCGAAGTACGGGCCGAACATGGTGTTGGGCAGGAACGTGTAGCCGAAGCTGTTCACCGAGGACTGGAGCCCGGTCCCGGTCGACTCGTTGAACGACCGGAACCACGGGCCGCCGCTGGAGCCGCCCGTCATGTTGCAGCCGAGGCTGTGGTCCTTGGTGAGCAGGAAGTCCTTGCCCGACGTGCCGCTGCAGTAGATCAGCTTGCTGCCGTCGTACGGGGCCGCGGCGGGGTAGCCGAACGCGTACATCGGCTTGTTGTACGCGCCGTTGAACTCGAGCCCCTGCGCGCCGACCGTGTCCGCCAGCTTCTTGCCGTTCAGCGGCGCGACGACGGCGAGGCCCACGTCGTAGTTCATCTCCTCGCTCGCCGCCCACTGGTCGGTGGCGAGCGTCTTGGTCGCGGACCACGTGCCGTACGGCGCCTGGCCGTCGTGGTAGCCGGGCACGAAGGTCCAGTTGGTGTGCCAGGAGCCCTGGTACTTCACGCAGTGCCCGGCGGTGATCACGGTCGAGCCGTTCTGGCTGGTGACCGAGGAGCCGGAGCAGGAGGCGTTCTTGCCCTGGAAGGTGAAGAAGACGCGGCCCGTGGTCTTCACCACCGCTCCGTTGCCCGTCCAGGGCCCTCCCGGCTGCGGAATGGCGGTCGGCGCGACGACGCTGCGCTTCCCCTCAGGGCGGGGCACGTTGCCGGTCGTGGGGTTCTTCAGGTCGAGCACGTCGAGCGGCTTCGCGGAGCGCATCCGCTCGGCGGTCCAGTAGCCCTTGGCCTGGTGGGTCTGCGTGAACGAGGCGGCCGGGGCGGGTGCCGGAGCCGGGGCGGCGGCCGCCGTGGTGGCGGACAGGGCCCCGGCCAGCAGGGCGCCGACCGACAACAGGACGGCTGTGGCGGTGCGTTGACGTCTCACGCGTGTCTCCTTCTGCCGCGGTGGGGGACGAGCCGGACTGGCATTGCGGTGCCTGGCTGTGCGGTGCGGAGCGTTGTGCGCGAGAGGAAGAGTGCTCTCCTGCCGGGATCTGGTCAACACGGCGTCAGCAAGGGGCGGGCCGGATGGTGGCGTACCCCTGCCCCGGCGAGGTCCGGAGCAGGGACGTACCGGAGAAGACGAGCTCTGCCAGCGGGAGCGGCCGGTGGTAGAAGTTCAGCGACGACGGCACGCCGAAGATCTCACTCGACGCCAGGAAGAAGGGGAGTTCGGCGATCAGATAGCGCATGGCCCGTTCGACGCGCTCCGGGGTGAACGGCCCCTCGTACCCTCTGGCGGCGAGCACCTCTCTGCTCATGTCCGCGCAGGTCTCCCGGAGGGCGCCGTCCTCGTCAAGGGCCCGTTCGCACTCCGTGAGCCGCTCGCGGTAGACGGCGCAGGACTCCAGCTCCGACATGCGGTGCAGACCGTCGGCCGCCCGCGGTCCGCCGTGGGGCTGCCATGCCCGCGCGACGCGGTTGCGCAGCACGTTGATCTCGCCACGCGCCTTCTTCGCGGCGCGCTGCGGGTCATAGCCGAGGGCGGAGTAGGTGTGCTCCAGCGCCGAGTCCGGGACGATGACGTCGACGCGCTCGAACTCCTGGCAGAGCCAGCCGAGAAGCTCGGTCAGGAGCGTGACGTGAAAGTAGCTGTTTCCCGGGCTGACCCCGAGGACGACGTGCTCCCGGCGCTCCCAGATCGCACGGCAGCCCTCGGTGAACGGCTCGACGGTGAAGGGGCCTTGCCGGAGTATTCGGGATGGGTCGAGGCCGACGGCGCCACCGCGTGCCGCGCTCATATCCACCGGCCCGTTCCGGGGTGCCGGGCCTCGTCGAGGTGGCGTGCGCGGAGTTCGGCACGGATGATCTTTCCGGTTCCGGTGCGGGGCATGTCCTTGAACTCGATCACGATCGGCTCGGCCAGCGGGGGAAGGCCGCGGACCGCCCTGCGCCACCGTGCTTGGTCGAGCTGACCGTCAGGGGTGGCGACGACGGGGACCGGCGGCCCGTCGAGCAGCGGCAGCAGGGCCACGTCGTGCCGTGCCGGCAGATAGTCGACGATGATGTCTTCCAGCTCCAGGCAGCTCGCTCCCGGCGAGTAGTTGATCTCGCGATCGAGCAGTTTGAGCTGTCCGCTCTTCGTCTTGATGCCGATGTCGCCCGTGTTCCACCAGTCGCCCGTGGCCTTCTCGTCCCAGCGTTCGGGCTCGCGGTAGTAGCCGATGCACCGTGCCTTGGTGCGCGCGAGCACCAGGCCCGGCCGACCGTTCGGCACCGGCTCGAAGGTCTCCGGATGCACCACCTTGAGCTGGACGAAGCCCGGCATCGGCCGGCCCACGGGGCGGGGGCCCGGCAGCGCGTCGCGCCGCTTGTTCGCCTTCTGGCGCGTGATGACGGTCATGCCCATGCCGCCGGTCTCGGACTGCCCGTACCCCTCCCGCCACAGGGGGAAGCGGTGCCGGGAGGCATTGAGGAAGGTGCGGATGGTCGACCAGTGCACCGCGTCGAAGTTGCCCACGAACATGCGCACCGAGGAGAAGGCGTTGTGGCCACGCTCCTTGGCGAGCTCCTCCATCTGGAGAAAGTCGATCGGCAACCCCTCGATGACGGTGGGGCGTTGCTGCCGGAACAGCGGCCCGACCACCTCGGGGTCGCTGTCGCTCATCAGCAGCACCTTGGCGGGAGCCAGGGTGAGCACCGAGTAGATCCAGGTGAAGGCGCGGGCGTGCACATACGGGGTGAACATGGCGACCGTGTCGTTCCGCCGGAACGTGATCGGCGGCAGGTGACGGCACTCCAGCCGGGCCATCTGGCCCTGGAGTTTGGCCGGGGTGTACATGATGAGCTTCGGAATGCCGGTGGTGCCCGACGTGTGGGTGAGCATCATCAACTCGTCGTCGCCCCGGGGAGAAGGGGCCGGATCGGCGCTTCCGTAGAGGTCCGCGAAGGCCAGCGCGTCCTCGGCCCCGCCGTCGAGGCTCAGGGTCCGCTCGGCGAACGCGGAGAGCGGGTTCCCGTCGTCGCCCCGGCTCGCCAGCAGACGCCGGCTGCTCACCAGGAGCTTCGGTTCGACGCGCTGGAGCAGCGGCCGCATCGAGTCGTACGGGAGCAGCCCCGACAGCATGACGGGAATCGCGCCGATCCTGATTCCGGCGGCGGCGAGCAACAGGCAGTCGAAGTGATTGTCCTTGTACACGGCGAAACGGTCCCCGGAACGGAGTCCGGCCGTATGCAGCGCCCCCGCGGTCTTCCGCACGCACTGGGCGATTTCCTGCACATCCAAGAGAGTCTGGCCTGACGGATCGATGTCCAGCGGCCGACTGAGACGGAAAGCCATAGGCTTTCCCGTTTCTGCCCTACGGTCGAAGAGGGTTCCTACGCTGGACTTCCATAAGTGGACCTTAGTCATCCATTTCCCCATGCTTCTTCAGCAGATTGATCACGATGATCGGCATGAGGCTAGGGGGAGCCGGCGCCGCCCGTCAAGAAGTCGCCCACCGCAAGGATTTCTGACAAACCAAACGGTTTTCCGGGCTGACGGGCGGCTATCCGACCGCTCTACCGGGTCATTCCTTGTACGCGCTGAGAAGCAGACTCGGCGGGTTCTTGAGCAGGCGTTCCAGACTTTCCCGGCGCGCGGCGTCGTCGGGTCCCAGGGGAGCGTGAGTGATCTCCTCCCAGCCGACCCGGGTGAGCCCCGCGGACGTCACCGCCCGTGCGAGACTCGCCGCCGACCAGTGGCGCACCTCTACGGAGGCGGGCGGGGTCGCGGGGATCGTGACGGTGTAGGAGTCGCCCTCGCGGGCGTCGGCCGGGCGTTCCACGAGAAAGCCGAACTCCCTGGCCGCGTCGGCGTCCACCTCCGCGTTCCCGACGTACGCGAGGAGCCTGCCGCCGGGAGCGAGGTTCGACGCCATGCGCCGGCACATGTCGTCCAGCGTCGCCCGGCTGTCCGCGTAGTGCAGCACATTGACGGCGACGACCAGGTCGAACGAGCCCAGTTCCGGCATGGTCGCCACGTCATGGACCTGATACTGGATTCCCAGCGGCGCCGCCGTTTCGGCCTCTTCGGCCAACCGGATCATCTCGCCGGAAGAATCCGTTCCCACGACGGGCCCGGCGCCCCTTTGCGCGACCATCCTGGCGTAGACCCCGTCTCCGCAGCCGACGTCGAGGACGCGCTTTCCGCGCACCTGCCCCAGGGCGCGTAAGAACGAATG
Source organism: Streptomyces odontotermitis (assembly GCF_050510915.1). Lineage (NCBI taxonomy): Bacteria > Bacillati > Actinomycetota > Actinomycetes > Kitasatosporales > Streptomycetaceae > Streptomyces > Streptomyces odontotermitis. Next base: position 368,391 of record NZ_JBNJLS010000002.1, on the reverse strand, counting down.
AAACTCCACGTTCTCCCGATAGAAACCGATGGTTTCCCCGATATCGGCGAGCCGTGCGGCGAGCGAGTCGTACTGAGTCATCGAGCGCTCCTCACTGAAACGGAATACGGAATCCCGTACTCTCGCAGCCCATTGCGCCGAGCACCAGACGGCATGCGCACCTTGCCGTCCCGCCCCGGACATGCTTCTCTGACCCGAGTCAGAGAACGAGTGGGGTGCGGACGAGCCATGACGGAGACGAGCACGACGGAGGAGCGCGCCGAACAGGTCGGCCAGGTGCGGCGGTTCAACCGCACCGTCACCGAGCGCGTGGGCGTGCTGCACGACCACTACCTCGGCCGCGGCCGCCCCATCGGCGAGGCCCGGCTGCTGTGGGAGATCGGTGAGGAGGGCCAGGACGTACGGCGCCTGCGGGAGCGGCTGCGGCTCGACTCCGGGTACGTCAGCCGACTGCTGCGCGCCCTGGAGGGCGACGGCCTGGTCACCGTCGAGCAGCGGCCCGAGGACCGCAGGGTGCGCACCGTCCGCCTCACCCGCGCGGGCCGCGCCGAGCGCCAGCTCGTCGACGGCCTCAGCGACGAGCTCGCCGCCTCGCTCCTGGAGCCGCTCAACTCCCGCCAGCGCGCCCGCCTGGTGGCCGCCATGGCGGAGGTCGACCGGCTGCTCACCGCCGCCACGGTCACGCTGGACACCGTCGACCCGGACCACCCCGACGCCGCCGCCTGCCTGCGCGCGTACTTCGCCGAGATCCAGGAACGCTTCGAGAGCGGCTTCGACCCCGCCCGCAGCCTGCTGCCCGACGCGGGCGAACTCCGGCCGCCGCGCGGCCAGTTCCTGGTGGCCCGGCTGCACGGCGAGGCCATCGGCTGCGCCGGACTGAAGCTGCCGCCCGGCGCCCCCGCCGAGATCAAGCGCATGTGGGTCGCACCCGCCGCCCGCGGACTCGGGCTCGGCCGCCGGTTCCTGGCCGAGCTGGAGAAGCGGGCCGCCGAGCACGGCCACGAGGCCCTGCGCCTGGACACCAACAAGGCTTTGAGCGCCGCGATCGGGCTCTACCACGCCGCCGGTTTCGAGGAGGTCGCCGCCTTCAACGACGAGCCGTATGCCGACCATTGGTTCGAGAAGCGGATCGGACGGTAGGCGAGCAGGCGGATCGGGGGGACCGGTGCGTCGTGGCCTCGGTACTCTGGCCCGGTTCAGGCACTTGGTGGGGGCGGGGGAGTGGACGTGGATCCGTTGCGCGACGGCGATCCCACGGTGGTGGGGCGGTACCGGATTCTGGGGCGGCTCGGCAGCGGCGGCATGGGCGCCGTGTTCCTGGGGCGGTCCCCGGGCGGGCGGCTCGTCGCGGTGAAGTGCGTGCACCGGGAGCTCGCGGTCGACGCGGAGTTCCGGGTCCGCTTCACCCACGAAATGGAGGCGATCCGGCGCGTCGGCGGCTTCCACACCGCGGACGTCGTGGACGCCGATCCGCACGGCGATCCACCCTGGATGGTCACCGCGTACATCCCCGGACCGTCCCTCGCGGAGGCCGTCTCCGCGCACGGACCGCTGCCCGAGTCCGCCCTGCGGGTCCTCGGCGCGGGTCTCGCCGAGGCCCTCGACGCCATCCACGCGGTCGGCCTCGTCCACCGCGACCTCAAGCCGTCGAACGTGCTGCTCGCCGACGACGGCCCCCGCGTCATCGACTTCGGGATCGCCCGCGCCCTCGACGGTACGGGGATCACGCGCCCCCACATGGTCGTCGGGACACCGGCGTTCATGGCGCCCGAGCAGATCTCCGGCGCCCGCGTCGGCCCGGCCTGCGACGTGTTCAGCCTCGGCCATGTGCTGTGCCACGCCGCCGGGTTCGCGGCCTTCGGCAAGGGTGATCCCCAGGTCCTGCTGTACCGCGTCACACACACCGAGCCCGACCTCCGCCGGCTGCCCGAGGCGCTGCGCCCGGTCGTCGCGGCCTGCCTCGCGAAGGACCCGGCGGACCGGCCGACGCCCGCGTCGCTCATCGAGCGGTTCGCGCCCGCGCACGGGGGACCGGCGGGCGCCCCGGGGCCGTGGCTGCCGCCGCAGATGCAGCGGACGCTGGTGGCGCCGACGGGGGAGCCGCAGCCGGAGCCGTCGGACGCGGTTCCGGCGGGGTCGTCGCCCGCGGCGGCGGCAGCGGCAGCCTCACGACCTGCCGCCGCACCACCGACCGCCGCAGCCCCCCTTGCCCCGCCCGCCGCCTCGGCTCCGCCCGCGTCGCCCGTCGACCACATGGTCACCATGACCGGGCCGCCCGCCCCGGCCGCCCGCCGCCCCGCCTCCCGGCGCCGCAGGACGGCGATCGTCCTGACCCTCGCGGGCCTCGCCGTGGTCGGCGCCATAGGCGCGAGCGTGCCGCTCCTGCTCTCCAAGGCCAACGGCCATGACACGGTGGCGAGTTGCTTCCCGGACAAGAAGTCCGACAGCGAAGGAGAGGAGAAGGACACCGACGCCGGAGCCTCCGCCGAGCCGGGCATGCTGCCCACGGGCGTGCCCCGTTCACCCGTGCAGACAGCACCCGCCGACCAGGCCACGTTCGTCGTCGGCAAGCCGATCACGTTCGACTGGGACACCAAGGGCGAGGTCTCCGAGATCTCCTTCGACCTCGACGACAAGAGCAACTGGGCGCGCACCCAGCGCATGCACACGGACCGCTGCGCCTTCACGCCCACGCGCCCCGGGGTCTACCGCTGGTCGGTGAGCACGGCGCAGGCCGGGCGCGGCAAGACGGGCAGCGTCTGGAGCGAACAGCGCTACTTCGTCGTCACGCCGAAGGACGAGCCGACCGGCGAGCCCCGCGTCCAGCGCCCCCACCCGCCGCACCCGCTCACCCCCGCGGACCGGGCCACCGCCACCGCGGACAGCCCGGTCACCCTCACCTGGAAGGCGACGGGCCCCGTCTCCCGGGTCGCCGTGCAACAGCCCGACGGCAGCTGGCGGCACCAGCCCTGGATGAAGGGCTCCAGCTACTCCTACACACCCCCGGGCCCCGGCCGCTACGTCTGGATCGTCTTCACCGCGAGCAAGGCCGACTGCGCGAGCATGGACTGCACGAGCGGGGCGAGCGAGCAGCGCTACCTGCTGGTCCGCTGATGACGAGGCGGCAGTGGGCGGTCCTGGCGCTCTCGGCCGCCGCGACCGGCTCGGTCCTCGCCCTGGTGATGAAGCCGGTCTCGGGAGACCCGTGGTGGCCCGACTCGGTGGCGCGGGGCGGGACGTGGACCGTGGCATACGTGATCACCTGGGGCGCCCTGGGCACCCGGGCCGAACGGCGGCGCCGGGGCGCCGGGCGACGGGACGGGGACGGCGTGGCTTCGAGCCCGCGTCGCATCCCCGCGCCTCCGCGTCCCGCGCCCCCCCAACACCATGCCCCCGCGCCCCGCGCCGCCGCACCCCACACCCCCGCATCCTCCAAGTGAAGGGCCCGCCCCACCGGCGTGAACCAGTGGGGCGGGCCGATGGGCATCCGGAGCGCCCAGGCGTACTACCAGACGTACTACCAGGCGTACTACCGCCCCAGCACCACCGACGACACCGCCACCGGCACCCCCGCGTACCCGACCGGCCGCGTCGTGAACGTGCCGCGACCCTGAGTGCGGCTGCGCAACCTCGTTGCGTAGCCGAACAGTTCGGCCAGTGGCACCGTCGCGGTGATCACTGTCGTGCCGCCGCGCACCACCGTGCCCGAGACCCGGCCGCGGCGCGCCGCCAGGTCGCCGAGGACGCCGCCGACCGCGTCGTCCGGCACCGTGGCCGTGACCTCGACGACCGGTTCCAGGAGCTCCACGACGCTGGCCCGCAGAGCCGCGCGCAGCGCGAAGCGGCCCGCCGTGCGGAACGCCACCTCCGAGGAGTCGTTGGGGTGGGTCGCCCCGTCGGTGAGCGTCACGCGGACGCCGGTCACCGGGTGGCCGCCCAGCGGGCCCTGCGCCAGCGCGTCCCGGCAGCCCGCCTCGACCGCCCGCACGTACTCCTGCGGCACCCGGCCCCCGACGACCGTGGACCGGAACACGAAGCCGCCGTCATCCGCGACGTCGCCCGCACCGGCGGGCCCGGTGTCCGTCAGCGGCTCCACGTCGACGACCACCTGCGCGAACTGCCCCGGCCCGCCGTCCTGTTTGACGTGCCGGTACACGAAGCCGGACACGCCGCGGACGACCGTCTCGCGGTACGTCACCTGGGGGCGGCCCACGCCGACGTCGAGGCCGTGGGCGCGGCGGATCTTCTCCACCGCGACCTCCAGATGCAGCTCGCCCATGCCGGACAGGACCGTCTGGCCCGTCTCCGCGTCGGTCCGCACCGACAGGGAGGGGTCCTCCTCCACCAGGCGGGACAGGGCGGTCGAGAGGCGGCCCGTGTCGGTGGACCGGCGTGCCTCGACCGCCACGGACACCACCGCCGCGGCCACCACCGGCGGCTCCAGGACCAGCGGCGCCGACGGCGCGCACAGCGTGCTGCCCGCGCGGGCCGTCTTCAGGCCGATCACGGCCACGATGTCCCCGGCCACCGCCCGGTCCACGTCCGCGTGCCGGTCGGCCTGCACGCGCAGGATCCGGCCGACGCGCTCCGTGCGGCCCGTGGCCCCGTCCATGACGGTGTCTCCCTTCGTGAGCGTGCCCGAGTAGACGCGTACATAGGTCATGCGGCCCGTCGGCGTCGCGTTCACCTTGAACGCGAGCCCCGCGAAGGGCACTTGGGGGTCGGCGGGCCGCTCCTGCTCCGTGTCGCCGAGCGTGCCGCGCACCGGCGGCACGTCCAGCGGCGACGGCAGATACGCCACCACGGCCTCCAGGAGCGGCTCGATCCCGCGGTTGCGGTACGCGGAACCGCACAGCACCACCGTGCCCTCACCGCCGACGGTCAGCTCGCGCAGCGCCGTGGCGAGCGTCGCCTCGGAGAGCGCCGCCGTCGCGCAGTACTCCTCCAGCGCGGCCGGATGGAGCTCCGCGACGGCCTCCTCCAGGAGACGGCGCCGGTGGCGGGCCTCGTCCGCCAACTCTGGTGGGACGGAGGTGACTTCGTACGATTCCGCGCCGGGGGGCCAGACCAGGGCGCGCATCGCCAGCAGGTCCACGACCCCCGTGAACGCGTCCTCGCGCCCGATCGGCAGCTGCACCACCAGCGGCACGGTGTGCAGGCGCTCCCGGATCGAGGCGACCGCCGCGTCCAGGTCGGCGCCCGCGCGGTCCAGCTTGTTGACGAAGGCGATGCGCGGCACCCCGTACCGGTCGGCCTGCCGCCACACGGACTCGCTCTGCGGCTCGACCCCGGCGACGCCGTCGAACACGGCGACCGCGCCGTCCAGCACGCGCAGCGAACGCTCCACCTCGTCGGCGAAGTCGATGTGGCCGGGGGTGTCGATCAGGTTGATCCGGTGGCCTTCCCAGTCGCAGCTCACCGCCGCCGCGAAGATGGTGATCCCGCGGTCGCGCTCCTGCGTGTCGAAGTCCGTGACGGTCGTGCCGTCGTGGACCTCGCCCCGCTTGTAGGTGGCGCCGGTGCGGAACAGGATCCGTTCGGTGAGCGTCGTCTTGCCGGCGTCGACGTGCGCGAGGATGCCGAGATTTCGGACAGTGTTCGACGGGTGGATGGTGCTGCGCATGGCCCAGGGCCTTTCGATGCGTTGAGTCTGTGAGAGGGCAGCGCGATACCCGGACGCGGGACAGGGACCCGTGCTGGATCAGGGACAAGTCACGTGTGCGTCGCGGGAGTTCAGTGACGGCCGCGCAGCCGGCACTGGGCGCGCGAAGACACCAGGATCACGTCGAATCGCGTCCAGGAAGCGCTCGCGGCGGTGCGGTGATCAGGCACGGCCAGGCTCCCTTCGCTCGACGGAACACGCGCCGCGGCATGCGGCGCGTTGCGAGTGTAGGGATCAAGGCAGGGCGAGGGCACGGGAATATTTCCCCGGTGGCGAGATCCTTGCGGGCCCTGTCCCTCCAGCCACTCGTTGCCGCGACCCGCACGCCGCAAGCTCGGACGCATGAGAATTCTGTGGATCTCCGCGCACCCCGATCAGCGCTCCCTCAACGGCTCCCTGACGGCCGACGGGCTGCGCGCCCTGGAGGAGTCCGGGCACGAGCACCGCACGTCCGACCTGTACGCGATGGGCTGGAAGGCCGTCGTGGACGCCGACGACTTCCGGCGCGAGTCGACCGAGCGGCTCTTCGTGGGCGACGAGCAGGAACGCGCCTACAAGGAAGGGAAGTTGAGCGACGACATCCTCGCCGAGCAGGAGAAGATCACCTGGGCGGACGCCCTGGTCTTCCAGTTCCCGCTCTGGTGGTTCGGGCCGCCCGCCATCCTGAAGGGCTGGTTCGACCGCGTCCTGCTGCAGGGGTTCGCGTTCGGGCTCCATGACTCCGAAGGGCGCGTCATGCGGTACGGGGACGGCCCGCTCGCGGGCAAGCGCGCCCTGATCGTCACCTCGGTCGGCGGCCGGGAGTCCGCCTTCGGTCCGCGCGGCATCAACGGCCAGCTCGACCAGGTGCTCTTCCCGATGCTGCACGGCACGTTCTGGTACACGGGCATGACCGCGCTGCCCCCGCTCGCGGTGTACAGCGCGGACCGCTCCACGGACGCGAGCTACGCGCGGGACCGGGCGGCCCTGCGCGAGCGCCTGCGCACCCTGGACACCGCGGAGCCGCTGTCCTTCCGCCACCAGAACGCCGACTACGACGAACACATGGTGCTGCGGCCCGAGTTGGCCCCGGGCCGCACGGGCCTCGCCGTCCACCAGGCAGCGAACTAGGGAAGCCGCTCGCCCCGCGCCGCGATCCACAGCTCGTACCACTCCTCGTGCCCGAGGTCGGGTTCGCGGACCGCGGCGTCGCGGCAGGCGAGGATGCGCTCGGGGCGGCTGCTGCCGATCACGGGGGCGATGCGGGCGGGGTGGCGGCGCAGCCACCACAGCAGGATCGTCTCCGGGGTCGTGCCCTTGCGCTCGGCGAGCTCCGCGACGAGGCGCGCGGCGGGCGCGTCCCGGTCGTCGGCGGAAGCGGCGTCCCCCGTGCCGCCGGTGTAGCGGCCCTGGGCGAGCGAGCCCCAGGACTGCACCTGGATGCCGTGCTCGGCGCAGTGCTCCAGCGTCCCGTGCGGGAAGCCGTTCGCCGCCGCGTCCGGGGTGTTCACCAGGACCCCGGCCTCCACCCAGTCCCGCCGGGCCAGGCTCATCTCCAACTGGTTGGCGACCAGCGGGACATCGAGGTGCGCCTGGAGGTGGGCGATCTGGGCCGCGCTCATGTTGGACACCCCGAACTGGCGCACCAGGCCCTGCTCGTGCAGGGACATGAGTGCCTTCGCGATCTCCTCGGGGCCCGACAGCGGGTCCGGGCGGTGCAGGAGCAGCACGTCGAGGACGTCGGTGCGCAGCCGGGTCAGGCTCTCCTCGACGCGCTGCAGGATGCTCGGCCCGCGCAGGTCGTAGTGGCCCGGCCGGTCGCCGTCGGGGAGCCGGATGCCGCACTTGGACTGCACGAGGATGCGCTCGCGCAGCCCGGCGGACCGGGCGAGGACCTCGCCGAAGACCGCCTCGGACTTGCCGCCGCGGTAGATGTCGGCGAGGTCGAACGCCGTGATCCCGGCGGCGAGGGCGGCCTCGACCGCCGCTTCGGCGTGCGCGATGTCCTCGGCGGTGCACACGTCGGTGTCCCGGCTGCCGCCGAGCCCCATGCACCCGTACAACAGGTGGCTCGTACGGATGTCGGTCGAAGCGGCGGTCATGGCTCTCCCTCACTGGGCCCGGTCGGGCCGGGGCCCGGTCAGCTGGTCCGGGCTCCAGTGTGCAGGGCGAGCGCGCCGCGCGCGGGCAGGGTCGCCGTGACCTTGCCGTCCGCGCCGACGGTGACCGTGTCGCCCGCGCAGTCGTCGGGCTTGGCCTTGGCGACGTTGCAGTACGTACCGGCCGGGAGCGAGGTCGAGAAGGTCTGCGCGAGTTCGCCGTCGCCGTTGTTGAGGGCGACGAAGCCCTTGCTGCCGCGGCCGAAGGCGAGGGCGCTGCCGCCGTTGTCCCACCAGTCGGTGAGCTCGGCGGAGCCCACCTCGTTGCGGAAGCCGACCAGGCCCGTGACTGCCTGCCGGGCGTGCACGTCCGTCCAGCCGTCGGAGCCGCTCGGCGGGCCCGCGTCCTTGTCGCTCCACTCGTAGCCGGAGTAGACGTTGGGGGAGCCGTAGGGCGAGGCGAGCATGAAGACGTTGGCGAGGGTGTAGCGCTCGCCGTCCTTGTACGTGAGCGTGGAGCCGTTGCGCTCGGTGTCCCAGTTGTCGACGAACGTACGGGCCGAGCCGCTGCCCAGCTTGCCGTCCGCGACCGACTTCAACTGGGCGATGTTCCCGCCCTGGAAGGCGGACTTGAGGTGGCCGCCGTAGCGGAACTCGTCGACGTCCCCGATGCCCGTGTACTCGTCGGGCTGCACGGCCTCGCCGCTGCCGTGGATGACCTCGGAGACCCAGAAGCCGGGGTCGCTCATCTTGCCCTTGATGGCGGTGACGTCGGCGGCCGCCATGTGCTTGGCGGCGTCGATGCGGAAGCCGTCCACGCCGAGCGAGCGCAGGTCGCCGAGGTACTTCGCGATGGTGGTGCGGACGGCGTCGCTGCCGGTGTCCAGGTCGGCGAGGCCCACGAGTTCGCAGTTCTGGACGTTGTCGCGGTTGGTGTAGTCGTTGATGTCCTTGCGGCAGGTGTGGAAGTCGTGGTCCTGGAAGGTGCCGGGGTAGTCGTACTTGCTGTATTTGGTCCCTCCGGTGCCCGTCCCGGAGCCGGAGCTCATGTGGTTGATGACGGCGTCCGCGATGACCTTGACGCCCGCCGCGTGACAGGCGTCGACCATGCCCTTGAAGGCGTCCCGGTCGCCGAGACGCCCGGCGATCTTGTAGCTGACGGGCTGGTACGAGGTCCACCACTGGCCGCCCTGGATGTGCTCGGTGGCGGGGGAGACCTCGACGTAGCCGTAACCGGCCGGGCCGAGCTGGTCGGTGCAGGCCGTGGCGACGTCCTTGTAGGGGCGCTCGAAGAGGGTGGCGGTGACGGCCTTGTCGCCGGGGGGTGTCGCCTCGGACGGCCAGGGCGCGAGCGCGGCGAGCCCTGCGGCGGTCAGGACGCCGGCCAACCCTCCGCCGAGCAGGCGGGATCGACGGTACATCGTGCGGCTCCTTCGGTGTGCGGGCACAGCTGTGCCCTCGAAGGCAGCCACGCGCCAGGCTGCCGTGGGGGGACGGACAGAGTGCGGGTGTCTGTCCGCGTCAGAGAGTGCCGCCCCCTCAGGGACGCGTCAAGAATTTCTGCAAGAGCAACCAGAAACTTGCAAGCCGGTGAACTGAGGGTGAGCGGCCCTCAGGTCCCATGCCCCTCAGGCGGAACGCCGGGCCCGACCCCGCTCCCTGTCCCGCTGCCCGCCCGCGCGCGCCGCCGTCGAGTCCCGCACCACGAGCTCCGGCATGAACACGAACTCGCTGTGCGGCGCGGGCGTTCCGCCGACCTCCTCCAGGAGCGTGCGCACCGCCGACTGCCCCATCGACTCGACGGGCTGGCGGATCGTGGTCAGCGGGGGATCGGTGAACGCGATGAGCGGCGAGTCGTCGAAGCCGACCACCGAGATGTCCCCGGGCACCGTCAACTCCCGCTCCCTCGCGGCCCGTACGGCGCCGAGCGCCATCATGTCGCTGGCGCACACGATCGCCGTGCAGCCCCGCTCGATCAGCGTCGCGGCCGCGGCCTGCCCGCCCTCCAGGGTGTAGAGGGAGTGCTCGATCAGCTCCTCCGACTCCTCGGCCGTGAGTCCGAGCCGCTCCTGTGCCGCCCGCCGGAAGCCCTCGATCTTGCGCAGCACGGGCACGAACCGCCGCGGGCCGACCGCGAGTCCGATGCGGGTGTGGCCGAGAGAGGCGAGGTGGGTGACGGCGAGGCGGGCCGCGGCCCGGTCGTCCGTCGAGACGAAGGGTGCGCGTACCTTCGGCGAGAAGCCGTTGACCAGCACGTACGGCACGCCCTTGGCGCGCAGCCGGTCGTAGCGCTCCATGTCGGCGGTGGTGTCGGCGTGCAGCCCCGAGACGAAGATGATGCCGGAGACGCCGCGGTCCACCAGCATCTCGGTCAGCTCGTCCTCGGTGGAGCCGCCGGGGGTCTGGGTGGCGAGCACCGGGGTGTAGCCCTGGCGGGTCAGGGCCTGCCCGATGACCTGCGCGAGGGCGGGGAATATCGGGTTGCTGAGCTCGGGCGTGATCAGGCCGACGAGTCCGGCGCTGCCGCGCCGGCGGAGCCGCACGGGCCGCTCGAAGCCGAGCACGTCAAGGGCGGCGAGGACGGATTCGCGGGTGCCCGCCGCCACCCCCGGCTTGCCGTTGAGCACCCGGCTCACGGTGGCTTCGCTGACCCCCGCCTGGGCTGCGATGTCGACGAGCCGTGCGGTCATGGCCTGGACTGTACCCGTCGGCCCACGCCCTGCCCACCGGCTGCGGCAACTTGCGCAAGACGGCCGCCCCGCAGGGGACTTGCAGGTCCGGCCCCCGCTGTCCCGGGCCGTCCCCGGCGCCTGGATACGCGCCGGTAACGATCGGCTGCACCTCTTGCAGAAATTTCCCGCAAGGTCTTTCGGCCGCTTTTCAATCCTGTTACGTTCCCTGGCAACCCGGCCTCCCCTTGTTCCGGGATCAGTTGAAGGAGTTCACATGCGGCGTGGCATAGCGGCCACCGCACTGGTCGCCGCCCTGGCCCTGACGGCGGCGGCGTGCGGTGGAGACGACGGGGACAGCGGCAGCAACGGCTCGGGCAAACTGTCCGGCACTGTCACCTTCTGGGACACCTCGAACGACGCCGAGAAGGGCACGTACCAGAAGCTCGCCAAGGGCTTCGAGGAGCTCCACCCCGGCGTCAAGGTCAACTATGTGAACGTCGCGTTCGGCGAGGCCAACGCCAAGTTCAAGAACGCCGCGGGCGGCAACTCCGGCGCCCCCGACGTGATGCGCACCGAGGTCGCCTGGGTCGCCGACTTCGCCAACCTCGGCTACCTCGCCCCGCTCGACGGCACGCCCGCCCTCGACAAGCCCGACGACTACCTGGGGCAGGCCGTCGCGAGCACCAAGTTCAAGGGCAAGACGTACGCGGCGCCCCAGACCATCGACTCCCTCGCGCTCTTCTACAACAAGAAGATGCTGAAGGACGCCGGGGTCAAGGTCCCCACCACCTTCGACGAGGTGAAGACCGCCGCGAAGAAGATCAAGTCGAAGTCCGGCAAGACCGGTCTCTACCTGCGCGGCGACGACCCGTACTACTACCTCCCGTATCTCTACGGAGAGGGCGGCGACCTCCTCGACACCAAGAACAAGAAGGTCACCGTCGACGACGCCCCCGGCGCCGCCGCCTTCAAGGTCATGAAGGACCTCGTCGACTCCAAGGCCGCCACCACCGACGCGAGCGACGGCTACAACAACCAGCTCAACGCCTTCAAGAGCGGCGACGTCGCGATGGCGATCGACGGCCCCTGGTCCATCGAAGGCGCCCTGCAGGGCAAGCAGTTCAAGAACGACAAGGGCAACCTCGGCGTCGCCCCGGTCCCGGCGGGCAGCGCGCGCCAGGCGTCCCCGCAGGGCGGCTGGAACCTCTCCGCCTACGCGGGCTCCAAGAACCTCGACGCCTCCTACGAGTTCATCAAGTACATGAGCTCCGCCAAGGTCCAGCAGCAGACCACCGAGAAGCTCAGCCTGCTGCCGACCCGCACCTCCGTCTACGACGTGAAGTCCGTCAAGGGCAACCAGATGGTGCAGTTCTTCAAGCCCGCCGTCGACAAGTCCGTGCAGCGGCCGTGGATCCCCGAGGCCAACTCCCTCTTCGAGCCGATCCGCCTGGAGATGGGCAAGGTCCTCACCGGCAAGACCTCCCCGGACAGCGCCGCGCAGGGCGTCGGCGACGCGTACCGCAAGCTCCTCAAGGACTACAAGTAGATGACGGCCGACACCGGCCAGTCGGTGGCCAAGGCCGCGGACGCGCGCAGCGTCCGCGGCCGCGGCCTCCCGACCGGCAAGAGCAAGAACCCTCCGGGGCGGCTGCGCAGGGCCCTTTCGACCCACTGGTACGCGTGGAGCATGGTCGCCCCCGTGGTGATCGTCATCGGCGTCATCATCGGCTACCCGCTGGTGCGCGGCGCCTACCTGTCGACGACCGACGCCAACGAGGCCAACGTCGAGCGGCACATCGGCGTCAACGACATCCCGGCGACGTACAAGTCGGTCGGCCTCGACAACTACCAGTCGATCCTCTCCGACAGCGTCTTCTGGGACCGCCTCACCTGGACTGTCGTCTGGACGGTCTCCTGTGTGGCGCTGTCCTTCACGCTCGGCCTGATCCTCGCGAACATGCTCAACCGCAAGCTGGCCGGGCGCTCCCTGTACCGGATGGCGCTCATCCTGCCGTGGGCCGTGCCCGCCTTCGTCTCCGTCTTCACCTGGCGGCTGCTCTTCAACGAGAAGAGCGGCCTGCTCAACAAGATCCTCGCCGGCGGCGGCATCGACGCGGTCCCGTGGCTCAACGACCCGACCTGGGCGAAGATCTCGGTGATCACCGTCAACGTCTGGCTGGGCGTCCCCTTCATGCTCGTCGCCATGCTCGGCGGACTCCAGTCCATCCCGGGCGAGCTGTACGAGGCCGCCGAGATGGACGGCGCGAACGCCTGGCAGCGCTTCCGGCACATCACCCTGCCGGGGCTGCGCACCGTGAGCAGCACCGTCATCCTCATCAGCGGCATCTGGACCTTCAACATGTTCCCGGTCATCTACCTCCTGACCAGGGGCGGACCCGGTGACGCGACGGAGATCCTGGTGACGTACGCCTACCGGCTCTCGTTCGTCGTCAGCCCCCGCGACTTCGCGGGCTCGGCCGCCTGGGGCGTGCTCATCCTGCTGCTCCTCTCGCTCATCGCGGTGGCCTACCGCCGCGCGCTCCGCAAGCAAGGAGAGGTGTGGTGACCACCGTGACCTCGACGACCTCAGAGACCGTGAAGAAGCAGAAGGTCAGGCCGCGCGGCGAGCGCGGGCCGCTCGCCTCCGTCGCCCTGCACGTGACCCTGTTCCTCGCCAGCGCCGTCGCGGTGCTGCCGCCGCTGTGGCTGCTCGTCACCTCGTTCAAGCCGCAGAGCGAGGCGTTCTCCACCGACCTGGTGAAGGACTTCACGCTCGGCAACTACGACCACGTCGTCAACGACACCAAGTTCCTCGACTGGGTGGGCAATTCACTGCTCGTCGTCGGACTGACCACGGTCGTCGGCGTGCTCATCTCGGCGACCACCGGGTACGCGGTGAGCCGCTTCAAGTTCCCCGGCATGCGGCCGCTGATGTGGCTGCTGCTCATCACGCAGATGTTCCCCGTCGCGGTGCTCATCGTGCCGCTGTACAACCTCCTCGGGAGCCTCGGTCTGCTGAACCAGCCGGTCGGCCTCGTCCTCACGTATCTGACGATCGCCGTGCCGTTCAGCGCCTGGATGATGAAGGGCTACTTCGACACCATCCCGGTGGAGATCGACGAGGCGGGCCGGGTGGACGGGCTCAACCCGTTCGGCACCTTCTGGCGGCTCATCGTGCCGCTCGCCAAGCCCGGCCTCGCCGTGACCGGCTTCTACACCTTCATCACCGGCTGGGCCGAGGTCGCGTACGCCTCCGCCTTCCTGACCGGCGAGGAGAACCTCACGCTCGCCGGCGGACTGCAGACCTTCGTCAACCAATACACCAGCGACTGGGGCTCGTTGACGGCGGCCGCCGTGATCGTCGCGGTGCCCGCCGCCGTCGTCTTCGGCTTCGTCCAGCGTCACCTCGTCTCCGGCCTGACCGCCGGCGCGACGAAGTCCTGACCTCCCCGCCCCTTTCACCACCCCAGGGAAGACATGACCCAGCATCTCGCCGCCTCCGCCACCACCACCGCAGGCGGCACCCGCACGGACTGGTGGCGCGGCGCGGTGATCTACCAGGTCTATCCGCGCAGCTTCGCCGACGGCAACGGCGACGGCACGGGCGACCTGCAAGGCATCCGCTCCCGCCTGCCCTACCTGCGCGACCTGGGCGTCGACGCCGTCTGGCTCAGCCCGTTCTACGCGTCCCCGCAGGCCGACGGCGGCTACGACGTCGCCGACTACCGCGCCATCGACCCGACCTACGGCACCCTCCTCGACGCCGACGAGGTCATCCGCGACGCCCACGACCTGGGCCTGCGCATCATCGTGGACCTGGTGCCCAACCACTCCTCCGACCAGCACGACTGGTTCCGGCGCGCCCTGGCCCAGGGCCCCGGCTCGCCGCTGCGCGAGCGCTACCACTTCCGCCCCGGAAAGGGCGCACACGGCGAACTCCCGCCCAACGACTGGGAGTCCATCTTCGGCGGCCCCGCCTGGACGAGGGTCGACGACGGCGAGTGGTACCTGCACCTCTTCGCGCCCGAACAGCCCGACTTCAACTGGGAACACCCCGCCGTCCACGACGAGTTCCGCTCCATCCTGCGCTTCTGGCTGGACCTCGGCGTCGACGGCTTCCGCGTCGACGTCGCCCACGGACTCGTCAAGGCCGAGGGCCTGCCCGACATCGGCCACCACGACCAGCTGCAGCTGCTCGGCAACGCGGTCATGCCGTTCTTCGACCAGGACGGCGTGCACGCGATCTACCGGAGCTGGCGCACGGTCCTCGCCGAGTACGCGGGGGACAAGGTGCTCGTCGCCGAGGCATGGACGCCCACCGTCGAGCGCACCGCGCACTACGTCCGCCCCGACGAGATGCACCAAGCCTTCAACTTCCAGTACCTGGGCACCCATTGGGACGCCGCCGAGCTGCGCGAGGTCATCGACGCCTCGCTCACCGCGATGCGCCCCGTCGGCGCCCCCGCCACCTGGGTGCTCTCCAACCACGACGTCACCCGGCACGCCACCCGCTTCGCCAACCCGCCCGGACTCGGCACCCAGCTGCGCACCCCCGGCGACCGCGAGCTCGGCCTGCGCCGGGCCCGTGCGGCGACCCTCCTGATGCTGGCCCTGCCCGGCTCCGCCTACCTCTACCAGGGCGAGGAGCTCGGCCTGCCCGACGTCACGGACCTGCCCGACGAGGTGCGCCAGGACCCGTCGTTCACCCGCGCCCAGGGGCAGGACGGCTTCCGCGACGGCTGCCGGGTGCCCCTCCCGTGGACCCCCGAAGGACCCAGCTTCGGATTCGGTACGGGCGGCAGCTGGCTTCCCCAGCCGCCGAACTGGGGCGAGCTGAGCGTGCGCACCCAGACCGGCGACCCGGACTCGACCCTGGAGCTGTACCGCAGCGCGCTCGCGGTGCGCCGCGAACAGCCCGGTCTCGGCGCGGGCGACGCGCTGGAGTGGCTCGACGCCCCCGACGGCGTGCTGGCCTTCCGGCGCGAGGGCGGCTTCGCGTGCACCGCCAACACGACGGGTGCGGCGGTCGGTGTCCCCGTACCGGGGCGGGTCCTGCTGACGGCGGGCGAGGTGGCGGTCGAGGGCGACCAGGCCCTCCTCGGGGCCGACTCCACCGTCTGGTGGGCGGTGTGACCGTCTCCCTGCCGCGGACGGGCGAGCCGGGGGAGCGCGGTGCGGCACCGGGGGAGCGCAGTGCGCCCCGGCTCGCGGACATCGCCGCCCAGGCCGGGGTGAGCGAGGCCACCGCGAGCCGGGTCCTCAACGGCAAGCCGGGCGTGGCCACCACGACCCGGCAGCGGGTCCTGGCCGCCCTGGACGTCCTCGGCTACGAGCGGCCGCTGCGCCTGAAGCGGCGCAGCGCGGGCCTGGTCGGCCTGGTCGTGCCCGAGCTCAGCAACCCGATCTTCCCCGCCTTCGCGCAGGTCATCGAGCAGGTCCTCGCCGGGCACGGCTACACGCCGATGCTGTGCACGCAGATGCCGGGCGGGGCCACCGAGGACGAGCTGGTGGAGCAGCTGGAGGAGCGCAGCGTCAGCGGCATCGTCTTCCTGTCCGGGCTGCACGCCGACACCACCGCCGACCCCACCCGCTACCTCGAACTCGCGGGCCGGGGCGTGCCGTTCGTCCTCATCAACGGCTACAACGAACACATCCCGGTGTCCTTCGTCTCGCCCGACGACCGGGCGGCCGCACGGATGGCGGTGCGCCACCTCGTCGACCTGGGCCACGAACACATCGGGCTGGCCATCGGCCCCACCCGCTACGTCCCCTCGCGGCGCAAGGCCGAGGGGTTCACGGCGGCGCTGCACAGCATGCTCGGCCTGGCACAGGGGGAGGCCGAACTGCGCGTGCAGCGCACCCTGTTCACCGTCGAGGGCGGCCAGGCGGCGGCCGGGGCGCTCCTCGACCAGGGGTGCACGGCGATGGTGTGCGGCAGCGACATGATGGCGCTCGGAGCGGTGCGCGCGGCGCGCGGGCGCGGGCTGAGCGTGCCCGGTGACGTCTCCGTCGTCGGCTTCGACGACTCCCCGCTGATCGCGTTCACCGACCCGCCGCTCACCACCGTGCGCCAGCCCGTCCAGGCGATGGCCACCGCCGCGGTGGGCGCCCTGCTGGAGGAGATGCACGGAAACCCCGTGCAGCACACGGAGTTCGTCTTCCAGCCGGAGCTGGTGGTGCGCGGCTCCACGGCGCAGGCGCGCGGCTGAAGCGAGCCGAGTCGAGCTGAACTCCGGTCCGGACGGCCGGGCGCGTGGGGCCCGTTGGACGGGTCCCCCGGCCGTCCGGACCGGAGCGTGGTTGAAGGTAACACCGCCGCAAGGTCTTGCGTAAGAGCTTGCGATTGATCGAGAGCGATACCGCACCGCACCCTCGCCGCAAGGAGAGCCCCCGTGACCAGAACGCCCCGCCGCACCGCGGCGACCATCGCCCTCGCCGTACTCGCCGCCGCGGCGCCCCTCGCCTCCCCGGCCGCCGCCGAGGCCCCGCCCGCGGCGAGCGCCGCCGCGGCCCCCGCCCCCCTCGACCTGACCAAGGCGCGGGCCCAGTGGATCGACCGCGACACCGTCGCCTGGGACGCCCAAGGCGCCGTCGCCACCCAGGAGTTGAGGTACTCGGCGGACGGCAGCCTCGCGCTCAAGGACGGCGAACTCACCGGCGAGGGGCGGCGCATCGGGCTCACTCCCGTCCCCGGCGGACTCACCGCCGCCCAGCGGGCGCAGTACCCGCACCTCAAGGACTACGCGGCCTACTCCGTCGACCCGAAGGACCGCGACCGGGTCCGCGAGGCCCTCACCGGCCAGCTCGTCGCCGTCCGCCGCGCCGCCGACGGCACCCCGCTCACCGCCACCGGAGTCCAGACCCAGGGCGTGCTCGACGACCTGTACGCGCCCGCCGCGACCCGTGCCGCCCTCGGCCCGGACTTCCGCGACGCCGACCGCCCCTCGCTCTCGGTCTGGGCCCCCACGGCGCAGTCCGTCGCCCTCGAACTCGACGGCGAGCGCGTCCCGATGCGGCGCGACGGCGCGAGCGGCGTCTGGTCCGTGCGGGGCCACGCCTCCTGGGCGGGCAAGCCGTACCGGTACGTCGTGAAGGTGTGGGCGCCCAGCGTCCAGAAGATCGTCACCAACAAGGTCACCGACCCCTACTCCACGGCCCTCACCGCCGACTCGGCCCGCAGCCTCCTCGTCGACCTCCGCGACCCGAAGCTGGCCCCCGCCGGCTGGGCCCGCCTGAAGAAGCCACGGGCGACCCCGCTGCGCGACGCGCAGATCCAGGAGCTGCACGTCCGCGACTTCTCGATCGAGGACCGCACCTCCCACCACCCGGGAAAGTACCTGGCGTTCACGGACAGCCGCTCCGACGGCATGAAGCACCTCCGTGCGCTGGCGCGCTCCGGCACCTCGTACGTGCACCTCCTGCCCGCCTTCGACTTCAGCACGGTCCCCGAGCGCGCCGCCGGACAGGCCGCCCCCGACTGCGACTTGGCGGCCCTGCCCCCGGACTCGGAGGAGCAGCAGAAGTGCGTGGCGAAGACGGCGGCCGATGACGCCTACAACTGGGGCTACGACCCGCTGCACTACACCGTCCCCGAGGGCGGCTACGCAGTCGACCCCGAAGGACCGCGCCGCACCGTCGAGTTCCGGCGGATGGTGCAGGGCCTGAACCGGGCGGGCCTGCGCACCGTGATGGACGTCGTCTACAACCACACCGCCGCGAGCGGCCAGGCCGACCGCTCCGTCCTCGACAGGATCGTGCCCGGCTACTACCAGCGGCTCCTCGCCGACGGCACGGTCGCCACCTCCACCTGCTGCGCGAACACGGCGCCCGAGAACGCCATGATGGGCAAGCTCGTCGTCGACTCGATCGTCACCTGGGCCAAGGAGTACAAGGTCGACGGATTCCGCTTCGACCTGATGGGCCACCACCCCAAGGCCAACATCCTCGCGGTCCGCGAGGCCCTCGACGCGCTCACCCCGGAGCAGGACGGCGTCGACGGCAAGAAGATCATCCTCTACGGGGAGGGCTGGAACTTCGGCGAGATCGCGGACGACGCCCGCTTCGTGCAGGCGACCCAGCGCCACATGGCGGGCACCGGCGTCGCGACCTTCTCCGACCGGGCGCGTGACGCGGTGCGCGGCGGCTCCCCCTTCGACGCGGACCCCGGCGTCCAGGGCTTCGCGACCGGCCTGGCCACCGACCCCAACTCTTCGAAGGCGAACGGCACTCCGGCCGAGCAGAAGGCCCGCCTCCTCCACTACCAGGACCTGCTCAAGGTGGGCCTGACCGGCAACCTGGCGGACTACGCCTTCACGGACTCGTCCGGCCGCCGCGTCACCGGAGCGGACGTCGACTACAACGGCGCCCCCGCCGGATACGCGAAGGCCCCCGGCGACGCCCTCGCCTACGCCGACGCGCACGACAACGAGACCCTCTACGACGCCCTCGCCTACAGGCTGCCCCCGGCCAGGACCCCCGCCGAACGGGCCCGCATGCAGGTCCTCGCGATGGCGACGGCGACGCTCTCCCAGGGCCCGTCCCTCTCCCAGGCGGGCACGGACCTGCTGCGCTCCAAGTCCCTCGACCGCAACTCCTTCGACAGCGGCGACTGGTTCAACGCCATCCACTGGGACTGCCGGGACGGCAACGGCTTCGGCCGCGGACTGCCCATGGCCGCCGACAACAAGGACAAGTGGCCTTATGCGAAGCCCCTGTTGACCTCCCCGCACCTCACCCCCGGCTGCACGGAGATCAACGCCGCGTCGGCTGCCTACCAGGACCTGACGCGACTGCGGGCCACGGACCCGGCGTTCTCCCTTGCGACCGCCGCCCAGGTCCAGTCCGAGCTGTCGTTCCCGCTCTCCGGCACGCCCGCCGAGACCCCGGGCGTGGTCACTATGCGCCTGGGCCACCTCGTCGTCGTCTTCAACGCGACACCGCGAAGCCAGTCCCAGACGGTCGACGCCGTCAAGGGCGCGCGGTACGCGCTGCACCGGGCGCAGGCGAAGGGCTCCGACCCGGTGGTCAAGTCGTCCTCGTACGAGCGGAGTTCGGGAACGTTCACGGTGCCCGCGCGCACGGTCGCGGTGTTCAGCCGCTGACCGGGTGCCTAGGCCCGCCGCTCCGCATGCACCGGGCAGTAGTGCATCGCCTTGCCCCGCTCCGAGGGCGGCGGCAGATTCCGTACGGGGGTGTGGAGCAGCGGCGCGCTCGCGGGCACCCGCCCCCGCACCCGGTCGAGCCCGTCCCGGGCCCGCGGATGCTTGCGCAGGCGAGGCGGCACCAGCCGGAACACCCCGCCCACCGCCCGCCCCACCAGCCGGTGCAGCCGCGCGTCCCGCCGCGACCACGCGTACCCGAGGCGCTCGCGCACCGCCTCGTCGTAGAGCCCCACGGTCAGCCAGAGGAAGCCGCGCCCGACGGGCCCCCGCACCAGCCGCCACAACGGCATCGGCAACCAGCAAGCCGACGGCGGCCGGTCGAGCCGGGCGATGTCGAGGACGTCGCGCGTGGCCTTGTTGTCCTCCAGGACGCGACGGCACATGTCGTCCCAGTACGCCTGGAAGTCCTCCCACGTCTCCGGCACCGGCCGCATGCTCACCCCGTACCGCGCGTACCACGCCCGGTGCTCCGCGAAGAGCCAGCGCTTCTCCTCCTCGGTGATGCCGCCGCAGAAGTGCTCGGCGGTGAGGACCGTGCCGTAGAAGAAGGTCGCGTGCGCCCAGTAGAAGACGTCCGGATCCAGCGCGTGGTAGCGCCGCCCCCGGTCGTCGACGCCCTTGATCTCCCGGTGGTAGTCGCGCACTTCGCGCGCCGTCCGCTCGGCGTGCTCGCCGTCGAAGACGACGCCGCCGATGGGGTAGAGCGAGCGGTACAGCCGCTCCCAGCGCTCGCTGAAGAAGTCCGAGTGCTGCTCGACGGCGGCACCGAGCTTGGGGTGCATGTTCTGCATCGAACCCGCCCACAGCGCCTGCAGGATCCCGCGCCAGTCCCCGAAGTACTTCCAGGTCAGAGAGGAGGGTCCGAGGAGGTCGTCCGTCATCGCGTCAGCTCCCGTCACGCCGTACGCCGCGTACGGCCGGTCAAGATGTGGTACTGACAACGTGCGTTGTCACGCTAAGAAGACCCCCAGGAGGTGTCAAGTGAGCGGACCGGAAGGGGAGTTGCTCGACGCGCGGCGCCGGACCCGGCGCGCCGACCTGCTCGCGGCGGGCGTCGCCCTGCTGGGCGCCCCCGGGCGGCCGGGCGTGACGGTGCGGGCGGCCTGCCGCAGGGCGCGGCTCACCGAGCGCTATTTCTACGAGAGCTTCGGCGACCGGGACGCGTTCGTGCGGGAGGTGTACGCGCACGTGGGCGCGGTCGCCCACGAGGTCCTGGCGGGGGCGGTGCGCGACGCGCACGGCGGGGAGGGCGCCGCGGATCCGGAGAAGGTGGCCCGCGCGGCCGTGGAGGCGTTCGTCGACCTCCTCGTGGAGACACCGGAGACGGCCAGGGTCCTGCTCCTTGCCCCCCTGCGGGAGCCGGTGCTCGGCGGCCAGGGCCTGGCGCTGGTCCCCGCCTTCGTCGCGCTGGTCCACGACCAGCTCTCGGCGGTCACGGACCCGGCCGAGCGCCACATGGCGGCCCTCGGCCTGGTGGGCGCGCTCACGAACCTGTTCATCGCCCACCTCGACGGCACCCTCGCGGTCGACCGGCGGCGCCTGACCGACCACTGCGTGGCCCTGGTGGTGTCGGCCAACAGGGCCACGCAGTAGGGGAGTTGCCTCACTCGGTCCCGATGGCGTCGACGACGGCGTTGACGACGGTGGCCGGGTCGTCGTCGAAGGTCACGGGAGCCGCCGGGGCGGCAGGCTCCGACGCCCGCCGCAGGGCGGTGATGCACGTGCTGAGGGCGGCCTGGAGCTCCTCCAGGCGCTGCAGCATGTCGTCCTCGTAGATGTCATCCATCTCGGCGTCGTCGAAGGTGAGCTCCTCGAAGACCTTCGTCGCCTTCTGCAGGCTGCTGTAGAACTTCGTCCGCCGCTCCTGGACGCGCAGTTCGGGATCGGTCTCGACGGTCTCGACGACCAGGCCCTTGATGGTGTCGTACGCCTCTCCGGCCCACTCGCCCGCGTCCTCGTCGTCGTCCAGCTCGTCGATGAGGGAGAGGTGCCGCTCGGCCTCGGCGCGCAGCTCGGCGGGCGCGTCGAGGGTCTGCCCGGCGGGGGACTTGAACTCGCCGGTCTCGGCGATCTGGCGCACGTAGCCGATGCGGTCGGCGGCGCGGGACTCGCTGGCGACGGCCTTCTTCAGCTCGTCGGTGCGGGCGATGTCGCGGGCCAGCTCCGTCTGCAGCTCCGGGTCCTCCTTGAGGCGGTCGAGGAGGGCGTGCCGGGCGGCCTGCGCGGTGGAGGGGTCGGCGAGGATCGCGGCCCGCAGCGCGGTCGGGTTCTCCGCGACCTCCAGGGCCTTGGTGGGCTTGATGCCCTCGGCCTCGGCGGCGGCGCTGATGGCGGTGCCGCGCACGGAGGAGGCGCTGGACCGCGAGACGTAGTACGTCAACCACACGTCGGCGTCGGGCAGTTCGACGTCCTGGCCCGGCGCGAGCGCCTCGAAGTGCGGCACGAGGCCGTCGTCGGCGGCCCGGTCCCACGCCTTGTAGTAGCGCATCACGCGCTCGGCGGAACACCCGGCGAGCTCGCTGAACTCCTTCGCCGACACCTTGTCCGACGCCCCCGCGGCCTCCCCGCCGGGCCGCACGCTCCGCGCCACCTTCAGCCCGAAGGCCCACCCGCCGGTACGGGCGTACGCCCCGAAGTCCCGGGCGTCCCGCGCGACGGTCTCGTGCACGCCGCTCTCCTGCGCGGGAAGCTCCACCTCCGGGGCGTCCTTGGCTTCCTGGGCCGGCTCCACGGCTGTGACGGCTTCTTCGGACGGGTCGATCGCTACGGTCACCGGGGTCTCTCCTGGGTCGGGGGTGGGGGACAAATGATCCACCCAGCAGCTTATCCGGGCTGGTCAGCCGAGCCGCACGGCCAGGGAGTAGACACGGGTGGACTGTGCGGGGCGGGCGTTGTTGTCGGCGATCAGATAGAGGGCGCGCCGCCCCGCGTACACGCCGGACAGCTTCGGGCCGAGGGCCATGCCCTCGACGTTGGTGAGGACCGGATTGGGCTGGATCTCGTCCGAGTGGACCCCGCGCGAGGGGCAGGTGCCGAGGTTGAACAGGAGCTTCTTGGGGACGAGGGCGTCCGTGGCGTCCCGGTCGAGCGCGTCGTCGCGGCTCACGTCCTCGGCCTTGGTGAGGTCCACCTCGTAGACGTGGATGCCGTTGCCGAGCTGGCTGATGTAGCCGCGCTCCAGGGCCAGCAGATGGTCCTTGTCGAGGGCCACGAGCTCGCTCAGGTACAGGCCCTCCTCGGTCTGGTACGCGTACTGCCAGTCCTTGGCGTAGGCGCCGCCAGGCGCCCCCTGGTAGCGCTCGATGCGCAGCTGGTGGCGGCCGTGCAGGTCGTCGTCCCGGAGCAGCGGCCCCTCCATGCCCGCGAACAGGTGCCTGCCGTCGGGGGTGGCCGTGAGGGACTCCAGGCTGCGGGTGTGGTCGGCCTCGCCGCCCTGGTCGGGCGGCCGGAACTCCTCGGGGACGGGGAGGCCGGCGCCGACCTGCCGGCCGTTGTCGAGGCGGAACCGGCGGATGTCGGGGCCGAGTTCGGTGCTGACGAGCGCCGTGTCGCCGCCCTTCTCGACGACCAGGCCCTCGGCGTCGAACGTGGGGAACCTGCTGTGGTCGGAGTGGTAGAGCCCCTGCACGTCCTCGACCTCGGGCCGCAGGTCGTAGGGGGTGCCCAGGGAGATGCGGTACAGCTCGGCGGGCTGGTCGTCGCGGACCGCGAGCGCCTGCTGCACGCCGCCCTGCAGCGTGGTGAGCGCGAGGGCGGAGAGGCCGTCGATCTGCTTTCCCTGGTACGCGGTCTGGTCCAGCCGGTCGGAGACGTCGAGCAGCGTGGCGCGGCCGCCCTTGCCGCAGGGGCCGGGGATGGCGGCGGGGGCGGCCGCGCGCGGCTTGTCGTCGTGCGTGCCCTCGTCGGCCAGCAGGAGGGTGCCGCCCACTCCGGCGGCGGCGCCCGCCGCGGCGACCACGGCGGCCCACGCGGTCAGCCGGCGCCGGGTCCAGCGCCGGTGCGCCGGCTCGGGGTCGGGCACGGGCGGCGCCAAGTTGTTGCGTACGAAGGCCAGTTCACCGATGCTGCCGTCGTCGTGGCACCTGGGCTCGGGGAACTTCTTCCGGGTGAGGGAGCGCCGCAGCGTGTGGTGGATCTGGTCGAGCGAGAGGTGCCCGCGGTCCGGGTGCCGGGGGTCGCCCCGCTCCAGGAGGCGGATCAGCTCGCCGGAGAACGCCGTGAAGCCGCCCTCGCCCTCGGCCTGGGCCTTGAGGTCGCTGCCCGTCGACGTGAGGATGTAGGAGCCCTCGATGGCGATGAGGCTCTCCTCGGGGGCGTCGCTGTCGGCCGCCAGCGTCGTGCCGTTCGCCGCCTGGCCGCTGTAGCAGCAGTCGAGCACGATGATCCGGCGCTTCACGGAGTGCTTCTGCTCCTCGATGTACGTCCGCAGCGTGTCGTACTGCAGCGCCTTCTCCCGGCGGCCGCGCTGCGAGCCGGGAAGCGCGAGGTACAGCTGGTCGCTGCGGATGTCGAGCAGCCCGTGACCGGCGTAGTAGACGAGCAGCGTGTCGGTGGCCTGCTCGGCCGCCGCCAGGATCGCGTCGATCACGGCGCCGGAGGACTCCGGGTTCCGGACCGGCGTGATCTGCGCCTGCGGCACTCCCCAGATGTCGGTGTCCGCGAGCAGCTCGCTCAGCCTGGCCACGTTCTTCTGCACGGCGGGGAGCCCGGGCAGGTGGTTGTACGCGTCGACGCCGATGAGGACGCAGGCGGACGCCTTCGCGCGGCGCAGGCGCTCCTCGTCCGAGGCGCTCACGCGTCCCCCTCCGGGGGCGTGTCCTCCCCTTCCCGCCGCTCCCGCCCCGCCCGCTCTTCCCGGGCGAGCTCTTCGAGGCGTTCGAGCGCGCGGCGCAGGGCGTCCGGGTCGCGCAGGTCGGCGGCGGTGAGGGTGACGCTGTCGGTGTCGGAGTCCTCGCGGGCGACCCGGAGCGCTCCGCGCGCCGCCCGCGCGTCCCGCCAGGAGACGACGGCGACGGCCAGCGCGCCCCAGTTCGGCCCGTGCTCCGCCAGCAGGCGCAGCACTTCGAAGGTGCCGCCCATTTCTCCGGGCGCGGGTTCGTCGCCGACTTCCTTGACCGTGATCCCCGTGCCGCGCAGTCCGCCGTCGTCGGTCAGCCAGCGGCACAGCGACCGGAACTCCAGCGCCTGCTGGGTGGGGTCCGGTCCGTGCACCGACAGTCGTACGTACATGACGCATCCCCCTCGACAATGGCCGCCTGCCCTCACGGCACTTGCCTAACACCCCCAGAGGGTACGGAAGTTACGGCGTCCGGAGTGCCGGAAGCGCACGGCTCCCCGGCGCCCGCCGCCGGTCCGCCGTCGAGGTGGCGGACCCGCCCCGCGCCCACCCCCGCGATCCCCATGGGCACGCACAGCACCGTGAGCAGCACCAGCGGCACCGTCCAGCCGCCCGTCGCGTCGTGCAGGGCGCCGAGCAGGAACGGGCCCGCGGCGGCGAGGAGATAGCCCACGCCCTGGGCCATGCCGGACATCTCCGCGGCCCGCGCGCTGTCCGGGGCGCGCAGCACGATGACGGCGAGCGCGGTGGAGATGAGCAGCCCGCTGCCGAAGCCCTGCATGATCATCCAGGCGTACGCGCCGCCGACCGGGGCGATCGTCAGGCCGACGAGCGACGCGGCGAACAGCGTGGATCCGCAGACGGCGAAGGGGACTTGGGAGCGGACGCGGCCGACGAGTGCCGTGAACGCCAGCGAGCCCGTGATGCCGACGAGGCTCATCAGGGAGAGCATCCAGCCCGCCTCGGCGCTCGCCATGCCCTTGTCGGTGAGCAGCGCCGGGATCCACGCGGCGCAGGCGTAGTACACCAGCGACTGCAGGCCCATGAGCAGGGTGATCTGCCAGGCCAGCGGGGAGCGGCGCAGCGGCGGCCGCCCGGCCGCCGGAGCGGAGGCCGCCGGGGCGGCGGCAGGGAGCGGGGCCTCCTCCGCGCGCCCGTGGCGCAGTTGGGGCAGCCAGAGCAGGAACGCCAGGGCCGCGAGGACCGCCCAGACGCCGATCGCGCCCCGCCAGCCGAGCCCGAGCGCGTCCCCGACCGGCACGGTGACCCCGGCGGCGAGCGCCGCGCCGCAGAACAGGGCGACGGAGTAGAGGCCCATCATCAGGCCGGTCCGCTCCGGGAAGTGCCGCTTGATCACGCTCGGCACCAGCACGTTGGAGAGCGCGATCGCCGCCCCGAGCAGCGTCGTGCCCGCGAAGAGCGCGACCATGCCGGGCGCGAGGCGCAGGGATATGCCCGCGGTGAGCAGCAGCATCAGCGCGCCGAGGGCCCGGGTCATGCCGATGCGCCGGGCCAGCCGCGCGGCGAGCGGCGCGAGCAGGCCGAAGCAGAGGATCGGCAGCGTCGTGAGGAGACCTGCGAGCGAGGAGCTCAGGCCGGTCTCGTGGCGGATCGTGTCCAGCTCCGGCGAGACCGAGACGACGCCCGGACGCAGGTTCATGGCGATGAGCAGCACACCCGCCGCGAGCAGCGGGGCACCCGCGGCGGGCGCGGATCGGTTGGCACTTTGAGGCATGCCCATCAACGTAACATCCCATGTTTGGGCGACGCGGGCCGCCTGATGCTGGATTAGGCCGAGATCCGCGACGTGATCGCGGATCCATCTATGGGATATCTGCGAGACTAGACCGCGCGGTACGGAAATGAGGGGTGCGAAGGGCCCGGGTAAGGCGGGGCGGGGTCGCCGTGCGCGCCGTCAGTGCGCGCCGCCCGCCCGCCGGCCGGCCTCGGTGACCCACTGCCGCAGGCTGTCCGGCGTCATCGGCTCACCGGCCCGCGCGGGGTGCACCGGCTCCCCGTTGAGCAGCACGGTCAGGCCGGTGGCCGAACTCCCATGTGCGGGAGCCTCGTTGGACTTCGTCACCCAGCCGTTGTGCGCGCCCTCGTTGACGCACCGGGTGAACTTGTCGTTGGTCAGGCCGGTCACCATGCCCGCGAAGCGCAGGAGTTGGGGATTGTCGTAGGCGGCGCCCGCGGCCTCGGCGGGCTGGTTGGCGAAGAGGATGTCGTGGTACGGCGTGAACTGCCCGGCGTCCTGGGCGCACGCGGCGGCGTTGGCGGCGCGCAGCGCCCCGCGGGCCTCCTGCCCCGCGTCCGTGCGGGACGTGAGGTGGTACTCCGTCTTCAACTGGCCGCTGTTCTCCAGCTCGTGGAGGACGTTGCGGTACGTCTTGTTGAAGTCCCCGCAGGGCGAGCAGCGGAAGTCCTCCCAGACCGTGAGCGTCGCGGGAGCCTTGGGGCTGCCGACGGGGATGAGTGAGCCGTCCTTGCCCGCGGCGCCGCCGGGCGGCGAGATCTGCTGTGTCGCGCTCGTCCCGGCCTCCTGCTCCGTGTCGTCGCCGCCCTTGCCCCCGTACGCGAGTGTCAGCAGGCCGAGGCCCAGGGCGCCCGCCACTCCGGCGGCGACCAGAAACACGCGGCGCCGTCGCTGCCGGGCGTCGATCCGGGCCATCTCCGCCGCGAGCCACGCACCGCGGCCGGTCTGCTGTTCCTGCAAGCTGTCGTCTCTCACCCCCGCAGGATCGGTGCGGGCGGCGGCCCGTCCCGCGAGGCGGCTCCGGCGGGACACCCTTTCGGTGGCATGGGCGGGGGCGAGATCCGCCATGAGGCCCTGGTGAATCAGCCATCTTCGGCGGCCTGTCGGGACTCTGTCTATAAAACCGGCATGCTGGTTTGTTAGCGTGCTCTCGTTGTTTGCTCATGCCCGTTTCCCCACGATCGACGGGAGTCCATTCGTCGTGGCTACCTTCCTGTACAAACTGGGCCGCCTGGCCTTCCGGCGGCGAAAACTGATGCTCCTGCTGTGGGTGCTCGTCCTCGGCGGGGCCGGTTACGCGGCCTCCGCCGCGCCCGCCCCGCCCGCCGACACCTTCGCGATGCCCGGCACCGAATCCCAGAAAGCCTTCGACCTCCTGGAGAAGAAGTTCCCGGCGGCGAGCGCGGACGGCGGCACGGCGCGCGTCGTCGTGCGCGCGCCCAAGGGCGAGAAGATCACCGCTCCCGAGCAGAAGGCCAAGGTCGACAAGCTCGTCGCCGAGCTGGGCAAGGGCCCGCAGGTCTCCGGTGTCGCCGACCCCTTCGCGGCGAAGGCCGTCAGCAAGGACGGCACCACCGCGTACGCCTCCGTCACCTACAAGGTCCTCGGCACCGAGCTGACCGACAAGGCGCACGAGGCGCTCACCAAGGCGACCGACCGGGCCCGCGGCACGGGTCTCACCGTCGAGACCGGCGGTGACGCCGTCGAGGTCGAGGCGGCCATGGGCGGCAATGCCGAGAAGATCGGCGTCAGCATCGCCTTCGTCATCCTGCTGCTCACGATGGGCTCGCTGGTCGCCGCGGGCATGCCGCTCATCACCGCCCTGATCGGCGTGGGCGTCGGCATCTGCGGCATCACCGCCCTCGGCTCCACGCTCGGCCTGTCCAGCACGACCACGACGCTCGCCATGATGATCGGGCTCGCGGTCGGCATCGACTACGCGCTGTTCGTCGTCTCGCGCTACCGCGCCGAGATCGCCGAGGGCCGCCAGCCCGAGGACGCCGCGGGCCGGGCGACCGGAACGGCGGGCTCCGCTGTCGTCTTCGCGGGCCTCACGGTCGTCATCGCCCTCGCGGGCCTCGCGGTCGTCAACGTCCCGCTGCTCACCAAGATGGGCCTCGCGGCCGCGGGTACGGTCGCCGTCTCCGTGCTCATCGCCATCACCCTGGTCCCGGCCCTGCTCGGCATGGCCCGCTTCAAGGTGCTGCGCCGCAGGGACCGCAAGAAGTACGCGGGCAAGCCGCTCTCGGCGCGCCAGCAGCGGAAGCTCGCCAAGGCCGCCGCGCGCACCAAGCCGGTGCTCGGCGCGCGCTGGGCGGACTTCGTGGTGCGGCGCCCGCTGTCCATCCTGTTCCTCAGCGTCGTCGGTCTCGGCGCGGTCGCGGTGCCCGCGGCCAGCCTGGAACTCGGGCTCCCGGACGAGGGCACCTATGCGCCGGACACCACCCAGCGCAAGGCGTACGACATCCTCGCCGACTCCTTCGGCGCCGGGTTCAGCGGTCCGCTGACCGTCACCGTCGACACCGCGGGCAAGGGCGCCGCCAAGGCCGCGGACCAGGTCGGCAAGGCGCTCGCGGCCCGGGACGGGGTGCAGCAGGTCGCCCCCGCCCAGGTGAACAAGGGCGGTGACACCGCGATCATCAGCGTGGTCCCGAAGACCGCGCCGGGTGACGAGAAGACGCGGGACCTGGTCAAGTCCATCCGCTCCGAAGCGGGCGCCCTTGAGGCGAAGACCGGCTCCGAGATCCTGGTGACGGGCCAGACCGCCCTGTTCATCGACTTCTCGAAGACCCTGGACGACGCGCTGCTGCCGTACCTCGGCCTCATCGTCGGCCTGGCCTTCCTGCTCCTGATGCTGGTCTTCCGGTCGATCCTCGTCCCGCTCAAGGCGGCGCTCGGCTTCATCCTGTCGGTGGCCGCCGCGCTCGGCTCCGTGGTGGCCGTCTTCCAATGGGGCTGGCTGCAAGACGTGTTCGGCGTCGACCAGCCGGGTCCGGTGGTCAGCACCATGCCGATCTTCATGATCGGCGTCATGTTCGGCCTCGCGATGGACTACGAGGTCTTCCTCGTGACCCGGATGCGGGAGGCGTACGTGCACGGGGCGCACCCCAAGGACGCGATCGTCACCGGCTTCGGCCACAGCGGGCGCGTCGTGTGTGCCGCGGCGCTCATCATGATCAGCGTCTTCTCCGGCTTCATCATGGAGAACAACGACACGATCAAGATGATGGGCTTCGGCCTCGCGATCGCCGTCCTCTTCGACGCGTTCGTGGTCCGCATGGCCATCGTGCCCGCCGTCCTGGCGCTCCTCGGCAGGGGCGCCTGGTGGCTGCCGCGCTGGGTGAACGCGATCCTGCCGAACGTCGACGTGGAGGGCGAGGGGCTGCGCCGCCTCGACCCGCCGCAGGGCGCGGCGCACGGCGGGCAGCACTGGGTGGTGCCCGAGCAGGAGCGCTACCGCGAGCCCGTTCACTGAGCAGGTGAGGTGAACGCATGGCCCGGTGACTCGCTGAGTCACCGGGCCATCCGTTTGGCAGAGTTCGGGCGTCAGCAGCGCCCCCGCCCCACCCAGGAGCTCGCCCCATGCCCACCGAAGGCCGCCCCGCCGACCGCTTCACCGACCGCGTCGCCGTCGTCACCGGCGCCGCCTCCGGCATCGGCGCCGCCACCGCCGAGCGCCTCGCCCAGGAGGGCGCCGCCGTCGTCCTCGCCGACCTCGACGCCGCGCGCGGTGACGCCGTCGCGGCCCGGATCCGGGACGCGGGCGGGCGCGCCCTGTCCGTACGGGCCGACGTCGCGGCCGCCGACGACTGGGACCGGCTCATCGACACGGCCCATGAGTTCGGGCCCGTCTCCGTCCTCGTCAGCAACGCCTTCACCAAGG
This sequence comes from Streptomyces odontotermitis, assembly GCF_050510915.1. NCBI lineage: Bacteria > Bacillati > Actinomycetota > Actinomycetes > Kitasatosporales > Streptomycetaceae > Streptomyces > Streptomyces odontotermitis. The sequence goes on along the minus strand of NZ_JBNJLS010000002.1, from coordinate 338,342 downwards.
ACGTCGCTCCCGCCCACGAGCTCAGCCCCGACTCCTGGCGCAGGCAGCTCGACGTCAATCTCACCGGGAGCTTCCTCGGCTTCCGCGCCGCCCTGCCCGACCTGGCGGCCCACGAGGGCGCCGTCGTCCTCACCTCGTCCGTCCACGCCCACAAGGGCATCCCGGGCCACCCCGCCTACGCCGCGAGCAAGGGCGCGCTGCTCTCGCTCTGCGGCCAGCTCGCCGTCGAGTACGGGCCCCGGGTGCGGGTCAACGCCGTCCTGCCCGGCCCCATCCTGACCGCCGCCTGGGACGAGGTCCCGGAGGCGGACCGGGCGCGCAGCGTGGCCGGGACGGCGGCGCGGCGCTTCGGCACGCCCGAGGAGGTCGCGGCCGCCATCGCGTTCCTCGCGGCCGGCGAAGCCTCGTACATCACCGGCACCAGCCTCCTCGTGGACGGCGGCTGGAGCGTGGTGAAGGAGTCCGCGTGAGCGCGGCCCGCGCGGAACCGAGGTCCAACCATCCCTGGCGCACGCCCTGTTGGCCCGGCCGCCCGGCGGACCTACCCTGAAAGCCGCCTGAGGGGTCGCCTGAGGGGGTCGCATGAGTGGACGTGGCGAGCGGAGCCGGAGTGCACAGCAGCCCCACGGGGCGGGTGACGGGCGGCGCGGGAGGCCGGGAAAGCCAGGAAAGGGGGAGCGGCTCGCGGACTGGGCGGACGGCCGCCTCGGGATCAACTCCCTGGCCAAGGCTCAGATGCGCAAGATCTTCCCCGACCACTGGTCGTTCATGTTCGGCGAGATCTGCCTCTACAGCTTCCTGATCCTCATCCTCACCGGCATCTACCTCACGCTCTTCTTCGAGCCCAGCGGCGTCGAGGTCGTCTACGACGGCTCGTACGTCCCGCTCAAGGGCGTCACCATGACGCGGGCCTACGAGTCCACCGTCGACATCAGCATGGAGGTGCGCGGCGGGCTGCTCATCCGGCAGATCCACCACTGGGCCGCCCTCGTCTTCGTCGCCGGGATGCTCGTGCACATGATGCGGGTGTTCTTCACCGGCGCCTTCCGCAAGCCGCGCGAGATCAACTGGCTGTTCGGCTGGACCCTGTTGATGCTCGGCCTGATCACCGGGCTCACCGGCTACTCGCTCCCCGACGACATGCTCTCCGGCACCGGCATCCGCTTCGCGCAGGGCGCCATCCTGTCGATCCCGGTCGTGGGGACGTATCTGGCGATGTTCCTGTTCGGCGGGGAGTTCCCCGGGCACGACATCATCTCGCGCCTCTATCCCATCCACGTCCTGCTGCTGCCCGGCATCATGCTGGGGCTCGTGGTGGCCCATCTGATCCTGGTCTTCTACCACAAGCACACCCAGTTCGCCGGGCCCGGCCGGACCGAGAAGAACGTGGTCGGGGCGCCCTTCCTGCCCATCTACATCGCCAAGGCGGGCGGCTTCTTCTTCCTGGTCTTCGGGGTGCTCGCGATCATGGGCGCGGTCGCCACCATCAACCCGGTGTTCGCGATCGGGCCCTACCGGCCCGACCTCGTCTCCACCGGCGCCCAGCCCGACTGGTACCTGGGATTCTCGGAAGGGCTGATCCGCGTGATGCCCAGCTGGGAGATCAACATCGCGGGCCACACGGCCGAGTTGGGGGTCTTCATCCCCTTCATGCTCTTCCCGCTCATCATGGCGGCGATCGCCGTCTACCCCTTCGTCGAGGCATGGGTCACCGGCGACAAACGGGAGCACCACATCGCCGACCGGCCCCGCAACGCCCCGGTCCGCACCGGCATCGGCGTCGCCTGGCTGACCCTGTACGGGGTCCTGATGATCGGCGGCGGCAACGACCTGTGGGCCACCCACTTCCGGCTCTCCATCAACACCATCACGTGGTTCGTGCGCATCGCCGTCTTCGTCGCGCCCGCCCTCGCCTTCTTCCTCACCCACCGGTTCTGTCTGGGCCTGCAGCGCCGCGACCGCGAGAAGGCACTGCACGGCCGGGAGAGCGGCATCGTCAAGCGGCTGCCGCACGGCGAGTACGTGGAGGTCCACGAGCCGCTCACCCAGGCCGAGTTGTACACCCTGACCGCACACGAGCAGATCACGCCGTACGAGGTCGGGCCGCTCGTCGACGAGCACGGCGTGGCCCGCCCGGTGACCCGGGCCATGCGGCTGCGAGCCCGCCTCGCCAAGGCCATGTACGGACCGGGCGCCCAGGTGGCCAAGCCCACCGCCGAGGAGTACCTGCAGTTGCACCGGGGTGAGGGGCCTCACCACTGACCGGGGCGGTGATCGGGATAGCCTCGCAAGGGTGATGGCATCCAGAGACGCAGCGGACGGACCGGGACGGCACGGCGACTCCCCGCAGGAGCCGACGCTGTTCGGCATCAGCGATCTGCACGTCGCCTACGACGACAACAAGAAGTTCCTGGACACGCTCCGGCCCCGGAGCGAGGGGGACTGGCTGATCGTCGCGGGTGACACCGCGGAGACCGTGGCCGACGTCGAGTGGGCCCTGCGGATCCTCACGAGCCGCTTCGCGAAGGTGGTGTGGGTGCCCGGCAACCACGAGCTGTGGACGCCCAAGGGGGACCCGGTCCAGCTGCGCGGCGAGGCCCGCTACCGCCATCTCGTCGCACTGTGCCGGGAGTTGGGCGCCGTCACCCCGGAGGACCCCTACCCCGTGTGGCGCGGCGCGGGCGGCCCGGTCACCGTGGCGCCGCTCTTCCTGCTCTACGACTACACGTTCCGGCCCGCCGGCACGCACGGCAAGGAGGACGCCCTGGCGGCGGCCCACGAGTCCGGCGTGGTCTGCACCGACGAGTTCCTGCTCCACCCCGACCCGCACCCCACCCGGGACGCCTGGTGCCGTGAGCGGGTGCGGATCACCCAGGAGCGGCTCGACGGGCTCGACCCCGAGCTGCCCAGCATCCTGATCAACCACTGGCCGCTGCGGCGCGAGCCCACCGACGTCCTGCACTACCCCGAGTTCGCGCTCTGGTGCGGCACCGAACTGACCGCCGACTGGCACCTGAAGTACCGCGCCGAAGCGGTCGTCTACGGCCACCTCCACATCCCCCGGCGCACCCGCTACGACGGTGTCCGCTTCGAGGAGGTCTCCGTCGGCTACCCGCGCGAGTGGCGCCGGGAGCGCCACCCGCAGCCGGGCCTGCGGCCGATCCTGCCCGCGCTCCCGGCCGGGGCGCGCTGGAACGACTGACGCCCCCGCGGCCGAGGTGCCCCAACTCCCGTACTACTGGCCGGAGTCCTGCCGCGACGTCGTCTCCGGCCGGTGCGCGAGCAGCTGGGCCAGGCCCCGGCGCGTCGCCGCGATCACCACGCGGTCCTGCGGGCGCAGCACGTAGTCGGGGTCGAGCTGCCAGGTCAGACCGGGGGAGCGGGGCGAGGTGCGGGAGTGCTCGGCGGCCGCGTCCCGCTCCGAGGTGTCCAGGGCGAGCACCCGCCAGGCGCCCGGCCGGAACGTCTCGGAGACCTTGCGGCCCACCAGGGACGGCTGGCCCGCGCAGTCGACCGCCGCGAGGAGCAGCACCGCGCGCTCGACCGGGATGGCGCCCAGGATCTGACGTCCCATCATGGCGCCCGCGAACGCCGGGGCCGCGAGCGTGGACACGCTGCGGCTGCGGGTGAGGGCGTGCGGGTGCGCGGCGCGCAGGGTGCGGTAGACGGCGGTCGCGAACGCGTCGTCGTACAGGCGCAGGACCACCCGGAGCCGGGGCCTGACCGAGCGGGCGATCAGCGCGGCCTCCAGGTTGATGGTGTCCGCGCTGGTGAGGGCGAGCAGCGCGTGCGCCCGGTGGATCTTCGCCGCCTCCAGGACGCCCTCCTCGGTGACGTCGCCGATGACGGTGGGCACGCGCAGCCGGCGCGCGAGCGAGACGCCGCGCGCCTCCGGGTCGGCTTCCACGCACACCACGGGGATGTCGAGGTCGCGCAGCCGGGCCAGGACGCGGGTGCCGATCTTGCCGAGGCCGAGCAGCACCACGTGGCCGGAGAGGCCGCGCGGCGGACGGCGCAGCGAGGACGCCGAGCGGAACGTGCCGAGCGCCTCCAGGACGGCGGCGAAGATGACCGGCAGGAGCAGCAACCCGACGAGGGCGGACAGGAGTTGGAGCACCTTGCGGGCGGCGTCCTCGTCCTTCGCGGGGTCGTTGATGGCGAAGAAGTCGAGCAGCGTCAGATACGTGGCGTGCAGCGGGTTGTCGCCCGCCGTGGCCATCGAGGCGATCGCCATCGCGAGGACCGCGCCGACGAGCCCGGCGAGCGACCAGCGCAGGCGCCGCGAGAACAGCGAGCCGAACGGCACGCCACGGCCCGCGAAGCGGCCCCCGCCCGAGGAGGGCGTCTCGTACGCGACCGTCTGCAGGACCAGGGCGCCCCGGGTCGTGTCGGCGGCCACCGTCGCGTCGTCGGGGAGCAGCCGGGGGCCGGTGTCGCCGCTCGGGTCGGCCGAACCCTCCGCGCCCGCCGGGTCGTTGGCGGTCGCCGAGAGCAGCGCCAGCGTCGCGATGCCCGGCATGCCACGCCCCGCGGCGGTCGGCGGGGGCTGCTCCACGGCGCGCAGCAGCAGCCCGTCGGCGTGCACGACCTTGTGGGTCCCGGTGAGGGCGGTCGCCGCGAGGGCCGGGGCCGCCGTGTCCGCGTCGGACAGGACGGTGACCGAGGCGTCGCCCACGTCCAGGCCCGCGACCGCGGCGGCCTGCCCGAGCAGCTCCTCCAGGTACTGGCCGAGCTTGCGGTTGTAGAGCCGGATCACCAGGCGCAGCCGGGGGTTGATGCGGCGGGCGGCGAGCGCGGCCCGGATGTTGGTCTCGTCCTCGTCGTGGACCAGCGCGAGGGCGGCGGCCTGCGCGAGCCCGGCCTCGGCGAGCACGTCGTCGGAGAGTTCGACGGCCTCCATGATGCGCGGCGCGAGCTCGTCCGCGCTCTCGCCGCCGCTGGTTCCGCTTCCGTTCCCGTTGCCGGTGGTGCGGGCGGTGACGGCGGCGGTGATGCGGCCGAGGAGCGCGGTCGTGGTGGTGCGCCGGGCCCGCCCGGCCGCGGGGGCGGGACGCGCGGGTGGCACGACGAGCACGACCTGCTCGCGGTAGACCCCGCGCAGCTCGGCGGCGAGCCGGTGCGCGAGGGCGCCCGCGCCGCAGACGACCATGTGCCCGGTCAGGGGCAGCGGGGCGCGGGGCGGGGGGAGTGCGGTAGCGGAGGACACATGGTCGAAGATGCCGCAGCGGGGGCGGCGGTTCCCGGCGGCGCGCCCGCGCGGGCACGGCCGTCGTCGCAGGCGGCCGCCCTGCGCCGGGGCGGCCGGGGCGCCCGGGGCGGCGGACGGTGTAGCGGTCACCTACCCAAGTGCCGTTCGGATACGGTGAGTTCGACGTTCAACGGTGCCGGTCCGGGAGGCGATTGCTGATGGCGGATGCGACGACGACGTGGGAGTTCACCGACGACCGGGGGCAGGCGGTGCGCACGGTGCGGCGCCCCGAACGGGTCCTGGCCTACATACGGGCGGGCGCGGCGCTGTGGGACCTGGGGCGGCCGCCGGCCGGGGTGTACGGGTCCGGCCACGACGGGGCCGGACCCGACCCCGTCAAGGCGGGCGAGATGGGGCCGCGCCGGGTTCCGTATCTCGGTGCCGGGGCCGCGCTCGACGCGGCGGCTCTGCGCGCGGCGGACGCCGACCTCGTGGTCGACGTGACCTATGACGGCGAGCGGACCTACGCCGTGAACGAGGACGCCGCCCGCGCCGCCGGATTGCCCGTCCTCGCCCTCGCGGTGGGCGGCGACGTCACCCTGACCGGTGTGCTCGCCCGCTTCGCCGAGCTCGCGGCGGCGCTCGGCGAGCCCGGCGAGCCCCAAGTCGCGGGCGGCCGCGCACAGTTGACCGCCGCCGAGGACGCCGTGCGGGCCGCGGCCTCCGGGACGCGGTCGCCGCGCGTCCTGGTGCTCTCGGCCGCGGGCGGCGACCAGGTGCACCTGGCGCGCCCCGAAGCCTGGCCGGAGCTGCGCCATCTTGCGGGCCTGGGCGTCCGGTTGGCCGACCCCGGCCCCGGCGGCGGGGTCAACTGGCTGACGACGACGTGGGACCGCGCCCTCGGCCTGGGCGCGGACCTGGTCCTCGCGGACAGCCGCGGCAACGCGACGCCGCCCGCCGAGCTCGAGGAGCTGCCCGCGTGGCGTGAGCTCACCGCGCGCTCGCCGCTGGAGCCCTGGAACCCCGAACTGCCGCCCAGCGAGGCGGCGTACGCGGGCTTCCTGCGCTCGGTCGCGGACGCCCTGGAGATCCTCCGGGACAAGCGCGGCTCGGCCTGAGACCTCGTCCGCAGGGCGCGGTCCGCGGCCTCCGGGCTGCGACGCGGGCCGCGCCCCGGACCTGCCCGCCACGGGCCTTCATCCGGACTTTTCGCTTCCTGTCCCGAGTCTGTTTTGTCCGTCCGGCGTGGTGTACGAGGCGGCCTACGGTCCCGTACAGCGGCTCCACCAGGAATGAACGTGTGCGCATCGGCGTGCAGTGTTCGGCCTCTCGTTCTCCGCACGTACGGAAGGGACTGCCCGATGACCACCGTCACCAGCCTCGTAGACCAGTGGAACATTCACCCGCACCACACCTGGCTGCGCGGGGAGCGTCCCGAGCAGCCGGTCGTCTTCAACGAGCAGGCCCAGATGTGGAACGTCTACGGGTACGACGAGGTGCAGGAGATCCTCACCAACCCGATGACGTTCTCCTCCGACACGACCGGTCTCCTCTCCGTCGAGGTCGACGCCTCGCTGATGGAGGGGAACATCATGCTGACGGACCCGCCCGGCCACACCAGGCTGCGCAAGCTCGTCAGCAACGCCTTCACCCCGAAGGTGGTCGCCGACCTGGAGCCCAAGATCGTCCGGCTCGCCAACGAACTGCTCGACCAGGTGCAGGGGCAGGACCGGATCGAGCTGGTCAGCGCCCTCGCGTACCCGCTGCCCATCATCGTCATCGCCGAACTGCTCGGCGTGCCCGCCTCCGACCGCGACCTCTTCCGGGGCTGGGTCGAGGCGGCGATGGAGAACTCCATCGAGATGATCAAGACCGAGCGGGGCGAGGAGGAGGACCGCGCCTACGAGGAGCAGATGGACAAGACCAACAAGCTCCTCGACTATCTGCGCGGCCACGTCGCCGAGCGCCGCAAGAGCCCGCGTGAGGACCTGCTGTCGCGGCTCGTCCAGGTCGAGGCCGGGGGCGAGGGCAAGCGGCTCAGTGACAACGAGATCGTGAACTTCGCCTACATCCTGCTGGTCGCCGGGCACATCACCACCACGATGCTGATCGGCAACACGGTGCTCTGTCTCGACGCCCACCCGGAGCAGGACGCGCTGGTGCGCGCGGACCGCTCGCGGCTGCCGGGCGTCATCGAGGAGTCGCTGCGCTTCCTGAGCCCCTTCACGCTCGCCCTGCGCGGCGCCACCGAGGAGGTGGAGATCGCGGGGCAGCGGATCTCGCCCGGCAAGATGATCATGGTCTGGATGTCGGCGGCCAACCGCGACCCGCGCCGCTTCGAGCGCCCCGACGTCTTCGACCCGACGCGGGCGCCCAATCCGCACCTCGGCTTCGGCCGCGGCGTGCACTTCTGCCTCGGGGCGCCGCTGGCCCGCCTGGAGGGGCGGCTCGTCATGGACATCCTCCTCGACCGCTTCCCGGTGCTGCGCACGGACCCCGCGACGCCGCCGTCCTTCCTGCAGGCCGACCACATGACGGGCGCCAAACACCTGCCGCTGATCACGACCGCGTAGGCGGATCGGCGCAGCGGGCAGGAGGCTCGCCCCAGCGTGCGGATCCGGCCATGACGCCGGCTGGCCGGATCCGCCCCAACTGGCCGTTCCCGGGGCCGCCTTGAGCGACCCCGGGATTCGGCTGTCCGGAAATCAACTTTCCCTTCTTGCGAGGCGTGCGCACGTGCATGCCTCTCTCGTACGGTGCCCGCACATGCAACGCTGTGCGCACGTCCGCACGGCGTTCGCCCCCTCGTGTACCGCACGCATGAAAGGGCAAGCCCGATGACCTCCCTCGCCGAACAGTGGGCCATCCACCCCCACCACACCTGGCTGCACGGCAGGCGGCCCGAGCACCCCGTCCAGTTCGACGAGCAGGCCCGGATGTGGAACGTCTACGGCTACGACGAGGTGCAGGAGATCCTCGCGGACCCGGTGACGTTCTCGTCCAACACGGCGGGGCTCCTCTCCGTCGAGGTCGACCCGGCCCTGATGGAGGGCAACGTCCTGCAGATGGACCCGCCGGGCCACCAGAAGCTGCGCGAGCTGGTCAGCAGCGCCTTCACCCCGAAGATGATCGCCGCCCTCGAACCGCGGATCACCGAGCTCACCCACCAACTCCTCGACCAGGTACAGGGTCAGGACCGGATCGAGCTCGTCGGCGACCTCGCCTACCCGCTGCCCGTCATCGTCATCGCCGAGCTGCTCGGCGTGCCCGCCTCCGACCGCGACCTCTTCCGGGGCTGGGTCGAGCGCGCCATGGAGAGCTCCGACGAACTCCTGAAGAACGAGCGGGGCGAGGAGCAGGAGCGCGCCCTCGAAGTGCAGATGGAAGAGTCCATGAAGCTCCTCGACTATCTGCGCGGGCACGTCGTCGAGCGCCGCAGGAGCCCCCGCGAGGACCTCCTGAGCAAGCTCGTCGAGGCCGAGATCGACGGGCAGCGCCTCAACGACAACGAGGTGGTGAACTTCGCCAACGTCCTCCTGGTCGCCGGGCACATCACCACCACGATGCTCATCGGCAACACCGTCCTCTGCCTGGACGCGAACCCCGAACAGGACGCCCTGCTGCGCGCGGACCGCTCGCGGCTCCCCGGCGTCATCGAGGAGTCGCTGCGCTTCCTGAGCCCCTTCACGCTCGCCCTGCGCGGCGCCACCAAGGAGGTGGAGGTCGGGGGCCGGCGCATCCCGCCGGGGCAGATGATCATGCTCTGGCTGTCGGCGGCCAACCGCGACCCGCGGCAGTTCGAGCGCCCGGACGTCTTCGACGCGTCGCGGACGCCCAACGCCCACCTCGGCTTCGGCCGCGGCGTGCACTTCTGTCTGGGCGCGCCCCTGGGCCGACTCGAGGGCCGGATCGTCATGGACATCCTCCTCGACCGCTTCCCGGTGCTGCGCACGGACCCGGCGACGCCGCCCACCTTCATGCAGGCCGAGCACCTCACGGGGGTGAAGAGCCTGCCGCTGCACACCCGCGCGTGAGCGGCAGACCCGGGCGGCGCCTCACCGGGCCTCACACGGACAGCTGCTCCGAGGCGTCGCCCCACTGGCGCAGCCACGCCGGGCGGACCACCTCCGTGCCGGGGCCCGACGGCAGCGGCAGCGGGCCGTGGCCGAGGTCCTCCGGGCGGTAGCGGCGGCAGCTGCGGTGCCAGGTGAGGATCCCGGCCATCCAGTTCCCCAGCTGCCGCACATGGCCGTCCAGGGCGGCGCGGTGCTCCTCGGACAGGCCGAAGTCCTCGTACAGCTGCGGCAGTTCATGGGCCGCGATGTGCTGGAACTGGCTCATCCGGGAGCGCATCAGGTCGTCGATGACGCCGACCGCCGTCGGGTAGTCGCAGCCGAAGAAGTTCTGCACCACCAGGACGCCGTTGTGCAGCTCGCCCTCGTACTCGATCTCCTTCTGGTACGAGAAGAGGTCGTTGGACAGCGCCGCGTAGTCGATCGCCGCGTTCTCCAGGTTCCGGACCGGGCCGCTGCCGTACACCTCCGGCGGGATCCCGACCGGGTGGCCGAGGCGGGCGAGGCTCAGTGTGAGGTCGGAGCCGAAGGTGCTGCGGCGCATCTCGATGTAGTCGACGGGGTCCGGGATCCGGTGCTGCGCCTGGTTGTCCAGCTCCCACAGCCAGCTGTCGAGCATCACCTCCACGGACTCCCGGAAGGCGCGGCGCGCCGCCAAGTCCATGGTGGCCGTGGTGCGCGCCCACAGGTCGGCGAGGCCCCGCTCCAGGGCGTTGAGCGGCGTGGCGGCCCCGACGCCGGACTCGCCGCCGGACGCCTCCAACGGCATGAACAGCAGCAGCCGTTCGTTGCACTGCCTCGCCCCCGCCAGGTCGCGGGTCCTGCCGAAGACCACCGGGTAGTAGTCGTCCCCGTACGTCCCCCAGGTGAGCCACTGCGAGCCCAGGTCGAGCGCCGCCGGGTCGGCCTCGGGGTGCAGGCCCGCGGCGCACAGCGGGAAGTCGTACCCGGCGAGCCTGTGCGCGTCCCAGACGCCCGACGCGGGCACGCCCGGCTGGGGGCGGAGCATGCCCATCGCGTCGGCCCACGCGACGCAGCGGGGGCGGGCGGCGTCCAGGTGCGGGCTGAGCCTGGTCGTGAACGGCATGTCGAAGGCCGGGAGTTGCGAGGGGCCCACGCGCTGGAAGGGCGTGTGCGTGTGGGCGCGCAGCCGCTCGGCGCCGACCGTGGCGAGCAGCGCCCGTACGTCGGCGGCGGACGTGCCCGGACCGGTGAGCGCGGGCAGCCCCGAACCCGCCGCCGCGCCACCGCCGTTCATGTACCGGCTGGAGCGCAGATGCCACTCGTGCCCGCCCGACTGCCAGTCCTGCAGCCCCTTCGCGTACGTGAGGACGTCCGCGCACTCGTGCGGCGCAAGGCCCTTCTCCGCGCAGAGCGGCGGCAGTTCGGTGAGCACCGTGTTCTCGAACTGGTGCATGCGCGAGGTCAGGATGTCGTTGACGGTGTCGGCGGCCTCCTGCGTGGTGCAGCCGAGGAAGGTCTCCAGGACGAGCACGCCGTTGCTGAGCTCGCCCTCCTCCTCGATCTCGCGCTGGTACGAGAACAGGTCGTTGCGCAGGTGCACCGCGTCCGAAAACGTGTCCTTGAGGACGCGCAGGGGCCTCGATCCGGCCACGGACGCCGGGACTTCGGCGCCCGTCGCGTACTCCACCAGCCCCGCCGACCAGGGGGCGCCGCCGACCTTGCGGCGCATCTCGATGTACTCGACCGGGTTGGCCACGCGGTGCGCGTTGATGTTCGAGAGCTCCCACAGCGACTCGTTGAGGAGGTTCTCCGTGCTGCGGGCGAACCGGGCCCGCCAGGCGGGGGACATGTGCGGGACCGTGCGCGCCCAGAGGTCGGCGAGGCCCGCCTCGACCGGGTTCTCCGGCTCCGGCACGGGCGTGCCCGGGTCCATCGGCATGAACGCGGGCAGCCGGTCCAGGTACGCCTTGCCGCCCGCGCGGTCCTGGCTGCGCTTGAACAGTTCGAGGAAGTGGTCGTCGAAGAAGAAGACCCACACGTACCAGTCGGTGACCAGCGAGAGCGCGGGACCGTCGCAGTCGGGGTGGGTGTACGCGCACAGCAGGGCGTAGTCGTGCGCGTCCAGGTCGCGCTCCTCCCAGACGCCCGACCCCTCCAGCATCCCCATGTCGCGCGCCCACTTCGTGGAGTGCTGCCGGGCCTCTTCCACATGGGGGTTGAGGCGGGCGGGGTGCACCAGGTAGAAGTCGGGCAGTTCGAAGGGCTGCGACATGTCGCGGTCTCTCCTCGCGGGGCGTGGTGGCGAACGGGCAGCCCCGAGCATGTCCCGCGCGCAACCCGTCGATACCGCGGGCGCCCGCTTGTCACACCATTGCGTGATCTTCGTTCTGGATCGCTCGAACAAGACCCGTGACCAGGTCCGCCCGCTCGGTCATCGCGTCGACCACCAGGTACTCGTGGTCGGCGTGGGCGCCGCCCCCGACCGCGCCGAGCCCGTCGAGCGTGGGCACGCCGAGCGCGGCGGTGAAGTTGCCGTCGCTGCCGCCGCCGACGGCCACGCCCTCGATGCCCGGCAGCAGCCGCCGGGCCAGCGCGAAGAGCCCGGCCGACGCGGACTCGGGCATGGGCGGCCGCCCCACGGACCCCTCGACCGAGATCCGGGCGCCGTCCAGGTGCGGGGTGAGCGCGGCGAACGCGGCCTCGATCCGGTCCTTCTCGGCGGCCGACTCCACACGCACGTCGACGACGATGACCGCCGCCGCGGGCACCACGTTGTCGAGGGTCCCCGCGGACGCGACGGTCGGGGTGACGGTCGTGCCGATCTCCGGGCGCCCGAGCGCCGCGATGTCCAGGACCTGACGGGCCGCCTCGACCAGGGCGTTGACCCCGGCCTCGGGTTCGAGCCCGGCGTGCGAGGCCCGCCCCGTCACGGTCACCTCGAAGGTCCCGCACCCCTTGCGCCCGGTCTTCAGGCCGCCCCCGTCGGCGGCCCCCTCGAAGACAAGCACCGCGCCGCACGCGCGGGCCCGCTCCTCGATGAGCGCGCGGGAGGCACGGGAGCCGACCTCCTCGTCGGCGGTCACCAGGATCTCCACACCCGACAGGTCGTCGAGCGCGGCGAGCCCGTGCACCGCCTGCACGAGGCCGCCCAGCATGTCGAAGACGCCGGGCCCGGTCACCTTGCCGTCCGCGACCGTGAACGGCCGACGCTCCAGGGTGCCGAGCGGAAAGACCGTGTCGTGGTGGCCGAGGATCAGCACCTTCGGCTCCCCGCCGCCCGACCAGCGCACCTGTGTCCCGCCCGGACTCTCCACCAGCGTCGCCCGCCCGCCGAGACGGCTCTCGACGACTTTGGCCACGGCCTTCGCGGAGGCGGCGAGGGCGCCGAGGTCGCGCGAGGGCGACTCGATCTCGACGAGCGTCCTGAGGTCTTCGATCATCGCGTCGACGCGCACGCCGACGGCCTGGTGCCTGGTCACGCGGCCAGGGTACGGGGCGCCTGCACGTACCCGTTGATGAGCTACTGACTGATGCGCCAGTCAGCAGCACAATCTGTTGCTGCAAAAGGGGAGTGTGGACCTCGCATTGCGTTCAGCGCAATGCCCGGCTAGCGTGGCCGACCATGCAGCACGACTCCGAGGTCCCGGTCCGCGTCCGCGAGGTCATCGCCGCCGCCGGTGTGAGCCAGCGCGAGTTCGCGCGGCGGATCGTCATGGATCCGTCGAAGCTCTCGCGCTCCCTCGGCGGCAGCAGGCGCTTCACCGCGGCCGAGCTCGCCCGCATCGCCGGCGAGGGCGGCGTGGACGCGGGCTGGCTGCTCGGCGTGGGGAGCGCCCCGGGGGCCGGGACCGGGGCTGGGACGGGGGCAAGTGCAGGGCCGGAGTCGGCCGCGGTACGCAAGGGCGCGCGGGCCCCAGGGGGCGCCGCTCCCGAGGGCGGGCGCGCTCTGCAGATCGTGCGCGAGACCGTCCGGCTCATCGCCGAGCGCGGCTTCCACGCCGTGCGCGTCCAGGACATCGCCGCCGCCTGCGCCACCAGCACCGCCGCCATCCACTACCACTTCCCCGGCCGCGACGACCTCCTGGAGGCCGCCGTGCGCTGGTGCATGGACGAGGACACCGCCCGCAGAGCCGTACGGATCGCCGAGGCCGCCGATGTGGCCGACGAACTGCGGCAGTTGATCGAGCTGCAGATCCCGCGCACCGAGCAGCAGCGGGCGCAGTGGAGCGTCTGGCTCGACCTGTGGGCGGAGGCCGCCCGCTCCACCGCCGTCGGGCGCCTGCACGCCGACTACTACCGCCAGTGGCGCACCACGGTCGCCGACGTCATCCGGCGCGGCGTCGCCGACGGCGCCTTCCGGTGCGTCGACCCGCAGGCCGCGGCGCTGCGCCTCACCGCGCTCATCGACGGCCTCGCCGCCCAGGTGCTCGCCGGCGGCCCCGAAGCCCCCGGCACCCGCCCCGACGACATGCACGAGGCCCTCATCCAGTACGTCGACGCGACCCTGACGGCGCGCTGACCCCCGTACGAGAACGACCGGCACACCCGGCCGCGAACCCCGAGCACACACCCGACACCCCACCCCCGAGGGAGAGTTCCGCATGCCTGTGAACGAGAACGTCATCATCACCTGCGCCCTGACCGGCGCGGGCGACACGGTGCGCAAGAGCCCGCACGTGCCCGTCACGCCCGAGCAGATAGCCGGCTCCGCCGTCGAGGCCGCCGAGGCGGGCGCCGCCGTCGTGCACATCCACGTCCGCGACCCCGAGACCGGCGACCCCTCGCGCGACCCGAGGCTCTACCGCGAGGTCGTCGAGCGGATCAAGGAGACCGGCACCGACGTCGTCATCAACCTCACCGCGGGCATGGGCGGCGACCTCGTCATCGACCCCGTCCAGCCCCTGAAGGACCTCGGCGAGCTGCCCGGCACCGACCTCGTCGGCGGCCTCGACCGGCTCCCGCACGTCGAGGACCTGCTGCCCGACATCTGCACCCTCGACTGCGGCTCCCTCAACTTCGGCGACAACCTCTACATCTCGACGCCCGACATGCTGCGCCAGGGTGCCAAGCGCATCCAGGAGCTGGGCGTGCGGCCCGAGTTGGAGATCTTCGACACCGGGCAGCTCTGGTTCGCCAAGCAGCTCCTCGCCGAAGGGCTGCTCGACAGCCCTACCGTCTTCCAGCTGTGCATGGGCATCCCGTGGGGCGCGCCCGCCGACCCCGGCGTCCTGCAGTCCATGGTCAACATGCTGCCCGAGGGCGCCCAGTGGGCCAGCTTCGCTCTCGGCCGCATGCAGATGCCGTGGGTCGCCCAGTCCATCCTGCTCGGCGGCCAGGTCCGCGTCGGCCTGGAGGACAACCTCTACCTCGGCAAGGGCAACAAGGTCAGCAACGCCCAACTCGTCGAGCGCGCCGTGCAGATCACCGAGAACCTCGGCTCGCGCGTCGCCACGCCGGACGAGGCCCGCCAGAAGCTCGGCCTCAAGCCCCGTTCCTGAACCCCGCGGAGGACCGCACCATGACCAGCACCACCCCTGAAGAAGTCCGCCGCGTCGCCTGCATAGGCGCCGGAGTCATCGGCGGCGGCTGGGTCGCCCACTTCCTGGCCCGTGGCTACGACGTCACCGCCTGGGACCCGGTCCCCGACGCCGAGCAGAAGCTGCGCCGCCTCGTCGACGCCGCCTGGCCCGCGCTCACCCAGCTGGGCCTCGCCGACGGTGCCTCCCGCGACCGGCTCACCGTCGCCCCGACCCTCGAAGAGGCCGTCGCCGACGCCCAGTTCGTGCAGGAGAGCGCCCCCGAGAAGCTGGACCTCAAGCGCGACCTGCTCGCGCAGCTGGCGGCCGCCGCGCCCGCCGGGACCGTCATCGCCTCCTCCACCTCCGGCTACCCGATGACCGACATGCAGACCGAGGCGGCCGACCCCGGGCGCCTCGTCGTCGGGCACCCCTTCAACCCGCCCTACCTCATCCCGCTCGTGGAGGTCGTCGGCGGCGAGCGCACCGACCAGGCGGCCGTGGCCTGGGCGTCGCGCTTCTACGAGGTGGCGGGCAAGTCCGTCATCACCATGGACCGCGAGGTCCCCGGCTTCATCGCCAACCGCCTCCAGGAGGCCCTGTGGCGGGAGGCCCTGCACATGGTCGCCAACGGCGAGGCCACCGTGAAGGAGATCGACGACTCCATCACCGAGGGGCCGGGGCTGCGCTGGGCGTTCATGGGCCCCATGCTCACCTTCGCGCTCGCGGGCGGCGAGGGCGGCATGGCGCACATGCTCGACCACTTCGGCCCGTCCCTGAAGTCCCCGTGGACGCGCCTTCAGGCCCCCGAACTCGACAAGCAGCTCTACGACGCCGTGGTCGCGGGCTGCGACGAGGCGGCGGACGGCCGCACCATCGCCGACCTCGTGGCCGAGCGCGACCAGGGCGTCATCGATGTCCTGCGCGCCACCGGACGCCTGAACGGAGGCACGAAGTGACCGCGCCCGCTGAGCCCCTGCCGCTGCTCCGACAGCAGGTCCGCCCCGAGTGGATCGACTACAACGGCCACATGAGCGAGGCGTTCTACGTGCTCGTCTTCGGCTACGCCACCGACGCCATGATGATCGAGACCGGCCTGCACGCGGGCTACCGCGAGTCCACCGGCTGCTCGCTCTACACGGTCGAGGCGCACGTGCGGTACCTGAACGACGTCCCCGAGGGCGCCCATCTCGCGGTCCGCACCCGGCTGTTGGGCGCGGACGCCAAGAAGGCCCGCTTCGCGCACGAGATGTACGTGGTCGAGGACGCGGCGACCGAGCCCGCGCCGGACGCCGCGCCGGTGGCCACCACCGAGCTGCTCGCGCTCCACGTCGACCAGACGGCGGGCCGCTCCGCCCCCTTCCCGGACGACGTACGGGAGCGGCTCACCGCGCGCGTGGAGGCGGCGCCGGAGTGGGCGGGGCGGTCGATCGTGGCGGTGGGGACCCCCTGAGGACGGTGACAGTGGGAACACCCTGAGGGGCGTACGGGGTCGGCTCCGGGTGCGTCTCCGGGGCATCCCGGATGAGCGGGTCGTGATCGCTGAGGAGCATGGGATCCATGACCTCTTCATGGCTTTCACGGCGTTCGCTCGTGCGCGGATCGCTGGCCGGCGCGGCGCTGGCGGCAGCGGGAAGTGCCGTGCCGCACACGGCGGTTGGCGCGGGCCGCCGCCCACTGGACACCCGCGCCCTGCGGGCAGCCGTCTGCGACCTCGCGCACCCGGAGTCCACCTCGGCCCAGCTCCGGGCGGTCCGTGACACCGACCGCTGGTACGGGACGGCGGGGGCGGCCGACACGGCGAGCGGGCGTGGCCCGCGCCCCGGCGACCGGTTCCGCGCGGGCAGCGTCACCAAAGCGTTCGTGGCGACCGTCGTCCTGCAGCTGTGGGCGGAGCGCCGCGTGGACCTCGACGCCCCCGTCGGGCGGTACCTCCCCGGTCTGCTGCCCGCCGCCTCCGCCCGCATCACCGTGGCACAGCTGCTCGACCACACCAGCGGGCTCCCCGACCACCGCGGCCTGCCGGACCTGAGCACGCCCGAGGCCGTCCTGCGCCACCGGTCCGACCGCTGGACCCCGCGCGAGCTGGTCCGCACGGTGACGCATGACCCGCTCAAGTTCCGCCCCGGCACCCGGCAGGAGTACCGAGGCATCCATTACGTGCTGCTCGCCCTGCTGGTCGAGGAGTTGACGGGGCAGAGCTACGGCGCCGCGATCGACTCCCGCGTCCTGCGCCCCCTGGGTCTGGCGGGGACGTCGATACCGGGCGCCGACCCGCGGCTGCACGGCTCCCACGTGCACGGCTATCTGCGCATGACCGACGGATCGCTGAGCGACGTCACCGTCTACGACCAGTCGAGCTCCTGGGGCGAGGGCGAACTGGTCTCGACGGTCGACGACCTCACGCGCTTCCAAGAGGCCCTGTTCACAGGAGTGTTGCTGCCACCGCGGGCGACGGAGAAGCTCTTCACCCTGCCACCGGACTCGGTCCGCATGCTGGACGGCGGCCCGGCCCGCTACAGCCTGGGCCTACAGAAGGCCACGGTGAACGGCGTAACGCTGTGGGGCAAGACCGGCGAGACCTTCGGCTACCGCACCCGCGTCTTCGCCACCCGCGACCTGCGGCTGAGGTTCGTGCTTGCCTATACCCCGACGCCCGTGGCCGCGGCCGAGGACATGACGCAACGGGTCGTCTCCGTGCTCACCTCCTGACCCGGGCCCGCCCCGGCCGGGCCCTTCAGTCCAGCTCCTTGTGCGCGGTCTCCGGCAGCCGCAGGTAGACCACCGACGACGCGAGGCAGAGCACGGCCACGTACCAGGGGAAGAGCCCGGGAGAGCCGATCTCCTTGAACAGGGTGCCCATGTACGGGGCCGTGCCGCCGAACAGCGCGACCGTCAGCGAGTACGGGAAGCCGATGCCGGCCGCCCGCACCCGCGCAGGGAACACCTCCGCGTTCACCGCCGCCGAGATCGCGGTGAAGCCGGTGAGCAGCACCATGCCCGCGCACTGCACGAGCAGCAGGGAAGTGAACGAACCGGTGAGAGACTTGAGCAGCGGCACGCTCAGCACGGCGAAGCCGATACCGAAGAAGAGCAGCAGCGGGCGCCGCCCGAACCGGTCGGAGAGCAGCCCGCCGAGGGGCTGGAGCAGCGCGAAGAAGCCGAGTGAGATCGTGCCCGCGAGCAGCGCCTGGCTCTTGCTGATGTCCGTGTTCAGCTCGGCGTAGGTCGGCAGGTACGACGTCCACGTGTAGTAGGCGATGGTGCCGCCCGCCGTGATGCCGCAGATCAGCAGCG
The DNA here is from genome assembly GCF_050510915.1 of Streptomyces odontotermitis. Classification (NCBI taxonomy): domain Bacteria; kingdom Bacillati; phylum Actinomycetota; class Actinomycetes; order Kitasatosporales; family Streptomycetaceae; genus Streptomyces; species Streptomyces odontotermitis. Next base: position 320,304 of record NZ_JBNJLS010000002.1, on the reverse strand, counting down.
ACTGCCGGGGGTGCTTGCGCAGCGCGTCGAACAGGCCCGGGCGCGCGGCCTCGTCCTCGGGCGCCCGGTGCGTCTCGTGCGCGCCCTGCCGGATCCAGAAACCGACGAGGCTGAGCAGCGCCCCGACGAAGAACGGCAGCCGCCAGCCCCACCCGTCCATCTGCCCGTCGCCGAGGGTGGCGACCAGGAGCGCGGCGAGGCCCGACGCGGCGAGCTGGCCCGCGCTGGTGGAGACGTACTGGAAGCTGGAGAAGAGCCCGCGCCGGCCGGGCCCCGCGGACTCCACCAGGAAGGTCGTGGACGCCGCGAACTCGCCGCCCACGGAGAGCCCTTGGAGCAGCCGGGCGAGGACGAGGACGACCGGCGCGAGGATGCCCGCGGCCGCATACGTCGGGGTGAGCCCCACGAGGAGGCTGCTGCCGCCCATCAGCAGGATGGTGACGGTCAGGGCGGCCCTGCGCCCGCGCCGGTCGGCGACCGCGCCCATCAGGAGCCCGCCGACGGGCCGCATGAAGAAGCCCACCGCGAAGACGGCGAACGTGGAGAGCAGTGGCACCAGCGAGTTGCCGGACCCCTTGGGGAAGACCTCCCGGGCTATGTAGGTCGCCAGGAAGGTGTACGCGTACCAGTCGTACCACTCGACGGCGTTGCCGACCGAGGCGGCGAGGAGTTGGCGTATCGGGTGAGCAGGACGTGTGGAGGTCGTGATCATCTGTGTCATGATCCTGACCTTTCCCCAGGAGATGCCCTGCTCACGCGAGGGTTGACGGAGTTTTCATATACCCGTCAACCAAGCCGCACCGCCGCGGTCGGCCGATGCTGTCGTTTGGTGCGGCCGAAGATCGGAACCACAATCACGGGCGCTGAGTCAGCAAAAAGTCAGCACGAGCCCGAGGTCAGTACATTGCCTTCCATACCCAAGCAGCTCGCCCGCGGCATGGGCACGTTCGCCAAGACGTGCCAGTGCAGCCAGCCCACCCGCTGCCCGCATCCCTATTTCATCCGGTACCGCGACGCGAGCGGCAAGCAGCGGGAGGAGACCGGCTTCCGCACGCAGGACGCCGCCAAGGAGCGGCTCGTCGAGCTGTACGCACGGAAGTCCAACACCCCTGCGTCCAAGGCCGAGCTCATACGCCGCTACGGGCAGATGCGGTTCGAGGACTTCGTCGGCGACTACATGGGCCGACAGCGACGGCTCTCGTACGGCACGGCGTACGAATACGAGCACCTCGCCCGCAACCACCTGATCCCGGAGCTCGGATCACGTCGTGTGGAGACGTTCAGCCCGATGGTGGTGGAGAACTTCCTGACGACGATGGACCGCCTCGGAACGCCCGACCCGACCCAGTTCAAGGTGTACGTCCTCCTCAAGACGCTCCTGCTCGACGCCCACCGCAAGGGAGCGATCAGCGAGCATCCACTGCAAGACGTCGACGCGCCGCAGTACGAGGCAGATCGGGCCGTCGTACCGACCAAGAAACAGATCGTCGGGATCAAGGCGGCTGCCGACCACGACGGCTTCTCGATGTTCGTGGACATGATGGCCGGCTGTGGCTTGCGCAACGGAGAGGCGCTGGCCCTGAACGTGAACAACATCGTGGCGGACGACGTCTACCGGGTCACGGAGCAGGTCCACTACCGGACGAAGAAGCTGGAGAAGCTCAAGCACAGGAAGCCGGGGGAGTTCCGCGAAGTCCCGCTGCCGCGGAGCATCCGGGAAGAGATCGAGCGCTTCGTCGAGAAGCACGGGACCACCGCGGACGGCTATGTCCTCCAAGGGACCCGTGCCAAGCACATGAACCACAGCACGATCAACGCCATCTGGTACCGGAAGCTGCCCGGTAAGGACGTGGACATCCCCAAGGGGATGACGATCTACGGGAACCGGCACTTCTTCGCGGCGAACTGCCTGGCACACAACATCCCCATCACGGATGTCGCCGAGTGGATGGGGCACAAGAGCATCGAGGTGACGTTCCGGATCTACCGGCATCTGATGCCGGCGTCGATCGGGCGGGCGGCGAGGCTCCTCGATCAGGGTCTTCACGACCTCGCTGCCTGAGAACGGCTCGGGGAACGAAAGGGGCCTGGTTCTTGTGCAGCGACGCCCGATGGGGCGAGAGCGTTCAGGCAAGAACCAGGCCCTTGTTCCGGGCCTCCGTGTCAGCCAAGGCGTTGCTGTCGAGCCCACGCGTCCACGTCGGAGACCTTGAACTGCAACTTTGCGTTCCGTCCGGTACCGAACTTGTAGGCGGCCAGGCCCAGTCGAGGCGCGTCGCGATAGACCCACGTGATGGACATGTTGAGGTATTCGGCGGTCTGCTTGGCATCCATGAACTGCGGGGGCATGGGACCTCCAGGTGGGCGTGGGAGGCCAGTGTGTGTCCGATGTGCGATTTGGCTGTGCCGTGAATGGAGTGGTAGATAGGCCCGGAAGTCGGGCTGAGAACGGTGGCACCGGACCACACGTCGAACCACTTTCGAAGAGCTCTGGTCGAGCAGATATGGGTGCTGGGTCCCTACCGTCTCGACACTCTCGTCACCCGGAGCAATCTCACCCGGTGGCGAGGGAAGACGGGGACTGCGGGACAAACGGCTCCTCCGGCAAGGCATGCGAGAGCCTCGACGGAACACCCCGCGTCGGCGGGGAGAACTTCACGTCTTGATTGGGGCGAACCACAGATCGTTCCCAGATGACAGATGTGGCATGGCGCGTTCGGGCGAACGGCGGGCAGGATCGCGGGCATGAAGATTCTTGTGCTGGGCGGAACGTGGTTCTTGGGTCGAGCTGTCGTGCAGGCAGCACTGGAACGAGGGTGGGAGGTTTCCGCTTTCAACAGGGGAAGGTCCGGGGCTGCCCCTCAAGGAACACGAGAGGTCCACGGCGACCGCACGGTCGCCGACGACCTTTCCAAGCTCGCCCTCCACGGCCCGTGGGATGCCGTGATCGATACCTCCGCATCTGAGCTTGCATCCCGTGACGTACTGGCCGGTGCCAAGGCACTAGAGCCGGTCGTCACCAGGTACGTGTACATCTCGACAGTGAACGCCTACCGGGGCTGGCCGGACGAGCCGCTTACGGAATCCTCGGAAGTCTTGGACGGCCCCGCCGATGCAGATGTCAACTACGGCCGTCTACCCGAAGGTTGGGACGGCCCGGACTGGTACTACGGGCGCCAGAAGGCGGGTGCCGAGCGGGCGTCGTTGGAAACCTTCGGCGATGAGCGCGTCACGATTCTCCGCCCCGGCGTGATCCTGGGGCCGGGGGAGTACGTGGGCCGTCTGCCGTGGTGGCTGCGCCGGACTGAGCGGGGTGGGGCGGTTCTCGCGCCGGGCTCCCCGGACAAGGGGATCCAGCCGGTGGACGTCCGAGACGTAGCCGACTTCGCCCTGAACCAGGCCGCCGCCGAGGTTGGAGGGGCGTACAACGTGACCGCCCCCATCGGCCACGAGACGATGGGCGGCTTCCTCAACGCCTGCCTGGACGTCACCGGCAGAGCGGGGCATCTCGTCTGGGCGCCCGACGACCTGTTGGTCGAGCACGGTGTACGGCAGTGGACCGAGCTCCCGCTGTGGCGAACGCATGCCGGTGTGTGGAACATCGACTCCGCCAAGGCTCAGGAGGCGGGGCTGCGATGTCGGCCGCTCGCCGAAACCGTCGCCGATACGTGGGAGTGGCTGAGGGGCGGGGGCATGCCGGTCGATCATCCCCGTTGGGCTGAGCACGGCATCTCGGGGGAGAAGGAAGCGGAGATCTTGGCCAAGCTGACCAGTTGACGGTCAGCTCTCGATCGCGAGTGGTGCACTCGGGCCCAACTTGTGCGCGGTGGCTGCCGTACTGAACTCCTCGATCCGGTCGCCGAGTGCGCCCGCTTGCGCTGCGCTCTGGAAGTCGGGATGGCAGAGCTCGGTGCGGACTGCGGCCAAACGCTCCAAGGTTCCGGCTCCGCGCCATTCGGTCGGCACGGAAAAGACAGGTTCCAACGCCTCCATGGCGCCATCGAGCTCTCGTCGGAGTAGCCGGGCCCGGGCCAGATCTACCGCGGCCTGGGTCGAGATGAGCATTGGCCGGTCGTCCTCCGGCCTGGAGTTGAGAAGATGGAGGGCTCCACTCGCTGCCGCCTCGGCGCCCTGGGCATCGCGTAGCAGGAGATAGGTCGTCGCGTTGCTCATGGCGACGCGATCGGCGGAGAAGCCGAACTCACCCCCGATGTCGTCGTGGAGCTCATCGCGTCCGCCTCCGTCCTGTTCGAGGGCACGACGCACGGCGTGCTCGGCTTCATGGCTGTTGCCGAGATGCCCATACGCGCGGCCCTCGATGACGTACAGCCGTGTGAGCGCGGTGTCTCCGAGCCCTCCGAACTGCTGGGCCATGTGCACGAGCCGGACGGCCTCGGACGGGCGTCCGCCCCAGAACGCCAGGAACGCGAGCGCCCCGTGTGAGTATGCCTGCAACGGTCCGTGCTCGATGACCTTTCCGTAGAGCGCGGCTGTCCGCGACAACGTTACGGCGGAGGGCAGGGACCCCAGGTCGAACGAGATCGCGGAGAGGAGAGCGGATGACTGACCTGCGGCGAGGTACGCGCGGGTGCGTTGTCGCGGGACTTGCGTTCTCTCCAGCAAGGACTGTGCGATGTTCAGGAGTTCCTTCGCCCGCCGGTACACCTCAACTGGCGACGTGCTGCTGTAGCCGCGGGCGAGAGACAGGATGTCGTCGTCCAGTTGGTCGAGGGTCAGATCGGGGACGTTGAGAGAGGCGGCATCGCCGGCGTGCGCGGCAGCGTCCCTAGCAGTCATGGCCAGTTCACTTTCGTCGAGCGCAGGCAGGTGAGGGCCCGGTCGCGGAGGGAGCTCGGCTGGGGTGCGTAAGAGTTGGGGGGCGCTGTAGCCGAACATGCGCTCCAGTACCTCTGGCGCCGGCTGGTTCGGGAGTCCTCTCACTCGCCCCGCCGTCCATCGACGGAAGGTCTGCTCTTCCACTGTCGCGGTGGAAGGGAAAGGGGACTTGTCGGTCTCGGAGGCGAGAATGCGAGCCGTCTGCTCGTAGGCCCGCCTGAACCTCTCGTAGGTCCAGCCTCGTTCGCGTACCAGCACCTGAAGCAGCGTCCGCGCGTCCATGGCCGTTGCTTCCTTTCGTTATGTGCCGTCCCCGCTCACGGTGTGGCGGCGCAGGTTCCTGTACTCGACTATCGCCCAACGTCGGCTGCTAGTAGAGGCGTTAGGAGAAGTGGCATGCAGATGACATGCCGATGATGCAGGTGTCACCCCTGTCCGCATGAGGTGATATGCGCCGTGACATGGCGGTGTGTCCGTCTCGGCGGCAATCTTGGTCCCCCTTCGCCACTCCGTGCTCGACGCCGAGCCGACGTGGCATTGGGTCTCTGATGGATTTCGCTCTCGGCGCGCTGGAGGAGCCATGGCTGCCGTCGCAAGGACGGGTACGCATGAGTACCAACAGCGGCTGACCGCTCACCCGGAGGCCGTCGGCCAGGCCCGCCGGATCGTCGCCGCTCACTTGCGCCTCTGGGGCCTGGATGAATTGACCGACGCGGTCAGCCTCTGCCTGTCAGAGATGATCACCAATGTTCGCGAGCACGCCGAGTCCGACGACTGCGTGCTCCTCCTGCAGAACTCTTCCCTTGGGGTGCGTGTCGTTGTCAGTGACGACAGCGCGGAACTCCCCGTCGTCCGTGAGCCGGAATCGCTCGTGGAGGGCGGCCGCGGGCTGTTACTGCTGAGCGCCATCGCTGACGCGTGGGGCGCGACGCCGACCGGCGAGGGCAAGGACGTCTGGGCCGAGTTCCGTCCGGGAACCCTGGGGGCGGTGTGAACAACGCAGCCGTGTTGCGTTCGACAGGGACGGTGTCAGGCCGCCATCTGCTGTCGCAGGACGGCAAGGGCCTGCTCCGCCGCGTGCCGTTCCGCGCCGAGCCGGTCTCCGGCGATCCGGATCACGCGCTGGAGTTGGTGGGGCAACCGCTGGATGAGCGCTTCGCGGACCGCCAACCGCAGCGACTCTGCCGCGCCGCCCTGGTCCCCGGCAATCATCCGAACGCGGGCAGCGGTCACCGACTCGATGACGCGCCATTGCGGGGCGACGGACGTGGTGGGCGCCGGACCGGACTCGGCGAGCCGCACCGCGTGCTGAGGTCGGCCGGTGGCCAGCAGACCCCGAAGGTGAATCTCGTGCAGGGCGTACGGGTTGGCGAGCGAGGTGTGCTCGACCGTGTCGAGGAGTCGGTCGGTGTCACGCAACACGGAGTCGAACAGATCGCCGTCGCCGAGCTGTCCGGCGGCGCGAGCGAGCAGGGGCAGGACGGCGGCGAGGGTGTCGTCGTCGGGGGCCAAGGCGGCGGCATGGCGCAGGCGGTCGACGGCGGAGCCACTGAGCTGAGCCTTGCGCAGCTCGTTGCCGTGCATACGCAGGACGTACGAGGCGAAGGCTGGGTCGTCGAAGTGCCTGGCGATGGCGAGCCCCTTGGCGGTCCAATGAGCGGCGGTACTGAGCCTCTCCTCGGGCAGGACGTTGCCGAGGGCGACGCCGAGACCGACTCGGGCGCGCGCGAGGAGGTAGAGGACCTCGCGCTCGGCGTGTCCGTCCTCAAGGCGGGCCTCCAGGCGGGCGACGAGGGGCCAGAGCTCGGCGACGGCGTCGGAAGCGTGCCCGGACTGGCGGGCTACCTCGGCGAGCCGGACGACGCCTTCGCCGAACTGGAGCATGGCGCGATGGTCAGTCACGCCCGGGTCAGTGACGCCCAGGACGTGGGGTGGCAGGGCCAGCAGCCCTGCGACTCGGCGGCGCGAGTCGACGTCCTTGAGAGTGCGGCGGCCGAGTTCCAGCGCGGAGATGTAGGTCTTGTCGTACCCGAGGATGTCTCCCAGCTCAGTCTGGGTCAGCCCGTGAACCTCACGGTGGAAGAGGAGGATCGCTCCAAGGTCACCGCCGGCGAGCGTGGCTTCGCCCTGGGGTGTGGCCCAGCGCCACTGGGCGTGCTGGGAGGTGGGGCGCAGAGCTGGAAGGTGCCGAGGCTGGGGCTCGGCCATGGCAGGTCACTCCCCCTAGGAGTGGTTCCGGCCCGTGGCGAGTTGGGCGTACCAGGTGGCGATGGACTGCTTGTAACCGTCCGGCATGTTCAGCGTGGGGACCTCGGCGGCGTCGAAGAGGCCGAGCTGCTTGTGCTCGTTGCTCAGCACGGGGGTGGCGTCCGGGGTCAGGACTTGGCATCCGTACGTGACGATCAAGACACGGCGGTCGGGAATCGGCTGATAGATCCAGGTGTCAAGGAGCGGTCCCGACTTCACCCGCCAGCCCGTCTCCTCGTTGATCTCCCGCTCAAGCGCAGACTCGCAACTCGGGTCCGGTACTTGGTCAGTGGAGGCATTGCCGATCTCCAGCCTGCCTCCGGGCAGCTCCCACTCGGACCGTTCGTTCTTGAGCAGCAGCACGCGGTCTCTGGCGTCGAGGGCAACACCCTTGACCGACACGGGCCAGAGCGGAGGCGTGTATGTCATCGCGGTCCTCGTTCGGTGTGCGGCTGGGGTCTTCGGAACGTAGCACGCATCCCTCAACACCCTGCGGCTACGAGGGTTTTGTCCGAGTCGACAAACAGTCGCTTTACGCCGCGGGTTCCACTTGCCGACGCTGAGAGCACCGCCATGCGACCAAGGAGTCACGCGATGTCAGCTGTCCCGCCCCAGACCCGCGAGTTGTTCACGCACCACTTGGTCGACATCGCGTCCCCGGGCGCGGTCGACAAGATTGTGCTTCAGCTGCGGGACACCGGGCTCGTGACCGTGGAAGGGATCACATCCCGGGCTGTGATGCTCGACTTCGTCCGGCAGTTCATGACCATCACCTGGCACCGGGACAGCGACACGGACGGCCTCACCACAGTGTGCGCCAGCAGGCGGGAGGCGCTCGGTGCGGGCTTCGCCGGCTTCAGTTCCGGCGAACTCGCACCGCACACCGACCGCTCCAGCACCCCGCACCCACCACGCCTGATGATGTTCGTGAACGCACGGCCAGCCGCCACTGGTGGCGAGAGCCTCCTCTACGACGGCCGGGCCGTACACGCCGACCTCCTGGCTGGCGCACCCGACGCCTGCACGGCCCTCTCCCAGCCGAACACCGCCTACTTCGGGGCCGGGGACGGCCACACCACCCAGATCTTCACCCCGCACCCTGGTCACCGAGTCTCCATGCGGTTGCGCATGGATGAGGGCCGTGCCCGCTTCAGCCCCGTCATCTCACCTCACTTGCCGCAGCTCCACCAGGCACTCGTCAACTCCCAGTGGAAGCTGGCCCTCGCTGAAGGCCAGGGCTATCTCGTCGACAACGCGCGATGGCTGCACGGGCGGAGAGCCTTCACCGGAGAACGCTTGTGCTGGCGTGCACTGGGCGAACCCCGGTTCTCCCTCCTGCCGGGCTTCTCCACGGCGCATGGCACCGGAGCAGGCCCGCGAGACGACCTTGTTTCAAGCCAGCTTCTGGCACGCCACTCGTCATTCGGCACGGTGCCGCGATGAGCGATGCCACCGCTGCTGCTCGGCCCATCTCTGTGTCGACCATTTCGTGTGGCCCTTCCGTCCCTGCATTTCAATCACTTGGAGATTCACGTTGTTTGACTTACGACCAGCTGAGGTCGCTGATCGCGAGTCCTTGCTCGCCATCGCCAGTGAGCGAGAGCTGTTCTTGTCGGCACGTGGCCTTACGCCACGCCTCAGCCTCGAGGGCACCGCCCGAATGCGCCTTTTCAATCCCACGGACCTCACGCTCCTTGTCCTCGCGGATGAGGAGGCAGTCATGGGCTGGATGGCTGTTCGTTCAGGGGTATCCGGATCCATGGCGTGGACCGATGCCGAGCGGGCTGAGCCGACGGTGACGGTGGACTTTGTACTTACCAGGACGAATGCCTCCTGCAGGCAGTCGGCATGGTTGATGGCCTGCTGGACCCTGAATCACGCCGCGAGCCTCGGCAGCGACTGTGAATGGGTGCGGTGCACTGTGCCGCACGCGCGGCTGCGAGACCGGTTGGTTCGCTGGGGCTGGGAGCCCGTGCGGCGCGACACCACGGCGGACGGCTCGTACGCGTGCCTGATGCAGCATCCCCCCCAGGCCATGCCCGGAATCGACTCACTGATCCGAAGCACCGTCCAGCTTGCGATACACCCCAGCACTGTCTGACGCAGGTGTCGGCGACGGTCGCACTGGCCCAACACGCCACTCTCCGGTGGCCCGAACTCACCCTGTCACCCGGCGAATCCCAACTCAGGAACACAGGACACATGGATCGACAGATACCCCAGCTCCGACTCAACGGCGCACAGCCGCACGCACAAAGCGCGGACCGGGTTAGCGGCATCGCCGCTGATGCGTTCCGGCTTCCTCTACGACAACCTCCTCGCTAGGAATAGGCCATAAAGTGACCTCAATTGACCCCTCAAGTGTTCGCGATCCGGACCGGCTGCGCGCAGACATGCTCCATGCGCTCCGTGAGCAAGACGGAATCAAGTCCGAGCCCGTTGCCGCTGCTTTCGCCGCAGTGCCTCGTCACCGATTCGCGCCGGAGGCACCTCTGGAGCTCGTGTACGACCTTCACCGCACCGTGCCGGTGAAGAAGGACGAGCACGGCATGGACACCAGCGTCATGTCCGCAGCTCACATCCAAGCCGTCATGTTGGAACAGGCCGATGTCCAGCCCGGCATGCACGTGCTTGAGGTCGGTTCCGGTGGAGTCTTCGCGGCCTACCTACAGCAAATGGTCGGAGACACAGGCGAGGTCACCACTGTTGACAGAGATCGCGACGTCATCGACCAGGCCCGCCAGTGCCTCGACTCCGCTGGCTACACCCAGGTCAAGACGGTCCTCGCTGACGCTGAGCACGGCGTGCCCAACGGCACCCCGTACGACCGCATCATTGTCACCGCCGCAGCATGGGACGTGCCCCCGGCCTGGATTGACGAACTCACGGAGAAGGGGCGGCTCGTCGTCCCTTTGACGGTGTGCGGGGCGACCCGCTCAATCGCCTTTGACCGTGACGGAGACGAGTTGGTCAGCCGTTCCTACAACTTGGCTCACTTCGTGCCGATGCAAGGCGCGGGCGCCGCCGAGGAACGCAAGGTGATGCTGCGTAAGGGCATCGCCCTGCAGACCGATGACGTCCGGGTGCCACTGGAGGCCCCAGCGCTCAACGCTGCCCTGGACACATCCCGAGTGGCGCACTGGTCTGGGGCCGCGTACGACCTGCCCGACGAGCTCGAGCTGTTCCTCACACTCAACTTGCGCAGCCCGGCTCGTCTCCACGCGGCCCCGGCTGCCGTCGACAGCGGGCTCGTCGACGCGTCCGCACTCAAGGGCGTGCCCGCGCTGGTGAGGAGGGACAGCTTCGCCTACCGCATCCGCCGTGAGAACGCCGAGATCGGCGGCTACGAAAGTGGCGTGATCGCTCACGGACCGCAGGCCGAGGCGCTCGCTGACGAGTACGCGGACCTGCTCCGCCGCTGGGCGCACAACCACCGCCGTCGGGGAGCCGCGACCTTCCGCTACCTGCCGGGTCCAGCTCCCGCTCCTCTGCCGGAGAACGCCGTGCTGCGCCGTCACGGCATCCTCACAGCGACCTGGGCCTGAGAGACACCGAGGCCCTATGCCCTCGGGACCATGCACCACCCATCACTCTTCAAGGAGGCATGCATGACCGTACAGATGGAGCATCCGCAGACGCCGGAGCAGCTGGACGACGAGTCGTCTGGCGACGAGGCGGCCTGGAAGCTCGACGTCACGATCGTCGAGGGCGGCCCCGCCGCAGACCAGCTCATCCGCCTGACGAACGACGGCTGCAACTCGACGTGCGCCACGGCGTGCGTGAGCTGCCCGTAACCGCACCGAGCGCACTCATCGTGGTGTCCGGCCGTGCCCTGCCACGGGCGCGGCCGGACACCACGCGGCCAGAGGAGGGCACATGTACCGCTACGCCGATGCAGCGCTGATCCGGGCCGCTGCCGGACACCCCGACCAGGAGGTCGTCTGGCCGGACCTCGTCAGTACGACCGCGAAACCGGCGTCGTGGCGATGTTGGCTCCAACAGACTTGGCAGGGCGGCGAGTTCGCCGCCGCTGTCACGGCTGCCAGTCCGGACCTCGCAAGCCGCGTCGAACAAGTCTGCGCCGACAAGCCGCTTCCAGACGCCATCGTGCGGCGCACGGTGCTCGCCGTCCTGCGCTACCTGCTGCGTGCCCGCACGCGCGCCACGCCGTTCGGGCTGTTTGCCGGCGTCGCGGCTGCGCGCATCGGTGCCGCTCCCGCGTTAGGTCTAGGCTCCGCGCACCACACGGCTGCCAGAGCAGACGCCGCGCACAGCAAGAACCTCATTGCTCGCTTCGAGCAACACCCCGCGCTGCAACCGCATTTGATGCTGCGCACCTCCACCCTTGCCGTCGAACGCGACGCCCAAGTGGTGATCGACTACCGGCCCAGTGTGGAGCACGATGCCGGCCCCGAGCACGTACGGGTACGCAGGACCGGGCCGGTACGCAAGGCCCTGGACGGCGCGCGGACGCCGACCCTGTGGAGTGACCTCGTGGCGAAGCTCGCCGCTGACTTCCCTGGCACCCCAACCACAGCGATAGACGAGCTCCTCGCGGGCCTGGTCGAGCAACGGATCCTGCTCACCAGTCTGCGTCCCGCGATGACGACGCCAGACCCGCTCGCCGGCCTTAGCGCCCACGCACTTCACCTGTCCGCTGCCGAGAACGGCGAGCTTGATGAAACTCGCCGTTCCGTGATCGACCTTCGCCTGGACTGGGACCTGACCATCCCGGACGCGGTGGCCGACGAAGCAGCAAAGGCGGCGAAGGCACTCACCCGACTCGCGCCCCGCGGTGCGCTGACCGGCTGGTCCGAATGGCACGCCCGATTCCTCGACCGGTACGGTCCGCGGGCGATTGTCCCCGTCCTGGACGCCATTGACGCGTTGGGATACCCGCCCGGTTACCTCGGCGCCACCGCTGCGCCGACCCTGTCCCCTTTGCCCGATCGGGACGGCCGCCTCATCAAGCTCGCCCACGCCGCCGCCGTCCAAGGCCGCACTGAGGTCGTGCTCGAAGACACTGGGCTGGAGGACCTAGCCACCACCGAACGCGGCCACCCTGTCCAACCCAGCACCGAGATGACCGTACGCATCGAAGCCGGTGACGTCGTCGCCCTCCAGAGGGGCGAGTTCACGTTGCATGTCGTCGGTGTGGCGCGATCAGCCGGGGCCACCACCGGCCGCTTTCTCAACCTGCTGCCCGATGCCGACCGACGTCGCATGACCGATGTGTACGCCCGGCTTCCGGGGGTGCACCGCGGCGCACTTACGGCCCAGATCAGTGCGGTGCCTCTATCTGTGCATGCGGAGAACGTCGCACGCGCCCCGCAGACGACGGATCTGGTGATCTCACTGGGCGAATACATGGGCCGGGACACCCACTTGGTGCCGGTGACGGACCTCGCTGTCACCGCCGATGTCGAACAGCTCCACCTCGTCTCGTTATCCCGCCGCCGCCCGGTGCACACACTGCTGCTCAACGCCGTGGACCTGGGGCTGCACTCTCATCCGCTCACGCGATTCTTGGCCGAGGCACCGGTCGCGCTCGTCGTACCCTGCACCGGCTTCCTGTGGGGTACGGCGGCCTCGAACCTTCCGTTCCTGCCCGCGCTGCGCCACGGCCGCACCGTCCTGTCCCCGGCTCGGTGGCTCCTCGACCGCGACGACCTGCCCGACGCATCGGCACCGTGGCCGGCGTGGGATGAAGCCCTGACCCGGTGGTGCAACGACATGCACCTTCCCCAGCACGTGTACCTGAGCGAGGCCGACCAGCGCCTTGCTCTGGACCTGACCGAACCCTCCCACCGGGCCTTGCTCCGCGCCCACCTCGACCGTTCCGCTCAGGCGATCCTGCACCCGGCCCCAGCGCCCCAGGCACTGGGTTGGATCAACGGCCGAGCCCACGAAGCCGTGATCCCTCTGATCGCAGAGCAGAACCGCGCACCCGTACGGACAGGGACCCACGTTGCTGAACGCGAGCATGGCCATCTGCCCGGCAACGGAGATCGCCTCTCCCTCACGCTTCACGGACGCAGTGACCAGCAAGACGCCATCCTGATGCGGTACTTGCCAAACCTAATGAGCGAACCAGGCGCCCTCCGCTGCTGGTTCGTTCGCTACCCGGAGCCCCCGGACCACCTGCGCCTGCGTCTTGTCTGTGTGCCTGGCACTCTCGGCGCGCTCTTCGAGCGCATCGGTGCGTGGACCGAGAGGCTTCGTGAACACAGGTTGATCACCCACACCACCGTGGAGACCTACCACCCGGAGACCGCGCGGTTCGGCGGCCCAGCAGCGATCGATGCGGCCGAGGAGTACTTCGCGGCCGACTCCGCTGCCGCTCTGACTCAACTCGCCGTCCTCCAAACGCAGGGCGCCCTGGATCGCCGGGCGCTGATCGCCGCGAGCCTGGTGGACATCGCCACCGGCTTGCTCGGCGACCGGGCCAAGGCAATGCGGTGGCTCATTGAACACACCCGCACGGCCCCGACCGCCCCGTCCCGCACGGTCTACCGCCAGGCCGTCGACCTGGTGCACGCGCATCCCGCCGGCCTGGACGTATCAACACTCACAGCCTGGTCCGAGCGGCGAAGGGCGTTGACCGACTACGGTCGCGCGCTCACCCAGGCGAACACGAATTCCGAAGCCGTGCTGCCTGACCTGCTGCACCTGCACCACGTACGAATGCAGGGGCCGGGCCTGCCCGAGGAGCGCACGCACCTTCACCTGGCCAGAGCCGCCGCCCTGAGCTGGACGGCACGAGCAAGGAGAACATCGTGACCGCGACGGCCTTCGCCCCCATCGCGCTGTCGACCGCCGACGAGCTGGCGGACCTCCTGGCCGACCCGAGCACCGCGTGGCCCAACGGCACCCCCGACGGTGGACGCGCCTGGCCCCAGTCACTCGCCGGCGGAGCCTCGGGCATCGCCCTGCTTCACATCGAACGGGCCCGCACCGGCCGAGGCGACTGGAACACCGCGCACGCCTGGCTGGCCACAGCCGTACGCGGCGAGATCAGCGCCGCTCCCAACGCGAACCTGTACTTCGGCGCTCCCGCCCTCGCGTTCATCACACACCGTGCAGCCAGCGCGTTATACCGCTACGAACCGCTTCTGGAACGCTTGGACGCCGCCACCCTCACCATCACGCGTAAACGGCTCACCGCAGCGCACCAGCGCCTTCACCACGCCGATCGCCCTCCGATGGAAGAGTTCGACCTGATCCAGGGCCTCTCCGGGCTCGGTGCCTACCACCTCAGCCGCCATCCCCACCACAAGATCACCCTCGACACCTTCGCCTACTTAGTGCGACTCACCGAACCTCTTCCCGACCCGGCCGGACTGCCTCCCTGGTGGATGAACACCGGGCCCAGCGGTGCGCTTGAGCTCAACTACCCCGGTGGACACGGCAACTTCGGACTCGCCCACGGCATCGGCACTGCCCTGTCCGTCCTGTCACAGGCGCTGCTCCACGGTGTGCAAGTGCCCGGCATGATCGACGCCGTCGAGCGGATCTGCGTATGGACCGACCGCTGGCGCCAAGGTGACGACAACCGCCCCTGGTGGCCTGGCCAGATCACCGTGCAACAAGCATCTGACGGGCACGTCCCTGCCGCTCTGCGCCCTCGCCCCTCGTGGTGCTACGGAGTCAGCGGCAGTGCCCGCGCCCAGCAACTAGCCGGGCTCGCGCTCGGCGACCCACACCGCGTACGCGTAGCTGAGAACGCGATCCTCGACGCCCTGCGCGATCTCACTCAACTCGGCCAACTACCGGGGATCGGACTGTGTCACGGCATGGCCGGGCTGATGCACGCCGCATGGCGCATGGCCACCGAGACCGGCAACCCTGAGATCACGGCGGAGCTTTCCCACCTCTCCGAGCGCCTGATTGCTGCGCTTGAGCAGGGTGACCACGACCCCGAACTCCTCGACGGAATGGCCGGTGCGGCCCTCGCCCTGCACACCCTCGGCACGGGTCACACGCCCGCCCCGTACTGGGACACCTTCCTTGCCCTGGCGTGAACACTCCGGAGGCCCACTTCATGAATCCACCCACTTGGTGCCAGGCTAACGTCACCTTCCCCAACTGGGGACATGCCGAGACCACCGCCCTGACCCAACTCGCCCCACTCTTAAGGACTGCAGAGGATGAAGGGCTCGTCAGCACTTGGTTCATCATCCGCAAGCGCCCCTGCTGGCGCGTCCGCTACACGACCACGTCCGCAGGGCTGGATCGCCTCGGCAACGGCCTCGACGAACTCGTCGCCGACGGCTACATCAAAGCGTGGACAGAGATCATCTACGAACCCGAGGTCGATGCCTTCGGCGGCGACGAAGCCATGGCCGCCGCCCACCGCTTCTTCCACCGCGACACCCGTGAACTCATCAGTGCTCTCCGGAGCGACGCAGGCAGATACCGGCGCGAGACCGCCCTCATGCTCTGCAGTCTGATGATGCGCTCCGCCAGGCTGGATTGGTTCGAGCAAGGCGATGTCTGGGCCCGCGTCGCCGCCCACCGTGCTGCGCCCCCGGGCGCCGCGGGGGAGTGCAACGATCAACTTCACACTGCCGTACGTCGCTTGATCTCCGTGGACCCGCAGTACGCGATGCAACCGGGTGGGCCCATGGCCCACGCTGCTGAATGGGCACGCGCTTACGTCGAAGCGGGCAACGAACTGGCCTACCTCAACGAGACCGGGCGGCTCCACAGGGGCCTGCGCGACGTATTGGCCCACCACACGCTCTTTTCCTGGAACCGGATCGGCTTGCCCTACGCCACGCAGGCCACCCTCACCGCCGCAGCCAAGACCGTGATCTTCGGCCCCGACCCCACCCTGGAGAGGAGCACCGAGAGCCATGTGGAAACTCCCTGACGCCACGGCTCGGCGCTTCCCACTCGTTGCCCGCCCACGGCCCGCCTGCCTTCCCCTGCCCCAACGCGTCCACGAGCTGCTCGACCTGGCCCACACCGCGGTGAAGCAGAGCGACCTGAAGGTTGCTTCCACGGTCTCCAACCACGCCGCACTGATCGCCTCCGACGTCGGCGACACAGGCATGGCCCGTGCCGCGTGCCGAGAGCACGCAACCGCCTACCTCAACGCCGTCCCCTTGTCCGCCGGAGACGCAATCCGTGCTTTGGAACCCGTAGTCAACCTCATAAGGATCCAACTCCGCGCCAGCCGAACCGACGTGGTGCACCGCCAGCTGGAAGACCTCTTCCAGGCCATCACCACCGGCAAGCCCGCAACGATCGAGGCCATCACTATCCCCTCCGGCCTCGTGGCCACTTCGGAGGACCGCCGAGAGGTAGGCACATGGCTCTGGACGGTCCTACTCGCCGACGGAACCAGCGCCCTGACACGCGCCGGACGCTGGAGTGATGCTCTGTCCCACGTCCAACGACATCACGGGCTCGGGAAACGGATGCTCGACGGCCGCCAAGTTGCTGTTCTGGCTGCCGTCATGAGGGCGGACACCGCCCACGCCATCCACCTCCTGGTCCACACGAGCCCCGGACAAGCATGGGAAGCCGCCGTCACTGACTGCCTGACCATCCAGTGCCTCCGCGCTGCTGGGCGGCCGTGGTGGCGCCCCCTCCAGAACCTCGTGACCACCTATCTGGACCTCTCGGCCCTGGAGGGCCCGACCGTGTTCCACACCAGGCTCGGTCTTGTCGTACTCGACACGATCGACTCACCTACCAACTCGGCAGCGCGACAGGTCGTCGCCAAGCTGCACCACCGCGCGAGGCAGTCTGCCGACGGCTACGCCGCTCGGTGCGTCCTGTTGCACCCTCTCGCCCGAGAGTTGGCCACCGATGAGGAGGTGGAGGAGTGCCGTCGACTTGTTAGCGCCTGCGGGCTTGAGACCGGAATGCTCCCCGCTGAACAGGGATCTCAACTCGTCGAAGCAGTGCGACTGAGCATCAGGATGATTCGAGAGGTTCTTGACCTGCCGATGGTGTCCAGGCCCGCGTGATACTCGGGCAGCGCCCGCAGGGGGTGTTCACATGGAGCACATGCGGGAGAAACGATGCAAACTTGTCGTCGGCGGCCCGCGCGGAGTTGGAGGAGGAGTACGCCGGCACCCGCCTGGGACGGCAGGAGCTGTCTGGGGAGCAGCTTGAGGACGTTGTTCAGGCCGCGTCGTGAGCATCTGCCGGATCTGCGACGGGTGGTGGTGGCGGTGGAGCCGGCGACGAAGTCGCATGAGGACGCGGACATGACGGTGTACACGGTGGTGGGCCGGGGTTGTCCGGTGGAGTCGCTTCGGGCTGTCTGGCGTGACCGCCTTCTGCCGATTCACCGAGCGGACCGAGGCCAGGGTGTGGGCCAAGCTCCACCGTCTGATCGTGGACGAACTCGGTTCCCGGGCCGGAACCGGACTGGTCACGGTGCGCGATCGACTCCGTCAGCGTCCGGGCTCTCAAAGGGGCTGTTAGCGGGACCGCACAGTCGTGATCCAGGCCCGATGGTGTGGTCTAGACCACACCTTAAAGGCGCTCACCGGTAACAAGACCCGCTCGCAAGGAGGGCATCACCTTATGAGGCTTCCGCTCATCACTCCGAGCCAGCTCACTGACGGCCAAGAGACGGCTTACGAAGCCTTTGGCCGGATGATCGCGACAACGGGCTCACTGGCTTCAAGGCCAAGGACGATGACGTTGCCTATCTGGGGCCGTGGGGCGTCCTGGTGCGCTATCCGCAGTTCGCGGCGGCTTTCACAAGCTCGCTGACGCTCTCCACGACCGTCCCGGCCTGTCTGGTCCGGCAGCTCAGACGGTGATTCTGACCGTTGATGGACGGTACAACGCGGCCTATGAGATGTACGCCCATGCCGGCCTCGCCGCCAAGGCCGGGCTCAGCGAGGAGCAGATGGCGACGCTGTGTGCCGGTGAGCGGCCTGAGGGGCTCGACCTGGACGCCAAGGTTGCCGCTGATGTGGCGTCGGCTCTTGTGCGGGGCGGCGTGACCACTGAGCCGCTGTACAACACGGCCGTGGGTGTTCTCGGTCAGGACGGCTTGGCTTCGGCCGTATTCCTGACCATCAACTACTTCGCGATCTGCTCGGTACTCAACGCCTGCGACGTTCAGCTTCCGAACTGACCGCTCACACGCGAAGGCCCCTGCGTGCCGGGAGCTTTCGCGTTCTTGCCCCATCACTCGGCCAGGGCCCGCCCGCGCTCCAGGCAGGCACACGGTTCGCCCCTGAGGGAGAAGATCCGTGCTCTCTGTACGGGACGTTGGGCTCTGGCGCACGGCACCCCGGGACATGACCATGCAGTGTTCCTCGAACCTGCGCGACACCGAACAGCGAGCCGCCTCCATGCCAATGCGTCCCTCCCAGTATCATGATCACGAGGCCCGATGCAGAGCGGACCGCCTGGGCTCCTTCGGGGCGGCTCTCTCGCTTCCTGCTGTCCCAGGGCGTGGAGGTGTTCGACGTGAACCGGGTCGACCGCACGGATCGGCGCCGGCGTGGCAAGTCGGATCCGCTCGATGCCCAGAACGCGGCGCGGGCGGTGCTGAGTGGGCGGGTGCGCGCTCGGGCCAAGGCGGGTGACGGGCCGGTGTAGATCGCTCGGATGTACAAGCTGACGAAGGTGTCGGCCGTCAAAGCCCGCACGCAGGCCATCAACCAGCTCAAGGCTGTCCTGATCACTGCCGACCCGACCCTGCGGGAAGAACTGACCGGACTGAGTAATGTCGAACTCTTCCGTACCTGCGCAGGCTTCGCCGAAGTGAGCAGTCACGAGGAGGCCGGTGAGGAGTGCGTGCTGCAGGCTACTCGGATCACGCTGGGTTTGCTGGCCCACGGGATCGGCCAGCTTTCCGAGCAGATCCGCAATGTGGACGATCGTCTGGCCCGCCTCGTGAAATGCCATGCCCCGCAGCTGCTCGACGTGGTGGGCATCGGGCCCGACACGGCCGTCGCCTTACTGATCACAGTGGGGGACAACCCTGAACGCCTGGACAGCGAGGCGTCCTTCGCCGCTTTGTGCGGGGTCAGCCCTGTCGAGCGTTCCTCGGGGCGCCGACAGTTCCGCCGCCTCAACCGCGGCGGCGACCGTCAAGCCAACGCCGCGCTCCACCGGATCGTATTCACCCGGCTGAGGGTCGACCCGCGCACCCAGGACTACTACGAGCGCCGGATCAAGGAGGGCAAGACCCGTCGCGAAATCGTCCGGTGCCTCAAACGCTACGCGGCCCGGGAGGTCTTCCACCTGGTCAAGTAGCCACAGGTGCGCCCCCGCTCATAGCGGGCTGTGAGAACGCGTGCGGTGGGTTCGGTGAGGCGGAAGGGCTTTGGTAGGTAGTCGTCGCCTCCGGCCGCGAATCCGGCGAGCCGGTCGGCGAGTTGGTGACGAGCGGTCAGGAAGGTGCCCGGGGCAAGGTATCTGTTCGCGCGCATCCCCTGGCACACATCCCGCCCGTCGGCGTCGGGCAGCCCGATGTCGAGGACGGCGGCGGCGATGCCGGTGGTGGTGAGGCGCAGGGCGGTGGTGCCGTCCGGTGCGGCGACGGCGTCGAAGTCCTCGTCGCGCAGCCCGCGCATCAGCACGTCACGCAGGCCGTGATCGTCTTCCGCGACCAGGATCGTCGGGCGCATGGTCCTCTTCCTGTTTCCATGCCGGGGTCGTTCGGCCTGGTTCCGTACCGGCGGGGCGAGCGGCTTCGCTGGGCATCGTGTCCGCCGCCGTCCTACGGGGTGTCCAACGTTCGGGCAGCCAGTGGGCCGTGGCCGCCAGAGACACGCCCAGCCAGCCGAGGGCGAGCAGCCAGCCGCCGAGGACGTCGGTGACCCAGTGCACGCCCAGGTAGACACGGGTCAGTCCGACCAGCACCCCCCAGCAGCCGATGGCCGCGCACAGCAGGGTCTTGCCCCGCGGGCCGCGTACGAGGATGGCGATGATCAGCAGTCCTGCGGTGAGGGCTGCCGTGGTGGTGTGCCCGGAGGGGAAGGCCCATCCCGAGGCGTGGGTGCGCCAGTCGGCCTGGGGCGGGCGGGGCCGCTCGACGAACTTCATCAGCCCGTAGCGCAGCGCCTGGCCCGCTCCGAGACAGGCCAGACAGAGCGTGACGGCGAGCGCGCGCTGTCGCAGCGTGTGCCCGGCTATGATCCCGGCCAGCGCGGCGAGCGCGTACGGGACGACGGCGGTTCCGGTGGCGGTCAGCCCGCGGGCGAGTGCCAAGACCACGTTGCTGCGGTGGTTCACGGACCAGTCCAGAAGGTCGTGGTCCGCGAACAGCGGTGTGCCGTCCTGGCCCATCATGACCATGGTCAGCAGGCTGAACGCCATCCACGCGCCCAGGCCGCAGCTGCCGGCGAGGTTGGAGACGTCGCGGCGCTTCATGACGTCGCCAGCAGCGGACGCAGGCGGGTGGCCGCGAGTCGGGGCGCCAGGAGCTGTGCACGCCTGCGTGTGGTCGGCAGGACGAGCAGCACGGTGAGGGTGCCGACCACGACACCGGCCAGCACGTCGTGGGGATAGTGCGCGCCGACCCAGATGCGGGAAACCGCCATGACGCCCGCGGCCACGGTCGCGACGGCGCCGAGTCTGCGGGACACGAACAGCAGGGCGACGGCCGCAGCGGTGGCGATGGCCGCGTGGTTGCTGGGGAAGGACCAGTCACCGGGCGCCGGGCACGCCTCCAGTGTGGTGACGTGCAGGCTCTGGCAGGGTCGGTCCTCGCGCACCACCAGCTTCAGCGCCGCGTCCACAGCGAAGGCCGCCATCACCACCAGTGGCACGGCAAGCGCCGTCGCCGCCGCGCCCGCGCTCACCCGCCGGGCCCGCCACCAGGCGATGACCATGAGGACGGCGAACAGGGCAAGCCCGTACGTCGACCACGCCGTGACGGTGTCGTTCAGCCACGACGGAGCATGCCGGGCCATACGTACGACGGCGGTGGCGGACGAGCCGTCGAGGGACGAGCCGTTGAAGGCGATGATCATCGCAGGGCTTCCTTCTCCGCCGCGTGCTGCCGGGCTGCGCGTGCCTTCCGGCGCGAGCGGAGCACTTCGGAGACAAGCGGGATGAGCGACAGGGCCACGATCGCCGCGACCAGTGGGAGCAGGTACCGGTCCACGTTGGATACGGAGGAGCCCAGGGCATAGCCGGCCAGGGTGAGGCCGATGCTCCACACCAGTCCGCCGATGACCTGCCAGAGGCTGAACGTCCGCACCGGGACCCGCAAGGCGCCCGCCATCGGGTTCAGGACCGTGCGTACCACCGGGACGAAGCGGGCGAGCACGAGTGCCTTCGCATGCCCGTAGCGCGCGAGCAGTTCCTCGGCCCGCTTGGCCCCCTCATGCAGCCGGGCTGAGCGGCTGCGCGCGAGCAGGGCGCCGCCCGCTCTGCGGCCCAGCAGATAGCCGCACTGCGAGCCCGCCAGTGCCCCCACCGCCGCGGCCACCAGGAGCGGGGCGAGGGACAGCTTCAGGCCGCGGTCTGCGCTGCCGGTGCACAGCAGCCCCGCCGTGAACAGCAGTGAGTCGCCCGGCAGGAAGAAGCCGATCAGCAGCCCCGTCTCGGCGAACAGCACCACACCCACACCCACCGCGCCGAACGTGGACAGCAGGGAGCGCGCGTCCAGCACATTGACGGCGAGCTGCGACGATAGGTGCACGGCTGGGGTCATTGCCGAGGGCTCCTTCATGGTGCGTCGCGCCGGATGTGTCCGGTGCGGTAGCACCCGGCCAGTGACTACAATCCTGTAGACGGTCTACATCACTGTAGACGCTTGGGCGGTGAGGAGCGTTCCCATGACCGAGGCGAGGGACGAGCGGCGGCCTGCGGGCGAGTTGGAGACCGCCGTCATGGCGGCATTGTGGGCGGCCGGAACTCCGCTCACGCCCGGTCGACTGCAGAGCGAACTCGACTTCGGCCTTGCCCGTACGACGGTGGCGACCATCGTGAGCCGCCTGTACGAGAAGGGGCTCGTCCGCCGGGAGCGTCAGGGGCGCGGCTATGCCTACGCGCCTGTACAGGACGCTCCGGGACTGACGGCGCGGCGCATGCACAGCGAACTCGACCGGGACACCGACCGGGAGACGGTCCTGGCCCGCTTCGTCTCGCAGCTCGCCCCTGGCGACGAGGAAGTCCTTCGCAGGCTCCTGGAGGGCGACGAGGGATGACTGCTGTGCTGCTCATTCCCCTGGTGCTGGCCTTCCTCGCGCCGCCGCTGGCCCGCCGGACCCTGGACCGCTTCGCCCCTGTCGTCGCGCTGCGGGTGATCACGGTCTCCGCCCTGGCACTGGCGGTGTCCTGTGTTGTGTCCCTGGGCGCTCTGGTCCTGACGGGGCTGCTCAAGGTCCCCGCGTTCGCCGCCGTGGGCAACCTCGTTCACCCCCTGCGTACCTGGTCGGGCTATGTCGTCCTTCCCGTGGCGACCACGGCGACCGGCGTGCTCACCCTCGGCGCGCTGATGCTTGTCCGCTCGGCCGTCCGGCAGGTCCGCGCCCTACGGGTCGCCCGTACACAGGCCGAGATCCACCCCGCCGCGGGCGATCTGTGCGTGGTCGACTCGTCGCATGCGGACGCCTACGCCCTGCCCGGACGCCCGCATCGCATCGTCGTCACCACCGGCATGCTGCGCAGCCTGGACGCCGCCGAGCGCGAGGCCCTGTTCGCCCACGAACGGGCGCACAACCGGGCCGGGCACCACTACTTCTTGGCCATCGCGGAATTCGCGGCCCACTGTCATCCCGCGCTGCGCGCTGTGCGCGGGACCATCCGGCTCGCCGCTGAGCGGGATGCCGACGAGGCCGCCGCCACCGCCGTCGGCGACCGGCGGCTGATCGCCACGGCCATCGCCCGGGCCGCCCTCGCCGGGCACACCGCCCCCTCGACCCGCCCGGACTTCGCTCCCGCGGCGACGGCCGGCCCCATTCCGCAGCGGGTCGCCGCCCTGCTCACGCCGCCCACGAGGCACTCCCGTGCCACGCGCTGCGCCGCGCTCCTCCTCGTGGCCTGCACCGCCGTGTCCGTCACCGCCGGAGCGGCCGGTGCCGTCGCCCTCCACCACGCGGTCGAGGTCGCCCAGGGCGAGAACACGTCATGACCGGCGCGGCTCCGACAAGCGGCTAGATGACGGCGCATGCGGCCGACGGGCCGCTTCCCGTGGGCTCGGCCCGCCTTGGCAACTCGCCGTCACCATTGCTGTGCTGGCCGCGGTCGCCTGGGGCCTGACTGTCCACCGCCGCACGATGGATGTCGGTGCCGACCACCTTGCCGGTGCCGACCGGGACTGGCTGCTTGCGGCTGCGGCGGCGACGCTGGCGACCTGGCTGTGCGCGGCGATCACTCAGCAGGGCGCGGTGGCCGAACGCCTGCCCGCCTGGCGTCTGGTGGCCGCACAGTTCGCGGCGTGCGCGGCCAACCATGTACTGCCCGAAGGGGACGGCGCGGGCCTGGTCAACCTGCGCTTCCTCACCCGCTGCGGGCTCTCCACCACCCGCTCGGCCACCGCACTCGCGGTCAAGGCCGCCGTCGGCGGCCCGGTCCGCTTCGCGCTGGCGATCCTGCTCCTGCTGGCCTCGCCCCGCGTGTCCCCCGTCCCACTCTCGCGCAGGGGGCTGTCGGCTGCGCTGTCCTCGCCGCCCTGGCCTTGGTCCTGTGCGGGCCCGTGCGCCGCCGGGTGCGGGAGACGGGCCGACAGGTGCTTGCCGACGTACGGGCCGTGCACGGCAAGCCGTCCCGGGTCTGCGCCCTGTGGGGAGGCTCGCTCGGCTTCGCCCTCCTGCATGCCGCCGTGCTGATCGCCGTGGTGCGTGCCCTTGACGTCTCCGTGCCAGCCGGGCACGTCATGCTTGCCTACCTACTGGCCAGCGGGGGTCGCCGTGCTGCTGCCCACGCTGGGCGGCCTGGGCTCGCTCGTGCTGACGCGCACCGCGGCCGGGGCCTCCGGCACCGTGGCCCTGTCGGCGGTCTTCGGCTACCGGTTCCTGACGGCCTGGCTGCCGCTGTTGCCGGGCCTGGTGGTCTGGGCGTGGATGGCGCGGCGCCGTGTGCTGTGATCATGGGGGCTCAGGGCTCCAGGCGGTAGCCGTGTCCGCGCAGCGTGGTGATGCTGGGCAGCTGGGTGCGGGCGCCGGCGGCCTGGGCGAGACGGCGGCGCAGACCGGCCATGGTGACGTCCAGGGTCTTGGTGGAGCCGAACCAGTTCTCGTCCCACACCTCAGCCATCAACGTCTCCCGGGAGACGGCGTCCCCCGCGTGCTGGGCGAGGACGGCCAGCAGGTCGAACTCCTTGGGGCGCAGGGCGACTTCGTCGCCGCCGAGGATGCAGCGGCGGGCGGAGACGTCGAGGACGAGATCGGCCAGGCGCACCGGTTCCGGTGGCGGTGCCGGGACGGTGCGGCGGCGTAGGTGGGCGCGGAGCCGGGCGAGCAGCACGGACAGGCTGAATGGTTTGACGAGGTAGTCGTCGGCTCCCGCATCCAGACCGGCGATCACGTCGATGTCGTCGGTGCGGGCGGTGAGGACGACGATCAGCAGGTCGGGCCGGCGGGCGCGCAGGGCGCGGGCGACGTCGAGGCCGTCCATGTCGGGCAGGCCCAGGTCGAGGAGGAGGACGTCGTAGGCGGACTGCGCGGCCTCGGCCAAGGCGGCGGAGCCGGTCCGGCTCCAGGTGGGTCGGTAGTCGTTGCCGCGCAGGCCGGTCACCAGGTGGCGGCCGATGGTGTCGTCGTCCTCGACGATCAGGACGCGGGGGCGGCTGGAGTCCGGGATGGCGGGCGTGGGCATGGCCGACAGCGTAGGAGCGGACGGCCTGATGCGCGGGTACGGCGCGGTCACAGGTCGCGCAACTCCTCGACGGCCGGTTGTTGCGCGCGACGGATCCCGTTGAGGGCGGCGGCCAGCACGGCGGCGACGGCGGCGCTCGCGGTGAGGGCCAGGTAGGCGGCCGGGACCGAGAGCGAGGCGGGCGGCGGGTCGAAGACACCGGTGAGGACCTTGACCAGCATCTGCGACAGGGCCCAGCCGATCAGCGCACCACCCGCGAGCCCACCGGTGATCAGCAGCAGCGCCTCGGTGAGGACCATGCCGCGCAGCTGGCCGCGGCGGGCGCCGAGCACGGTGGCGATGGCGAAGGTACGGCGGCGTTCGGCGAGCCCGAGGGCGAGCACGAGTCCGCCCGCTCCGGCGGCCAGCAGCACTGCGAAGGCGAGTTCGATCCGGGTCAGGCCGGCCAGGTCGACGGAGGTGAGGCTGGTGCCGACGGTCCCGCGGGTCTGGGTGAGGTCGGTGACGGTGGCGCGGGTGCCCAGTTGCCGGCGCAGGTGTGCGGCGACCTGCTTCTGGTGGGTGCCGCCGGTGTCGAGAAGGAACGCGCCGATGGCGTCGCTGCCGGTTGCCTGGGCGACGTAGGAGGCGTTGGCGACGAAGAAGCTGTCCTTGGGTGCGGTGGGGAACTCCTTGGCGATGCCCGCGTAGTGGAAGGGCACGGTGCGCAGGGACTTGGTACGGGCGTCCTGGATGCGCAGGTTGACGGTGTCACCGACCGACAGCTGGAAGTCGTGCACGGTCTCCACGCTGACCAGGAGGTTGTCCGGGCGCTGGGCGAGGCGCCGCATGAGCTGGTGGGCGGTGCCGCCGGAGAAGTAGGCGTCCTGGAGGGAGGTGGCGTGGGCGATGGTGGCGGGGCGGACGCCGTAGAGGTCCTGGAGGTCGGGGCCGACGTAGGCGAAGCGGTGCTGGAGCGGCTCGACGTGGCGTACGCCGGAGACCTTCAGGGCGTCGGCCGCGCCGGGCGGGACGCGGGCGGCGGGCGGCTCGGTGACCGTGACGTCGGCGCCGTTGGTCAGCCGGGCGTCGGCCTCGGCCTGCTGGTGGTAGGTGGCGTTGAAGACGGCCGTGGAGATCGCGAAGGACACCGCGAGGGCCAGCAGCACCACCGAGCGGGCCAGTGTGCGGCGGCGCCGGGCCAGGACGGCTGCCGTGGTGTCGGCGAGGGTGGCGGTCAGCGGGCGGGCCAGACGGGCGATCACCGGGCGGCCGTAGGTGAGGGCGAGCAGCGTCAGGCGCCAGACCAGCAGCGCGGCGCCGATCCACAGCAGCGCCGGGCCGAGGAAGGCCCAGTACGAGACGGACAGGGCGGGCACGCCTTCGGGGGCGAGAACGAGGGCGTACTGGTTGCCCGAGGAGGCGCGGAAGACCAGCCAGGAGCCGGCGAGCAGGAGGAAGTCCAGGCCGTAGCGCAGCCACCAGGGCGAGCGCGCAGGCCGCCCGCCGCTTTCCTTGCGGGTGTCGGCGACCGTGACCGAGCGCAGATCGCGTACGGCCGGAACGAGGACCGCGCCGGCGGCCACGACGATGCCGAGGACGAAGGCGAGCCCGAACCACAGCACCCAGCTGCCCGCGCCCGCACCGAAGGACGCGGCGCCGAAGGCGAGATGCCCGGTCAGCACCGCGACGCCCAGGCCGACGAGCCCGCCCGCGATACCCACCAGGGCGGCCTCCACAGAGGCGAGCACGGTGATCTGGCGGAGCCGCAGTCCGCGCAGCCGCAGCAGGCTCTGCTCCTGACGGCGCCTGGCGCCTCCGGCCGATGCCACCGCGACGGTCAGCGCGGCGGCCAGGACCACGCCGGGAACGCCGAGGAAGAGGAACAGGATCTGGGCGTAGAGGGCGTCCTGGCGTGCGGAGTCGAGGGCGGCACCGAGGTTGTCGCCGACCAGCGCCGTGCCCGCTGCCTGGGCCTCCAGGTGATGGGCGGCGCCGGTGACCGTGGTGAAGGCGGCGGCCGGGTCGGCGGGCAGACGGGAGTCGCGGGCGGCGTGGATCTGGGTGCTCAGGTCACGCGCGCCCCGGGTCAGGGAAGCGAACCGGTCGGCGGGCAGCAGGATGACGTTGTCGGGGGGCGCGGTCGGCTGGGACTGGGCGGGGGCGCCGACCTTTTGGAACAGCGAGTCGGCCTGCGGCAGGTCGACCACACCGTCCACCCGGACCTGCCGCGCTCCGATGCCAGCCAGCTGGATGCCGACCCTGTCGCCGGGGGCGGCGTGCAGGTTGGAGGCGGTCTGCTGGGCGAGCAGGACGCCGGTGGGCGAGCCGGACAGGAGGCGGATCGCGTCCGGGAACAGCCTCTGGTAACCGGGCGGGAGGCCGAGGGCCATGCCGGGTCCGGTGGTCTGGGTGCTGCCTTGGACCCGGGCGGTGAAGCCCATGGTGCGGGCGTAGCCGACCGGGAGGGCGGCGCGCGTGCCGGGCTCCGTGCGGACCTGATGGAGCACGGTGGCGGAGTGGGCACCGGGCTGCACCTCGACCTGCCAGTCCACGGCGACCGCGCGGACGGCACGCTGGGTCATGGTCGCCTTCGAGGCGGTCAGGAAGGAGCCGAGGGAGGCGATCAGAGCTACGGCCAGCGCGATGCCGGCGACGGCGGCCAGCAGGCGTCCGGGGCGGTGGCGGAGCAGGCTACCCACCCACGAGGTGATCATGAGCAGTCCTCCGTGTCCGCTGTGTCGGTCGGGTCCTGCGGGGCGAGCAGCCGACCGTCGCGCATCACGCGGCGCACGGGCAGCCGGGCGGCGACGGCCGGATCGTGGGTGGTGACGACGAGGGCCGCGCCGGTGTGGTCCGCGACCGTAAGGAGCGCGTCCAGGACGCGGGCGCCGGTGGCGTGGTCGAGGCGGCCGGTGGGCTCATCGGCGAGGATCAGGCTCGGCTGTTGGGCCAGGACGCGGGCCACGGCGACGCGTTGGGCCTGGCCGCCGGATATCTCCTCGGGCAGCCGGTCGGCCAGGTCGGCCGCGCCGACCAGGGCGAGGGCATCGGAGACCGTCCGTCGGGTCTGCGCCGGTGGGCGCCCGGCGAGGGCGAGGGGCAGCGCGGTGTTCTCCGTGACGTCGAGGGCGGGGATGAGGCTGTCGGCCTGGAACACCATGCCGATGTCGGCCCTCCCGGCGAGGCCGGGCCAGGTGACGGTGCCGCTGGTGGGGTGTTCGAGCCCGGCCAGCAGATGCAGCAGCGACGACTTTCCCGACCCCGAGGGGCCCACGACGGCCAGCTGGTCGCCGGGCATGATGCTCAGGTCGGCGCCGTGCACGGCCACCACGGCCGTGGGGCCGCGGCCGAAGGTCAGCGCCGTGTCCGAGCAGACGACGAGGGCGTCACGGGCGGACATCGTCAGCCTCCCGCGTCCCGCCCCGGGCGGACGCCTCGCCGACCCGGCCGTCGTCCAGGGCGATGACCCGGTCGGCGCCGCGGACCACCGCCGGGCTGTGCGTGACGATCAGTACGCCACAGCCGCTCGTAGCCCGCTCGCGGATCATCTGCAGCACCAATTGCTCGGCAGCTCCGTCGAGTTCACCGGTCGGCTCGTCGGCCAGGAGCACGGCGGGAGAGTTGGCGAGGGCGACGGCGAGCCCGGCCCGGGCCAGTTCACCGCCGGACAGGTGGCGCGGCAGGGCCCGGATCCGGTCGGCGAGACCCACCTGGTCGAGCAGCGCCTCCGCACTTGCTGTGGGGCGCCCGCGTACGGCCCGCTGGGCCAGGCGGATGTTGTCGCGCACGGTGAGGTGCGGCAGCAGGTTGCGGCCCTGCAGCAGGACGCCGATGTGAAGGGCGCGCAGCCGGTCCCGCTCGGGGCCCGACCGGTGACTGATGCGGAACCCGGCCACCTTGACCTCGCCGCCCGACGGCTCGTCGAGCCCGGCCAGGCACGCCAGCAGGGTGGACTTGCCCGCCCCCGACGGGCCGACGACGGCGACGGTCTCACCGCGCCGCACGCGCAGCGACACCCCTCGCAGCGCCAGGGTCTCCTCCTCGCCCGCCCGGTAGAAGCGGTACAGCTCGCGGGCGGACAGCGCGTCTTCGGCGGCCACCTCGTCTTGGTACGACTGTCGGGCGGGCATGGCACTCACCGCCAGGCGAAGGAGTCGCTGACGATCCGCCACGGATCGACGTTGTCGGCGTTGAGCGGACCGGACAGCGTCACATCGACCTCGTGCCCCTGCCGGAAGAAGGCGTACCGCTCGAACGCGTCCCGCACCACCTTGCCGGTGACCGGGTCCTTCGCGGAGTCACCCTGGTAGGTGAGCTGGACGACGCGACCGGCATGACGGCTCACCTCGGCCACCTTCGGGCTCGCGAACTTCGCCACCTGGCCCTGGAGTTGGGGCACGACCGTGTGCGTGACGGAGGCGACCGAGGGCAGGGCCTTGGCGGCGGCCGACGTGATCCGCACCGTGTTCAGCTTGTCCGTGAACACCGTCGTCGCGCCCTTCTCGGTACGCGCCCAGCCCTCGGGCACCTTGACCGAAAAGCCCGAGAAGCCGGTGAAGGCGCTGCCGGGCCGGTACGCCACGAACACCTGGTTGTCGGGTATGTCGCCCGGCGGATTCGACTCGGTGGGCGCCGGGTTGGCCTGCGAACTTACGCCTCCCGAGGGGGAGTTGACCGGAGAGGATGACGAGGGGCGGGCGGACGGGGACGAGCCCGAGTGCGTCCCGGACGACCCGGAACATCCGGCGGCCCCGGCGGCCACCGCCGCGACCAGCGCCAGACCGACGGCCGACGTGCGTGCGAGTGCCATGGTCACTGCCCTCCGGCGAGCGTGCGAGCGGATGTCGCTTCGGTCATGCCACCGACGCTAGAGAGCGACCGGTTAAGGCCCGGCACGCCGACGGTTAGCCGACGGCAAAAGCGCGTGGCGCACCGGCCCCGGAACCCCCGCACGGCCCGCAGGATGAGGGCATGAGACAGAGTGTGGTGCGTGTCGCCCTCACCGCCGCCCTGGTCGCCGTGGTCCTCCTCGCCGTCCCGCTGGCCTTGGTCATCCGGACCTCGCTCTACGCCGACCAGCGCGACGCCCTGGAGCGCGCCGCCCTGGCAGGTGCCGTGCGGGTCAACCCCGACTACCTGAGCGGAGACCCGGCCGAACTGCCCGCGCCGCCGGGCGGTGGACACCTCGGCCTGTACGACACCCACTTGCGGCTACGGGCGGGCGACGGTCCGGCGACCGGCGACGCCCCCGCGCGCCGCGCCCTCGGCGGGACGGTGGTGCGCGCCGACTCGGGCGGCGACCTGACGGTCACGGTGCCGGTCCCGCACGCTGAACAGGTCATCGGCGTCGTCCGCGCCTCCTCGCCCGCCGACGCCGTACGCGACCGGGTCCTGGCCGCATGGGCCGCGCTCGCGGGAGCCTGTGCCTTTGCCCTGGGCGCGGCCGTCCTGCTCGCCCGCCGCCTGGCGCGAGCCCTCGCCGCCCCGCTGGAGGGCCTCTCCCGCCACTGCCGGGCCGTCGCGGACGGCGACTTGAGCGCGCGGGCCGCCCCCAGCAGCATCGGCGAGATCGACCAAGTGGCCCGCACCCACAACGAGATGCTGCACAGCCTCGCCGAACTCCTGCGTCACGAACGGGACTTCACCGCCAACGCCTCCCACCAACTGCGCACCCCGCTGGCCGGTCTCCAGCTCACCCTGGAAGCGGGCCTCGCCAAGGACGAGGCTCGGCTGCGCCCTGTTGTCGAGGAGGCCCTGGGCACCACGCGCCGCCTGCACGGCACGGTGGAGGAGGTGCTGCGCCTGTCCCGCTCCCGCGGCCTCCCACATGCCGTCGCCCCGGACGTGGCGGTGCCCCGTCTCGTACGCGACATCGAAAGGCGCTGGCACGGCCTGCTCGCTCGCGACGGCAGACGACTTGAGTGCGTGACCGAGGGCGTCGACGACGACGTCCGGGTCCCGGGCGCTCCTCTCGCCGAGATCCTCGGCGTCCTGCTGGACAACGCAGGCGTGCACGGCCGGGGCACCGTGCGCCTGACGGTGCGCGACCTTGAGGACGCGCTCGCCTTCGACGTGACGGACGAAGGCGGGATCGAGGGAGACCCGTCATACCTCTTCGACCGAGGGCACAGCGACGGCGGCCAGGGAGCGGGCATCGGCCTGGCCCTCGCCCGCGACTTGGCCGTCTCCCTCGACGGCAGGCTCATCCTCTCCGGCCGCCGTCCGACCACGTTCACCTTGCTGGTGCCCGTGCGCGGCGGCGAACCGCAGGACGGCGGCTGACGACCCAGCGACGGACACCTGCGTGCGCTACGGCGAGCAGGCCCGTGCGGCGCCAGTGCCTTTCACGACCGTCAGGTGGCTGATCAGGGCAGATGGAGAACTGCGACGGGAGTATCTAGGGTCAGCACGTGGCCTTCATCATGGTGTGCGAAGACGATGCGGCGGTCCGGGGCGTCCTCAAGCGCGCCCTGGAGTACGACGGCCACACCGTCTCGGTCGCCGCCACGGCCGACAGCCTGCTGCGGCAGCTCGCACCGGCACCCCAGCTGGTCGTCCTGGATCTCG
This sequence comes from Streptomyces odontotermitis, assembly GCF_050510915.1. Lineage (NCBI taxonomy): Bacteria > Bacillati > Actinomycetota > Actinomycetes > Kitasatosporales > Streptomycetaceae > Streptomyces > Streptomyces odontotermitis. Next base: position 288,924 of record NZ_JBNJLS010000002.1, on the reverse strand, counting down.
GTCTCCCGGACGCCGACGGCCGCGACGTCTGCCTGGCCCTTCGGGCTCGCGGTGTCGACGTGCCGGTGCTGATGCTCACCGCGTTGGACGGCCTGCATCACAAGGTGGGCGGCTTCGAGGCCGGCACCGACGACTACATGACCAAACCCTTCGACGTCCCGGAACTGCTGGTTCGGGTCCGGGCCCTGCTGCGCCGGGCCACCGTGGCGCCCGCAACGCGCGAGGTCGTCCTCGATCCGGCGAAGCACGTGGTGACCTACGGCTCGGTGAGCGAGAGCCTGACCCCGACCGAGTTCCGGCTGCTGGGCCGCCTGATCGCCTCGCAGGGCGACGCGATCAGGCGCCACGCCCTCATCGCCGCCGGCTGGCCGCACGGAGCGCGTGTCAGCGAGAACACCCTCGACTCCTTCGTGCGCCGACTGCGGAGCAAGCTGGGTCCGCTGGGCGTGGCCGAGCGTCTGGTGACCGTCCGCGGCGTGGGCTACCGATGGCAGTGACGGGATTCCGCAGCAGGGTCGTCGCGCTCACCGTACTGATCGCCACCGCCGTGGTCTCTGTCCTGGTCGTGGTCTCGCACGTGCTGTTGAGCCGGGTGACGGACGCGGACGCGCACGATCTGGCCCGGACCCGTGCCGAGGCGGTCGCGGCGAACGTCACCGCCAAGGGCGGCCGTGTCGTACTGACGGAGAACGGCAGCGAGGCGCTGGACGACGTCGCCTGGGTATATGCCGACGGCCGCCTGATCGACGGGAACGTACCGGCAAGCGTGGTCGGTCGCGTCGAGGAGCTGGCGGACTCGGGGCGATCGCAGACCGTGACGGTGGGCGACTACCTCCTGTACGCGCGGCTGGTGCCGATCGAGGGCCACCACGTCATGGTGGTTGTCCGGGTGGACCTCGCGCCCTACGAGACATCCGAGCAGCGCAGTCTGACCTTGTCGTTGATCCTGGGCGGCCTCACGATCGTCCTCGCCGGTGGTGTCGCGCACCTCGTGGTGCACCGCGCGCTGCGGGTCGTGCACGAGATGGCCGCCCTCGCCGACGACTGGGGCCATCACGAACCCGGACGCCGTTTCGACCTCGGAGTCCCACACGACGAGTTCGGGGAACTGGGACAGACCCTGGACCGCCTCTTGGAGCGCGTCGACAACGCGCTGGCGGACGAGCGCCGGCTCACCGACGAGATCGCCCACGAACTGCGGACCCCGCTCACGGTCCTGCGGGGCGAGGCGCAGTTGGCGCAGCTGTCCGGCGATCCGGTGCCGCCGGAGGCGGTGTTGAGCGAGGTCGACCGCCTCGATACGGCGATCACGACGATTCTGCGCGCCGCGCGCGCACGGGCCGATGACGCGGCCCGGTGCGATCTGCGCTCCGCCGCGCGACAGGCGATCGGCTCCCGCGCGGTCGAGGTCGCTTTCCCGGCGAAGGTCGAGGTGGCCGTGGCGCCCGACGTGGCCGTGTCACTGCTGTCACCCCTGCTGGAGAACGGCCTGCGGCACGCGCGGTCACGGGTGTGGATCACCGCGCGCAACCAGGGCGAGGCCGTCGTGGTCGATGTCCTGGACGACGGTCCCGGATTCGATCCCGCGGACGTCGAGCGGGTCTTCGAAGCGGGTGTGACCGGCGGCGACGGGTACGGTCTTGGGCTGCCGGTGGTCCGGCGCATCGCCGCCTCGGCCCGTGTGGAGGTCCGCGCGATCGCGGACGGCCGCGGTCACGTCGAGGTGACCCTTCCGGCCGCGCGTGCGGCCACGTAGTCAGGTTGCTTGCAGGTTTACCCCCGTAGAACTTCCCGCATGACATCGACAACGGAAGTACGCACGCGCAGCGGGCGCCTCATGCTCAACAAGGTCCCCGAAGTCACCATCTGGTTCTGGGTGATCAAGATCCTGTGCACCACCGTGGGTGAGAGCTTCGCCGACTGGATCAACATGAAGCTGGGCGTCGGCCTGGTGAACACGGCCTGGATCTTCACCGCGGTGTTCGTGGTGGTCCTGGCCGTCCAGTTGCGGCTGAAGCGGTACGTCCCGTTCCCCTACTGGCTGACCGTGGTCGTTGTCAGTGTCACGGGCACGCTGTACACCGACATCCTCACCGACCAGCTCAACGTGCCGCTGTGGATCAGCTCCGCCGTGTTCTCGGTCCTGCTCGCCGTGGTCTTCGGCGTGTGGTGGCTGCGCGAGCGCACTCTCTCGATCCACTCGGTCACGACGCTGCCACGTGAGTCGTTCTACTGGCTCGCCGTTCTCGTCACCTTCGCACTCGGCACCGCGACCGGCGACTGGACCCTCGAGCTCACGGGCTGGAGCCCGGGCGCCTCGGTACTGCTGCCGCTCGGTCTCATCGCGGCGATCACGCTGTTGTGGAAGTTCGGCGCGAACCCGGTGCTGTCCTTCTGGCTCGCCTACATCCTGACCCGCCCGCTGGGCGCCAACATCGGCGACTGGCTCGCGTCCCCGAAGGTCGCTCAGCCGGGCGAGCCGACCGGTCTCGCCCTGGGCACGTTCACCACCAGCCTGATCTTCCTCGGCCTCATCCTGGCGACGGTGATCTACCTGACGGTGACACGCTCGGACGTGACCGAGACCTACGAGGCGGCCCACGCCGAACACGCCACCGGCGACCCGCGCAAGGAGCGCGTCGCGCTGGCTGGCTTCGGACTGCTCGCCGTCGCGGCCACGGGCCTACTGGTCTGGGCCCACGGCCAGCCGCACACCGGCCCGGCGCCGGAGGAGGACAACACCTCCGTCGTCCAGATGGCTCCCGGCGAGGCGGTGAAGAAGTTCCCGCCCACCAAGGTCTCCAAGCTGCGGACCCTCGCCTCGACCTCGCTCAAGGACGCCCGCTTGGGGAACGCGAAGGGAGCACACGCGGCCGCCCAGTCGCTGCGTGACCTGTGGGACGCCGACCAGGCGTCGTTGCAGCCGCTGGACAACACCGGCTGGACCTCCATCGACGCTCAGATGGACAAGGTGCTCAAGACCTTCGGCATCGATCACTCGAACCCGCCGATGTCGCCTTCGCAGCAGGAGACGGAACTGAACGCCCTCCTGACGGACATGGGTTGACAGACCGTACAAACCTCTATGAGGCATCGCGTGTGAAGCGCCAGGCCCCGCAGGCAAGGGCGAGTGCGAGGTAGAGGGCGAGGCGGGCAAGGGCGAAGGAGAGGGAGAGGACGCGTTCCGGGTGAAGGGGGTGCGGGTGGAGCTGGCCGAGGGCGTCCGCCGCGTTGCTCAGCATGAGCTTGCTGGGCAGGTAGGACCAGCCCTCGACGGCCTTGGCCGCGCCGTAACCGAGGTAGACCAGGGCGAAGAGCGCGGCGATGGCTCCGGCGGTGTGCCGGATGACGGCCCCGAGGCCCTAGCCCCCGACGGCGACGACGAACAGGTAGAGCCCGGCGCAGGACACGGCGCGCAGCACACCGGGAGTGCCAGGACCGACGTCGAGATGCTGCCTGGCCAGGACGGCTGGCCGATGAAGTAGCTGGTGAACGCGGCCAGTTCACCCAGGATCAGGGCGGATCCGCCGATGAGGAGGGTCTTGGCGGTGTAGGCGAGCAGGCGCCGGGGTGTCGCGGTCAGCGTCGAGCGGATCAGCCCCGTGGTGTACTCACTGCTGGTGCCCAGTAGGCCGAAGACACCGAAGGCGAGGACGGCGAAGGAGAAACCGGAGAGCGAGTAGCCCGCCGGGTCGAACTGGGCCCGCTCGGCCGTCGTCATCCGGGTCAGGCGTCGGCGATGTGCGCGACGTCCATGACGCTCAGCGTCAGGCCGAATGCCACGGCGACGAGGGCGGTGACCCAGGTGGGGCGGAGGGAACGCAGCTTGATGACCTCGCCGGTCGTGGCATCTCTCAGCGTGGTCGGCATCATCGGCCCCCGTCCCTTCGGTCCGGTATTCCACGGCAGAAGCGGCGAGGGCGAGGTAGGCGTCTTCCAGTGAGGCGCCGGCGGGAACGAAGTCGGTGATCGGGATATCGGCGAGCAGACGTCCTCGTCCGATGACGAGAAGGTGGTCGACGGTGAGGGCCATTTCGCTCATCAGGTGGGTGGAGGCCAGGACGGTGCGGCCTTCGGTGGCCAGCGACCGCATCAGGTCACGAATCCATCTGATGCCCTCTGGGTCCAAGCCGTTGGCGGGTTCGTCGAAGATGAGCACAGGCGGGTCGCCGAGCAGGGCGGCGGCGATGCCCAGGCGCCGCTTCATGCCGAGCAAAAATCTGCGTTGGACCGGTGGCGGCCGTCGGTGATCAGGGCAGCCTGGAGGCTTGAGTGATGTGCTGCACCCGGTAGTAGTCGGCGATGCAGGAGGCGGGCCACTTCGCGTGCCCGCCGTGGCGGAACGGCTCGGTCATCTTGCTGAGGGGCAGCCGCTTGTACGGCAGGACGTGGACGCCGGCCGCGGCCTGACTCTGCATCCAGCGATCCTGACGATCCCATCGGTGGGCGTGAGCGACCATGTCGGATTCGAGGTCCGCGAGCGAGGCGGTGAGGGCCGTGCAGACGGCAGCGCAGACCATGACCCCGGCGGCCAGGGCCGGCCCGGTGCGGCGGACTTGGCTTCGCAGGGCGCGGCCGGTGAGGGCGCCGACGTACACGAGGAGCAGGACGTAGAGCAGCAGGTAGTCGTTCCACAGCCGTGTCGATGTGACCACCGCTTCCTTGAAGACGGGGTAGGTGATCACGGTGCAGATGTAGCCGGAGACGAGTAGGGCGCAGACGCCGGCCCCGACCACCAGCGCGTCCGTCCGTCCGGGGGTGAGACGTCCCTGCGGGGCGCGGCTCAGCAGGCCGAGGACCACTCCGACCGTGATGGCGCCCAAGTACGGCCAGGTCGACAGAAGTTGGGAGGCGATCTCGCCGAAACCGTGCAAGGAGGCGAGGAGCGAGTCGGGGGTGAACATCGTCGAGGCGTGCTTGCGCTCGCGCCGGTGCTGGGCGCCCGGCGACGTGTAGAGGATCAGACTGCCGATGACGATGCCCGTGATCCCGGCGGCGCAGCACACCCTGAGGAAGCGGCGGCGGGCTTTCGGGAAGGCGTGGCCGCTGATCAGCAGCGCGCACGCCAGGGTGACCGAGACGACGACGCTGGTCTCCTCCGAGAGCAGTCCCACAAAGACTCCCGTGCCGGCGACGGCGAGCAGGGCCAGGATCTTCGCCCGCCGGGATGCCGCGCGCAGGACGGGGACGGCCGCCGCGCAGGCGAACACCGGGGGCAGGGTGTGTGAGACGGAGGCGGCGGGCCAGTAGAACGTCTTGTAGGTGTTGGGCGAGCCGAACAGGAACAGGGCCGTCACCATGGATGCCACCAGGAGCGGCACTGCCCGCGGGGTCGTGATGCGTGTCGCGCGCAGCACCGTGGTGACCAGGGCCCACAGGAGCGCGAGCACGACTACGCCGCTGACCGGTGCGAACCATTGCTGCCCGGCATCGCCGAACCGCGCATAGGCCCACACCAGCACGGCGTTGACGAGGCGTCCGTTGTCGTGGAGGTAGAACTTCCCCACCATCGCGGAGAGTCCGCCGTCGCGCGCCACCGGCAGGAAGCACCAGTCGTCTCCGCCGGGACGCACCCACCGGGCGTTCCACACCGCGAAGGCGAACACGGCGAGCGGCAGGAGTGAGAGAAGCCCCAGCCAGGCGGGGGCCCGCCGCCACATCGCACGGGTATCCGGAACGCCTCCGGTGCGCTGGCCCTGGACAGCCGTTTCTGGCGCGTGCACCACAGGCTGCTCCTCCTCCATCGGTCGATGAAATCCAATGAAGGAATAGCTTCCCCCGTCCCGTCCTCGCACATACAGGTCTGACGTCGACGCACAACATCTTCTTACCGTCTCCTTGAAGTGCTCTTAAGGGAACGTGGAATCGTGGTGGCCGCGGTTGACAAGGCCGCACTCACAGCTGCTGGGGGGCGAATGGAAGAGTGTCAGATTTCGGTCGTCGTGCCGTGTTTCAACGAGGAAGACGTGATCAACACCTTCCACTCCGTGCTGATGTCGGTTCTTGCTGAGACGCGGAGATCTTTCGAGATCTGCTACGTCGACGACGGAAGCCACGACACGACCCGAGCCCAACTGCGCACCCTCGCCGTTGCGGACCCGCGGGTGCGTTACCTGTCCTTCAGCCGGAATTTCGGCAAGGAAGCGGCCATGCTCGCGGGGCTGCGCATGTCGCGCGGCGCCGCCGTGGCCCTCATGGACGCCGATCTGCAGCACCCGCCCGGACTTCTGCACCGCATGCTGGAACTGCGGCAACACGGATACGATCAAGTCGTCGCCCGCCGTGACCGCTCCGGCGAGGGAGTGCTGCGCAGGACCGTCAGCTCGGCGTACTACCGCGCCATGGGCCGGTGCATGGACGTCGATGTCGTCGACGGGGAAGGGGACTTCAGGCTCCTGTCACGCCGGGCCGTCGACGCGGTGCTCGCTCTCCCTGAAGCCAACCGGTTCTCCAAGGGGATCTTCTCCTGGATCGGCTTCGATACCGTCAGCTTCACCTATCACAACGTCAGCCGCGTCGCCGGGCGCTCGAAGTGGGGCGGCCGACGCCTCCTCAACTACGGTATCGACGGCCTCATTTCCTTCAACAGCCGCCCGCTGCGCCTGGTCATCTACGCCGGACTCGCCCTCGCGTTCACGGCGTTCGCGTACGCGTTGTGGATCGCCGCAGAAGTGGTCGCGCACGGGGTGGAAGTCCCGGGATTCGCCACCCTGTTGATCGCCATCGTGGCCCTGGGCGGAATCCAGCTTGCGACGCTCGGCGTCATCGGTGAATACGTCGGACGTATCTACGGGGAGACGAAACGCCGCCCGCTCTATGTGGTGCGCGAGACCGACGAGGACGCACACCGGGTGCACCCTCTCCCCGCCGCCGAAAGCAGCCCACCTCCCACCGCAGGGTCGGCGGAGCGGACAAAGGTCCCGGTTCCCGAACCCGCCGTCGGACTGCGCACGCTGCGGCAGTTCCTCGCCTTCGCGTCGATCGGAATCGTCAACACCGCGGTGTATATGGGAGTGTACGTCTCGCTCAACCGTCGGGCCCCGTACCTGGTCGCTCATGTCATCGGCTTCGCGGTCAGTGTCGTCGGCTCGTTCCTGCTCAATACCTATCTCACCTGCCATACGAGGCCGACCTGGCGGGCCTTCTTCCGTTTCCCGCTGTCGAGCCTCGTCAATATGGTGTCCAGTGGTGCACTGCTCTTCCTCGGCGTGCATTACTTGGAAATGGGGAAGAACATCACGGCGCTGCTCACGGGTGTACTCGTCACACCTTTCTCGTTCCTGATCGCCCGTTGGGCCATCAATTCTGGGACTGTGCACACCCGTCGACAGGGTGCCGTATTGATCCCTGCGCCCGGCAGGCCCGAAGAGCTCTTGAGAAAAGGGTAAGTTCGCCGTTCCTGCATTCACTCGTCCTGCATTCATGACCGATGACATCCGTTTGCGCTGTAGAATTACTTCGGGGGCCGTGGTGGATGACGGAGTGGGGCCGGGCATGCCGTATGCGGCGACTCGGCGACAGATACTCGCAGGCGGCCTCGGTACACTCGCCAGTGCCACGGTTGCCGGGTGCAGTCCCGGCGGCCATTCCCGTGCCCCGGTGGCTCCGGTCCATGCCGTCGACCCGAACGCGACCGGGCCCTTCGCCGAGGCCGGGAAGGGGCTGCTGCTTCAAGTCATCGCCCACCCGGACGACGACCTGTTCTTCATGAACCCGCAGTGCCACCAACTGCTGTCCGCGGGAGTGCCGGTGGTCACCGTCGTGGTCACAGCCGGGGAATCCTCGGGTCGCAACCGCCTGCCCCATCGGCTCGCCCCGGTGGTCACCGACAAGCCGGACTACTCCGGCGCCCGACAACAAGGCATGCGGCAGGCGTACGCCGAGATGCTCGGCCTGGACCGCTTCACCCCCTGGCAGCGCACGGTCCTGGCCCTGCCGCACGGAGCGAGAGCGGAGACGGATGGACTTGCGGTGGGCGATCGCCAGGCGCGGCTGATCTTCCTCAACATCGCCATGCGCGGTGACGGAGGCGTGCGCATGCCAGTCCTGTGGGACACCCCAGGCACCGTCATACGCACCGTGGAGGCGACCGACTCCACGGTCTCCCAGACGTACGCCTACGACCACCAGACCCTGGTCGACGTGCTGGCCTGGCTCATGGCCCGCTTCCGGCCCACGGTCGTCCACACCATGGATCCCGACCCCGACTACCAAGTGCACGATGCCCGCCAGCCGAAGGGCAGCGATCAGCCGCACTTCTCCGACCATCGGGACCACACCCCGACGGCCCTGTTCACCTGGAAGGCGCTGTCCCAGTGGGTGGCCGACGCCGAGCGGCGCGACGGGCACACCCCACGCTTCACCACCATGGCCTTCCGCGGCTACTACAACCAGCGGTGGCCGCGCAACCTTCCGCCCGCCGTCCTCACGCAGAAGGTCCGCTACATCGCGGCGTACGGCGGCGACCCGGGTTGGCAGTGCAACGACCCCGCCGGCTGCGGCGACTACAGCCAGGGCGGCACCCACGCCCTGACCAGCCGCAAGGGCTGGGCACGCAGCACTCATCCGCGCTACCCGGGCCCACTGCCCGCGCCCGTCACCGACAGGGACGGCCGGATCGTCGCCTACGGAGTGCTCGGCACCCAGGCCGTGCGCTGGCACGAGACCGCCCCCGGCAGCGAACGCTTCGGCGCCCCGCAGAACCTCGGGGGCGGACCGCTGGCACCGGCTCTGTCCGCGGTGACCGACGCGTCCGCGCGCCACCTGCTCTTCGCGCTCCGGTTCTCCGCGTTGGACGGCCAGGGCCGCGCCGACACACGGGAGATCGTCGTGCTGGAGCAGCGCAGGGCCGGCGGGCTCTTCGGGCCCTGGCGACGACTTGGCACTCCCGACGCCGGTGCCGAGCGGGGGCGACGGGTCGGCTGCCCGGTAGCCGTGGCCACCCCGGATCACCGCGTCCACCTCTTCGCCCGCACGGCCGCCCAGGACCTGGCCGCACGCGTACGGGAAGCCTCCGGCCGGTGGGGGCCTTGGCGCCATCTGGGCGGAGGACAGGTCCAGGACGGACTGTCCGTGATCCTCGATGCGGCAGGACGGATCCATGTCTACGCCGCAGGCCATGACGGTGTGCATCACTGGGCCCAGGACCGGCCGGGCGGACCGGTCACCGCCCGTCCGCCGGCCAGCTCGCAGGTCCCAGCCGACGCGACGGCCGCGGTGCTCGAACCGGACGGACACGTCGCGCTGATCTACCGCGCCCCGGCCGCGACTGCGCCATACGCATATGGCACCTCAGCTGATGCGGCCCGCACTGCCCTACCGCACTTCACCGGCTACGGTCTCGTCACCGCCCGCTTGGCCGCAGGCACCGACGGCGGGAAGGGCACACTCGTGCTGCTCGCTGTGAACGACGGCGGCCAGGCTCAGATCCAGTACGGAACTACCGCCGACGCCCGCCCGCTGACCGCCCCAGGCCGCCCGGCCATCGTGGGCACACCCTCACTCCTGGCCCCGCGCGGACACGACGTGTCGGTGGTGGGAATGTCACTCGACACCAGGCCGTGGATCTGGCGGCCACAGACCACTCCGCAGGCGTGAGGACCGCGCCGGTGGAGACGGACGGCCGGACTGAGCCGGCGGTCTTACGTCTTACGCCCCGGCGCAGGGCCGGGACGGAACTCGCAGGCGTACGACCCAGTTCGCGGCGGTCTTTTGCAGCAGCCCGTATGCGAGGACCGGCAGCAGCAGATGCGGCTTGTCGGGCAGTGCGGTGGTCAGCAGGACGGCGCTCGCGCTGCTGTTGTTCATCCCGCAGGCGAGCGTGAACGAGGACGCCACGGGTGCCTTCAATCGACAGGGGTGGAGACGCCGCCGCAGGCGCGGCACAGGATCTGCGAGGGCAGCCAGCCGTCCGTGACCGGGGCGACGACCGCGCCGGTCAGTGCCTCGCCGTCGGTGCGCTGCCACTGCCCGGCCGCTTCGTGCCACACCCAGCCGCGGCGACGGCACCACGGGCAGCCGAGGACCAGAGGAGTGCCGCTGAACCAGATGGAGGGTACGGAACTCGGCTCGGGCATAGGCGGGTTGTCGGCGGCCGACCCGGCGGGGTCAGTGACGATGAGTGGCTCCGGGCAGTGGGAGGGAGGAGGCGGACCTGCGCGTGATCAGTCGAGTGCCGGCAGAGGTTGGTGACGGCCCGGGCACCGTTTCTCACCGAGGTCGCGGAAATTGTCACCGCGCTCTTACCTGGGCTTTCGCCGCCCGCCACTGGTGCCGGACGGCGCCGGATCGTTGCCAGTCGCCTCGCCGTCCTGTGTCGCTGCGGTGAGGTCGAACCCGATGGCCGCGCCTCCGCCCGGCCGGGGCTCGGCGAACACGGTGCCGCCGTGGGCGGTGGCTACCTCCCGCACGATGGACAGCCCCAGGCCCGAGCCGGGCAGGCTGCGCGCGTCCGGGGCGCGGTAGAAGCGGTCGAAGACGCGGCTGCGGTCGGCCTCACCCAGGCCCGGTCCGCGGTCCAGGACGGTGATGCGGGCGCCGGTGACTTCCAGCTCGATCGGGGCGCCGGAGCCGTCGAACTTGGCGGCGTTCTCCAGGAGGTTGGCCACGGCCCGGTGCAAGGCTGCCGTCTGGCCCTCGATCGTCGCCGGGTCCCGGGGGCGCACGACGACAGTGCGTCCGGTGCGGCGCCGGGTGCGGGCGGCGGTGTCCTCGGCCAGGTCTGCCAGGCCGATCTCGGTGAGCGGCTCGTCGTCCGCCTGTCCGGCGGCCAGCTCCACCAACTCGTTGACCAGGTCGCTCAGTTCCTTGGATTCCTCGGCCATGTCGGCGATGAGTTCCTCGCGGGCGGCAGGGGGCAGTTCGCTGATCCGGCGCAGGAGCGCGATGTTCGTACGCAGGGAGGTCAGCGGGGTGCGCAGTTCGTGCCCGGCGTCCTGGACGAGGCGCTGTTGGTCCTCCTGGGACCGGGTCAGGCGGGCCAGCATCCGATCGAAGGCGCGGCCTAGGCGGCCCACTTCGTCGTGCCCGCAGACCGGCACCAACGGGCCCAGCCTGCCGGTTCGCGCGATCTGTTCGGCGACCGTGGTGAGCCGGATCAGGCGGCCGGTGATCCGCCGCGCCAGCCACCAGCCGGCCAGCCCAGAGCTGACGATCACCCCGGCGACCAACAGCACGGTGCGCTGCTGGAGTTCTTTCAGCAGGTCCTCGGTGTCACTGAACTGCTGGGCGACCTGCACCGCGCCGCGTCGGCCGCCCAGGGACACGGTCGCAAGGCGGTAGTCCTGCCCGCCCTGACCGACCTTACGCCGGATGACCCGCCCGGCGTCCTCGGCGTCGGCCCGGGCCCGGTCCTCGGCAGTCACCGGCATGGGCGGGCTGCCGTGGTCGGCGATGCGGCCGCCGGGCCCGAGTACCTGGACCACGGTGTGGGTGGGGCGGATCAGATCGTCACGCGGCCCGTCGTGGTCGGGATCGGCGGAGGAATAGTCCCCGGGGTCCAGGACCTGGCCGCGCACCTGGCGCTGCAGGTCGTGCACGACCTCGTTGAACACCGACTTCTGCTCGACGCGCACCAGACGGGCGGCCGCGTCGTAGCTGAGGAACCCCACCAGGAGCGTCACCGCGGCCGCGATCATCGCGAACGCCAGGGTGAACGTGGTGCGCAGGCTCACCGGGACCACCCGCATGCTCACGGCTCCCGCAGCACATACCCCACACCCCGCACGGTGTGGATCAGCGGCGGACCGTCCGGCCCGTCGATCTTGCGGCGCAGGTACCCCACGTACACGGCGAGGTTCTTCGAGCGGGGGCCGAAGTCGTAGCCCCAGATCCGGTCGTAGATCGTGGCGTGCTCCATCACGATGCCCGCGTTGCGGGCCAGCAGCTCAATAAGGTCGAACTCCGTGCGGGTCAGCTCCAGTTCCCGCTCACCGCGCCACGCTCGGCGCGCCCCTGGGTCGATGTGCAGCCCCGCCACCGCCAGCGGGCCACTGTCGGCCTGCTCCGGTGCCCGGGCCGACTCCGTGTCGATGCGGCGCAGCAGGGCACGCAGCCGCGCGAAGACCTCTTCGACGTCGAACGGCTTGGCCACGTAGTCGTCCGCACCCGCGTCCAGACCGGCGATCCGCTCGGCGGTCTCCACCAGCGCGGTCAGCATCAGGATGGGCACCCGGTCGCCCTGCGCGCGCAGCACCTGGCAGACCTGCAGCCCGTTGATTCCCGGCATCATCACGTCCAGAACCAGCACATCCGGCTTGTGCTCCTGGGCGTGGGTCAGGGCCGCGATGCCGTCGGACACCGCCGTCACCTCGTAGCCCTCCAGCGTAAAGGCACGCTGCAGGGCATGCCGGATGGCGCGGTCGTCCTCGGCAAGCAGCACGGTGTGGGGCACGTGCCGCAGTCTGCCAACAACTGCCTCCGCGCGGCCTGCCCGGGGCCCGGGCGAACGGGATTTCTTACCTGCCTCTCACCCCTCGGCTTTCGCGGGTTTCGTGGGGTTATCCGGCCCTGTTGATGCTGGCTGTGGCCCAGGCGTCGGCGCCCTGCACCAGTCGATGGCGGAGAACCATCTGCTGCGCCAACAACTGGCCGAACGCGGCGGCGTGGTACGGCTGCTGCCCAGTCAGCCACAGGCAGCAGCCACCACGGGGGACTCGCCGCGCTCCGGCCACGACAGGCTCCCGGGCTAGAGCGCGTTCTCCTCGAAGGAGATCTGCGGAACGAAGCCCGACTCACCGTCGACGTAATAGCTCACGGTCTTGACGCGATTGTCGGGGAGTAGGACGTAGTAGGAGCCTTCCACGCGCCCGGATTCGTTGCCCGCCTCCTCCCGGCCGTGGTGAAGCTCGGTCCTGGCATCGTTCACGTCGTACTTGTAGTTGTACGGCGCCGGGGCGGTACCCGGGCTGCTCCGCTGAGGCTGGGGTTTGGCTGTGTCAGTGAGTTGGGACTCCGGCCCATTCGTGGGTAGGTGCGTCGGTGATGAGGTGCTCCGGGACAGGGATGCGGCGTGGTGGCCGCGTGCGGGGTCAGCGGCGCACGCCGAGGGCCGCCGACTAGGCGCCGCTATCGAGTCCGGAACAGGGCGGCCCCCGTACTACGCCGGACCGTCGGGCAGATCCTCGATGTGTTCCTCGACAACACCCGCGAGCACGGTCGGGGCAGGACCGAGGTGACGGCTCGGTCTCTCGGCGACGCCACTGCACTCGACGTGAGAGACGAGGGCAGCATCCGCGGTGACCTCGCAGGCGTCTTCGACCGCGGCCACACCACCGGAGCGGGCTCCGGTATCGGATGGGCACTGGCCAAGGACCTGGCCGAGGCCGCGGGCGGCGGGCTGGTCCTGGCGGATGTCGCCCCGACGATCTTCACGCTGCTGGTTCAGGCCGAGCGGTCGGATGCGGTCAACTGACGAGCAGGTTCGGGGGTTTGCCGGTTCGCTGTCACGTGGCGCACAAGCTGAAGTGTGAGCTGACGGCGCTCGGCCAGGAGCCGGTGGCTCTCCTCGATCAGTTGGCGGCTCGTCCGTGCCAACTCGCGGGCCAAGGCACGATTGTTCCTCGTCCGCTCGACCAGAGAGCGCCACCGCACATCCTGCTCCACGCAGAGCGGCTTCCTATCGGGACCGCTGTCATGTGGGTGTCAGGGGATGGGAAACTCAGGTGTTCCTGAATCCCGGTGCCCGATGGGGCGCGAGGCTTCTGGGGCCGGGCGGCCGACCGGCCTCCGGCGGATTCGTGAGCGTGAGCGTGACGGCCGTCGCGTCGGTGCCGGGCTCGACGGAGCAGTGCGGGCCGATGGCCCGCACTGCCCGGTCCACGGCCGCGCCGGGAGATGCCTGCACCCACAGCATCCGGCAGCCGGACTCCCTGGCCTCATCGACCAGGGCGGCCAGCAGGACGGTGAGCACGCCACGGTCCTGCCACGCCTCGGCGGCCAGCAGCAAGACGTCGGCACCCAGTCCGTCCCAGGCCAGCGAGGCCCAGCCGACCGGTCGCCGGCCCGGCGCTTCGGCGAGCAGGCTGCGCCCCACCCGGGGGTGCAGCAGATGGGGCAGCTCCGCGCGACAGGGAATCCTGTATGGCTCTGGCTGCGACAGCGGCGCGCACAAGGCGTGCAGGGCTGCGACCTTGGGCAGGTCCCGCGGCGTGGCCAGGCGCAGGGCGAGGGGTGTGCCGTCCGCGAGCCGGACCCGACGGCGGTGGGTGCGCGGCAGGGTTGGGCGGCGGGAGAGGAGGGCCAGCAGGTGCGCGGCGAAGCGTTGCGTCGTGGTGATGCGGTCCGCCCATCGGTGTGCGGTCAGGAACCCGCCCGCCGGGTCGCGCAGGCGGAGCCCTTGCGGACCGCTGCCGACTGGGGTGTGTGCGGGGGTTGCGGGTCGGGGTGGGTGCCAGCTGACGTCGGCGTTGCCGAGCATCGCCCGTAGTTGCTGGGGCAGTTGATCGGGGTGGCACAGGGTTCGCCATGCTGCGGCGGAGACGAGTCCGCGCTCACGTTCCGGCATGTGACGAAGCGTACGCGAAACACTACATGCTGTAGTGTGTGTTCAGTGATCCACGAGTCACCCGCTTCACCTGCCGTGCCGTCCGCTCCCTCTCCCGGCAAGCGCTGGCTGTGGGCGTCGTGGACGGCCGTGGTTCTGGCCGCGTACGCGGCCGGGGAGGTCGCCGAACCCGTCCTGCCTGCCCCGCACTTGCTGGTCCCCCTGCTCGCCGGACTCGCCGTGGCGGCCGCTGGATTCAGCGCCGGAAAGCTACCCGTACGAGTGAACCGCTCCACCCAGGCCCTGCTGGGCGTCCTCATGGGCAGCTACCTCACCCCGCACACCCTGCACCAGGCGTCGGGGCGCGTCATCGCCCTGACCTCGGTCACCGCCGCGACCCTGGCGCTGAGCCTGGCCGGCGCCGCGGCCCTCACTCGGATCGGCCGGGTGGACCGTGCGAGCGCCACGCTCGGCATGATCGCGGGAGGTTCGGCGGCCGTCGTCTCCTGCGCCGAGGACCTGGGGGCCGACACGCGCCTGGTCGCCTTCCTGCAGTACCTGCGCGTGGTGCTCGTCGCCGCCACCGCTCCCATGCTGGTGCACTGGCTGTTCACCGCCGAGTCCGGCGGGGGCCGGTCCGAGGGAGGGCCGGGCGTGTGGCACCTGGTCTCCGGGGCCGATCAGCGCCTCGGCCTGCTCTCCCTGGCGGTCGTCGCCGCCTTCGGCGCGTGGCTCGGTGCTCGCGCACACCTGCCCAGTCACGCACTCCTCGGGCCCATGCTCCTGACGGCCGCCCTCACGGCGACCGGCGCGGCGAGCGGGTTCGCGCCGGACGGGCCGCTGCGGGCGGCGCTGTTCACCGCCGTCGGCCTGGACATCGGCCTGCGCTTCACCCGCCCCGCCGTCACACGTGCGCGCCGCCTGCTGCCGCTCGCGCTGGCACTGACGCTCGCGGTCAGCGCCGCCTGCGCGGGCCTGGCCTGGCTGCTCGCGACTGCCGCCCATATCCCTCTGTCCGACGCCTACTTGGCGACCACGCCCGGCGGTATCAACGCCGTCCTGGCCACCGCCGTGGCCACGCACGGCGACGTGTCGCTGATCTCCAGCGTGCAGAGCCTGCGCCTGTTCACCATGGTGCTCATCGCTCCCCTGCTCATCCGTCTCGCCGGGCGCGGTGGCGCCCGCTGACGTCAGCCGGGGCGCCGGACGAGGGAGGCGCGCAGGCTCTCCGAGCCCCGCGGGCCGTCCAGGCGGTACGGATGCCGGCTGCGGGCGTAGCGCGGCCGGTGGCTCTCGCCCTCGCTCAGGGCGGGGACGGGGATGCGCCGCGTGGTGGCGGCTAGTCGGGAGGGGGTGATGTTGGCGTTGTGGCCATGGACGCGCGCCGAGGCGCAGCCCGCGTAGAAGGCGACCGGTATGGCCTCTTCACCGGTGATCAGGCACGGTGGTCACACCCCGAGGCGCCGCAGCTCGGCGGCGGCGCGGGCGTACGAGCGGCTCCCGGCGGCGTCGTGGCGCACAGCCCGGTCCAGGACCCCTGCACGGCCGCGTGGTGCGGTGACCAGGTGGGTCAGTGTGGTGGCCGCCGGTACCGAGAGCAGCGCGTACGCGGGCAGCAGGAAGCGCGGGGCCGCGTAGTCGATCAGGAACAGGTAGGGCACCGTCGCCGCGCACGCCACTGGCACCAGAACGGTCGCCGTGCGCCGGGCCCGCACCGTGAGGGCCAGTCCGGTGAGCGCGACCGGTGGCAGGGCGAACCACCAGATGACTATGTGCGCGTCCGGCGCGGCCGCCGTGCATGGACGGCACAGCAAGCGGCCGCCCAGGCTGCGCAGTTGGTCATCGACGGCGAGGTGCGGGCCCATGCCGCCCTCGACGCGGGACGCCGCGTCGAGGCGTGCACCGAGGCCGCCATAGCGGAGGTATGCCTCGATGCCCCACTCGGCGGCCCCGGATGCGAGCCCCGCGCCGAGCACGAGGAAGAGCCGTGGCCGTTGCCGCCCGCGTACGCCGACCAGCGCGGCCCACAGCGGCAGCGTCACCCACACCGCGTCGGCGGGCCGCATCACGGCCATCAGCGCGGCGCTCGCCGCAAGCCTCCACGGCGCACGCCGGTCCGCCCGATCGCCGACCGCCCGCAGGAAGCAGCCGACCGCCGCCAACGCCCCCAGCGCCACCCAGAGTTGAGCATGGCCTGTGGCCCGTAGAGCACCGTGCCCCACAGGGATGCGAAGAGGGCTCCGGCGAGTACCACGACGCGGGCCGGGAGCACGCCGCGCCATGCTCGAAGAGCCAGGTAGAGCCCGAGCCCGGAAAGGAGTGCCAGGTATCCGCGCAGCAAGGCCGTGGACGTCGACCATGTGGTGGCCGGCGCCACCAGGAAGGAGATGCCCCGGGCGCGCGGGGCGCTGAAGTAGGCCGCAGGAGCGTGGGCGCTGAGCTGGCTGACGTACACCGTCTCGTCCCGGCCAAGACCCAGGCCCGTTCCCACCAGGGCGAGTTGAGCCAAGACGAACGTCGACGCCACCGCAGTCAGCCACGGCCTTCCGGCCTCGCGTCGCGGCGGGCTGGCGACAAGGGCTTCCGCCCTCCGCTCCCTTGCCCGGGAGAGCACTTCGTCCGTGATCACCACTCTCAAGCCCTACATCTTGTAGGGTATTTGCAACCCTACAGAGCGTAGGGTTGAGCGGGGAAGGGCGAGAACAGCCATGGACGAGAAGCCGCACACCACCCGAACACACATGGCCGAGGTCCTGGAGGTCTGGCCGCGCGACGGTCAGATCCTGCTGCGCCTCGAACTGGTGGGAGCCGAGGCGGCACAGAGCACGCTCGTGCTCAGGCAGCGCGATGACGCAACAGAAGTGCTGTTGGCTGCCGAGGGGAGCGGCCACGACTTCGCGGTCCACGTCCCACTGGAGGCACTGACCGCCTCTTCCGCGACCCGGGACTGGGTCTGGGACCTGTACCTCGCCGCCCCCTGCGCCGCCGAACCGCTGCGCGTGGGGCGGCACTTGGACGACATCACCGGCAAGAAGAACATCTTCGTCTACCCCACACAGCACGCCGCCGGAGCCTGCATCCAGCCGTACTTCACCGTCAAGGACAACCTGTCCATCCGCTGCGCCCGGGAGTCCGCGTGACCATCCGCTTCTTGCTGCTGAACGCCTTCGCCGTCGGCGGCACCGTCCGCGCCGTCTTCAACCAGGCCGGTGCGCTCGCCGACGCCGGGCACGACGTGGAGATCGTCAGCGTCCACCGGCACCGGCCCACCCCCGCCCTGCCGCTGCACCCGGAGGTCAGGCTGCGCGCTCTCGTCGACGCCACCGACACCGTGCCCTGGGGGCAGCGGTACGTCGAGGCGTGGCTGGGCCGACGTCCGAGCGGGCTCGTGCCGGGCACGGAGGTCCGGTACGGGCGGTTCAGCCGCCTGACCGACCGCCGCATCACGCGCTACCTGCGCTCCCTCGACGGCGGCGTCCTCATCACCACACGCCCCGCTCTCAACCTCCTCTCCGCCCGCTTCACCCCTGCCTCCGTCGTCACCGTCGGCCAGGAGCACCTGCACCACGGTCACCACAAACCCGCCCTGGCACAGCAGATCGACCTCTGGTACCGGCGGCTCGACGCCGTGAGCGTCCTGACCGACGCCGACCGGAAGATCTATGCCGCGCGCCTCAACGGCAGCGGCGTGCGCGTCGAGAAGATCCCCAACCCCCTGCCCGACTCCATCCCTCAACGCTCCACCCTCGACCGGCCGTTGATCGTCTCCGCCGGACGCCTGGTAAAGGCCAAGGGCTTCGCCGACCTCATCAGGGCCTTCGCACCGCTGGCCCGCGAGCACCCCGACTGGCAGCTGCGCATCTACGGATCCGGCGCCGAACACCACCGCCTGCGCGCCCTGATCAATGAAAGCCACCTCTACAACCACGTCTACCTCATGGGTAGTTCACCCCACCTGGAGACCGAACTCGCGAAAGCCTCCGTCTTTGCGCTCGCCTCTCGCCACGAAGGCTTCGGCATGGTCCTCGCCGAGGCCATGAGCCACGGCGTACCGCCGGTGAGCTTCGACTGCCCCAACGGCCCCCGCGAGATCATCACCAGCGACGACGACGGCTTCCTCGTCCCCCTCGGCGACACCACCGCCCTCACCAAGACGCTCCGCCACCTCATCGAGGACCCGCGGACGCGCAAGGCCATGGGCGACGCAGCCGCCCTGTCCGCCCTGCGCTACCACCCCGGCCGCATCCGCGCCCACTGGGAGGCCCTCCTGGACAGCCTCACAGCAGCCAAGGAGCAGGCCCCGAAGGCCCGTCTTGACCCTGTCCCCACCAGGCCCTACACGCCGTAAGGTGGCACCTATGAAAGGCGACAACAGCACGGGGCGTGGCCGAGCCGAGCGGCGCAGCGCGGGGGAGCTGGAGAGCGAGGTCCTCGCTGCCCTCTGGGCGACGGAGCAGGCCCTGACTCCTGCCGAGGTCCAGGCCGAACTGGGCGGCGAGCTCGCGTACAACACCGTGCACACCATCCTCAAGCGCCTGCACGACAAGGGACTTGTCCTGCGTGACGCCGACGGCCGGCGCGGCGCCTACCGCCCCGCGAAGAACGCCGCCGAGCACACCGCCGACGCCATGCACCAGGCCCTTGGCCGCGGGCCAGACCCGATCGCCTCGCTCCAGCAGTTCGTCACCGGTCTCGGCCCCGAAGAGGGAGCCGCCCTGCGCCGCATGCTGAGCGGTGACGACAGCTGACGAGCCGGTCAGGAAAGGCGGCCGACGGGCCGCGCACACGGCAATCCCCGGGGGAGCCCATGAGGATCGACGTCTACGCCCCGCTCGTCCTGTCGCTGCTGCTGGCCGCCGTCAGCCCGGCCGTCGGCAGACACCTGGCACCCTCGCTCGCGACGCGTGCCCTGACCGGCGCGGCGGCCCTCACCGCGGCCGCGACCACATGGGCTCTGATCCTTCTGTCCGCCACCCTCGTCAGCGCGGCTCCGCCCGTCGCCGCCGATGCCCGCGAGGACGGACGGTACCTGCCGGAGCCGGTCCCCGAAGTCATCGCCCTCGCCGCTCTGGTGACCCTCACCGCCCTCACCTACCGCCTCTGCCACGCCATCCGCAGCGAGTACGCCACCCGGCGGCTGCTGCGCCGCCTGTGCGAGGGCCACCCACCTGAAACGGAACTCATCGTCGCCGCGTCACCGTCACCGCGCGCCTTCGCCGTCCCCGCCACCGCGGACGCCCCCGGCCACATCGTGGTCACCGCGGCCATGCTCAGCTCCCTCACCCCCGCCGAGCGCCGCGTCCTGCTGGCCCACGAACGAGCCCACCTCACCCACCGCCACGCCCTGTACGCCTACACTCTCGCCTTCGCCGCAGCGCTCAACCCTCTCCTCGCTCCGGTCCGCACCACGGTCACGTACCTCGTGGAACGCTGGGCCGACGAACACGCCGCCGTGACCGTGGGAGACCGCGACACCACCGCCCGCGCCCTAGCCCGCGCCGCCCTCGTCGCCCACAGCTCACACTCCACCAGCGGATTGAGCTTCTCCGATCGCGCCGTCACCCGCCGCATCGCCGCCCTGCAGAGGACTCCGCCCCCATACCTGCGCCCCGTTGCGGCCGCTGTCCTCACCGTTGGTGCTCTCGCGGCGCTCTTCGCCGCAGACGCCACGGGCGATCTGCTGAGGCTCCTGGCGCACGCGCTGGCCTGACGACTGACCGGGCCGCTGTTCAGGACTTCCTCCTCGACGGTGTGCCGGGTGATCCAACGGCTCGGCCCGCTGCTCGCATTGGAGCCCGTTGCCCGCCCGGCCGATGCGGCCGACCGGCTGTGGATCGTGGACGGCACCCTGGTCCCGGTCCGCGACCGCAAGGTCGGATCCTCCTCACGTAATTACCGATGCTCGGCGAACGTGCAGGTCATCGTGGACGCGGACACCCGACTCGTGACGCGGCGGCCCGGCCGGTGCCGGGCACCATCGCGGACGCCCATGCCTGGCGGGCCTCCGGCCTGGCCGAGCAGTGCCGGGGCGTGACCCTGCTGGGCGATGGCGCCTACCTCAACTGCGGGATGGTCACCCCGCACCGCAAACGCCCCCGACGGGCCCTGCTGGCGGGCGAGGGGGCCGATAACGCGGCCCACCGCACGGCCCGCGCCCGGGTGGAGCATGTGATCGGCCGGATGAAGAACTGTAAGATCCTCCGCGACTGTCGGCAGCACGGCGACTGCCTCCACCACGCGGTCCAGGCCGTCGCCCACATGCACAACCTCGCCCTCGCATCACGACCAGAGAAGCGTCCCCGCATGCTCTGACCTGTCCGAACACGGCTTCGTGCAACACGCTTTAGTGGAAGCGGTTCAGCGGCAGAGGCATCCGCGAGGGTCGCTCACCGTCTGTGAACATGTTGGGTGCCCCCGAAACGCTGGGCCAGTTGCCGCGGCCGTACTGGATGGATCGATGGAAAAGGAAGCGACGGCTAGTTCCTCGATTCGGTCATCGGCATGGCGCTGCGCCCCGGCCTGACGGCCGCCTTGGCGCTGTCGCCAAGGCCGTCGCGGCGGGGGCGGTAGCCAATACGCCGACCACCGTATCGACGCACGACGCCTGACGATCAGAGCTCGGCGTACCCGGCCAGCAACGAGTGTTCGGCGTCCGAGAGGCGGCGGGGACGACCGCTGTCCAGGTTGTAGGCCACCATCGTGGTGGCGCCCGTGGCGTACTCGCGATCGGCGTCGCGGATTTCATAAGCAAGTTCGAAAGTGGCGGCACCGCTCTTGGAGACCCAGACGTTTACGTCCACGGGGCTATCCCGGTAGTCGAGCGGAGCTCGGTAGTCGACGAGGGCGCGGCTCACGACGAACGCATGTCGGCGGCGACCTTCCTCATCAGAGGGGAGGACATCCTGGAACATACGTGTCCGCGCCTCCTCCATGTACCGAAGAAACATCGCGTTGTTGACGTGCCCGTACGCATCAGCGTCAGCCCAGCGCAGAGGGCAGTGGTAGGTGTACTTGTGCACGATCAAGATTCCTCTGTGCGGCAGACCGGGGGAGAAGGAACAACAGCGGCGCAGCGCTTGCTGCCAGCCGTTCGAGGTGTGGCGGGGTGGCTCGAGACCGAGCGGGCGATGTGGATTCCGTCGGCCACTCCTTACGGTTTCGGGGGAGCAGAAGTGGCTTCAGGCAGCTCTTCCAGAAGTTCGCGGAGCAGGCGTTGCTCCACATCGCGTTCGCGGACGAGATGCTCGATGCGAGCGGCGGCGGCCTTGGTTTCAGCAGGCAGACCGATCCGCATGAGGTGCTTCATCTCGGTGAGCCGCTCACCGGACAACTCCTGCCACGGGATCCGCGCCATCACCGTGGCCGGAGACACCTCCGTGACGCCCCATTGCCCGGCCGTCTCCTCTACGGCCCAGACCACGCTGCGCTTGGACGGTGCGAGTGTCAACTGGGTGTCAGGTCCGATGAGAGGGCTGAGAGCCGGCAAGGCGATGCCATCCCTACCGGCCTGCGCTGCTGCCTTCTCTGCGCTGCTCACCACGAGTCGGGCGGTATGGACGTCCTTGGCCCGAAGGCGGTCGGCTTCGGCGAGTCGCTCGTGGGCGCGGTCGCGCTCCAGCGCGGTGTTGTTCGTTTCGTCCGCCCAGGCGTTGCGGCGGCCGCCCAGCGCATCGCGTTGGGTAGACGATTCGGCTTCCACCCACGTCATGACGACGAAGCGGCAGTCGGGCATGAGCGCGGGATACGCGACGTGGCTGACGATCTCGATCGTCCGGTAATTGAGGGTAGGCACGGTAGCGAGGAAGACATGCCCATCGCGATGTTCAACCAGATCGATGTCTGACTCCCAGATGTGCCTGACATCTGGATTCTTCTTGACGTCTTCGATCAACTCCTGCAGGTCGGCGTCGTCGCCGTGAGTGGTTTGTGCGAAGCGCAGCATTCTCACGAAGACTGTCGCGTGCTTGTGCCAGTCGTGGTAAGTGGCTCGCCCTTCGGCGGTCGTGAGAGCCCAGCGGATCAAATTGGCCCGGGGCTCCATCACCCAGGGCCATAGCTCAGCCATGGCCCTGTTGTAGGCAATGATGTTCCAGTTTCGATCGGACAGGTAGGTGGGGCTGGGCATCTGCCGGTCGATGAGCAAGCGCAGGGCCTGACCGACCTTGGGCTGTCCTTCGGTCGGAGCCGGACGAAGATAGCTGCCCACGTTGTAGAGCAGCATCGCGTGGCGTTCGTCTGAATCGAGCTTTAACAGCTTCGCCAGGGCGTCGCACTGCTCTTGCGAGAAGCGTGGCGTCGCTCCGCGTTCGACGTTGCGGTACTTGCGCTCGCTGATGCCCAGGATGCGTGCGGCTCGCGGCTGCGTGACGTCGGCGGCCTTACGCCACCGCTTCAGCATGGCGCCGAAGCCCATGATCTGGCCGGCGAGCTGCCCTTCACGCTCCTTGGCGGAAGTCTTCTGCTCTGGGGATCCGTTGCTGTCAGGGGTGGATTCCTTAGCGGCCACGGGATGCTCCCTTTTCGTTCGGGTGGGGCGACAGCAGCTTTCGGGCATGAAAAAGGAGGGTCAGCGCAATCGCTGGCCCCCTGCTGTGCTGTGTCCCACTAAAATCATACGCAAGATGTTAGCGATCTTGACTGCCTGCGGTTTGGAGGACATGCGTCTCGTGGTGTCGCCAAGTCTCCATCGCTGACGGGATCGCCTACTGACCATTGCTTTTGATCTGGTGACCTTCAAGGCACACCATGATCGCTTTGCGGAAGCGGCAAATGTTTGCCGCTTTTCGTGCTGATCAGGAACGGCTGGTCTGTAGCGGATCGGGTGGTCGAGGGTTCGGCTGGTCTGGATACCTCAATCTGCTTGCGAGGCAAGCGACTTGGGGGTCGGCGGGTCATTGGGCAGCTGCATGCCACCGAGTGATCTATATGGGCAAATCGGGCGGATGGTCGGCGTTGACGGTCTCGTGTCGGCTTGGCTTAAATCCATCCGACCAGCAGATTCAACAAAATGTTTCTGCGTGAGACGCGGGAGGGATGCTCGCCGTGAAGATCAGCACTGGGGATCCCGGAGCGCGCCGACTACCCGGCGTGCTGAGATCTGCCACTCCTCCCGACGGGCGCTCGGGTGTCGGCTTTCCGTTTCTGGCTTGCGTGGAGCCCTTGCGCTAAGGGCGTCGTAGGGCCCGTGTGTGCTCGCCGTCGCCGTGCCGCATGTACGACGAGTGCTGTGTGAACACGGCCAGACACTCATCGGCCATGCGTGTGTGTCGAGTTGGGCTCGGATTCGATCAGTAGAGGCTATCCGCTGGAGCGTGGAAGGTGGGTGTGCATATGTTGCTGGTCCATCGGCGTAGAGGTCGACGCCAGGCTCAACAGTAGGGAGAGGGAAAGGAGTTGCAGCCAGCGCCACGGACGCGCTTCTCCCAGGAGAAATGAAACCGGCGCCCAGAAGTTAGCGGCTTCCAGGCGCCGGCCCGACACCCGAAGGGTGCGGATTCATAACCGGAGCGGATCGGCTGGCCTTTTCGACGAGAACGGCCGACCCACTCCACCTACGAGTGAGGAATTCTCGCATGTCCAAGTCCTGGAACGGAAGGGCGGCCACTTCTCAGCCTTCCGAGGAGCCCGCACCCGCCGTCGGAGCCCGTAAACGGCGCCTGGCCACACTGCTGGCCGAGATGGTGCCCGGAGCCTGCATCATCCGCGTATCGCTGCGCGAGCCCGGCTATGCCTGGCCGAGCCCCTACGCCCGCGCGTTCGACAAGCAGGGCGAGCTCATCCGCCTCAACCGTGCGCAGGGCGTGACCGCCGCCCGATGGATCATCCGAGCGCACCCCGAGGTGCCCTGGGACGGGGCTTACGACCTCGACCTTGCCGCCGCGACGCTCCGGCCCGCTGTCGAGGCATACGTCACGACGGACGGGAGGCGCTGACCGTGGCCCGGATCCGGACCATCAAGCCCGAAGCCTTCGCCTCGGAGTCACTCGCCGCCGTCTCGGTCGCCGCCGAACGAACCTTCTTCGGCCTGCTCACCCAGGCTGACGACCACGGCCGATTCCGCGACCAGCCCGCAGTCATCGCCGGGCTTCTGTGGTCCCTGCGCGCCGAGCACGGCCCCGTCGACGTCGAGGACGACCTGAACCAGCTCGCTGCCCAGAGCCTGATCTGCCGCTACGAAGGCGACGACGGCAAGCGGTACCTGCACATCGTCACCTGGAGCCTCCACCAGAGGATCAACCGGCCCAGCGGCGTCCGCCACCCTGCCTGCCCCCGGCACGAGGGCGGTCGTCCGGATACGGCCTCAGCGACGACGCAGGGGGCTCTCCCGGAGACCGCCGTGAAGGTTCAGGGAGGACTCACTGAGGATTCACTCGCAACGCCTGCCCTCTCGGTCAGCGGAGAACCTGCAGTTCAGAGGGCGTTCCGCGAGACGACGGTGAGCTCTGGCAGAGAACTCACTGAGGGCTCCGTGAGCCCTCACGGCCCGGATCTAGGACCTAGGAACTTGGATCTAGGAACCACTCCTTCGGGGGGCGCCAGCGGCCCCGCACCGAGCACCATCTCGACGCAGCAGCTCATCAGCGAGTACGCCGTCGCCTGCACCCATCGCCCGCCCAGCGGCGTTCTCGGTCACCTCGGCCGCGAGATCGCCAAGCTGCTGGCCGAGGGCATCGCCCCCGACCACATCCGCGCCGGGCTGGCACGCCACCGGGCCAAGGGGCTGCACCCGAGCACCCTGCCGAGCCTGGTCCATGAGGCGATGAATGCCAGCCCCGGCGGTTTGGTACGGCCGGAATCCCGTCCTAACCTGCCCGGTCACCGGGCCTGGGCCAACCCCGCCGATCCCGCCACCGCCTACGCCGAGGAGCTGTGATGCGCGACCACGACGCCCAGCCCCTCGGCGGCATCGCCCGCCGCCTGGCCCGCACCCTCTCCGCTCGGGGCATCGACCCGACCACCACGCCTGTCGACCGAACCGAGCCTCTCCCCGCCCTCCAAGCTGCCGAGGCGCACATCCCCGCCCGCTACCGGGACGCCGTCGCGGACCACCCGGCGGTCACCGCCTGGGTGCGCCAGGTCGCCCGTGCGGGACGCCCCGGCCCCGGGGGAGCACCCGGCATCGCCCAGGGACGCTCGCTGCTGATCGTCGGCACCACCGGCACCGGCAAGACCCACCAGGCGTACGGAGCGGTCCGCTCCCTGATCATCGCCGGAGTCCGGCTGCGCTGGACGGCGACCACCGCCGCCGACCTGTACGCCACCCTGCGGCCCCGCCCCGGCCACGACGGCGAACGCGAGCTGACCACCCTGGCCCGCTGCCCCCTGCTGATCATCGACGACCTCGGTGCGGCCAAGAGCAGCGAGTGGACCGAGGAGATCACCGAGCGGCTCATCAACCGCCGCTACAACGAGATGCTCCCGACCCTGATCACCACCAACCTCGGCATGACTGACCTGCGCGCCCACATCGGCGACCGCGCCGCCTCCCGCCTCGCCGAGATGACCGACAAGGTCATCCTCGACGGCCCCGATCGCAGACGTGCCCTCGCAACCGAGCGCCGACGCAGCGCCGCCACGGTCTGACCTCCCTCCCCCCCCGCGACCGCCGCCACCGGTCCACCTCCTTCACGCACCAACTCCCGGGCCGCGCCTGCCCAAACGCCCCGGGAGGATACGGAGAGACCCCATGCACAGCACCAAGCAAGTGACGCCGCGCACTCTCGGCGACCACGCCTGGCGAGACCGCGCCGCCTGCCGCACCACCGCCCACCACCAGGTCGAGGCGGAGCTCTTCTTCCCCGAACCCGACGAGATGGACCGCATCCACGCCGCCAAGGCCCTGTGCGCTCAGTGCCCCGTCAGTAACGTCTGCCTCGATTCCGCTCTCCAGAACGGCGACAGCATCGGCATCTGGGGCGGCATGACCGAGGAGGAGCGTGAGCCCCTGCACAAGAAGATGGAGCATCGCCTCGACTACTCCCGCGTCAACGAGGTCCTCAGCGGGCGAGACATCTTCCTCACCAGGAACGAGCGCCGAGCCGTGACCCGCGCCGCCTACCAGGCGGAACTGCCTCCCGAGCGACTTGCCATCCTGCTCAAGGTCACGGAGGAACATGCCAAGAAGCTGTACCGCCGTACTCGCCGTGAGATCCGAAACCGTGCCGTCGCGGCAAAG
This sequence comes from Streptomyces odontotermitis, assembly GCF_050510915.1. NCBI lineage: Bacteria > Bacillati > Actinomycetota > Actinomycetes > Kitasatosporales > Streptomycetaceae > Streptomyces > Streptomyces odontotermitis. The sequence continues at coordinate 262,267 of NZ_JBNJLS010000002.1, read as the reverse complement.
GAGAGTAAGTCGAAGAAGGTGGCTAAGAGCAAGCCCCAGGCGCTGAATCCCCCCGAAGCCAAGCTCACCATCCGCGACGACCTCGGGACGGCTGCGTGAGCTACATGGTGCCACGACTGCCCCGGATCAGCGGCTGGGACCGCGCGGCCATCGTCGCCCTTGGCGGCGCCGGATGCGCCCTTTCCTACGACGCCCTGCAACAGATGGCGACCGCCATTCACATCCGCGGACTCCTGACCTTCCTCTTCCCTCTGGTCATCGACGGGTTCATCGCCTACGGAGTCCGAGCCCTCCTGGTCCTGCGCACCGCCCCCCTCGCGTCCCGCTGCTACGTGTGGTTCCTCTTCGGCACCGCGACGGCCGCGAGTATCTGGGCCAACGCCCTGCACGCTGTCCGGCTCAACCAGCAGCAGCCAGTAGGCGGCGGACTGCGGCTTGGGGACCTGACCGTCGGGGTGCTTTCCACCCTCGCCCCGCTCGCCCTGGCTGGGGCTGTCCATCTGTACATCCTCATCGCCCGCCGGGTCACCGAAGCTGCCCTGTCCAGCGACGTGCAGGTGATGGACGCGCGGACCGAGCAGGTCAGCGATGACCGCGAGGAGACTCGCCTCCTCTCAGACGGGCACGCGACCGCCCCGGTCACCTCCAGGCAGCAGCCCAACCTGCCTGCTCCGGACAGCGGTTGCCCGGCGGTCACCGACGGGCAGGACACTCTGCGCGCCGCCGCTGCGGACACCGGGGCCGGACGGTCGAACACGCTCCCCGAGCCCGAGCCGGAGCATGCTGGCCCCAGCACTGACCAGGGCGGAGACCCTGACCTCAGACCCCGCCGGGCCGCCCGTCTGCACCTGGCCAAACTCCCGGTCACTGCCCCGGCCAAGAAGCCGGACACCGGTGACCGGGAGGCCACTCCGGTCACCGACGAACAGCTCCTCGCCATCGCCCGCACTGCGGTCATCAAGGTCGGTGGCCTGACCCGGAAGATCGTCGCGGACGCCATCCGGGGAGACGGACACGGCCTCGGCAACGACCGGCTCACCCGCCTCATGGAGCACCTCCGCAAAGAGGCCGAAGAAGGCCCGGACACCCAGACCGGCTGACCGGACAACCAAACGGAAGTGTGCCGGTCCACGTACCAGGCCGGCGCACTTCCGTACCGCACCGCCCCCTTGAACCGAATCCGCACCGGAGCCGCCATTATGCGCACCACCCCGGCGACCCAAGCCGAAGCCGATGCCTGGATCGCCGTCCTCACCAAGTACGGACACCTCCACAGCGCCGAACCGGGGCCCGACGAGGTATGGACCGTGCAGCGCACGCCCACGAGCACGCCGCGCACCCTCCACCACCCGGTCCTCACCCTCGACTTCGTCGCCGAGGTCCTCCACGACGTTCGCCGCAACGCCCCCGGACTACCCCAATGACCCCCAACGAGCCGCCCCTCGCGCCCTGTGACCTGGGCGAAGGTCACTGCCCGACACGAGGCCGAGCAAGCTATACCTTCCGTGACACTTCCGCAGCCATAGGCTGCGGAAGTGTCACGGAAGGGCTTGCCTCCGCCCCAGGGGAGGCGGAGGAGGCCCGGCACCAGGGGGCGCCGGGCTCTGTAGCAGCGACCGAGGGCGGACCGCAGCCTGGGGAAACAGAAGAAGCACCCGCCACGCCACGCACACGCCCCCGCCTGCGCCAGAGCGTACGTCGAGACCAGTTCCGCAGTCTCCGTCTGACGCACGACGAACTCGTGCTCGTGCAGCGAGCCGCCGAAGCCATCGGTCTGAAGACTTCCGGGTTCATCGCCGATGCCGCAGTCGCGGTCGCACGGACCCAAGGCCAAGGCAGCTTGCAGGCAAGGATGTTGGACCAGCGCGGCCGGGTCGAAGAGCTGATGGCTGCGAGCACCCAACTTGCCCGTGTCGGCAACAACCTCAACCAGATCGCCCGCATCCTGAACTCCGGCGGTCACGTCGACTACGCCGAAGAGGCCGTCGCCCGCGTCCTGCGCGCCGCCGCCCGGGTCGAGGCCGCCGCCATCGAGATCGCGAGGCGCTGAGCCGTGGTCCCGGACATCTCGACCGGCAGCCGTACGTACGGACTCCTCGCCTACCTCTACGGACCCGGCCGCCGGGACGAACACATCGACCCGCACATGGTCGCCGCCTGGATGCCGGAGCTGGCGCCAGACCCAGGACGCGACCCGGCCGCCACCCTCAAGCAGCTCACCGACCGGCTCGACCTGCCCGTCCTAGCCGTGCCGAAGCACCGCCGCCCTGCCCGGCACGTGTGGCACTGCCCCGTCCGTACAGCCCCCGGCGACCGGTACCTGACCGACGCCGAGTGGGCCGAGGTAGCCCGCCGCGTCGTGCACGCCACCGGCATCGCCGAGGAAGGCGACGACAAGGCATGCCGTTGGATCGCCGTACGCCACGCCGACGACCACATCCATATCGTCGCCACGCTCAAACGCGAAGACGGACGCAGCCCTCGCCGCCACGGCGACGCCAATCGGGCCCAGGTCGAATGCCGAAGGATTGAAGCCGAGTTCGGCCTGCAGATCCTCAACGAAGGTGACCACACCGCAGCTCAGCGCCCCACCAGCGCGGAACGCGCCAAGGCCGAACGAATGGGCCGCATCGAACCACCCCGCGAAACCCTGCGAGAACAGGTTCGCCACGCCCTGGCCGGAGCTGCGGACGAAGGCGAGTTCTTCTGCCGCATGGCCGAGGCCGGCCTCCGGGTCGACAAGCGCCTCGCGCCCTCCGGCGACACCCTCGGATACAAGGTCGCCCTCCCCGGCGACCGCAACCGCCACGGAGACCCCATCTGGTACCCGGGATCCCGGCTCGCCCCGGATCTCTCCCTTCCCAAGATCCGCCAACGCCTCGAAGCTGCAACCCCCGACGAGGAGTTGGGCGCCGAGACGGACGCCTTGCGGCGGACCGCCCGTCCCGCCCAAGCCCGACGTGACGCCGCCTCGGCCGCTGAGCGAGCCCTCACCCAGCTCAGCAGGGACGAAGACGAGGCCGCCGCTCAACTCGTCGGCGTCGGCGAGCTGCTCGACGCCGTCGTGCAGACCTCGCCGGCGTCCACCCGCCAAGAACTCGCCGACGCCGCGCGCGCCTTCGAGCGCGCCACCCGCTCCCACATTCGAGCTGAGCAGGCCGAAACCCGGGGCCTGCGCACCGCCGCACGCGGCATCGTCCGCGCCGGCGACGCCCTCGGTAAAGGCGAGGACGGCGGTACCACCGCCATGCTCCTGTCCAGCTTGGTCCTCGTCACCATCGCCGCCATCCGCTGGCACGCCGCCCGCGGACACGCCCAACAAGCCGCGGCCGCCCAACAAGCCGCTCAACACCTGCGCAGCGCCTACCGATCTGCTGCCGCCACCCCCATGCGCGGCATGCGAGAACAAGGCCGACGCCTTCCCGCACCGACACGAGGCCGATACGCCCGCACCGTCGAAGCCACCCTGGGCGACCAGGCCGAGCACATCCTGCGCGAGCCCGGCTGGCACGCCCTAGCCGCCACGCTCGCCGAAGCGGAACGTGCGGGCCACGACCCCGAGACGCTGCTCAAGAAGGTCATCGAATGGCGCGAACTGGACACCGCCGACAACGTCACCGACGTACTGGTCTGGCGCCTGCGCCGAACCGGAAAGCTGCCCGTGACCACGAACCCCTCCCGCACCACCCGCACACACCCGCGGACAGCCACCCAACGGACTGACCCCGCGCAGCTACAGGCACCCGCGACCACGCCTAGGAACAGCGCCAGCCCGTCACGCAAGCCGAAGCTGCACCGCTGACCAGCACCGCAAAGGGTTGGACAGGCAAGACGGAAGCCTGCTACGGCTGATCACACAGGACGAGGAGACGATGCCGATGCTCAGCCAAGACCTCCAGACCCATAGAACTGTGCCGCTCCCGGCCCCGACGGACGACCCCCTGTTGCGCCTCCAGCACGAGACGCAGCTCACCGACGGCCCCGTACACCTGCGGGCCACCACTCATCCCGAGGAAATCCGCATCACCGGCATCCTCGTCATGTGCCCGAAGTGCGGCGCCCGTCGCGACTGGATGGTCATCTGCGACGGCAACGACATCAGCGTCCGCTGCCGCTGCGCACACCAGTGGGCCGAGCGAGAGCTGACCCGCGCCGACTACGAGGCGATGATCGATGCCGGCGGCCAGGACTACCCGAGCTTGGAGGCCGCCGCTCGGGCCACCGGCTACGACGGCACGCTGGCCGGCACTTACCTGAGCGAACCCCGGCCCGAGTAGGAGTGGGCTCGGCCACTACGACGCACCCTGGTGCGGCCGGGGCCGGTCCGGTGTAATACCCGCCCATGGACGCGAGCGTGGCCGCGGTCATGGGCGCGGCGTTAGGAGCCCTCGGCGGCCTTGGCGGCGGATGGCTCACCGTGTTCGGGCAGGGGCGTCAACAGAGAGGCCAGCGCGAGGCCGAGCGCGAACGATGGCGGGATGAACTACGGCGCGACGCCTACAACGCGTGCATCGGCAGCGCGAAGCGGCTATCGGCGTCTTGGTGGAAGTTCTCCGACTGTCTCTGGAAACAGGACAGCACAACGGACGAGTGGCGATCCGCCTTCGCCGACGCCCACGATGCGTGGACCGAGTTCAGCGCCGACATCGCCGCCGTGACGATCGCCGGTCCGCGATCCGTCGTGGAGGCGGCCGACACCCTGCGTCAGGCGCTGTATGACCTTGATGTCGCGGGCATGGAGTGGTTCGCGACCGCGCTGCGTGAGGAGCATGGTCGCCTTGACGTGCACTACCGGAACTTCAAGCAGGCAGCGGAAGCGAAGCGCATCCCGGACAGGGCCTTCCAGAAGGCCGCGCGGGAAGCGTTGGGGACCGAACGCCCCTGACCCTGCGAGGGAGTCGCTCGGGTGCGACGGCCCAACAGCTGGAGAGGCTGTCCCCGGTTGGGGCAGCCTCTCGACGTTCGGCGTGTGGTGACGTCAGGTGTCGGCCAGGCGGTTGGCGAGGTCGAGAGCGCCGATGGCCACGGACAGCGCGGCGTGGAGACCGACGACTTCCAGCAGCGTGGGGTGGACGATGGAGGTCCAGTCCCCGTGCAGGTTCGGCCACGTCGCGAGAAGCACCTCGGATGAGGCCAGACCGAGATGCGCGTTGACGTTCATTGCGCCGTGATGCGCGGGCTCCCACCGCAGAAGGACGGACCCGGGCCGAAGGGGAGCGGCGTCCTGTGCGGACAGCCAGGACGCCGCTATCGGCGTGGTGACCATGGGAGGCACCGTGCGAATGGCGGCTCCACGGACGCCAACAGGCATCGGACGCTGGACCAGATCTCCGAGGACCAACGGCAGGCGCGACACAGTGGCCGCACCCGCCGCACGTGACGAACGAGACTGGAGGCTCACACGTTTGCCCAGTTGAGCTGCGTGCGGACCGCCGAGGGCAACACCTCGTGCTGGCCGTCCTCGGCAATGTAGACGGCGCCTCCCGTGGCAGTGATCTCGACGAGTTGGCCCACACGGTGGGCGTAAGGCCAGTCCGGGTTGATCGCGAGGAACACGGGGAGGTCGGGATCGACGGTCTGGAGACGATGGATGAGCTGGCGGACGGTCAACTGGTATGACACGCAACCCTCCTGGGACAGCGGTGCGGATCGTGGTGTGCGGATGGGGCAGCTCGGCACGTTGAAGGGCAGGGCTTGCGTGGAGCGCCGGGGCCGTCCGACGAGCGGTGTGGCGGTAGGGAGAGTCACGGAATACATCCCTTCGTTGACCTGCGGGTTTTCCGTGCCGTCGTACATTGGCATGGCCTGGCACGTGGTCTCCAGTCCGTTGCGGCAGTGTGCGTCTGCCGTGGGCGAACTGGCCCCGAGCGGCGAGCGGATGCTGTCACTGCATGGGGGAATGAATCGGTCGTCCCGGAGGCTGTAGCAGCATCCGGGACGACCGAGATCAGGAGTATGAAGGGCATGTCGAACGAGGGCCTGGACACCTACGCGGAAACCGTGGACGACGCGGTCGCAGCGTCCTTGGGGCGAGCTCGTATGGCGGATGGCCGAAGGATCGAAATGGGCGTGGAGGACCTCGCTCGGGCCGTGGGCCCTGATCACGCCACGTCTGCCACAGGAGATCCTGTAGCCGACGCAGACTGATGCCCTGGCATACGAGACGAAACAGGTCCGGAGCCGGCACGGGTGTTGCCCCACCTGGCGGCCATAGCACCAGCGGCGGGCTGGGTGCGTGGGCGGGTCAGCGGGCGCGGCGACTCTCTGCTGATGAGAGGTGAGTAGAGGCACGACCGCTGGCTTCGGCGATCGCGGTGGAGCGAGGGCTTCCCTGTCGCTGGGGTGACCGTGAGACGGCTGCGATGGAGCGGTGGCTGGACGCCTGCCGTTGGTCGGAGACGAGGCGCTCGGCGGCCCAGCCGATGACGCGGAACTGAGCAGAGAGCGGACACCCGTCGACCGTCGCGATCACACGCGGCATGGTGGGGGAGAACAGGGACGGGGAGCGATCTCCGGCGGCATTGGCGACGAGTCGTATGGCATCAGTCTCGCTCAACTGGGCCCAAGAGGCGTCGAGTTGTGCGGATTCGCAGGCAATCTCTCCTCCTCCGGTGACAGCCTGGGAGAAGGGCATCCTCATGTCCTCCATGACGGACGGGAGCTCGTCGAGAAGTGCGAGCACCGCGCTGCGAAGGCGGGCGGCGAGTTCGGCGTCGACTGCCCCGGGCCACGCCGCGTAGGTGGGCGGGTTGGCTTGGCCGGTCACGGTGGGGGTGGAGGAGACGTTCATGAGCCCGTCTCCTCGGAGCGCCCCGTGTGGGCTGGAATGAGATGGATCTGGGGCACGGCAACCTCCCAGTGAGAGTGGGGGTGTTGTCATCGCTGGCGGCGCGGTCGGCCGTAGGCGGTTGGCGAGGGTGGAGGGCTGGGCACCGTTGTTTCGCCGGTATGGGCGTGCTCGGCGTGGGGGCTTCGGGCGGTGGCGGCCTGGGCTCGCGCGGTGGAGTCCGGCGGCTTGCGCGTATGCACGTCGATCAGGGTGTGGTGTCGTTCGGGTACGTCGCCGGCGCGGCGGGGCACTGGGTCGGGATGAGCGATCGCGGTGGCAGCGGCGGTGCGGAGGTGTTGAGGGGTGTAGGTGCTGAAGTAGGCGCGCCAGGCGGGTACATGGATGGGATCCGCGCCGGCGGAGAGCCGCCACATGGACTTCTCCGGGGTGAGCAGTTCGGTGTGTTCGTGGAGCCATCGGTCGCGTGTGCGCCAGGCCGCGAGGCCATCCGGTGCGAGCGCCACGGCGGGGCGGCTGCCTCGGACGTGTTCCCAGCCGTGTTGGCGTAGGACATCCTCCGGGCTGGCCTCGGTGTGCTGGAGGCCCCCGCTGAGGTGGTCCCGGAAGTGGTTGGGCAGACCGGGAACGAGCGTCTCGGTGAAGGCACCGACCACTTCGTGGGGGGTGTTGCGGTCGAAGGTGGTGATCCAGTCCGGTACGCCGAGCGGGTCCTCGGCGTACGTGACGGTCCACCCGCCGTAGCGGCTCTCCAGGGCATTGGCGATGCGGACGCGCTGGCAGGGGCTCGTGTAGTAGGTGTCCGTGCCGAAGGCGATGATCTTCGTCCAACCATCAGCGCTGTCAAGGATGTTGAACACGACGTCCCTCGTGCCGGGGCCTGCGAGATGGATCGGCGTGACGAGGACCTCAGCGTCGGGTGAGAGGTCGCCGAGGGGAGGGGTGGGCATCAGCGGGCCCGTACCGCGTGGACTGCGGGTGCGGGGGATGGCGGGGCTGCGGAGGTGCGCACGGCAGCGGTTCCGGTGTGAGACGGCGGAGTCGAACGTGGCCTCGCGGGGGAGGGCACGGGCACCGGGGTTCGGATACGGGCTGCGCTGGCTCGCGCCCGATCGCGCTGGTCGCGTGTGGCGCGTTGGAGAGCGGCGGTGACGGCGGTGCGGCGGACGTCGAGCGGCGTGGGGGCGTGTGAGGCCGTCGCAGTGTCCTGCTCGACGGGGGTGAGGCGGACGAGGCCCTCCACCAGGTCGTGGATCTGCCAGCGTTCGCGTATGACCGGAGCGGGGTCGGCCATCGCTGCTGCTGTGGCGGCGATCAGGTGGCTCGGGGTCCGGGTGGTGAAGAGGGCCTCCGCCCTGGTGCCCCAGCCGAAAGGCCCACCCCACAGGGTCACCGCTATCTGGCTCGGAGTCCGGGTGTGCAGGTTGATCAGGGCTCCGGCTTGCCGGTCCGGTGCGATGACTTGGGGCTTGAGGTCTGTGCCCGGCTCCCGCGTCCAGCCAGCGGTGAGCAGCGGTTCGATGGAATCGGACCAGTGCGGGGACGGACGTGCGAGGAACCGGTCGTTGCCGTCGGTCCAGTCGCGGACGAGGGCGCCCGTCAGGCCGGCGGCGATCTCGGTGGGCGTGTTCTGGTTGAAGACCGCCGTCCACTGGGGTGCGGACGTGGCGTCCTGGGCGGCGGTGATCTTCAGGACGTCGTAGTCATCGCCGAACCAGCCGATGCGGATCCGGTGGTCGGGTGAGGTGACGAGCAGCTGGCAGGGGCCGTCGTCGATGTGGTGGTGCGGCCAGTCGGCGACCGGAGCGAACGCCGGGTCCTCAATGCCGCCGCCCAATCCGGCGAGATAGCGAGGGGTCACGTAGTACTCGCGCCACTTCTCTGCGGTCATGTCGAACGTCACGGCAGGTCCTTGGAGGAGTCGGAGGCGTCAGCGCACGTGGCGGGAACGCTGCGGGGTGGTGTGTGTGGTGGATGCGGAAGGAGGCGCTGCTGTGGCCGTGTGTGATCCGCTTCGAGGAGAGCGGGCCCTGGTTGCCTGGGCCCGGCGTGCCTGCGCGGATGCCTCGGGAGCGGTGGCCTGCCGTTCGCGCTCCAGACGTAGGGCCGCGGCGTTGTACGCGGCGTGGTCCTGCCGCTCGCCCACCGCCAACAGGTAGATCTCTCGCCTGTGTTGGGAGGAGGCGGGTGCGTCCCGATACTGGATGACCAGGCGCCAGCGGGTTTCCGGATCTACGTACACCTTGTGGCAGCCCGCCAGTTCGCGCGTCAGGGCGGCGCCGCGCTCGTTGCCGTGGACCAGGTGCTGCAGCTCCACCAGCGCCAGATCGCGGATGTTCTCCGGGATGGAGCGCAGGTCGGCGAGGGCCTCAGGGTGGGCCGCGAACGCGTACCGGGCCCGGCTCACGGAGTGCCCCGTCGGGGGTGCCTCGCAGTGGGCGCTGGTGATCGTGGCGGTGCCACAGGGGCCGGGGGTGCGGCGAGGCCGGGGGCCTTGAGCGTCGAGCGGGCTCGGGCGGCTTGTGCCCGGCGCTCGGCATCGCTGGGCGGGGCGGGGGCGAGAGGTAGCGGCGAACTGCGCTCCATGGCCCAGTCGTCCGCCGCCTCGGCGGTCGCGAAGGCGCCCTCACGCAGGGTGTAGGAACGCAGGTCCTTGGCGGTCTCTTCGAGGAAGAGACGGTACGGGGCGCTGGCGGAATCAGGGTGGCTGTCGTGGACGAAGGCACGCACCTCGACCCCGACGTCAAGGGAGGCCGGGTTGTCGGTGTAGTGGTCGATGACCGTGTACCGGCCGTCGCGGTTGGCCCTGAGCTGGTCCTCCAGGCGCGTGGTCAACGCGTCGGCGGGCCGGGGCCCGTTGGGGTCAGTCAGCTCAATGGCTTCTGGCGGGCAGCCTTCGTGAATGAGCCAGTTCTGGGCCAGTGCGGCGACAGGGTGGCGTGCGTAGTCGAAGGTGAACGTCCGCTGCGCGATGTCGCGTGTGATGTGGAAGGCGACGTACTCCGCGGTGCCGGGGAGGTCCCAGATTGCGCTGGCGTCGTAGCAGACCAGGTAGCTGTGGCGTCCGTCGGTGCTGTGGTGGTCGGCGAGCGGCACGAACATGGTGTCGGAGGAGGTGACCAAGTAGAAGTCGTCCTCGATCCGCTCGTTGGCGGGCTCGTAGCCGTCGATCCGGTAGTGGGGCGTGGGCAGTTCGTCGGCGTCGGTCATGTCAGGCTCCGGTGGGCCCGGGCGAGGCCAGGAGCCGGTGATGGGGGCGGGCAGGACTGGTGGTGCACGCGCCGAACGGGCCGTCAGGCGCGCGCAGTTGGAGCCAGGTGGGGTCGAGGTGATCGCGGTGCCACGTCGAGGGGCCGGTGAGGCCGGCCTCGACGTCGGTGAGCTGCTGCCAGGCGAGCCAGAGCGCGTGGAGCCGGGCGACGGCTTCGGGGTGCTCCTGCCACTTCTGGCACCAGGGGCGGCCGGTGGTGATCTCCCGTCCGTAGACCGGCAGGAGCAGAGCGTGCACCCAGCGGGTCAGGGCAGCGAGTTCCTCGGTGTACGCGGGTCCGTCCAGCGCGAGGATGAAGATGGAGGACGGGCCCGCCTCGGCCGGGGCCATGTCCGCAGCTGGTGGTGTTTCGCCGCTGCTCGGCTCGGGGCTCGGCTGGTCGTTGGGGTGTGGCGCAGGTTGTTCGTCGGCAAGCCGGGCGAGTGTTTCGCCCTGCTTGCGGCTCTGCGTGACGAGCTGGTTGACGGTGGAGACGAGGTCGTCCAGGTCGTGATCCGGTATGCGTACCGGTTCGCTGTCGTGTGCGGGGTCAGGCATGGTTACCCCTCGCGTGATCTGGTGGTGGGGGTGTCGAGGTTCCGGAGAAGTCCGGGTTTGGCCCGGCCGGAAAGGTGGTGTAGAAGGCGCGGCTCAGCGCGGTGCGCGGTGCGGGCAGGCGGTGATCGGCGGCGCCAGGATCTGCAGGGCGCGCGCGGCCTGTTGCGGCACAACTCCGTTGCCGAGAGCGGTCAGTTGGGAGGGGCGGCCGAGGTCGGGTGTGCCGGTCACCCAGCCGTGGTCGAGGCCCTGCATCCACTCCACGAACAGTGGGCTGAGGCGGCCCGCGTCATCGGTCGGCCTTGGTGCCGGGCGCGTGAGGGTCTCCCATCGGGCGATGGCGGCGGCATACGGTCCCCACAGCGAGCCTCCGTGTTCGGCGCTGGGGCCGAGTCGGTGAACAGGGGGAGAGCAGTCCCTGACCGGGCTGTCCGCGGGGCCGAACCCGGGCGGCGCTCCGGCGTGCGCGTGGCGCCCGCCTGCGGCAGCAACCGCGCCGCCGCCGAGGGAAGCGTCAAGTCCCCGTTGCCATGGCGCTGATTGGGCGATCCCTTGGTTCCGTCGGTCGCCTTGGGAGTGGGCAGGAGCCACTCGACCTCGTCCGCCAAGTTCGGCCCGTGCCCGCCCTGCTTGCGCTTCTCCGGGTGCTGGCTCCCACCGATCTTGGCGAGGTTGCTGGTCGGGGTCTTGAGCAGCGGTGGTCCGCCGGGAAGGCCAGGCGACGACGAAGGTGCGGGCACGATGGTGTGGGGCTCCGACATCAGCGGCGCGAAGCACGCACCAGCGCGCATCGAGCCCGAGGTCGGCCAGGGATCCAAGAACGGCACCGAGTGCTCGCAGAGGAGGCTGATCTGCGTGGTCTCCCACACACCACGGACAGAGTTCCACGTCGCCAGGGGAAGAGGCGGGCGAGGTGAGCAGGCCCCGGACATTCTCGATCACCACCAGGCACGGGTTGAGGGCTTCGATGGCGCGAGCGACGTGGTGCCACAGGCCGGACCGGGTGCCATCAGCCAGTCCGGCCCGACGGCCGGCGACCGAGACGTCTTTGACAAGGGAAGCCCGCCGTGAGGACGCAGACTCCGGGAACATCGGCCCAGTTGACGGCCGAGATGTCGCCGAGGTTGGGCACGGTGGGCCAGTGCCGGGACAGGATCCGGGACGCGCCGGGATCGATCTCGGCGTGCCAGGCGAGTGTGCCGCCAAGGGCGGACTGGACGCCCAGGTCAAGTCCGCCGTACCCGGAACACAGACTGCCGATCGAGAGGCCCGGCGCCGTACCGCTCAGGTCAGTGGGCATGGCGGGGTGCCGGGGTGTAGGCGAGGCGGCCGGGTGTCTGTGCGGGCGTGGCCGGTTCCTCGGGGAGGCGGTAGATGGAATTGCGTGGTCGGGCCGAGCGGCTGAGGGCGGCGAGAATGCGAGGAGGGGTGCCGTCGATCAGGTCGGCCGAGCCGCGCAGCGAGTCGGTGGTCTCCCGCAGTTCCTTAACGACGTGGTCGAGCCGGTCTTGGACGACGCGGGATGCAGCCTGGCGGGCGTCGTTCAGATCCGGTGAGTCGGGGGCATTCGTGTAGCGGCGCAGGAACCCGAGCTGTTCGAACGCTTCGGTGTACGCGCTCATGGCGCGGCCCGCCGGGACGGAAGCAGTGGCGTAGCCGTAGATGACCCGGCCGAGGTCGATCCCGGGGTCGGTGTCGACGGTACGAGTGAGCACCTCGATGGACAGATCCTTGACCAAGCCCGTCAGCGTGGCCAGGTGCGTGCAGGAGGTGACCAGGTCAGGCAGGGAGTCGGGCGTGTAGGAGAGGGTGATCTCGCCGCGGAGCTTCTCGAACTCCCGGGCCACCGCGTACAGCTCGTGCTGTTCGAGGCTGGCGCGGCCGGTGTGATCGGTCATGTCGGACTCCGGTGGGTGGGACGGCCGGGACGCGCGGCTGGTGAGGTGGCGGTTGGAGTCGAGGAGGACGCGGTGACAGCGTCGTACTGACGACTGCGGGAGCGGGCCGCGTCACTGCGGCCCGCAGGCGGCGTGGTGCCTGGGCTGCGTGCGGAGTGGGGTGGCTCGGGTTCGGCGCCCGAGGCGATACGCCAGCGGCGATGGACCTCATCCAGGGGGCCAAGGGCGTGCAGGGCGTAGCCGATCAACTGCCCGGGGGCCAGGGATTCCTCGTCGGCGAGGGCCCGCACGTGCCGGGCGGAAGCGGCCGCAGTACACACGAGGGAGGCGCGGAGGACCTGTTCGCCGAAGTGCTCGGCCGCGCCGTCGACGGCCAAGGGGTCACAGATCCGCAGGACGCGTTCGGCGTTGAGCGTTCCGTCGCACAGGGCGCCGCGGCGCTGCGTCTCCCACAGCACGGTGAGCTGGTCGATGGGCTCGCCCCGGTGGTGCAGGGCCCCCAGCGAGTGGTAGAGCTGCTGGTGCCCGGGATCGGCGAAGTCGTCCGGGCGCAGCCAGCCGACGATGTCGCGCAGCTGATGGGGCCGGGCGCTGAGGCTGCCGAGCAGGAACTCCTCGTCGGCGAGGAGGAGTTCGTCCACCGGCTGGTGAGGCTCCGGTGCCACCGCCGGGGGTGACGGTGGCTGCATCGCACGAGGCTCGGTGCCCCAGCGGCGGGCGAGATCGGCCAGGACCTCGGACAGGATCTGGGCATGGTGGATGGACTCCTGTACACCGCGATGGAGCGCGTCGGTGCGAGCGGCCTGGTGCAGCCGGGTGGCGTGCCGGGAAACGCTACGGTGGATGGCGCCCTCCAGGACCATCCGCCCGTAGACCGGGGCATGCATGGCGTTTGGGCACGCGGACACGAGCTGGTGGGGCAGGGGAGCCGTGAGCCCCCGGGTGTCCTTGCTCGCTTCGGTGAGGGTGTCGGTCAGCCACGCCAGCGGCACGGGCCCGCCGGATGGCGCCTTGAGAGCGGGGTGGCCCTCGGTGCGGAGTTTGAGCATCGCTGCGTACAGGGCTGCGTGCACCGGACGCGAGAAGTGTTCGGGTCGCAGCCACGGCGCGAGCCGGTCGAGCTGGCTGGGAGCGCTGAACACCGCCCCCAGTACCGCCTGTTCGGCCTTGACGAGCGGAGTCACAGCCGGGCCTTGCGGACCGTCTTGCGTTCGGCCCGCAGCTCAGCGACGGCACGGTCGGCGGCGGCCATGTCGGCGGCGAATCGGTTCAGTTCACCGGTGACGGCGGGGTCCGACGCGAGCAGAGCGCCGCTTGGGCTCACGAGCCACCAGTGGGCGCCGCGCCGCACGGCAGGAGTGCCGGCGAGTCGTTCCGAGCGGCGGGCGGAAGCCCAGGACGGGATGGGGTGGTACATGGGAAACACCTCGCGAGGAAGGGGGAAGGCGAGTGCCGGTGCGGGCGGCGGCCCGGGGACGTGAAGTCGGGCGAGACCGGGCGAGGGGGTCTGCTTGGCGGGCGATACGGCGGCAGCGGGTTCATGCGGCCGAGCCGAAGTCGTCGCGGTGCAGGGTCTTGGCCAGAGCGCGCTCGGTGATGGCCGCAGTCGCCTTGGCGGAGGCGGCGCCGAGCCGGTCCGCGTCCGGCTCGCGGTACCAGGGCTTGAGGTCGAGGAGCGCGGGGCGCACGCCAGTGGCCAGGAGCAGCGCGGAGCCCTTGGGAAGGGCCCGGATCGCGTCGGCCGGAAGGAGGCGCTCCTGGCGCAGGGAGACGGACGTCGACTTGCCCGACTCGCTGGTGGACACCGACACCGTGCGCACGTCGTGATCGCCGACGAGGCGGGAGAGCTTGTCGGCGAAGTCGGCGTCGTCGACGCCGGAGCCGACCAGCTTGATGGTGGCCGCGGACCACAGGGCGTCCATCCCGGCCTCGCCCCACACCCGTACGCCCTGGCGGTAGGACTGCAGGATGGTGAGCGGGATGACGCCCCGGGAGCCGAGGTGGGAGTAGAGATCCGGCAGGTCCGCGATCTTGCAGACGTTCGCGGCCTCGTCCAGGATCGCCAGCATCGGGGCGTCCAGGCGCCCGCCGTCCCGCTCGGCCTGGATGACGGCCGCGCGCATCACGGCGTCGGCGGCGGCCGCGATGATCGCCGAGGCGGAGCCACCGCCGTCCTTCGACAGCAGGAACAGGGTGTCCTTGCTGGTCGCGAACGCCTCCGGCTTGAACTCCCGCATCTTTCCCAGGCGCTTCGGCGGGGTGACCCAGGCTGCGATGGCCGGGTCGAGCAGGCAGCTCGCGTACTGCCGGGCGGTCTCGAAGATGCCGTCGCGGGTCTCCACGGCTCCGGCCACGGTGCCCTGGAGCTGGGCGGCGACCGCGTCAAGGCCGGCGTCCTGGAGCACGTCGATGGGGGTGCGGTCGGCGGGGGAGGCGAGCCAGGCGAGCACGTCGGTGATCGGACGGCCGTCGCGGGCGGCGGCCAGGAACAGCGCGGTGAGGGTGTTGGCGGCGGCGGTGGACCAGAAGTCGCCCGCGCTGGACTCATCCACGGAGGCGGTCACGAAGTGTCCGGCCAGACGCCGCGCTCCGGCGAGATCGCGGGCGTCGGCGAGGATGTCCCACCACATCGTCTGCGGAGCGTGTGCGATCTGCTGAGGGTCCAGCGTCCACACCGTGCCGACCTCGGCGCGGGCGTCGAGCGTCGCCGTGTACGCGTCGCGAGCCGCCTTGTTGGAGGTCAGCAGCACCGGGCCGGGGGCGCGCAGAATCGCGGGGATGGCGAGGCCGGAGGTCTTGCCGGACCGGGGCGCCATGATCGCGAGGAGCACGTCCTCCCAGGAGGAACGGACCTCGCTGTTGCCGGGGTTCAGAGTGCCGAGCAGGACACCGCGGTCGTCCGGGGCGATGTCCCTGGACTTGGTGCCCATCAGGCTGGGGCGCAGGTCGATCGCCTTGGCCGCGCTCTTCCGTGGCAGGAGATCGGTGAGGTCCCGCTGGTTGGCGAACCCTTTGGGGTTGCCGCGAAGGCGCAGCCAGAGCTTGACGCCGAGGACGGTGGCGGCCGCCAGGGCGAGGGCGGGCAGGACGTAGCAGCCGATGAGGACGGCGGGCCGGGGCAGATGAGGCCACACCTGTGCCGGGTGGAGCAGCGCTTCGGTCGGCTGGTAGGCGGCCCACGGATCGCTGCCGACGACGGCGTTGGTGAGGTTGCCGAACAGCCAGGCCAGAGATCCTCCGACCATGCCGAGTCCCGCGAGGGCGATCAGGAGGTAGAGGAGGAAGTCGGCGCCGGTGGTGGTCGAGGGCGTGGTGTGGCGTGGAGATGACAAGACGGGGTCCCGGGGTGTGCGACATCAACTGGGGGAGTGAGGCCGGGAGTTGTTCTGGTGATCACGTGGGGACTCCTTGGCTGAGAGGGTGGTGAGGCGGTGTAGTGGCCGATCAGCGGGAGCGGCCGGGCCGAGGTGGCGGCGTCGGTGGGGCAGCCGTCGGTGGGGGAGGCGTGGGCGGTGTCGACTTCGTGTGCCGGGCCCTGGTGGCAGTGAGGTAGTCCGCGACCTGCTCCTGCCAGGCGGGGGCGTGGGCGGGTGTGGGCGTGGGGCCGAGCGCGCGCAGCTCGCCGCTGACCTCGCGCAGGTCCTCGCCGATGTCCGAGAGCGCCGCGGCGGCGTCTTCGAAGCGATAGGCCAGAGCCCAACCTGACTCCGTGGCAGCCGAGTCAGCTTGCTCGGCGGCGCTCTCGAAGAAGTCGGCCAGGCGCACGAGGACACCGTCGTCGGGGTCGAGAACGTGCTCGGCTGCCGTGGCGGCGACTTCGTACGTGTCGGCTCCGTTGAGCTGATCGATGAGCGCGAGGATCTGGTGGCCGTAGACGCGTGTGCCGCGAGGGTCGGAGGGCGTGGTGATCGGGCCGACACGCAGGCTGGGGTCGAGATCGACGTGGTAACCGACGGCGGTCAGCATGCGGGCCGCGTGGCTGGCCATCTCGTTCTCGTTCTTCTCGCCCATGTCCCAGGGCAGGCGATACCAAAAGCCGTTGGGCACTGTCTCGATCACGAAACCCGCCCGCTTGAGGAGCGTGAGCGCCAGCTGATCGCCGCCTTCGGCCATGACGTTGCCAGAAGGCTTACGGGTGATGACGACATCGGGAGTGATGGGCATGAGACCTCCGAAAAGGATCTAAAAGTGGGGGTTCTCGGTGGGCCGGTCGCTCTCGGACGCGGCTTCGAGGAGTTCGGGGAGATCGGCAGGGTCGGCATCACGCTGGTCGATCCACCACCCGGCACGGGTCAGAGGGCGTCCGGCATTCTCGATGGCCTCCCACGCCGCCTCGCTCGTGGTGCCTTCAACGACCAGGGCGGTGTAGGCGGCGGAGACGAGCTGGTGGCGGCAGCGGATTCCCCAGGCGACCGCGCGGTCGGTGCCCTCCAGCGCGGGCATCCGGTACTGCTGCGACCACGCCTCGGCTTCCGCCTGCTCAGCGGCCCGCTGTGCCGCCAGCCACTCGGTCTTCGACTCGCCGTCGTCCTGGCGGGAGGCCCGCCAGCAGTCGGTGCAGTCGCGCTCGGCGAGCCAGCGGGCGTACCCGGCACGCCGGTCGGCCGGTCGGTCGGAGAGGTCGGCCTCGGTGGTGTGACCGCAGGCGTGGTCGATGGTCCAGAGCTTCTTGACGGCCATGAGCCGGACTCCTTCAGCGATCGGTCAGGGGGAGGTCAGCGCTTGCGGTGTGAACTGGGCTGGTGGGGCGGGTGGTTGGCCGCTGTTTCGGGTGGCGAAGTCGTGCCGGCGGGACGCTGCGGCGAGGGCTCGGTGGCGGCGCGAGCACGGGCCGTCTGCGCGACGGGGAGGAACTGGTGCCGTGCCGGGAGCGGCATCTCGGCCAGTGGCGGGGCGCCCTGCGGCGTCACCTCCGGCATCACGGCCAGGTCGAGCTGGGCGTCGGTGAGCTGGTCGCCGAGGAAGGCCAAGTGGTGCGCGATGGTCCGCAGATGCAGACCGAGGTCACGGCCCCCTGGCGTGCCGAGCCGCTCGCACCAGGCGGCAGCCGTGTCGATGAACTCCTCCAGGTCGCCGACCACCCCGTGGTGCTCGTCGAGGATCTGCTCCAGGACGTCGGCGACATCGGCAGCGCGGCGCAGCTGGTGCAGTTCCCCGGTCAGGGCGGTCAAGGACTGTCCGGGAGCGGTCTGCCGGGCCGGGACGCCGTCGGGCGTGGGGATGGGCGGCGGCAGCATGATCCGCGGATCGGCCGCGACCGAGAGGCCGGCGTTCTGGAAGATCCGGGTGGCGGGGGCCACCGTGCGCACCGCCGTGTTGTGCGGGGTGTCGAGTGCCAGCAGGTAGACATCGAGGTACTTGCTGTAACGGAAGTGGTGTTGGCGCAGGACTTCGTCGAGGAACGGCCGGTCGTCCGCCACAGCGGCAGTTACGCCGAAGTCGGGATGGGCGCCGAAGGCGACGTCGGGCTCAAGGTGAAGATTCATCGCAAGGCTCTTTGGACGTGCGTGGTTCAGCGGGTGCGCACCGCCTGCCGCGAAGCCGCGGCAGGCAGGCGGTCGTTGATGTCGCTGCCGGGGCGCAGAGGTGGGGAAGCCCTTGCACGTGCAGGAGAGATCGAGGCGGCGGCCTGGGCGCGGTGCTGGGCGGTCGCCGGAGTCGGGTCCGGACGCCCGTTGCCGCGGACGTAGGAGAAGGCGTCGAAGGCGAGGTCAGTGGTGGCCAGCCGGGCCTCGACGTACCGGAGACGGCCCTCGCCGTGGAGGAGTACGCCTTCCCGGGTGTGCATGTCGGTGCCGACCGCGCGCAACGTGCCCTCGGGATCCCGTACTTGGTCGTGGACGACGATCCGGGCGGCCTGGATGTCGGCGTCGAGCGCGCGGGCGGCGGCAAACGCCCCACGCTCAAGAGCGGAGGGTTCGGGTACCAGTGTGCCCTTGAGGTGATCGGAACAGCTTGGGCCGCTGGTCTGCCCGGTGGGCGACGGGAGGTCATACGCGGCGTCGGACGTCACGCTGTACCGCGCGGCGCGCAGGGAGTGAACTGCCCGCTGCGCACGATGAATGGGATCGCGGCGGGGCTCCGTCAGGGCGTACAGATCGCTGTCAGGCAGGCGCTCGAAGCCGACTTGCCGCAGCATGTGTTCGGCGGCGGGGCTTTCGTGCGACGCCGCTGCCACTATGCCGTAGTCGTTGTGGCGTCCGATGGTGATGTGTGGACGTATCTCCGCCACGAGACATGCACCTCGCAGAAGTTGGGGTGGTTCGGAGGGGCGAGCGTGTGGCCGGAACCCGGATTTGGTGCGGCCGGAAAGCTGTGCTAGTCAGCGCGAGCGCGGTGGCCGGGCGGAGTTGAAGGGCCGCATCGGCGGCGAGCCGAGAACCGTTTCCTCGATCGCCGCGTTGATCACGCGCAGGGCATACGGTGACCAGGCACGGGCAGCCTCGGTCCGCGCTGACGGGCCCTGGACTCGACCAGCCGGACGACTTGATGGAGTGGGCAGTTCCTTCTCGGCATGCGCCATTTCGACCAGGACGCTGGCGTTGTCCATCCAAGTGAGGGAGTAGTGCCACCCTTCGGCATTGCGCAGGGCGATCGCGTTGGCGTACGTCTCGGCGCTGCGAGGGTGGTCGGGCAGGATCGCCTGTACGGCCTCCTGGTGGAGGGACTCGACTTCCGCACCGCCCCTCAGCGCTTCGCGGAGTGTGTGGAGCCGGGAGGGCCAGCGTCCGGCCGCACGATCAGCGGCAGTGAAGAGGGGAAGCGTCTGCTCAGCGTGGTCGACCAGCGCCGGGCCGTGATCGAGGAAGGGAGCGAACTGGGCCCACATGTCGGCGTCCCGCTGCTGCTGACGCAGGCCATAGCGATCATCGAGCGGCCAGCCCTCGGCGTCGCAAAGGCTGTCCGAGACGGCGTCCCAGTCGGCCAGGACCCGCTCTCCGGTCCGCACGGCTCCAGCAAGTCGGTCGATGAGGACGTCGCGGAGGACCTGTTCGTACCGGGGTAGGAGCCGGCGTTCGACCCGGGACGCCGCACGTACCGGATCGCCACTGACGGCGATGCCGTCGGGCGCCAGGCCGAGCGCGGCGAAACCGCTGCCGCGGGGCTCCAGCGCGGCGACGAGGAACTCGCGTGTGCGCTGGGGCCGGTCGATGACGACCAGGTGAGTATGGGAGTCACTGGTGAGCACGGCGTGCCTGTTGACTGCGAACTCGTCGAAGACACACCCCACAGTGCCGCGACTCCAGACCCGCTCGGCAACCTGGAACTGATCGGCGTGGGAGGTGTGTTCGTTTACAGCGGCAGCCCAGGTGCCGGGCAGCCGATCCGCAAGCTCCCCGGCGAACACGGCAAGGCCCGTCCGCTCAGCCATGGAGGGCTCCAGCCTCACGGGCCCGCTCTGGAGCGCGGGAACCGTCAGGGGGAGTGAACTCGCGAGGGTTGGCGTGCATGCGGGCGTCGGTGTCGAACAGCTCGCGTTCGCGGGGGTGAAGGAGGTGTTGTGTGATGAAGCTGCGGCCTGCGACCTTCCACAGCCCGCGTCCCTTGGTGAGGGCGGCGACCGCCTGGGTCTCGACGCCGGTCAGGCCCAACAGGGCGGCAGCGGAGCTGAGTTGGTCTGCTTCTTGCCGGTAGATGATGCGGGTCGAGCAGTCGGTGAGCAGGCCCTCGGCCAGGGCACGTCCGCGGGATCCGGCGTCGCCGGCGGTGAGCAGGTCGCTGAGCCGGTGGATGACCATGAGGTTGGCGATGCCGAGCCCTCGGCTGAGCTTCCACTGGCTCTGCATGCGTTCGAGGAGGGCGACGTGCCGCATGACGCGCCATGCTTCGTCGTAGATCACCCAGCGCCGTCCCCCGGTGGGGTCGGCGAGGGCGGACTCCATCCAGGCTGAGGCGCAGGTCATGGCGAGGACGAGTGCGGTGTCGTCGCCTGAACCGCCCAGGCGGGACAGGTCGATGGAGAGCATCGGCGCGTTCGGGTCGAAGGCGACGGTGCTGGGCGCATCGAACATCCCGGCCAGGTCACCGTGTACGAGCCGCCGCAGGGCGTGAGCCAGGTCCTCGGCGGCCTGGCCGAGCCGTCCGGACAGCTCGCCGAGGGCTGTGTCGAGTCGTTCGGGCGAGCCCAGGACGCGGCCCACATCACCCAGCAGCGGTGTGGTGCTGGCCGCTTGGGCGTGCGCGACGACCTGGTCGAGTGCCACGTCGAGCGCGGTGTGTTCCATGGGGTGCAGGTCGCGTCGCAGCACTGTCTTGGCCAGCGAGCCCAGCAGGAGCAGGCGTCGCTTGCGGACCTCGCTTGTCCAGTCCTCCTCGCTGGTTCCGTGGGGCTTGGCGGGGGCGTCGAGGGGGTTGAGGCGGCCGGGCAGTCCGGGGCCGAGGGCGATGGTGTGCCCGCCCAACTCCTGGGCGACAACAGTCCACTCGCCCTTGGGGTCGCAGGGGACGTAGATGCGGTAGCCGAAGGCGACGGCGCGCAGGGCAAGGGACTTGGCCAGGGCGGACTTGCCCATGCCGATGATCCCGGCGAGCAGGATGTTGGGGTTGGTGAACCCGTCGAGCTTGCCGTACAGGGCGAACGGGTCGTAGGTGAAGGCGGCCTCGGCGTGGACGTCGCGCCCGATGTAGATGCCCTGCGCCCCGAGGCCGCCCTCGGCGAGGAAGGGGTACGCCCCCGAGGCGGTGGCGGTCGTCATGCGGTGGGCGGGGAGCTTGAGCTTTCCGCCGCGTGCGGAGGCCGGGCCGGGGCGGCCGGTAGCGGGGAAGGTGGCACGCAGTTCGGGATCGGTGCCGGGCGCGGTGGGGCGGGTGTTGGGGCGTGTGGCGTGGCGGGCCTTGTCGCGTGCGGTGGCGAACTGGTCGCGGGCGGCGCGGGCCGTACGACGGTCGCTCTTGCGAGGGACGAACAGCGGGCTGGCGCTGGCGCGGGCGCGGGAGGACATGGTGATGGTGCTCCTGGCGGTCAGTGGCGGGTGAGGCCGGTGAACGGGTCGCGGAGATCGGCCGGTGTGTGGTCACGGCGGACGTGCGTGGCGGTGGCCAGGTGGCGCTGGCACACGGTGAGCTCGGGTGCTCCCTCGGGCGTGCGGGCCCGGCATGCCTCCCGCTCGGGGAGGCGGCCGGTGCCCGGATGCGGAGCCGCGTGGAAGGCGGCGTGGAGGTGCTCGGCTGCCTGCCACAGCCGGATCCGGCAAGCCCGCAGATGGTCGCCCTCGGCGGCGGCGACCGGGGTGGTCCGGGCGGCGTGGGTATCGAGCAGCCCGTACAGGGCGACGAGGTGGGCGTGCAGGGAGTCCAGCTCGGTGCGGCTGGCGGCGACCGGCGCGAGGGGGATGTTGATCGCGCGGTGGAAGTCGAGCGCCGCGGTGGCGAACGGGATGAAGTCCGCCGCCAGTTCGGGCAGGGGCTCGGTCGGCATGCTGTGCCCTTCGGTAGAGCGCGGGGTGGTAGAGCGGGTGCGCTACGGGCGGGCGAGGGGCAGGGCGGCGCTGGTGAAGGCTTCGGCCTGCTGCCAGGTGAGCAGGCGCAGATCGACGAGGGCGGCGACGGCGGCCGTCTCGATGGCCGCGCAGGCGGCGTTCAGCTGCTCGTCGGTGTCAGCCGAGACGGTCAGCAGCCCGGTGAGCGCGACATCGGCGTGCCCGGCGATCAGCTGGCGCTCGCGCTGCTTGATGTCGGCGTACTCCACGGAGTCCTCTTCGGAGTCGACCTGGCCCTTGCGCTGTCGCTCGGCGGCGTCCGCGATCACGGTGGCCTTGCGGCGCTGTACGTCCTTGAGGGCCGCGTCCAGACCCTTGGGCGCGTATGTCAACGAGAGCGTGCGGCGTACCCCGGAGGTGAACAGCAGCTGGTGCAGGAAGCCGGGGCTGGTCTCGATGCGCGGCCAGTTCTCGATCCAGAAGGTGGCGTGGTGGGCCGAGTCGGTCTGGATGCGGTCGGCCTTCTCGACCAGGACCACGGGGCCCGCGGACGACGCCTCGGCCTGCGGCCGGCCAGACGCCGACCATTGGTCAAGGGCGGCGGACGACTTGGGGTCGTAGGCGGTACGGATGACGGCGGCGATCTGACGCGCTGCCAGCCAAGGACTCGGTGCGAGGCCGGAGTTGCGGGCGGCCTGGTCGAAGGTGGAGGTGAGCTGGGCCAGGACTGTGAACGCGCCGGTCAGTCCGCCCCCGGCCTGGTTGATCAGGCGGCGGGCCGCCTTGAGGTCGAGGGCGAGCGCGACGTACGCCTCGTGCGGGGCTGCGGCCGGACCTGCGGCGGCCAGCAGATCGGCGTAGATGGGTCCGGCCAGGTGGGTCTCGGCGTTGCCGTGCTCGTGCCAGTAGCGGTTGAGCGCGTCTCCGGAGTCGGGGACGGTCCGCTCCAGGACCTGGATCCGGGCGATGTGCTCGGTGCGCGCCAAGGCGGCGAGGGTGCGCCCCCAGCCGGTCACGTTGCCGGTCTGGGTGGCCGGGTCGAGCAGGGCGAAGGCACGCGAGGAGACCTTCACGACGGCGGTCAGCGTGCCGTTGTGCGGATCGTGCACGGCTCCGAGACGGCCGTCGGGGGAGGTAACCACGCGCAACGAGGCGGCGGTGCCCGGCAGATGGAGCAGGCCCTCGTGCTGCGGCCGGGTGGAGGGGTGGGTGAGCCAGATCAGCTGGCCGCGCAGACGGCGCAGCGCGTACCGGGTGGCGATGGGCGACCAATCGGCGAGCGAGCGCCCGTGATGGCGGACGAAGACCGCCGCCAGGATGACGGCCCACAGGGGGATCAGCTTGAGCGCCCCGGTGACGCCGGAGGTCAGGAGCACGGCGAGCAGGAGCAGGCCGGTGACGGTGACCGCGATGAGCTGAGGGGCCGAGAGGCCGAGCAGCACACCCCGTCGTGAGCGGTGCGGGAACTTGATCGTGGCCGGGCCGTCGGGATGAGACGTGTCGTTGAGCATGGGGGAGCCGTCCTTGGAACGTGGAGAAGAAGGAGAGGGGGACGGGGGCGGGCCGGGCCGCTGGGCCAGCCCACCCCTGTCAGCTGGGGGCTACGAACTCGAATCACCTGGGGGCTCGGGATAGACCCACAGCGGTGGCGTGCTCCCGCCCTGTGGGGAGGGGCCGTTACCCGAAGGCGGTGCGCTGCGGCGTGCCGCCGGCGTATCCAGTCGCGTCACCTGCGGCGGCGCAACATGCGCGCCCTCGGGCGTCGGCCCGGAGGACACAGGCGCCGAGTCGGCCTCCGCCTCACCGCCCTGACCGGGACGCTGGATCAACGCCTGACCCCGGTCACCGTCCGTGGGAGGGCGGCGGATGAGCGACTGCCCCTTGTCCCCGGTGGCGTTGGGGTCCTCGCCGAAGCGGAAGTGCGTCGGCTTCGGCTCGCCTCCGGAGCCCCCGCTCGGATCGATCCCCGAGGCGACCCCGTCCGCGCCCTGTCCGGGAACCTTGGCTGGCCCCTGAGGCGCGGGCACGCCGGTCGCCGCCTGCATCCCGAGCTTGCCCGCGGTCTTCGCGGCCCCGGCGGCGACCGCGAGCCCTGCGACACCCGAGCGATGGAGATCGTCCTGGCCGCCGCTGTCGGACGCCCAGTGCACGAACTTGTACGTCACATACGGGCACAGCAGCACGAGCACCATTACGACGATGCCCGCCATCGCGTCCGACAGGGTGCCCAGGCCGTCCTTGGCGTCGGACTTGCCGAGCGCCGAGATGCCCAGGAGGAACACGATCGTCATCAGCAGCTTGCTGACGATCAGCGTGCCGGTGGCTTCGATCCAGCCGCGCCGCCAGCGCCTGGCCACCTCCCAGCCGCCTCCGGCACCCGCGAACACCGCGAGCGTGACCAGGACCAGGATGCCGACCTTGCGGGCGACCATCACCGCCCAGAACAAGAACGAGCCGACCGCGCAGGTCAGGGCGACGAAGGCGGCAACCGCCCAGCCCATCCCGTACATGGAGCCCAGCGAACTCACCTTGACCATGCGGCGGACCGCATCTGACAGCGAGCTGCCCGCCGCCTTGAACAACCCCGCACTGAGCGCGTCGACCACGGTGAGCGCGACGGTGGTGCAGGCGATAGCGGCGAACGCGAAGATGATCCCGGCCACCGTGCCGGTCATGGCCTGTGCGAGGGCGCGCTCATCACGGCGCCAGGCGGCGCGGGCCAGCTGCAGACAGAATGTGCCGACGGTCAGGACGAGCCCGATCGGTAGCAGCAGTTCGTAGTTGTCGCGGAACCACCCGGCGTTGAGATCGATAGCGGTGGTCTTGTCGACGGCCTTGGAGGCGAGGTCAGCCGCGGACTGGGCCATCTCACCCATCGACTTGGCGATCCACGCGCCGATGCCGTCGGTGACCGCCTCACCGGTCTCGCTGACGACACCGCCGACGGCGTCGCACACCGTGTTCATCAGTGGCAGGTCACAGGCACCCATCAGGACACCTCCCTCTCTGCGGAGTTACGGGCGCTCACGGCGCGACCTGCGGAAGGACACCGACCAGGGCGCAGTCGTGATGAGGGCGGCACTGCACGGCGAGGGTCGTGGAGCGGGACTCGGCACCAGCCCCCGAGCCCTTCCAGGCGATGGCCTGCTTTCCGGTGACCGTGACGGCGTAGACGTACGCCTCGGTGATCGCACCGGGGTCCTTGGCCAGCGCCGTCTTGAACGCCTGCGGGAAGTGACCCTCGCCGACCTTGGCGCGGGCGTGCTGACGGTTGTCGTTCATCCGCGACCACAGCACCGGGTTCGGCACCTGCTGCTTCACCGACGTGAAGTCCGAGTACTTCTCCTCGCCGGTCATCCAGCGCTTGAGCCCCGACAGGTGCTCGGCCTGCGAGAAGGTACGGGTGTCGTAGGTCCACAACACCTTCGTGGCCGCCTTGGCGAACGCGATCGGATCGCTGGTTTTCGGCGGCGCTGCCACCGCCACACCTCGGGCCGGAGCCGACGGCGGAGAGGGCGAAGCCGGTGTGGAGGCGGACGGCTCGGCATCCCTGGCAGGGGTGGGCGTCGGACTCTCCTCACGCGTCAGGTACGCGAGGAGACCGGCGAGAGCCGTCAGCACGGCCAGGACGGTGCCGGCGATGAGTAGGCGCCGGGCCACGGCGGGCGGTGCTTCGAGTGGGCGCCGATTGGCGGACGAGGAACGCTTCTTCAGCATCAGTGAACCTGCGTCCCCATCGCGCTGAAGAACGCCACGATGCCGTTCGCGGCGCCCAGCAGCAGGGCACATCCGGCGGCAACCACCGTGCCCTTCTTGCCGTTCGCCTCGGCCTGGTGGCCGCCGCTGTGGTGGCCCCAGGCCCAGACGAGGGCACTGACGGCCAGGGCCCCGACCACGGCGATGATCCCGAACAGGTTGATCGACGAGATCACGTTCTTCAGCACGTCGAGGCCGGGAAGGCCGCCCTCCTTCGGTGTGACACCGGGGTTGTACGCCAGGTACTGGGCGTGTTGCATGAGCTTCATGTGGAACTCCAGTTCGGATACGGGCATGCGAGAACCCGTGAGGGCGGAGCGGAGGATGAAGAGGGGGAGGAGGGGCCGGTCAGACGACTCGGCGGGCGGCGAGAATGTCGGGCCGCCAGTCAGCGAGGGTCGAGATCTTGACCACGTCGCCGGTGCGGGGAGCCTGCAGAATCAGACCCCCGCCGATGAACACCCCGACGTGTTCCGGGACTTCGGCCGTACCGCGGGTGAACAGCAGATCACCGGGCTTGAGGGCATCGACGGCCACCGCCTTGCCCTCGTTGACCTGGGTGTAGGTGGTCCGGGTGATCGAGACGCCACCGGCTTTGTAGGACGCCTGCATCAACGAGGAGCAGTCGCACCGGCCCATCGGATCCTGCCCGCGCGGATCCGTGCACTCGCCACCCCACTGATACGGGGTGCCCAGTTGTCCCAGGCCCCAACGGATCGCCGTCCGCACCGACTTGGGAGCATCCGCCGGGATCTTGTACCCCTTGGGCACGGACCCGGCGGGGATCGGGCCGAACGCGGCCCCGTCCTCACCACCCGTCCCGCACCCCGCGGGTCCCCCGCCCTGCGCCTGGTCCTTGGCGCCGCCGTCCTTGTCCTGCTCTTTGCCGGAATCCGCGCCCTTGGAAAACGACTTGGCGACCGCCTTCTGTAGAGCCGTAGCCAGCGGCTCCCACTTGGCGTAGGCATCGGGGAAACCACTCTGCTGGACAGCTTGCGCGGCCTGCGTCACGGTCATCGACTGCCAGCCCGAAACCCTGAGCAGCCCCTGGTAGAACTTCTTCGAGGCATGCACAGGGTCGCGGACCTGCTCCGCCGATCCCCAGCCCTGGCTGGGCCGCTGCTGGAAGAGACCGAGTGAATCCCGGTCCCCGTAGTCGAGATTCCGCAGCCCCGACTCCTGTAGAGCCGTTGCCAACGCCATGACCTGCCCGCGCGCCGGCACCTTCATGGAGACACCTGTGGCCTGGATCTTCTGGGCATTGGGGATCTGTTCCTTGGGATCATCCAGCCCCGAAACCGACACCGACCCCTTGCCGCCACCCTTGAGGATCGACTTCACCTGCTTGGCGACGGCAGCGGAATCCACACCCGACGCACCATCGTCGACGCAGGCGGCCTCAGCGCCACCCGCACCCGCGAGCGCGACAGCAATCGGCGAGATCAATAGCACCGGGCTGAGCACCACGGCCCCGGCTATGCCCGCGAACGCCTTCACGGTCGAGAGCCGAACGTCACGTGCCGGGTAGGCGAGTTAGCCCCGGGGGAGAGACGTGTATGGGCATGCCGCATCTGCAGCTCCTTGCTCGTAGGCGGAACGGCACAGGCGTTCTCGTCGAAAAGGCCGCCAGTGCCGCACCAGTTATGAATGCGCACCCCGGAAGGCGGGGGCGTGAGGACCAGGGGCCGCAAGCCGCCAACTCGCGGCCCCTGGAAGACCCTTACTGAGAAGCGGCAGCCAGCCGCGCTCGTAATCTCTTGCGCCACATAGAGAATCCCTTCCGCTGCAGAGCGGGCTGTCGCTGATTGCGAAAGGCGCGTCCTGTCTGGGCGGGACAACACGCATCAGCGTGGCTCACCAGGTACCGGGACAGGCCCTGTCCTGCGAACATGGCGAGACTGTAGAGACGAAATCCGGCCGCTCCAAACGACTCTTCTCCGAGCGACGAGAGCCATCTGATTCCGTGCAGCGGCATGCCGTTAGGCGCGGCCGGAAAGCCCGGTTAACCTCCAGCACAGTCCCCATCCGGGCGTCTGTTTTCCGCAGCCACCACGGAGCCGCCCCGGCCGATGTGCGCGATAGGCGCAAACGCGCGACCGCGTGCCGCCGCACAAGGCCCATCGGAAAGTGAGAACCGCGCAATGGCGTACACCCTGCACCGAGGTGACGCGCTGACCGTGCTCGCCGGCCTACCCGACGAGAGCGTCGATGCCGTCATCACCGATCCCCCGTACAACAGCGGCGGCCGTACCAGCAGCGAGCGCACGTCCCGCAGCGCACGGGCCAAGTACACCTCCGGCGATGCTGCCCACGACCTGGCCAACTTCCCCGGGGAGAACCGGGATCAGCGCTCCTACCTGCGGTGGCTGACCGAACTGCTCACCGAGTCGTACCGCGCCAGCCGCGAGCACGCCATCGCCATGGTCTTCACGGACTACCGGCAGGCACCCACCACGACGGACGCGCTGCAGCTGGCGGGGTGGACCTGGAACGGCATCCTTCCGTGGATCAAGCCCGCCTCACGGCCCCGCAAGGGCGGCCCCAAGCAGGACTCAGAGTTCATCATCTGGGGCGTCAAGGGCACCCTCGACAGGACACGCAACATCTACCTGCCCGGCCACTATGTCGCCTCACAGCCGCGCAAGGACCGCGTCCACATCACACAGAAGCCCGTCGAGGTGATGCGTAAGCTTGTTCAGGTCTGCCCCGAAGACGGAACCGTTCTGGACCCATTCACCGGCAGTGGCACCACTGGAGTCGCAGCCCTCCAGGAAGGCCGCAACTTCATCGGCGTCGAACTGTCCGACCACTACGCCGACATCGCAGAACAACGGCTGCGTGGCTCACTCACGCAGGACGACTTCGAGCTCGCCGGTCCCGAAGAATGAGAACAAGAGGGATCGAACGGCGA
This sequence comes from Streptomyces odontotermitis, assembly GCF_050510915.1. NCBI lineage: Bacteria > Bacillati > Actinomycetota > Actinomycetes > Kitasatosporales > Streptomycetaceae > Streptomyces > Streptomyces odontotermitis. The sequence continues at coordinate 233,688 of NZ_JBNJLS010000002.1, read as the reverse complement.
GAGCAGACTGTAGGCAGGGCGGTTGCTCCACTGTGGTGGTGGAGCAACCGCCCTCCCTCGTAGGAGGAGTTACGACTCGTCGATGCTGCGCTGGATCAGCGGGGTCGCATAGACGAGATCCTCACGCGAGCCGATCCGCACCTCGACCCCACCTCGGAGCCCGAGAACCCCCACGCCGCGCATGTCCCGGCAAAAGCCGTCACGCAGCTCCACCGTGCCCGGATCCAGCTTCAGGTTGACCACGAGCCGCCGACTACGGGGTTGCACGCGCACCGTGGCGACGTTCTGGATCCGCCGGTACGCGACGTAGTGGAGCTGGGGCTCCTTGCGTACATCGCGGTGTGCCAGCAGCAGTTCGTCGAGTTCGGCGTAGAGCTCCTTGAGCTCGTCGGACGCGCCGTCGAGGTACTGCTCGACCGACTTCGGAGCCGACGGGGCACGCGAGAGGCTCATGGTCCCGCTCCGCGCTGACGTCCCCGAACCGCCATTGGCGGCGATGAGCTGCAGGGTGAGCGCGTCGTCGAACACCTTGTACGTCACGAGGTCGATGCGATGCTTGATCATCTCGATGGCCGCCGTGTCGTGGCGGGTGAAGGAGCCGGCGACGCAAACGATTCGAGGGGCGTTCCAGTCGATCTCTTTGGCGGCCTCATTACCGAGTTTGTCCCGGACCAGGTTCTCGAACTCGTGGTGGTGGTCGCCGAGCCAGCACAGATAGGACAGGCTTTGGACGATGACGCACTCGTCCTTGGTTCTCTTGTACTCCACGATGACCGGCGTGCCGTTGTCATCGATCCCGAGGGAGTCGATCCGGCCTCCGTGACGGCCTGTGCGGTACTCGGTGGCCAGGAAGCGGATGCCGAGCACGGTCTCCATGTTGGCTTCGATCAGCCGCTGCAGCTCGACCTCGACACTCACCGAGGCTCCGGCGACCTCGGAGACTTGCCCGCCTGTCACTTTGAAGACCTTCAGGTTGCTCATTCGTCCCCCGTCTTGCCGCCTTGATCGCTGCGAACGAACAATCGAAGCCGGGAGGCGTTTATTCCGGCAGTGGTGAGGCTGTGCTGCCGCCCACCTCAACGGTTCTGACGGTGGTTGAGAATGACGGACGGAAGCCTGTGAGCCGCGGCAGGACCATCGGTCATGGACTCCGCCGTCGTTGCTGCCCTCATTACCACTCCCACCGCCGGGGCTCGATGGCCTGCCACGGGTGGAAGGCCCCCACTCTGGTGAGGCCGGATCTGGCGCTGAAGCCGTTTGGTCAGAGGACCTCTCCGCTGCACTGGATCTCGTGCGCCGGCTTCTCATGGCCAAGCAGACGGCTCCATCGTCGAATATGCAGTAACCGCTGGTGGCAGCAGCCGAACCACGCCGCTGGCTTCTGCCAACTGCTGTCGCGGCAGACAGTTCTCCGCCGTTGACTGGTGCAGGGCGTAGGCGCGCGCGTGGCACAACCACACACGGTCCCGAGAGAACTGCAATCGTGGCGGAAGGCCAAGTTCAGCGGCGTCACGTCCGTTGAACCTCGCGTTCGAAGATCTGCCGCGCAGCTGGAAGCATTGCCTTATCCAGCGACCTGGCCAGTTTGTGCTGGTATCCGAACATGTAGGGCAGAGGAACGAAAGTAGGCTCCCATGCCGAGTTGAAGTACACCACCCCTTGGCACCGGACATTGAAGAAGATTTTCCTGAAGAGTCTCACCGAAGACCCATCTTTGTACTCTGGCAGCATAGGGGGTCGTCGAGATTCACTCCCTCGCGCCTTCCGGTCTAACGCTTTCCCGGTCTCTGGCTGGCTTTCCGGGAGGGAGAAGTCGCGTCCGAACTTCGAACGGAAAGAATTGTACTCTGTCCGGTTCATGGGAACAAGTAAAACTAAACGCTCTGGGGGAAGGATCTTCCATGCCTCTCGCAGTTCCCACATGGTCCCATTACCTTTGCCTAAGATGAGGAAGACTACGCGTGCTTCTATCATGAGTTTACGGACCGGAACTTTCCAGTGACTGCTCGGCATGTAGGTTCTGACTGCCCCCAAGGGGGGTAGCTTCTCACCCGGAGCTCCGACGGCTACGAGCGGACCGGTCCAAGAGAACGCCCCCGCCATCTTCTTCTCCTCCGACGCGCCAAAATCGGATTGCCCGATGTTGATGTATCCGAAGAGAGTGGAGAAGAGTGACGGGATGGGGCTCGGCTTGGACATCTTTCGATCTTCCACGAAGGGCCTCAGGAGCAGGGAATAGCTTCCGGTCGCCAGGGGCTTGGCAGGGTCGAGCAGCGGCTGCACCGCCCCCATGTAGGCACGCATGAAGCGCTGGGAACGGGTAAGTAGATGAACCCCCACCGCGAGAGAAACGAGGTTCGCCCCTACGATTACCAGATGCGGGTTTCCCCGCCGCAGCTCAGAGTAGATGAGCCCTACTGGGAAAAGGATAAAAAGTAGCGATACTGGAAGGTAGAAAAGAAACTGCTTCCGGCTACTGCGGGCCAGACTGCTTTCCTCTTCGAGGTGCGACTTGACGGGCAGGTCTTCGAGGCGTCCTGGAGTCAGCCCGTAACTTTGCTGTAGCGCTCGAATGTCGGAAGATCGTTCGAATGCCTTGCGGTGAAGTCTGCTACCGAGATTGAAAACGGCCCCGCAGACGAAGGCGATGAATAGATCAAAGTAGATCGTGGGTGCGTCAACTCGCAGAATAATAGCCGTCAGATAGCCTGCCAGCATCGCCACTGAGCAAATCTGAAACGCGTACCCAGACAGGCTCAAGACGCCTGCGGACCTTCGACGTGCCGCCTCCTCCGGGGTGTGGCTGGAGTGTCGATCATATTTCTGCGGACTCCTTTCCCGCTCCTTGCTCTTCCTTTTTGCTTTCGCCTTGAAGTGGCGGTCTTCGGCGAACACGAAGAGAGCCCAGGCCCCGCCTATATACCCCAGCACGATGAGGTTCTTCTTTTCGCCGAGAGAAATAAGAACCGGACCGCCTAGTAGCACGATGGTGTAGATAGCGAATGTCATCAGCTCAATCGTCTTGGCCCTGGGGTCGTCTCGCGACATTGCACACCTTCCCTGGCTCCCAGATATACGGAGCCGAGAGCGTGGGTCTGGTGCTCACCGATACTCGCGGCTCCTCATCGCGGTCGTGCACTCAGACGAGTGTGCTCGATGCGTCAGCCATCCGGTATGGCCCCGTCGGACAACTCGCCGTGTCGAGCAGCGAGCCGACGAAAGCACCGACGTGTGCACGGTCGGGGCTCATCGGACCCATCGAGTGCCAGCAGGCGGGTCTAACATGCGGCCAGGTAAGGCCACTTGGGTAGGGGAGACAGCATGGCCAAGCGAGTGTTCGTCAGCTTCGACTACGACTACGACAAGGCGCTGAAGGACCTTTTGGTCGGGCAGGCCAGGCACCCGGACTCGCCGTTTGAGATCCACGACTGGTCGATCAAGGAGGCGTCGCCGGACTGGAAGGACAAGGCCCGCGCCCGGATCAGACGCTCAGACATCGTCATCGTCGTATGCGGGGAGCACACGAACACTGCGGTTGGCGTTGCCATCGAGCTGTCCATGGCCCAGGAGGAAGGGATCGCCTACTTCCTCCTGAACGGGTACTCCGACAAGACAGGCAAGAAGCCGGGCACCGCCAAGCCGACGGACAAGGTCTACCGGTGGACCTGGGAGCATCTGAAGATCCTCGTCGGAGGAGGAAGGTGAGTCCGCCCCCCGAAGGCCCCCAGGAGCGCGACCGGGGGGAGATTCTTGAGCTGTACAAGCTCGCTGTGGAGATGGCCGACCGCGTCTCCGCTCGCCGTGGGACCGCCAACGCGTTCTTCTTGACGGTGCAGACCACGTTCGTAGCCCTGATCGGCTTAGGGTTCCCGAAGCTCTCCGCATCGCCCTGGTGGTCTTCACTGGCAGTGGCCCTAGCCGGTCTCACCTTGTCGGCCGCGTGGTGGATGCAGCTGCGCAGTTACCGCGACCTCAACACGGCGAAGTTCAAAGGCATCATCAAGATGGAGGAAGGGCTCCCCGTCAAGATCTTCGGTGACGAGTGGGAAGAGCTGAAGAACGATCCGATCCCTGCCTGGCGCAAGCGGTATGCCGAGCTGGGCACCTCCGAGCGGACCATCCCCGTGGTGTTCGTCGGAGCGCACCTGCTCATCTTCGTCGGCAGACTGAGCCTGTGACCTACATAGACGACCTCGCCAGCCTGATCCGATCCTGTCTGCCTGCGAGCGCCGAGCCGCCCGAGGACTCCGATGGCCTGTTCCGCATCTACGCCGTACTCCTGAGAGCGAAAGGCGAGCAGGTCACCGATGAAGACGTTCATGACGCCTGGTCGGCCTGGATGGGCTCGGTGGACGACACTCACACGGCGCTCGTGCCCTTCCACGACCTTGATCCCGAGACACGCGCATTCGACGCTCCGTACGCCATGGCCATCCGCGCGGCTGCCCGGCAGGAAGGCGCAGCTCAGCGCCGCTCAGCACAGACTTGATCAACTAGGGCCTGTTTGGAATGTTGATTTCGGAAGTGCGGGCTGCCTGGGCACCGGAAGTCCTTCGCCGGTGCCCGGCCAGCCCGAGTGGATCTCGGTCAGCGTACGGCGTCGTTGTTGCGGGCGGTCCAGATCGCCAGGGCTGCGAGCAAGGCGCAGGCGCCGCCGAGCCAGAGCACGCCTTGGAGCGTGAGCGTGTCGACGATGATGCCGCCGGCCAGTGCGCCGAAGCCGATGGAGAGGTTGAACACCGCCACCCACAGCGAGGAGGCAGCTTCCACGGCCTGCGGAGCGGCCTTGATCATCCAGGTCTGGAGTCCCACAGACACGCCGCCGAAGGCCAGACCCCAGACGATCAGCAGGATGGCGCCGCTGACCGCGGTCTGGCCCAGTAGCTGGAAGAGGGGCATGGTGGCCGTCATGGCTACGGCGATGGTGAGCACGCTGCGGTGGACGCGGCGGGAAAGCGCCGCACCGGCAACGAAGTTTCCGATCATGCCGGCCGCGCCGAAGCCGAACAGCAGCGGACCGACGTAGCGCTCGTTGATCCCCGACAGCTGCTGCAAGGCCGGGCTCACGAACGTGTAGGCGGAGAAGTGTCCGAACACGAGGAGCGCCGTCGCGGTGATGCCGACGCGCACGCCTGGGTTGCGGAACTGCTCCACCAGCAGCTTGGCGCGGATGGTCTGGGAGGCGACCAGCTTCGGCAGTACGGCCAGCAGGGCGATCAGGGTCACGAGTGCCAGGGCGCTGAGCGAAGCGAAGGCGGTGCGCCAGCCGGTCAGATCGCCGACCAGGGTGCCGAGCGGGACGCCGAACACGTTCGCGGCTCCGACGCCGCCGAAGATGACCGCGGTGGCGCGAGGCACGTCCGCGGGGGTAACGAGCCGGACCGCCAGGCCGGCGGCGACCGCCCAGAAGCCGCCGACCGCTATGCCGACCAGCACCCGGGAGCCCACCAGCACCGCGAAGTTCGGCGCCAGGGCGGAGCCCAGGTTCGCGACGGTCATCAGGGCCATCAGTCCGAGCAGCAGGATGCGGCGGTCCAGCGACCCGACGAGCATCGGGACCAGCGGTGCCGCGAACCCGGCGACGATGCTGGGCACCGTCACCATCAGCCCTGCCGTCCCCTCGGAGACCGACAGCGCGGACCCCACGGAGGTCAGCAGGCCGATCGGCAGTTGCTCGGCGGTCACCAGCAGGAAGGTGCCCAGAGTCACCGCGGAGACCGCCAGCCAGCGACTCCTGTCCGGGGTCCCTGGTTCCTGTGTCTGGGTGGGGGTCTGTTCTGCGGTCGTCAACGGATCCTCCTCCAACAGTTCGGGAGCGTTCGCTCCCGAACCGGGACCCTAGTATGGGAGCGAACGCTCCACAAGTTGGGTAAGGTGAAGTCATGGCACGTCCCCGGCAGTTCGATGAGCAGAACGCAGTCACCTCGGCGACCGAGCTGTTCTGGCGGCGCGGCTACCACGCCACGTCGGTGCGCGACCTGGGCGACGAGCTGAAGCTCACGCCCAGCAGCCTGTACCGGACGTTCACGGACAAGCACACGCTCTTCCTACGCGCGCTCGACCACTACCGGGCCACCGAGTCGACGCAGGCCCGACAGCGTCTGGACGCGAGTGACCGCCCAGTTTGTGAGGTGCTGCGGGAATGGATGCTGTGGCTGGTGACCTGCCCAGCCGACGGCAAGCCGGGCCGCGGCTGCTTCGTGGTCAACACCACCACCGAACTCGGCACCACTGACGCCCAGGTTCAGGAGCGGACCGAGGCTGCGTTCGCGGTCACCTGGCAGGCCCTGCATGCGGTGCTGGCCGAGGGGCGGGAGCGAGGTGAGCTGACCACCGATCTCGACATCGACGGCGCCGTGGAATTGCTGTTCACGACGGTGCTCGGCCTGCGGGTGCGGGAGCGCGCAGGACACGATCTGAAGTGCATGACCACCGCGATCGATCTCGCGATCGGGGCCCTGGGGGCCGCACCCGAGCAACCCGCCTGACGCCGACGGGAGATGCGAGGGCCGGTTCGGGGCGTTGATCACCTCCGGTGCGTCATCTCCCGGTGAGCCGTGGAGACCTGACAGACCAGCAGTGGGGGCATCTGGAGCCGCTACTGCCGCCGATACCGTCGATGGGACGCCCGCCCAGGGACCGCCGCCAGGTGTTCAACGCGATCTGGTGGCGGTCCAGGACCGGCTCGCCGTGGCGTGACATCCCCGAGCGCTACGGACCGTGGGCGAGTGCATACGCAGTCTTTCGCCGCTGGCAGCGCGACGGTGCCTGGGCCCGAATCCTGGAGGCGTTGAACGCTACCGCCGACGCCGACGGGATCCTGGACTGGGAAGTGTCAATCGGCTCCACCGTCTGCCGGGCGCATCAGCACGCTGCCGGAGCCCGCAAAAAGGGGGCAGCCAGCGCGCCCGCGGTGCCGGAATCGCTGGTGAGCGTCGAGCCCGATGACCACGGTCTCGGCCGCTCCCGCGGTGGCCTGACCCGCAAGGTCCACCTAGCGGTCACCGCCTCGATGCACGTGCTGGCCGTCATCGTCACCGCCGGACAGCGCGGAGACGCCCCACAGTTCCTACCCCTGATGCAACGCATCCGTGTGGGCCGCCCGGCCGGTGGACGCCCACGCACCCGGCCCGACCACGTGTTGGCCGACCGCGCCTATTCCTCACGCGCGATTCGCTCTGACCTGCGCCGCCGCGGCATCGCGCACACGATCCCGGAGAAGCAGGACCAGGCCGGACATCGCCTCCGGCGCGGTTCGGCTGGCGGACGACTTCCCGGCTTCGACGCGGAGCGATACAAAGCCCGGCACAAGGTCGAGTGCCGGATTGAGCTGTTGAATGAAGCAGGCCCGAGGCGTAGCGACGCGCTACGACTGTGAGGATGGCGGAGCCGTCTCGGCGGTGGTCTGACCCGCGCTACGACTGACTGTCATGTCCTGCGTCTTGATCTGTCGACCTCTGTCTGGGGCGGCACTCGCTGCCGCCAGGCAGAAGGGTGTGTCCCGATAGGGGCCTTCGCGACAGGCACCGTCACAGTCCTGACCACCCGGCCACCCCGGCGACGGCCGCCAGCTCCGGTTCGATGGCAGGAGACCGATGACCAGTGCCAGCGTGGCCCATCCGGCCCGATTGCACCGTGACCGCCACCAAGAGGTCGTCCTTGGCGTCGACACCCACAAGGACACACACGTGGCAGCCGTCGTCTCCACTACCGGCAAGCTGATCGACACCCGCAGCTTCCCCACCACGGCCGACGGCTACCAGCAACTGCTGGACTGGACCCGCTCGCACGGCACGGTCGATCGAGCGGGAGTCGAGTGCACCGGCTCCTACGGAGCGGCTTTGAGTCGTTTCCTGCAGGGCAACGGTCTGGCGGTGATCGAGGTGAACCAGCCAGACAAGGCCACTCGGCGCCGGCGAGGCAAGACCGACACCATCGATGCCGAGGCGGCAGCGCATGCTGTGTTGTCCGGCAGGGCCACTGCGACGGCGAAGCTCGCGGACGGCCCGGCCGAAGCACTCCGGCTCTTCAAGATGGCCAAGGTCTCTGCGGTCAACGCCCGCACCCAGGCTATCAATCAGCTCCGAGCCGTCCTTGTGACGGCGAGCCCAGACTTACGAGAGCCTCTGGACGGACTGACCATTCCCAAGCTCGTCCGAGCCTGCATCGCACTGCCGAAGGCCGCGGCCGGCACGGCCGCAGCAGCGGCTGTCTTCACCTTGAGGCTCCTGGCCCGCCGCGTCGAGGAACTCGACGACGAGATCATGGCACTGAAACAGCAGATCACCGACGTGATCACCCTGCATATACCTCAACTACTTGAGTGCTACGGAGTTGGCTCAGACACCGCGGCAACGCTCCTCATCGCTGCAGGCGACAACCCCGAGCGACTCCACAGCGAGGCTTCATTCGCCTCACTCTGCGGTGTCAGCCCGGTCGAAGCTTCCTCGGGCAAGACGCAGCGCAGAAGGCTCAATCGAGGCGGTGACCGACAGGCCAACTCGGCCCTCTACACCATCGTCCTAGCCCGTCTTCGGTGGGAGACCCGCAGCCGCAACTACGTCGAGCGACGCATCGCCGAAGGCAAGACACGACGCGAAGCTATCCGCTGCCTCAAACGCTACGTCGCCCGAGAGCTCTACACGATCATCATCCGAGCCCACACGACGCACCAGGAGCAAGCTTTGGCCGCTTGACATCCATAGGGGCATCAAGCTCGCCTGCCGATACGAGGCCACCATCCAGGTCACCTTGATACGCCAGTACCGGTGAGCCGACCGAACACATCTCAAACAGGCCCTAAAGCGTGTTGCACAAGGCCGTGTTCGGGCAGGTCAGGCCCGTTGAGACGGTTCTCTGGTCATGATGCGAGGGCGAGGTTGTGCATGTGGGCGACGGCCTGGACCGCATGGTGGAGGCCGTCGCCGTGCTGCCGGCAGTCGCGGAGGATCTTGTAGTTCTTCATCCGGCCGATCACATGCTCCACCCTCGCGCGGACCGTGCGGTGGGCCGCGTTGTCGTCTTCCTCGCCCGCCAGCAGGGCCCGTCGGGGGCGTTTGCGGTGCGGGGTGACCATCCCGCAGTTGAGGTAGGCGCCATCGCCCAGCAGGGTCACGCCCCGGCACTGCTCGGCCAGGGCGGAGGCCCGCCAGGCATGGGCGTCCGCGGTGGTGCCCGGCACCGGCCGGGCCGCCGCGATCACGAGGCGGGTGTCCGCGTCCACGATGACCTGCACGTTCGCCGAGAACCGGTAGTTACGTGAGGAGGATCCGACCTTGCGGTCGCGGACGGGGACCAGGGTGCCGTCCACGATCCACAACCGGTCGGCCGCATCGGCCGGTCGGGCAACGGGCTCCAATGCGAGCAGCGGGCCGAGTCGTTGGATCACCCGGCACACCGTCGAGGAGGAGATCCCGAACAGCGGCCGGAGCTGCCGCATGGTCAGGTTCGTGCGGTAGTACACGGCCACCACCAGGACCCGCTCGGCCAGCCGAAGGCTCCATGGTCGGCCCCGCAAGGTGCCGTTGCCGCCGCGGTCCCGGACCACTTTCAGTAGCCGCCCGAACTGATCCATCGACAGCCCGGTGAACGTCTCCACCCACACCCGCTCGGCCCTCAACACCCCAGCCATACACCGGAGATGCCCAGCTCACGGCCTTGTGCAACACGCTTTAAAGGACGTTGCGCGTCGTAGGGATCTTGCGTGATCGCACCTTGTTCTTGATTTCGCCGGTGGGCGGAGCTGCCGTGTCGGCTGTGCGGAGCGTCCTATGGCGAGAGTCACCATCTTCCTGATGGGTCGTCAGCAAAGTCAGCAAGCGGTCAGCATGGAGACTGCCAGAGGTGATCGAACCCTGTCGCACCTGCATTCGGTGGCCTCGCGCAAGAATGTGGCCTGACCTGCAAAGTGGCTGGTCCGGGGTGAGGGCGTATGCTGACCGCCTGCCCGTGTACGAGAACCAGTCGTACCACTCGACGGCGTTGCCGACCGAGGCGGCGAGGAGTTGGCGTACCGGGTGAGCAGGGCGGGTGGAGGTCGTGATCATCTGTGTCATGATCCTGACCTTTTCCCAGGAAAGGCCCTGCTCACGCGAGGGTTGACGGAGTTTTCATATAGCCGTCAACCAGGCACCTCGCCCGCGGCAGGGGCGCGTTCGCCAAGACGTGCCCGTGCAGCCGGTCCACTCGTTGCCCGTACCCCTCCTTCATCCGGTACCGCGACGCGAGCGGCAAGCGGCGGGAGAGAGGCGGGGGCGGCAGGCGGGCGAAGTGTCTTTGCGCCACTCCCGCGGGAGTAGTTGCATCCGTTTCAGAACTGCTGCGTGGGCCAGTCCAGAAGCCGGGCGCCGATCACCGCGGTCTGCAGGGTGTAGCGCTGGACGGGATCGGACGGGTCGGCTCCGGTGAGCTGGTGGATGCGGTTCAGGCGGTAGGTGAAGGCGCGCACGCTCAGGGTCAGGCGGCGGGCGGCCTCGGTGGCGACGCAGCCCGCGTCGAAGAACGCGGTGAGGGTGTCGATGAGAGGCTGGGCGCCGCCGCGGGCCCTCTGCAGTGGGCCGAGGGTGCTGCTGACGAGGTCGGCCATGGCCTGGCGGTCGCGGGTGAGGACGGGGTAGACGAGCAGGTCGGCGGCGTGCAGGACGGGGGCGTCGAGGTCCAGTCGCTGGGCCAGGTCGAGGGCGTTCAAGGCTTCCTCGTAGGAGTGGACGACGCCACCGGGACCCGGCTGGGGGCGGCCGATGGCGACCCGGCCGCCGTCGGTGGCGGCATGGGCCTGTTTGGCGAAGAAGGTGAGGACATCGGTCTGGTCGCCGGGGGCGATACAGACCAGGCGGCCGTCCTTGGTGGTGAGCAGGATGCTGCGGTCGCCGAAGCGGGCGATGAGGGCGCGCTCGACCTCGCGGGGGGCCGGGTCACTCTCCTCGTACGCGTTCTCGCCCTGCGCCACTGCGACCGCGTGCTCGTAGGAGAGGCGCAGGCCGAACCGTTCGGCGCGTTCGGCCAGCTGGCCCAGGTCGCTGCGGCCGTAGAGGAGGTCGTCGATGAACTCCCGCCTCGCCGCCTCCTCTTGGCGTACGGCGTGGCGCTGGGCCCGCTCGTAGCCTTCGGCGAACGCGTCGACGGCCTGCGCGGCCACGGCGAGCACGCTGTCGGTGTCCGCGCCGGTGCCAGGCAGGTGCGCGCGGGCCGAGGCCAGGTGTGCGGCGACAAGGGCGCGCAGGCCCAGCCCCGCGTCGGCCGCGAGCTCTCCGAGCGTGCGCCGGGAGTCGAGTTCATCGCGGGTCAGTCGGCGTCCGGTCGCGCAGGCGTCGGCGAGGATGCCGACGTACCCGTCCAAGTACTCCTCGGGTATGTCCCGTTCTGTCGCTGCTGCCACGCTCGCCCCCGGATCTTGATGTGCTGATAACGCCTTCTTAGCGCAAGTCGGGGTGAAGGCAGGCGGCGGGGTCGGTGGGTTGCCGGAGAGCGGCAGTTCGCGTGGGTCGGCGCACGGGGCCTGTGAGCCTTCTGCCATGTGGGGCCGGGGCGGCCCGACGGGGGATCGGGGCGCCGCCAACGCGTGTGCGCGGCTCCTGCTCGCAGTTCGGTGACGTCTGAGGCTCTTCGCCCTTGCCGCCGCTGCCTCGGTGCCGGACGCCCGTAGCGGGGCCCGGCACCGAGACCTCGCCCCCGTTCCTGCCGCCGTCATCATGGCGCGGATCCACACCGTGTCGCACTGCCGGGATCCGGCAGTCTTGACGCTCTCTTGATGCCGAAGGGCGACTACTGATGCCGGAATCCGACCCCGCTTGTCGTGCTCATCGGCGAGCACCGGGCGGTAGGCGCCTCTCTCATCCCGCCTATAGCCTCATTGCCAGGTGTGCCGGGAAGTCTGGTCGGCGGTCGCTTCCCCCTGCCTCGGAGCCCTGGATGCCCAACTTCCGGCCCCATCGGCCGTCCGCCCGGCCGTTCGCTTCGAAACACTCCCGTGCTCACGAGGTGGTCCGGTTCTTCCGGGCCCTTGCCGCCGTCCGCGCGGTCGGCACCCGGCTGGTGTTCACTCACGCCGACGACGGAGCACGGTCCACGATGCGCGGGATCGGCCTGGATCGGTCCCTGCGCGGCAGTGGCGGCGAGATCGTGTGATGTGGGGACTGCCCGGACACGGCGGCCGACGCCGCGGTGCGCCGACTGTCCGCATGCGCCGGCTGGAGCCGGCGGAGCCCGGCGGTACGAGACGGGTGGCGACCGAGGACGAGCGTGGGGTGCTCGTCGGCCTCGTCGAGTACCGAGTCTGCGACGCGTGCTGTACGGGCCGGATCGACACGGTCTGGGTCGCCCCGTCGCTGCAGGGGAGGGGACTGGCCCGGGATGCCCTGCACCTGGCCATGGAGCGGGCGCCCGGCCACGTATGGGAGACCTCGCGGCAGTCCGCGAGCGGGCGGGCGTTCTTCGCCGCGATGGGTGACGAGATGGAGTGCGCCTTCCCGGTGGTGAGGGCAAGCGGATCGTTCTCGCTCCGGTGGCCCTACCGGCGTGGTGCGGCGCGGGTGAGGTGGTGCCGGTGTGCCGGGTGAGGGCGGCTGACGGCAGACGGTGTGTCCCGCTCTGCCCCCGCAACGGTGAGGTTCGGCCTCGTCGTGTGCAGCCTCGCGGGGGTGACGCGGGCGAGCGTCGCGAACACGTCTCCCTGCCGGGACCCGGCAATCTTGTATCCGCCTGAATGCCCATCAAGAACCTGTCAACGCCGCGTAAAGAACATGTAGGGTTCCCCGCGGTGTGCCGGGAAGTCTGGTCGGCGGTCTTGCTACAAGTCTCTTCGCCGAACGGGGATTACGGCCATGGTGCTCATCGCGGTATGCGGAGTGGCCCTGCTCATCGCGGTGTTGCTGTCCGGTCTGGCGGCCCGCACCGTGCTCTCCACCTCCTTCCTCTTCCTGATCGGTCACGCACTACCTCGTCGGCCTGGACTGGACGACGTCCTTCGTCGTCGGCGCGGTCCTCGCGCCCACGGACCCGGTGTTCGCCTCGGCGATCGTCGGCCGCAAGGAAGTCCCGGCGAAGCTGCGGCAGTTGCTGAACGTGGAGAGCGGCATCAACGACGGGCTCGCGCTCCCGGTCGTTCTGGTTCTCATCGCGGCGGCAGGCCCCGCCTCGGGCCACGCCGAGGCGTCCCTGTCGAAGATCGGCCTGGAACCGGTCCTCGGCCTGGCCTTCGGCGTCATCCTCTACGCCACCTGCCATCTGGCACACGCCAACCCCTACCTTGCTGCCTTCTCCGCCGGCGCGGTACTCACGGCATGCTCGGTGGAGGCGAAGGCGGCGTTCGAACCCCTGGGCGAGGCGCTTGCGGAACTCGCCAAGTTCGCGGCCCTGTTGGTATTCGGCTCGCTCCTGACACCGAGCCTCTTCGGGGGACTGCTGGTGCTGCGGGCCGGAATTCCACAGGGCGAACAGGCATACCACTCATCGCCGTCTGCATCGCCTTCTCGGTCATCGCGCACAGCAGCACCGACGTGCCCATCGCACGGCTCTTCGACGTCGAGGACCTCGTCGGCGTGCCGGAGGGCCCTGCCGTCCGCGACCACGACCACGACGGCGGGAGGACCCGCTTGACGGGACGACTCACCGAAGAGACCGGAGGACCGTGAACGACTGGCACAGCTGGGCAGCGATCGTCGTTTTCGTCGGGGCGTACGCGCTGATCATCAGCGAGAAGATCCACCGGGTCGCCGCGGCGCTCGGCGGCGCCGGCCTGATGCTGGCGATCGGAGCGACGGACGACACGTCGGCCTTCTACTCCGAGGAGTCCGGCATCGACTGGAACGTCATCTTCCTGCTCATGGGCATGATGATGATCGTCGGTGTGCTCAAGAAGACCGGCATGTTCGAGTACTTGGCGATCTGGGCGGTCAAGCGGGCCCGTGCGAAAGCATTCCGTGTGATGGTGATGCTCATCGTCATCACCGCGCTGGCCTCGGCGCTCCTCGACAACGTCACGACCGTGCTGCTCATCGCTCCGGTCACGCTCCTGGTGTGCGAGCGGCTCTCGCTCCCGGTGGCACCGTTCCTGATCGCCGAGGTGTTCGCGTCCAACATCGGTGGCGCGGCCACCCTGGTCGGTGACCCGCCGAACATCATCATCGCCAGCCGCGCGGGCCTGACCTTCAACGACTTCCTGGTCCATCTCGCGCCGTTGTCAGCCGTGTTGACCGTCGTCCTGGTGGTGCTGTGCCGGGTGATGTTCCGCAAGGCGTTCGTGTACGAGGAGGAGCGCGCCGACGAGGTCATGGCCCTGGAGGAGCGCGAGGCCATCAAGAACCCGCGCCTGCTCGTTCAGGGGCTCGTGGTCCTCTCTCTCGTCGTTGTCGGATTCGTGCTCCATCCCGTGCTGCACTACGAGCCCAGCGTGGTCGCCCTGTTGGGTGCGGGCCTGCTCATCGCCGTCTCCACTGTGGAGACCGGTGAGGTGCTCGGCGAGGTCGAGTGGCCGACCCTGGCCTTCTTCGCGGGCCTGTTCGTCATGATCGGCGGGCTGATCGAGACCGGCGTCATCAGTGAAGTCTCCAAGGCCCTCGCGGACGTCATCGGCGGCAGCGAACTCGGCGGCTCCATGACCCTGCTGGGCGGTTCGTCCGTCCTGTCGGGCATCGTCGACAACATCCCGTACGTGGCCACCATGGCGCCCATCACCGCCGACCTGGTCCACGACATGGGCGGCGCCGGGGACCACGTCATGTGGTGGGCCCTCGCCCTCGGCGCCGACCTGGGCGGCAACGCCACCGCGATCGGCGCCAGCGCCAACGTCGTCGTCCTCGGCATCGCCGAACGCAACCGACAGCCCATCTCCTTCTGGCAGTTCACCAAGTACGGCCTCGTCGTCACCGCCGTCACCGTGGCCACCTCGGCCCTGTACGTGTGGCTGCGCTACTTCGCCCTGGCCTGACAGCGGTCATCCACGGCGTACCGACGACCAGTAGAACCATCGACAGCATGCGGAGGAAACAGTCGTGTTCGCCCTCTTGACCCTCTTCGGCCTGCTGGCGGCCGTGGCGACGCTCCTGATCGTGGTCCTGCTGCGTCGAGGCAACAGGCGTACGGAGAACGCCGACGGCCTGCTCATCGAGCAGCGGCGGCGCGCTCAGGCGCGTGCCGACCGCACGACGTACGGAGCGGGTGCCGTTCGTCATTCCACGACGCCCTTCGGCGACAGGTCGCGCCCGTGACCAGGGTGAACCGGAACGGGCGGAACGTGCCACGGAACGGGAGCACTTCAGGGACCATGTCCGCACTGCCCCAGCAGGCCCAACACCCGCTGCCCCAGGGTCACATGATCGTGTGCGGCGACGACGCGCTTGCCGAGCGGCTCGCCGCCGAGCTGCGCTCCGTGTACGGCGAGCGGGTCACGGCCATCGTGCCCACCGTCCGTGCGGCCGACGGTGCGCGTGGCGGGCCGGCGGCCCGGGCCCGGGCCGCGGCCCTGCTCGGCCGGATGCAGGCCGCTCTGATGCGGGCCGCCGGAGCGGCGGACAGCGTCGACGGGGCGGCCCCCGCGCGCGCTCCCCGCGTCCTGGAGGCAGCGGAACCCGACGAGAGCACCCTGATCGAGGCCGGGGCGCGGGGCGCCGCCGCCCTCGCTCTCGTGTATGACGACGACGAGACGAACATCCACGCCGCCCTGGCCGCCCGACGCCTCAACCCCCGGTTACGCCTCGTCATCCGGCTCTATGACCGCAGGCTCGGCCAGCACCTGGCGCAACTCCTCGACCAGGCCGCCGTGCCGGCCCAGCCCGGTCTCGACCTGGAGGCACTGGACACCTCCACCACCGTCCTGTCCGACGCGGACACCGCCGCGCCCGCCCTTGCCGCCACCGCCGTCGCCGGCACCAGCAAGGTCGTCCAGGCGGACGGACTGCTGTTGCGCGCCGCCGAGCGCACACCGCCCGGCCGGGGCGAGGTCACCGATCCCGGACTGTGCACGCTCGCCCTCTTGTCCTCCACGACCAGCGACCCAGCGGGGGCCGAGGGTTCGGACGCCTCAGGGCAGGAGGGGCCGCTGCTGCTGCCCGACGACCGCACCGTCGCCGCGGCCACCGGGCGCGGCGCCGTGGTCCTCGACACCGTCACGTACGCCGGACCAGCCGCGCCACCCGGTCGACTCGCGGGACGCGGGCTGCCGCTCGGCTCGCTCTTCTCCCGCCGCCTGCGCTGGTCGCTGGCCGGACTCGTGATCTGCGTCCTCGGTCTGGCCCTTGCCACCTGGGCCACCACCGACCCCCACCCGCTTCGCGCCGCATACCTCACTCTGCTCGACCTGTTCGCCATTGACGACCCCGCCGTCGGCGAGCCCGCAGCCCGCCAGATCCTCCAACTCCTCACAGGGTTCGCCGGGTTGCTGCTCCTGCCCGTCATGCTGGCCGCCGTCCTCGAAGCGCTCGGTACCTTCCGCACCGCCTCCACGCTGCGCCGCCCACCGCGCGGCCTGGCGGGCCATGTCGTCCTGCTCGGCCTCGGCAAGGTCGGCACCCGCGTCCTGGCCCGGCTGCACGAACTCGGCGTCCCCGTCGTCTGCGTGGAGGAGGACCCTGACGCGCGTGGCGTTCCGCTCGCCCGGAGCCTGCGTGTGCCGACCGTGATCGCCGACGTACGCGACGAGGGCGCCCTTGAAGCCGCCAAGATCCACCGCGCCCATGCCCTGCTCGCTCTCACCAGCCACGACACCACCAACCTCGAAGCCGCCCTGTACGCCCGCTCCGTCAAACCCGATCTGCGCGTGGGCCTGCGTCTGTACGACGACGCGTTCGCCACCGCCGTCTACCGCACCCTGCGCGCCGCCCACCCCCGCGCCCTCACCCGCAGCCGCAGCGTCTCCACGCTCGCCGCGCCGGCTTTCGCCGGGGCCATGATGGGCCGCCGGGTCCTCGGTGCGATCCCCGTCGAGCGCAAGGTGCTGCTCTTCGCCGCCCTCGACGTCGCCGGTCACCCACCACTGGAGGGGCGAACGGTCGCCGAGTCGTTCCGGGCCGGCGCTTGGCGTGTGCTCGCAGTCGACTCCACGGCCCCCGACGAACGGCTGCCCGACCTCGCCGCCTCTCCGGGGGAAGACGACCCCGCGCATCCGCCCGGCCTGGTCTGGAACCTGGACCCCTGCTACGTGCTGCGCCCCACCGACCGCGTGGTCCTCGCCGCGACGCGCCAGGGCCTCGCCGAAATCCTCGGCCGCCGATCGCAGCTCAGAGGTGGTCCGGCCGGGTCGTAGCCGGACACGAGCCACAGCGAGAATGCAGGCATTAAAGACGCGTAAAGATTGCCGGAAGACGGCAATGTGCGAGGCGGTCACCGCGTGCGACGATCCTCACCCGCCGAGGTGAGAGTCAAGTTGAGGGAGGTGTCCACAGTGGCCTTGTTTCTAGGTCTCGGCATCGCAGGCGTCGTCCTGCTGCTGTTCTCCCTGATCTTCGACGGAGTGCTCGAAGGGCTCTTCGGCGGCGCCGATGTACTGGACGGACTGTTCGACGGCCTGCTGTCGCTGCCGGTCATCGCGGGCTTCGTGTCGATGCTCGGCTTCGGCGGTGCCATCGTGCTCGGCACCACCGGGCTCGGCGCCGGGCCTGCCGCCGCCGTCGGAGCGGGTGCTGGTGCCGCGGCGGGCTGGCTGACATGGAAACTCAGCCGCGCCCTGATCCGGGACCAGACGGCTCCGACACCGCGCGGCGACGACCTCGTGGGTACGTCGGGCAACGTCGTCACCGCCATCCCGGCCGACGGGTACGGCGAGGTCCTTCTCCAACTGGCAGGTCAGCCGATGAAGTTCGCGGCGAAGAGCCAGGTGGCGCTTGCCCGGGGAGCCGACGTCTGGGTCGACGAAGTGCTTTCGCCCACCTCGGTCGCGGTGCGCTCCGTCGAACGCTGACGGTCCCACCCATCGACCACTGAGCCACTCAACCACTCAACCGCACACCGATCACTGAACCAACTGCGTCCTTCCGGGAGGCAGAGGGGGAATCCACCATGAGTCCAGTCGTCATAGCCGTCACCGGGGTCGTCGTACTCCTCGTGCTCCTGGCGCTCGTCGTCATCACCCGCTACAAGGTCGCCGGGCCCAGCGAGGCGTTCATCATCACCGGCCGGCGCGGCAAGAAGTCCACCGACCCGGAGACCGGACGGATCTTCACCGACAACAGCGGCCAGAAGGTCGTTGTCGGCGGTGGCGTGTTCGTCGTCCCCTTCGTCCAGCAGAGATTCACGCTCGACCTCTCCTCCCGTCACATCCCCATCGCCGTACGCGGTGCGGTCACGCTGAGGGGCGTCAAGGCGCACCTCGAAGGCGTCGCGATCGTCAAGGTCGGCGGCACCGAGGACTCCATCCGCGCCGCGGCCCAGCGCTTCCTGATGCAGCAGGACGGCATCGTGGGCTTCACACAGGAGGTCCTGTCCGGCGCGCTGCGCTCCATCGTGGGCCGTATGTCGGTGGAGGACATCATCCGTGACCGGGCGGCGTTCGCCGGCCAGGTCGCCGAGGAGGCCGAAGCCTCGCTCTCCGGGCAGGGCCTGGTCCTGGACGCCTTCCAGATCCAGGACATCACCACCGAGGGCTCCTACCTGGAGGACCTGGGGCGCCCGGAGGCGGCCCGCGCCAAGCAGGAGGCCGACATCGCCGAGGCCGTCGCACGCCGCGCCTCCGAGCAGGCCCGGCTCAAGGCCGAGGAGGAGATCGCGGTCGCCCAGCGGACGTTCGCGCTCAGGCAGGCCGAGATCAAGGCCGAGACGGACCAGGCCGCCGCCCAGGCCAACGCGGCGGGACCGCTCGCCGAGGCCGCCCGCAGCCAGGACGTGCTGACCGAGCAGGAGAAGGTGGCCGAGCGCCAAGCAGCCCTGACGGACAGGGAGTTGGACACCAAGATCCGCAAGCCCGCCGACGCCGCCCGCTACCAGGCCGAGCAGGAGGCCGAGGCCCGCCGTATCGCCCTGGTCAAGCAGGCCGAGGCGGACGCCCAGCGCTCGCGTCTCACCGGTGAGGGCGAGAAGGCACACCGGGCGGCGCTCGCCGAGGCCGTACGGATCGAGGGCGAGGCGGAAGCCGCCGCGATCGGGGCCAAGGGCTCGGCCGAGGCCGAGGCGATGCAGAAGAAGGCCGACGCCTTCGCGCAGTACGGGGATGCCGCCGTCCTGCAGATGCTCGTCGAGGTGCTGCCGCAGGTCGTGGCCAAGGCGTCGGAGCCGCTGTCCGCCGTGGACAAGATGACGGTGATCTCCACGGACGGGGCGAGCCGACTCTCCCGCACGGTCGCCGACAACGTCGCCCAGGGCGTCGAACTGCTCAACTCCACCACGGGAGTCGACCTCCCCGCACTCCTCAAGAACATCACTGCCGGAGGCGAGCCGTCGGACCCGGCGCCCGCAACGGCATCGGACAACGGGCAGATCAAGATCACCGGCTGACGCCGACGCACTCTCCGCATGGCGGCCCGCACACTGTGTGGGCCGCCGCGTATCTTTCGCGTCAATGAACTGGCCCGCGTCACGGTCGCATACGACGCTGAGGACAGGAACTCTCCACCAGGCGAGGAGCGGGTCGTGCGCGCACGGGATCTGGCGATCGAATACGAATCGGTGAGTGTCGACAGCGACGCCATGGCGGCGGCCCGACTGATGGCCGAACAGAAACTGCCCGGCCTCCTCGTCCTGGACGGCAAGGGCGAGCCCAAGGCGATCCTGCCGGCCTCCCAGCTGATCAAGATGATCGTTCCCACATACGTCATAGAGGACCCGACGCTCGCGGCGGTCGTCGACGAGCGGCACGCCGACCGGCTCTGCCACGTCCTCAAGGGCCGCACCGTCGGAGAGTGCCTCTCCAGCAAGGCGACCCCGCCCCCCATCGCGGCCCCGGACGACACCGCGCTCGAAGTCGCGGCGCTGATGGCGCAGGTGCGCAGCCCCCTGGTGGCGGTCGCCGAGCGGGCCAAGGACGGTACGCACCTGGTCGGAGTCATCACCGCGTCGCATCTGCTCCAGGAACTCCTGGGAGTGGCCGGGACGTTGGACACCCCGTCGGCGTGACACGGGGCGCCCCGAACAGACAGTCCAGCAGGGCGACGCGAAGCACGCGGCGCCCCGACGCCGCATGGCATGAAGGGCGATGCTGCGCAGCGCGCCGCCGCCGGGTCTCGTGACCAGGGTGGGCCCGCATGAGCCTCAGCACCCGCACGGCGCACCTGGAGATCCCCACCGCCGACGGCACGGCCGACGCCTTCGCCGCCTTCCCCGCCGAAGGCGGCCCGTGTCCCGGCGTCCTGATGTACATGGACATCTTCGGGGAGCGGCTGCTGGAGCTGCTCGGCCGCGCCCTTTGAGGGCGGGCCCTGGAGAGCGGGCCCTCAGCCGGTCGTCGGCTTGTAGGCGTACACCGACGTCATCACCAGGCACGGCGCCGGCGGCACCACCTCGACCCGCAGGGTGCGCCGCGCGCTGTCGTAGTCGACGCCCTCCGTCTCGAACGTGCCCGAGCACAGGCTGCGTTGGGGCGCGGCGAAGAGGCTGGTGACGTGGCCGGTGACCGGCTTGCCGTCGAGGGCGCGCTCCAGGTCGACCTGAAGGACGGGCCGGTCCTCGGGGAACAGCTCCTTGGACGCGTCGTTCGAGGAGCAGACCAGCCGGGTGTCCGCGACGAAGTCGCAGCCCTGGATGTCGCGTACCGGCTTGTCCAGGGTGATCTGCCCGGCCTGCGCGAGCGCGCCCCCGGTGGGCGGCGTCGAGGAGTTGAGGAGCGGGGCGGGGAAGACCTGGAGGCGGCTCTGGTCGCCCCACTCCCCGGAGACCAGCCACTGGGCGTCCGGCGACACGGCGGCGAACGAGTTGTTCAGCTTCTCGCCCGCGTCCAGCCGGTGCTCGTACAGGTAGCGCTTGCCCTCCGGCGTGGTGACCGCGAACATCTTCGACTTCGCGTCGTCGCCGCCCTGATAGGCGTCGAAGGTGTGACCCTTCGCTATGTCCGGGTCGCCTATGTGGCTCCAGCCCTTGATCCGCAGGGCCAGCGGGACCGACCCGAGCCCCCGGTAGGTCAGGCCGCCGTCGGCGCGGCTCGCCAGGCCCTGGCTGCCGGTGAGGGAGTTCACCGACGAGCTGCCGGACTCCGCCCAGCCGCCGGGCAGTCGGGCCTCGGCGCTCGCCCCGGGCCCCGTGACGGCCACCAGGGCCAGGGCGCCGAGCAGGGCGGCGGAAGCCTTGAGGGGGTTCATCTGGTTGCTACCTCCGTGGGGGAAGGGGTGCGGGGCGGTCGCCGCGGCGGCGCCATCGTACGTACGGTGATCGGGGAGCAGGCGGGAGTTGCGCACAATGTGACCCTGGTCCCGGCTCCGCACCGCGACAGCCGCTCCGCGACCCTCGGCAAGGCAGCGACAGAAGGCGAGTTCAGACGTGAGACTGACGATTCTCGGCGGTGGCGGATTCCGGGTGCCGCTGGTGTACCGGGCGCTGCTGCGCGACCGAGCGGAGGGCCGGATCACCGAGGTCGTCCTGCACGACCTGGACGCGGCGCGGCTCGGCGCGATCGCCCGGGTCCTCGCGGAACAGGCCACCGGGGTGCCGGACGCGCCCACGGTCACCACGACGACCGACCTCGACGAGGCGCTGCGCGGCACCGACTTCGTGTTCTCCGCGATCCGCGTCGGCGGCCTGGAGGGACGCGCCGCCGACGAGCGCGTCGCCCTCGCCGAGGGCGTGCTCGGGCAGGAGACCGTGGGCGCGGGCGGCATCGCGTACGGGCTGCGCACGGTGCCCGTCGCCGTCGACATCGCCCGCCGGGTGCGCACTCTCGCCCCGGACGCCTGGGTCATCAACTTCACCAACCCGGCGGGCCTGGTCACCGAGGCGATGTCCCGGCACATCGGGGACCGCGTCATCGGCATCTGCGACTCGCCCGTGGGCCTCGGCCGCCGGGTGGCAGGCGTGCTCGGCGGCGACCCCGACGAGGCGTTCATCGACTACGTGGGCCTCAACCACCTGGGGTGGCTGCGCGGTCTGCGGATCGGCGGCGTCGACCAGCTGCCGCGCCTGTTCGCGGAGCCGGCCCTCCTCGAATCCTTCGAGGAGGGCAAGCTCTTCGGCGCGGAGTGGCTCCGCTCCCTCGGCGCGGTTCCCAACGAATACCTGCACTACTACTACTTCAACCGCGAGACGGTCCGCGGCTACCAGGAGGCCGAGCAGACCCGCGGCGCCTTCCTCCGGGACCAACAGGCCAGGTTCTACGAGAAGATGGCGCGCCCCGACGCCCCCGCGTGGCGGACCTGGGACGCGACCCGGGCCGAGCGTGAGGCCACGTACATGGCGGAGAGCCGGGAGGCGGCGGGCGCGGGCGAACGCGCCGCGGAGGACATGGAGTCCGGCGGTTACGAGAAGGTCGCGCTTGCCATCATGCGGGCCATCGCGCGGGACGAGCGGGCCACGCTGATCCTCAACGTCCGCAACCGCACGACGCTTTCGGTGCTCGACGCCGACGCGGTGATCGAGGTGCCCTGCTCCGTCGACGCCAACGGCGCCCACCCGATGGCGGTAGACCCGCTGCCCGGGCACGCCACCGGCCTGGTCTGCTCGGTGAAGGCCGTCGAGCGCGAGGTCCTCGCGGCGGCCGACAGCGGCTCCCGCGCCACCGCCGTGAAGGCGTTCGCGCTGCACCCGCTGGTCGACTCGGTGAACGTCGCGCGCAGGCTCGTCGACGGGTACAAGCGGGCGCACCCCGGACTGGCATACCTGCGATGATCTTCGGGTGACCGCCACCGACTCCGTCAACTCCCCGACGACCGCACCGATATCCCGCCCGTCCCGTCCCTGCGGCCTCGTCGTGTGCCGGGGCTGCTGCTGCGGCGACGCGGCCAAGCACCCCGGCACCGACCATGCGGGGCAGCTGGCGCGCCTGCGGGCGGCGGCGGCCGACTCGGGGAACCGCCTCACCGTCCGCACCAGCGAGTGCCTCGGCCCCTGCGGGCAGGCCAACATCGTGGTCGTGCAGCCGTCGAGCGAGGGCCGTCGGCGGGGTGGCCGGCCCGTCTGGGTGGGGTTCACCCTGGACGACGCGTCCCTCGACGAGATCCTCGACTGGGTGGCGGCGGGCGGGCCCGGGATCGCCGAGCCCCCGCCGACCCTGTTGCTTCAGGTGGTCAACCCCCGAGTGGAGAAGGGGAGTCAGCCGGCCTGAGGCGCCCGCGCCGCCCGGAAGACGGGCCGTCGGCGCAGCGTGAAGCCCAGGGACTCGTAGAGCCGGATCGCGTTCGTGTTGCGGGCCGCCGCGTGCAGGAACGGGGTCTCGCCGCGCTCCCGGATGCCGTGGGCGACCGCGAGCACGAGCCGGGTGCCGAGGCCCTGGCCGCGGTGGGCGTTGTCGGTGCAGACGGCGCTGATCTCCGTCCAGCCCGGCGGGTGCAGGCGCTCGCCCGCCATCGCGACGAGGGCGCCGCCCCTGCGGATGCCCAGATACGTGCCCATCTCGACGGTGCGCGCCAGGAACGGGCCCGGCCGGGTGCGCGCGACCAGGTCCAGCATCTCCGGCACGTCGCCGGGCCCGAGCCGCACCGCCTCGGGGTCCGGCGCCGTGGCCACCCCGGAGTCGACGAGCTGGACACCGTCCGTCTCGAAGGCGATCTCCCACCCGTCGGGCAGGGGACCGGCCACGGCGGGCAGCGGTACCTCCTCGCCGGGCCCGTAGAGCGAGGCGAGGCGGGCCCAGTCGGCGGGGGCCGGCGCGTCGGGGAGGGCGAGCCACGGGGAGACGTCGGGCGGGTAGCGCAGGATCCGCCCGTGGCGTTCGGCGAGGTGGGCGTGGGGGCCGGTGAGGGAGGCGTGGGCGGGGTTGTCGAGGGGGTGCGTCGACGCCACGGGCGCCGGGGCGGGGGTGGAGAGCGGGGCGGGGGTGGAGAGCGTCTCCGTCATGCCGAGACCTCGAGCACGACCTTGCCCCGGGTGTGGCCCTCTTCCACGGAGCGCAGGGCCTCCCCGGCCCGCTCCAGGGGGTAGCGGCCGGTGATGTGGGGGCGCAGCACGTCGGCCGCCGCGAGGCGCGCCACCTCGTCGAGGACCGCTCCGGTGCGGGCTCGGGCCACGGGGGCGCCGCCGAGTTCCGCGACCGTCTGCTTGGCCGCGGCGGTGATCAACTTGCTGCGGTCGTCGAGGAGTCGGGCGAGCTCCACGAGGTCGTCGCCGCCGACCAGGTCGTAGATCGCGTCGATGCCGTCGGGGGCCGCCGCGCGCACCCGCTCGGTGAGGCCGGGGCCGCGCGGCACGTGCACCGCGCCGAGCGACTCGACGAACTCCTTCTTCGCTTCGCTCGCGGTGCCGATGACGCGCACGCCCAGGTGGCGGGCGAGCTGGGTGGCGGGTGCGCCCACGCCGCCGCCCGCCCCGATGATCAGGAGCGTCGATCCGGCGGGCAGCGCGAGCTGCTGCACACCGTCGTACGCGGTCGCCGCCGCGACCGGGAGCACGGCGGCCTCCGCGAAGGTGAGCCCCTTCGGCTTGTGCGCGGCGATCGCCTGGGGGAGCAGGGTGTACTCGGCGTAGCCGCCCGCGACCGCCGTGCCGAAGACCTCGTCCCCGACGGCGAACCCCTCGACGTCCGGGCCGACCTTCTCGACCACTCCGGCGGCCTCGCTGCCGAGCACCTCGGGGTAGGTGGCGGGCGGCTGGCCGGGCCTGCGGTAGCCGGAGCGCAGCTTCCAGTCGACGGGGTTCACGCCCGCGGCGCGCACCGCGATGAGCAGCTGCCCCGGTCCCGGCTCCGGCACCTCCCGGTCCACGAGGGCCTCGACCTCGGGGCCGCCGGGTCGCGTGTAGACGTACGCCTTGGGCATCTCGCTGTCTCCTCTGGTGGAAGTGGGGCCACGGTCCACTGACCGCACGCGGGTCCACTTAGCTCGAACGCCATGATCCGCCCGCTATTCCCGGCACGGCCCGGGACGGCCGCGTGTTCACGAGCCCGTAGAAAACTGAACACCCCTGAAACTTTCCTTTTCCCGACCCTTGACCTTCAGTGTTCAACCAATCAAGACTCAGGCCCCGTACTCCCGCACTGGCGCGGTTGCCGCCTTCAGCTCTTGGCGACCGGAGGCCAGTCCCCCTTGCCCCGAGCCGCGTCACGGAGGCCGTTTCGCCATGCCTGCCAGCACTCGTCGTGAACTTCTGAAGCAGTTCGGCGGCACCGCGGCCGCGTTCGCCTTCGTGGCCGCGGCGGGCCCGCTCGCCGCACCGGCGTCGGCTGCCTCCGCACCTGCCTCCGCCTCCGCACCCACCTCCGCCTCCGCCTCCAAGGCAGGCCGGCGCGTCCGCCGGCTCCTCGCCCGCTTGACCCTCGACGAGAAGATCAGCCTCGTCCACGGCGCCACCGACCCCCGCCGGCTCGGCCAGGCCGGGTACCTGCCGGGCGTCCCCCGCCTCGGCATCCCCGAGCTGCGCCTCACCGACGGCCCGGCGGGCGTCAACGTCACCCGGTCCGCGACCGGCCTGCCGCCCGTCTCCACGCTCGGCGCGAGCTTCAACCCCCAACTGGCCCGCGCCTACGGCGCGGTGATGGGCCGCGAGGGACGCACCCTCGGCATGGACGTCCTGCTCGCCCCGCAGATCGAGCTCTCCCGCACCCCCTTCTTCAGCCGCAACAAGGACCAGTCGGGCGAGGACCCCCTCCTCAACGCCCTGATCGGCGCCGCCCAGGTCGAGGGCGTCCAGGCCGAGGGCATGCTCGCCCAGGCCAAGCACTTCCTCGCCAACAACCAGCGGCTGCACGAGTTCGACCGCGAGAAGCCGGAGAACTCCTACGACTTCGTGGTGGACGACCGGACCCTGCACGAGCTCTACCTGCCCGCCTTCGAGGCGGTCGTGCGGGCCGGGGTCGCCTCGGTCATGTCCGCGTACAACCACCTCAACGGAGAGTGGAACAGCGAGAACAAGACCGTCCTCACCGACATCCTCCGCGGCGAGCTCGGCTTCCCTGGCTTCGTCACCTCCGACTGGGGCGCCACCCACTCCCCGTCGGCCATCGAGGACGGCCTCGACATGCAGATGTGGGACGGCTCCCACTTCGGCGCACCCCTCAAGAAGGCGATCACCGACGGCTCCGTCCCGCTCGCCGCCCTCGACACCGCGGTCTCCCGCATCCTCGGCCGGTACGACGCCTTCGGCATGCTCGACGGCAGCCGCGTACCCGCGCGCACGTCCATCGACGTCGAGGCCGGGGCCCGCGTCGCCCGCGAAGTCGCCACGCAGGGCGCGGTGTTGCTCACCAACGACGGCGGCCTCCCGCTTTCGCGCGCCGCGCTCCACGACCTCGCCCTCATCGGCCCCACCGCCGGCCAGGTCGCCGTCTCCGTCGCGGGCGAGCGCGCCTACGGCTTCGAGGACCGCATGGTCAGCCCCCTCGACGCGCTGCGCCGCAGCACCGGCCGGAAGATCGCGTACGAGGTGGGGGTGGACCTCACCGGCACGGCGATCCCGTCCTCCGCCCTCCCCAAGGGCATGGCCCGCAAGGGCGGCGGCACCGACAGGACGGTGGACTTCACCGGCGACCGCGCACTGCCCCAGGGCACGGCCACCGAGTGGACGGGCACCCTCGTGCCGCCCACCACCGGCGAGTACGCCCTGAACATCCAGGGCTGGGGCGGAGCCGTCTCGCTGATGCTGGACGGCAAGGAGATCGCGACGGCGTCCGGCGTCCGCGACAGCTTCACGCGCAAGTGGTCCTCGATCGTCCCGACGACGGACGGCCTCGACAACGGCCGGGCGGCGCCCCTGCGGCTGACCGGCGGACGCGCCTACGCGCTGCGCGTGACGGCCACCGGCTGGGACGCGTCGGTCGCCGAACGTGGCCCGGTCCAGGTCCGGTTGGCCTGGGTCACCCCGGAGCAGCGGAGCGCGGGCATCTCCCGCGCGGCCCGCCTCGCCCGCCGCGTCCACACGCCCGTCGTCTTCGCCCACAACGGAGAGGGCGGCGCGCTCGGCGGCAGCGGCGACCTCACCACGCTCGCGCTCCCCGCCCACCAGGACGAGCTGATCGAGGCGGTGGCCGCGGCCAACCCCCGTACGATCGTCGTCCTCAACACCGGCGGCCCTGCCCTCCTGCCCTGGCTCGACCGCGTCGGCACGGTCCTGCACGCCGGATACGTCGGCCAAGAGGGCGGCTGGTCCACCGCCGACCTCCTCACCGGCCGCGCCAACCCCGGCGGCAAGTCCGTCATGACCTGGCCGAAGCGCGAGTCCGACCACCCGACCCTGGACCCGGCCCACCCGGAGCGCTACTTCGGCGTCGACGGCGTGGTGACGTACAGCGAGGGCATCTTCACCGGCTACCGCGGCTTCGACAAGGCGGGCACGGACCCCCTCTTCCCCTTCGGACACGGCCTCTCCTACACGGAGTTCGGCTACTCCGCCCTCTCCGTGCGCCGGACGGGCGACGGCTACGAGGCGTCCTTCACGGTCACCAACCGCGGCCGGCGCACAGGCGCGGAGGTACCCCAGGTGTACGTGGGCGCGCCCCGGGACGCGGAGGTGGAACTCCCGGTGAAGACCCTGGCGGGCTTCGAGCGCGTGGAACTCGCCCCGGGCGAGTCCCGGCGGGTGCGGATCCGGGTGACGGCACGGCAGCTCTCGTACTGGAACACGGAGCGCGGCGCGTGGACGCGGACGCGGGGGTGGCGGGGGCTGTATGTGGGGGCGTCGTCGCGGGACATCCGGCTGAGCAAGGCCGACGCCGTCAACTAGGGTCAGCAGCCATGAAGGGGATCACCTTCCCTGCCTGGCACGGCAGCCACTACGTCACCCTCGCCGAACTGCTGGTGCGCCTCGGCAGCTTCGGCCTGGGGCTGACCTGGCGGGTGGAGTGCGAGGAGATCGTGGACCCTCGCTGTGCCGAGATGGAGTGGCGGTCCGCCGGAGCCGGTATGGACACGCCGGCGCTGCTGTCGCTGACGACCCCGGGGCTCCGGTTGATCGACGCCGAGGTGCGCGGGTTCGCCGAGGACGCGCTCGTGGTCGTCCTGACCGAAGTGGACAGCTCCTTGTGGGAGGTCACGGCCGCCGATGACCGCGTGCTCAGCGAACTCCGTTGCCACTACCCGGGCGTGACGGATCTCTGAGCACGGCCCTCTCCCTAGTCGGCGAGCCGCTCCTCACTCGGATCACCCGGCTCACCCGGCTCACCCAGCCCCACCCCGTCCACGGTCAGGGACCGGGCCAGCCGGTCGAGATGAGCGCGGTACACGCCCACGAAGTCGAGGTCGCCCTCCGCGATGGCCCACTGCATCTGGAGGCCGTCGGAGACGGCGAGGATCTCCACGGCGGTGCGGTGCGGATCGGTGTCCGGCTGCAACTGGCCCGCGTCCAGGGCGCGTTGCAGCATCGCCGCCACATCCCCGGCCACCCGCCGGTACCGCTCCGCGAAGTACGCGTGCGCCGGGTGCTCCCGGTCGCCGCCCGCCTCGGCGGCGAGCTTGGTGTAGAGCTGGATGAGGCCCGGCTGGGTGAGGTTGTAGGCGGCGAGGGCGAGCAGCGCGCGGAACAGGTCGCGCACGTCGTCGCTGTCCGCCGCGGCGTGCAGCGGCCCGAACCCGCTCCGGGTGCGCTCCTCGCGGGCCTCGAGCACGGCCATGAGGAGCCGCTCCTTGGACCCGAAGTGGTGCACGATCAGGGTCGCCGACGTGCCCGCCTCCGCCGCGATCTTGGCGAGCGAGGAGTTGAGATACCCGCTCTGCGCGAACCGGGCGAGCGCGGCGGCCAGGATCTGCGCACGCCGGGGGTCGGCGGCGGCGTACGAACCGGGGGAGTGGCGGGACCGGCGGGATCGGATGGGCATCCGACCATTGAACCGCACCCCTCTCATCGGGGCTCTGACCTGCGCGTTAGGGTGAGATCCGCCGTGATTTCACCGTGATTTCGCCGAGGAGGCCGAGGAGGCCCCCATGCCCGCCCGCACCACCGTCCTGATCCTCCAGCACGTCGACGTCGAGAAGCCCGGTCTGATTCTCGACGCCCTGGACGGCAGTGGCCTCGATGTCGTGGTGCGCAATCTGCTCGACGGGGAACCGGCGCCGGGCGCCGCGGGTGAGCTGCCCGCGGTGGACGAGCTCGCCGGGCTCGTCGTCATGGGCGGGCCCATGAGCGCCGACGACGTGGACGCGCATCCCGCACTGAAGGCCGAACGGGACCTTCTTGTCGACGCCCTGCGCGCCGAGGTGCCGACTCTCGGAGTGTGCCTCGGCGCCCAACTGCTCGCCCGTGCGCAGGGGTTGGCCGTGCGGTCGGGGGCCGAGCTCGGGCGGGACGGGGAGATCGGCTGGGCGCCGTTGCGTGGTGTGGACCGGGACGACCCCGTCGTCGGGCCGCTCGCCGATGCCCCCGCCGTGCTCCACTGGCACGGCGACCGCATCGTGCCCGGACCCGACACCCGCGTACTCGCCCGCACCGACAGCACCGAGTGCCAGGCGTTCCGCGCCGGTCCGGTCGCGTGGGGGCTCCAGTTCCACCTGGAGGTCACGCCCGAACTCCTCGACGAGTGGCTCGGTGAGCCGTCGTTCGTCGCCGAGGCCACCCACGCGCTCGGCCCCGACGCCGTGGGCCGGCTGCGCGGCGACGCCCGTGCCGTCGCCGACACCCTGCGTCCTCTCGCCGGGCGCGGCCTCGCCCATCTGCGGAGTCTGTTCGTGGAGCGCGCCGGCTTCTAGGGCTTGCCCAGGCGCGTCCAGGGCCAGGTGCGGCTAGGGCCAGGTGCGGCTAGGACTTGCCCAGGCACTCGTACAGCGATTCCACCAGCTTCCAGCTGCGCACGTCCTCCCCGGACGTGCCGCCGTCCATCCGGTTCATGACGTACGCGTACGACACCCGCCCCTCCGGATCCGCGAACGCGAACGAGCCGCCCGCGCCCCCGTGCCCGAAGGCGCGGGGGTTCGTGCCCGCCATGCCGAACTGGTTGAGCATGTAGCCGAGGCCCCACCACCACGCGGAGGAGACCGCCGTGCCCGCCGCGAGGACGACGTCCGGCTCGTCCTCGCCGCTCTGCCGGGTCCGCATGGCCTCCAGGGTCGAGGGAGTGACCAGGCGGCCGTTCGCCAACTCGCGGTAGACCGTGGCCAGTCCGCGGGCCGTCGCGTGACCGTTCGCGGCGGGGATCTCCGCGGTGCGGAACGCCGCGCTGTTGACCTCGCCCATCGGGAGGTAGTTGAGGGCGAGCGTGAGCGGGGCCAGGGGGTGGGCGTCGAGTCCGGCCACGGGGGGCTCCGGGGCGCCGCCGAACAGGGTGCCTTCTGTGTCCTTTTCGGCGTTCTCGTCCGTCGTGCCCGGTGGGATCATGTCCGCGCAGCGGGCGTGCTCGGACGCCGGTGTGCCCACGTACACCGAGGAGTCCACGCCCAGCGGCGCCGTCACCTCCGTGCGCAGGAACGTGCCGAGCGACACCCCGGTGATCCGGCGCACCACCTCGCCGACGAGGAAGCCGTACGCCACCGCGTGGTAGCCCTGCCGTTCGCCGGGGCGCCACCACGGCTCGGCCGCCGCGAGCGCCGCGCACACCGTGTCCCAGTCCTGCACCTGCTCCGGCCGCATCGGCTCGCGCGGGGCGAGCACACCGGTGCGGTGGCTCAGCAGCCACCGCACCGGGATGTCGCCCTTGCCCGCCTGGGCGAACTCGGGCCAGTACCGGGCCACCGGCGCGTCCAGGTCCAACTCCCCGCGGTCCACGAGGAGATGGGCACAGAGCGCCGTGAGGCCCTTCGTCGTCGAGTAGACGTTGACCAGCGTGTCCCGCTCCCAGGCGCGGGTGCCGGACAGGTTTGCCGACCCCGCCCACAGGTCGACCACGAAGGCGTCGTCGACCGTGACGGCCACCGCCGCCCCGAGCTCGCCGCGCTCGCGGAAGTTCCGCTCGAACTCCTCGCGGACGCCCTCGAATCCAGGGGCGCAGGTGCCGTGGACGGAGGGAGGAGGCGTCGTCATGGGGCTCCTTCGGACGGTCTGCTCTGACGGTCTGTCAGAGCCACTCACCGTACCGGCGGATGTACCACGACTTCACGCCCTGGGTGAGCGCGCAGTACGCCAGCAGGGTGCCGATCAGCCACGGGAAGTAGCTCATCGGGAGCGGCTGCATCGAGAACGTCGCCGCCAGCGGCGAGAACGGCAGCCACAGGCCGAACACCATGACCGCACCCGTCATGACCAGCACCGGGACCGAGGCCCGCGACTGGATGAAGGGGATCTTGCGGGTGCGGATCATGTGCACGATCAGCGTCTGCGAGAGCAGGCCCTCCACGAACCAGCCCGTGTGGAACAGGGTCTGGTGCGCGGGAGAGTTGGCCTGGAACACGTACCACATGACGAGGAACGTCGTGATGTCGAAGACCGAGCTGATCGGGCCGATCCGGATCATGAACCGGCCGATGCCCTTCGCGTCCCACGTGCGCGGCTTGCGCAGGTACTCCTTGTCCATCCGGTCCCAGGGGATGGACAGCTGGCTGATGTCGTAGCAGAGGTTCTGGATCAGGAGCTGGATGGCGAGCATCGGCTGGAAGGGGAGGAACGCCGAGGCCACCAGGACGGAGAAGACGTTGCCGAAGTTCGACGAGGCCGTCATCTTGATGTACTTGATGGTGTTGCCGAAGGTCTGACGGCCCATCAACACGCCCTGCTCCAGGACCATCAGGTCCTTCTTCAGCAGGATGATGTCCGCGGACTCCTTGGCGATGTCCACCGCCGTGTCCACCGAGACGCCCACGTCGGCCTCGCGCAGCGCCGCGGCGTCGTTGATGCCGTCGCCGAGGAAGCCGACGGTGTGCCCCTCGGCCTTGAGCGCGCGCACGATCCGGGCCTTCTGGACCGGGTTGACCTTCGCGAACACCGTGGTGTCACGGGCCAGTTCGACCAGCTCGACGTCGTCGACCTCGTCGATCCGGGACCCGGTCACCACCTCGCCGACGTCCAGGCCGACATCGGCGCACACCCGCGCCGCGACCAGCTCGTTGTCGCCCGTGATGACCTTGACGTCCACGCCGTTCTCGTCGAGGGCACGCAGCGCGGCGCCCGCGTCCTTCTTCGGCGGGTCGAGGAAGGCGAGGAAGCCGACCAGGGTCAACTCCCGCTCGTCCGCGACCGAGTAGGCGGTGCGCGTCGCCGACAGCGAGCGGGTCGCCACCGCCAGGACGCGCATGCCCTCGCGGTTGTGGTCCTCGCTGACCCGGCGGGCGTGCGCGATCCGGTCGTCGGTGAGCCGGACCCGGCGGCCCCGGTCCATGACGTGGTCACAGAGGCCGAGGACCTCCTCGACGGCGCCCTTGGTGATGAGGACGTGCTCCTGGGGCTCCGCGGTCTGCGTGGTCTCCACACTCTGCGCGGGCGAGCCGACGGCGTTCTCGGTGAACTCGTTGCGGCTCAGGACCACCGACATGCGCCGGCGTGCGAAGTCGAAGGGGATCTCGTCGACCATCGTGAAGCGGGTGTCGACGACAACCTCCTCGGCCTCGTCCACGCGGTTCAGGACCGCCTGGTCCATGAGGCCCCGCAGTCCCGTCTGGAAGTGGGAGTTGAGGTACGCGTACTCCAGGACCTCCCGGTCCTCCTGGCCGCGCGTGTCCAGGTAGCGGTCGAGGACGATGCGGTCCTCGGTGAGCGTGCCCGTCTTGTCGGTGCACAGGACGTCCATCGCGCCCAGGTTCTGGATCGCGTTGAGCTGCTTGACGACGACGTGCCGCTTCGACATCGCGACCGCGCCGCGCGCCAGGTTCGCGGAGACCACCATCGGCAGCATCTCGGGCGTGAGCCCGACCGCCACGGAGATCGCGAACAGGAACGCCTGGTCCCAGTCGCCCTTGGTGAAGCCATTGATGGCGAAGACCACCGGGACCATCACCAGCATGAAGCGGATCAGGAGGTAGCTGACGCGCTTCACGCCGAGGTCGAAGGCGGTCTGCGGCCGGTCCCCGACCAGGGCGCCCGCCATCGACCCGAAGTACGTGCCGGTGCCGGTCGCCACGACCACGCCGGTCGCCGTGCCGGAGGTCACGGAGGTGCCCATCAGGCAGAGGTTGTCGGCCTCGACGGGGTCGGTGGTGGCGCGCTGGCCGAAGTCGTGCGCGCGGGTGTCGGCCTTCGCGGCGGGCAGCGACTCGCCGGACAGGGCGGCCTGGCTGACCATCAGGTCCTTGGCGGTGAGCACCCGCAGATCGGCGGGGACCATGTCGCCGGCGGCGAGCTTCACGATGTCGCCGGGGACGAGCTCCGCCATCGGGATCTCTTCGGTGCCGGTGTGCTCGCTCCACCGGCGCTGCACCGCGCACGAGGTGGTGACCAGGGCCTTGAGCGACTGCGCCGACTTCGTGGAGCGGTACTCCTGCCAGAACCGGAGGAGCCCGCTGATCAGCACCATCGTGGAGAGGATGACGACGCCGGGGTCGGCCGGGTCCTGCACGTACATGATGATGCCGAGGACGACCAGGACGCCGATGAAGGGGTTCGAGAAGGACTTGGCCAGCTGCAGCGGCCACGGCGTCGGCCGCTCATGGGCCACGACGTTCGCGCCGAACCGCTCGAGCCGGTCCAGGACCTGGTCCTGCCGGAGTCCGCGGGTGCTCGCCTCGACGTCGCGCAGGACCTCGCGGGCCGGGCGCGCGCTCAGGTCGGCGAGGCGGGCGCCGACCTCACGGGTGCGGGCGTCGAGCTCGGCGGCCTTGCGCTCGCGGCGCTTGCCAGAGGGGCGGGGAGTGGTGGGGGCGGGGCTGCTGGGGTGGGGGTGGGGGTTGCTGGGGTGCGCGCCCGGAGCGTGGTCCGGGCGTACCTGGGGAATCAGCTTGTTCATGGCAGACCTCCCTCCGCGCACGGGCATGACGAAGCACGTCCGCGCACAGGGACGTAAGGGGCATGCCGGAGCGCGCAAGGCGAATTCGGGCGGCATGCGCCGGTGAAAGAAGAAGAGTGAGATCAGCGAAGCTCAGTCGCTGGAGAAACGCGGCTCGGGCGCGTCAGTGAAACGGCTCGGGCGCGTCAGTGAAACGTGCCGACAACGCAAGGACTTCCTTCGGGACTCATCCCGAACACCTCCTTGCCGTCGCGGGACAGAGAAATGCACCACCGAAGGGTGCACGGCCAAGTGAGGCAGCTGGGGCGATAAAAGTCAAATGTGGGACTTTGGTCCTGAATCGCAGAGGACTTGTGTCCCTCTCACCAGGGGTTGGACTTCTCTTCACATTCGAGTCACCACCTCTTCCCACACACTTGCTCCCCTTGGCACACTTCACCCGCCTGAGCCCCCCATGACACGAGGTCACATCACCCATGCCTGAAATCAATCGGCGCCGGTTCATGCAACTCGCCGGCGGCACCGCCGCGTTCGCGATGCTCAACGAGAGCATCGCCCGAGCCGCCTCGCTGCCCGCCCGGCGCCGCGCCGGTTCGATCCAGGACGTCGAGCACATCGTCGTCCTGATGCAGGAGAACCGGTCCTTCGACCACTATTTCGGGACGATGAAGGGCGTACGCGGCTTCGGCGACCCCCGCACGGTCACGCTGCCCAGCGGCAAGCCGGTGTGGAATCAGGTCGGCGGCGGCAAGGAAGTGCTGCCCTTCCACCCGGACGCCGAGGACCTCGGCATGCAGTTCATCGCGGGCCTCGACCACGACTGGGCGGGCGGCCACAGCGCCTTCGCCGACGGCAGGTACGACAACTGGATCAATGCC
Source organism: Streptomyces odontotermitis (assembly GCF_050510915.1). Classification (NCBI taxonomy): domain Bacteria; kingdom Bacillati; phylum Actinomycetota; class Actinomycetes; order Kitasatosporales; family Streptomycetaceae; genus Streptomyces; species Streptomyces odontotermitis. The sequence continues at coordinate 199,014 of NZ_JBNJLS010000002.1, read as the reverse complement.
AAGTCCGAGCGCACGATGGCGTATCTGACCAGGCAGGACATCCCGTTCCACTACGCCCTCGCGGACGCGTTCACGATCTGCGACGACTACCACTGCTCGTTCCTGGGTGCCACGGACCCCAACCGCTACTACATGCTCACGGGCGGCGTCGGCAACGACGGCAAGGGCGGCGGCCCGGTCCTCGGCAACCAGGAGGCGGGCTACGACTGGACGACGTACGCCGAGCGCCTGGAGCAGGCGGGCGTCTCCTGGAAGGTCTACCAGGACATCGGCGACGGACTGGACGCCGCGGGCCACTGGGGCTGGATCGACGACGCCTACCGCGGCAACTACGGCGACAACTCCCTGCTGTACTTCAACAAGTACCGCAACGCCAAGCCCGGCGACGCCCTCTATGAGAAGGCCCGCACCGGCACCAACGCCAAGGCGGGCGACGGCTACTTCGATGTCCTGACGGCCGACGTCAAGGCGGACAAGCTGCCGAAGATCTCCTGGATCGCCGCGCCCGAGGCGTTCTCCGAGCACCCCAACTTCCCGACCAACTACGGCGCCTGGTACATCGCGCAGGTCCTGGACGCCCTCACCTCCAACCCGGACGTGTGGGCCAAGACGGCGCTGTTCATCACGTACGACGAGAACGACGGCTACTTCGACCACGTCGTGCCGCCGTACGTCCCCAAGGACGCCAACCAGGGCCTCTCCACCGTCGACACGACGCTCGACTACTTCCCGGGCAACGCGAGCTACGCGGCCGGGCACTACGGCATGGGGCAGCGCGTCCCGATGTTCGTCGTCTCGCCGTGGTCGACCGGCGGCTACGTGAACTCGCAGGTCTTCGACCACACGTCGATCCTCCAGTTCATGGAGAAGCGCTTCGGCGTCAAGGAGCCCAACATCTCGCCCTGGCGCCGGGCCGTCGCCGGCGACCTCACCTCGGCGTTCGACTTCAGCGGCAAGGACACCGACCCGGCCGACCTGCCCGACACCGACGGCTACCGGCCCCCGGACCACGAGCGCCACCCGGACTACGTCCCGCACGCCCCCGCCAACCCGGCCCTGCCCAAGCAGGAGAAGGGCTCCCGGCCCTCGCGCGCCCTGCCCTACGCCCCGCTGGTGGACGGCAGGGCCGACGTGGCGGCGGGCAAGTACCAGCTGACCTTCGGCGGCGGCCCCGACGCGGGCGTCTGCTTCCACGTCCGCTCCGGCAACCGCACCGACAGCCCCTGGACGTACACCACGGAGGCGGGCAAGACGATCTCCGACTCCTGGAACGGGGCGTACTCGAACAACGTCCACGACCTGTGGGTGTACGGGCCCAACGGCTTCCTGCGCGTCTTCAAGGGCGCCAGCAAGACCGCGGGCCCCGAGGTCACCGCCCGCCACGACAAGGCGACCGGCAACCTCAAGCTGACCTTCACCAACGCCGGTTCGGCCGAGGTGAACCTCACCGTCACCAACGCCTACGGCGGCACCAAGGAGACCTTCAAGGTCAAGCCGGGCGCGACGGTGCAGCACACCGTCGACCTGCGCGCCGGCAAGCGCTGGTACGACATCAGCGTCGTCGCCGACACCGACAAGGCGTTCCTGCGGCGCTTCGCCGGGCGCGTGGAGAACGGCCAGGCGGGCGTGAGCGACCCGGCGCTGATCACCGGCTGAGGCACGCGGAGGGGGAAGGGGCGGCGGAAATTCCGTCGCCCCCTCCCCGTCCCTCTTGAGAAGCTGAACCATGGCAGACACCCCACGCCCCACCGGCGTCCCCGAGCGGCCCGTCCTGGACGGGCTCGAAGAGAAGTGGTCGCGGCGCTGGGACGCGTCGGGTGTATTCGCCTTCGACCGCTCGCGCACGCGCGCCGAGATCTTCTCCATCGACACCCCGCCGCCCACGGTCAGCGGCTCCCTGCACGTCGGGCACGTCTTCTCGTACACGCACACCGACACCGTCGCGCGCTATCAGCGCATGCGCGGCAAGGAAGTCTTCTACCCGATGGGCTGGGACGACAACGGCCTGCCCACCGAGCGCCGCGTCCAGAACCACTTCGGCGTCCGCTGCGAGCCCGCCCTCCCGTACGACCCGGACTTCACCCCGCCCGCCGAGCCCGGCAAGCGCCAACTGCCCATCTCCCGGAGCAACTTCATCGAGCTGTGCGAGCAGCTCACCGTCGAGGACGAGCGGGCCTTCGAGGAGCTGTGGCGGGCGCTCGGGCTCTCGGTCGACTGGACGCGGACGTACCAGACGATCGGCGCCGAGGCCCGCGCCATGTCCCAGCTGGCCTTCCTGGAGGCCCTCGAGCGCGGCGAGGCGTACGTCGCGGAGGCGCCGACGCTGTGGGACGTCACGTTCCGAACGGCCGTCGCCCAGGCGGAACTGGAGGACAGGGAGCGGCCCGCCGCCTACCACCGTCTGGCCTTCCACGGACCGCTCGGCGAGCGCGTCCCCATCGAGACGACCCGCCCCGAGCTCCTGCCCGCCTGCGTCGCCCTCGTCGCCCACCCCGACGACGAGCGCTACCAGCCGCTCTTCGGTACGAAGGTCCGCACCCCCCTCTTCGGAGCCGAGGTCCCGGTCCTCGCGCATCCGCTCGCCGACCCCGGCAAGGGCACCGGGATCGCCATGGTCTGCACGTTCGGGGACACCACGGACGTCACGTGGTGGCGCGAACTGCGGCTCGACACCCGCCCGGTCATGGGCTGGGACGGCCGCCTGCTCGCCGCCCCGCCGCCCGGACTCGACGCGCCCCACGCGCGCGAGAGCTACGCACGGCTCGCCGGGGCCACCGCGCACACCGCCCGCGAACGCGTCGTCGGCCTGCTGCGGGAGAGCGGCGACCTGGAGGGCGAGCCGCGGCCGGTCACGCACCCGGTCAAGTTCTTCGAGAAGGGCGACAAGCCCCTGGAGATCGTCACGACCCGCCAGTGGTACCTGCGCAACGGCGGCCGGGACGAGCACCTGCGCGCGGAACTCCTCGCCCGGGGCGCCGAGTTGACCTGGCACCCGCCGCACATGCGGGTCCGGTACGAGAACTGGGTCGACGGGCTCAACGGCGACTGGCTGGTCAGCCGCCAGCGGTTCTTCGGCGTCCCGATCCCCGTCTGGTACCCCCTGGACGGCGCGGGCCTGCCCGACCACGAGCGGCCCCTCCTCCCGGACCCGGCCGCGCTCCCCGTCGACCCGAGCGTCCAGGCCCCGCCCGGCTACGAGGAGGCGCAGCGCGGCGAGCCGCACGGCTTCGCCGCCGACCCGGACGTCATGGACACCTGGGCGACCTCCTCGCTCACCCCGCAGATCGCGGGCGGACGGCGCTCGGACCCGGACCTGTTCGCGCGGGTCTTCCCGATGGACCTGCGGCCCCAGGCCCACGAGATCATCCGCACCTGGCTGTTCTCGACGGTCGTCCGCGCCCACGCGGGCCACGGCACGCTGCCCTGGCGGCACGCCGCGATCTCCGGCTGGATCCTCGACCCCGACCGCAAGAAGATGTCGAAGTCCAAGGGCAACGCGGTCACGCCCCTCGACCTCCTCAGGCAGTACGGCTCCGACGCGGTCCGCTACTGGGCGGCGAGCGGCCGGCCCGGCACGGACACGGCGTTCGACACCGGCCAGATGAAGATCGGCCGACGGCTCGCGACGAAGATCCTGAACGTGGGGAGGTTCATCCTGAGCCTCGACGAGGAGGACGGGCGGGACCCCGGCACCGACGCGGTCACCGAGCCCCTGGACCGGGCACTGCTCGCCGAGCTCGCCGCCGCCGTCGAGGACGCCACGGCGGCCTTCGACGACTTCAACTACGCGCGGGCCCTGGAGCGTTCGGAGTCCGTCTTCTGGCACTTCTGCGACGACTACGTGGAGCTGGTCAAGGCCCGCGCCTACGGAGACCACGGCGGGGCGGCGGGCACCGGGTCCGCGCGGGCGGCGCTGCGCACGGCACTGGACACCCTGCTGCGGCTCTTCGCGCCGGTCCTGCCGTTCGTCACCGAGGAGGTCTGGTCGTGGTGGCGGGGCGGGGAACCCCCGTATCGGGGTGAGGAATCCCCGTATCGGGGTGAGGGATCCCGGTATCGGGGTGAGGGCTCGCTGCACCGCGCCGCCTGGCCGGACCCGGAGCCGCTGCGCGCCGCGGGCGGCGACCAGGAGCTCCTCGAGGTTGCCTCGGAGGTCATCGCGGCCGTCCGCAGGGCCAAGTCCCAGGCGCGGCTCTCGATGCGCGCCCCGGTGTCGGCGGCGGTCCTGACGGCGCCGCGCGCGGTCCTCGACCGGTGCGCGCCCTCGGTCGCGGATCTGCGGTCCGCCGGTCGCATCGAGACCGTCGAACTGCGGGAAGGGGCGGGTGCCCTGACCGTTGCGGTCACGCTGCCCGAAGGGGAGCGGTGAGGCGGACGTCACAGGCTTTGCCAAGGGGTGGTGGACTGTCCAGTGCGTCGGGATAGTGTGCTTCGGTGACCACGCATTCGAACACCCCTGCAGGCTGGTACCCGGACCCGCAGGGCAATCCTCAGCTCCTGCGCTGGTGGGACGGTTCCCAGTGGACCGAGAACACCAGCCCCGCCCAGCAGCCGCAGGCCCAGCAGGTCCCGCAGCAGGCCCCGGCGGCGCAGCAGCAGCCCGCCCAGCAGCAGGCCCAGTACGGCCAGCCGCAGGCCCAGCAGGGCCAACAGGCCCATCTGCAGGGCCAGTTCGGTCAGCAGGGGCAGGCGGCCGGTGGTTACGGGATGCCGCAGCAGGGCGTGCCGCAGCAGTCGGCGGACCCCTCGAAGGTGCAGCGTCAGGTCCAGCAGCAGGCCGGGGTCGCGCCCACCGCGCAGGGCGGCGGCAGCCTGTTCACCGAGCCGGTCCTGGTGGTGAACCAGAAGGCCAAGCTGATCGAGCTGACCAACGAGTACTCGGTCATGGACCAGTCCGGCAACCAGATCGGCTCGGTCGTCCAGGTCGGCCAGAGCACGCTCAAGAAGGTCGCGCGCTTCGTCTCCAGCCTCGACCAGTTCATGACGCACAAGCTGGAGATCCGGGACGCGTACGGCCAGCCGCAGCTGATCATGACGCGCCCGAAGAAGTTCATGAAGTCGCGCGTCATCGTCGAGCGCCCGGACGGCCAGCCGGTCGGCGAGATCGTCCAGCAGAACATGATCGGCAAGATCAACTTCGCGATGAACGTGAACGGCCAGCAGGTCGGCGCGATCAAGGCGGAGAACTGGCGCGCGTGGAACTTCTCCATCGTCGACCACGCCGACAACGAGGTCGCCCGGATCACCAAGACCTGGGAGGGCCTCGCCAAGACCATGTTCACGACCGCGGACAACTACGTCCTGCAGATCCACTTCCAGCTGCCCGAGCCGCTCCTGAGCCTCGTCGTCGCGACGGCGCTGACGGTGGACACGGCGCTGAAGCAGGACGCGCGCGGCTTCGGCTGAGCCGTCCGCCCGCCACGCATCCGTACGACGACGTCGGCCGCGCCCCGGGGAAGGGGCGCGGCCGACGTCGCTTTCGTGCGCGTTGCGTGTGCGCGTGCGGGCTTACGGGCGGGACAGGTGCAGCACCGGCGGTTCCGGCTGGCCCGGGATCGACGGCAGGTAGTCGGCGATGCCGGGTTCGGCGTCGGCCGCCCTGGGCCCGCCCCCGGCGACGGGTTCCGGACGCGCGGCGGCCGTGGCCGGCGAGCGGGTCAGGACCACGACCCCGTACCCGGCGACCAGCGCGCCCGTCACGGCGAGGAGCACCCCGCCCGCCCCGCCCTGGAGCCGCTCGCCGAGCAGGCTCAGGCCGATCACGGACGCGGCCACCGGGTTGGCCAGGGTCACCACGGCGAGCGGCGCCCCGAGGCCGCCCCGGTAGGCGGTCTGGGAGAGCAGCAGGCCGCCCACGGCGAACGCGGCGACGAGCAGCGCCACCACGATGACCTGCGCGCTGAGCACCGGGCCCGAACGGTCCGTGGCCGCGACCGTCACGGTCTGCGTGAGCGCGGACGCCACCCCCGAGGCGAACCCGGACGCGGTCGCGTGCCGCAGCCCCGGCCGGGTGCCCGGACGCGACAGCAGGCCGATGACGGCCATCGTGCCCGCCGCGACGGCGAGCGCCTCGGGCAGCTTCAGATAGTCGTCGGGAGCGGGCCCGGAGGCCGTCAGGAGCAGCGCGCCGAGGCCGATGAGGGTGAGGCCGGTGCCGCGCCACTCCAGGCGCGTCACGCGCCGCCCGGCGATGCGCGCCCCGAGCGGCACGGCCGCGACGAGGGTGAGCGCGCCCAGCGGCTGGACGAGGGTCAGCGGCCCGTACTTGAGGGCCGCGACGTGCAGCAGCGCGGCGGCCGCGTTCAGTCCGACCGACGACCACCAGGCGCCGCTGCCGAGCAGCCGCAGCGCGCCGGACCCGCCGCCGCTCTCCGGCAGCCGGGAGGCGAGCCGCTCCTGGGCGACGGCGGCCGCGGCGTAGGCGGCGGCCGAGACGAGGGAGAGGAGGACGGCGACGACGGTGGCGCTCACCGGTCCACCCCCGAGGAGGCGAGTCCGGCGGCGGACGGGGCGGGCGTGGAGTCCTGAGCGGGCACGGGCACGGGCACGGGCGCGGGCGCGGACCTGCGCACCACCAGGGAACGGCCCGTCGACGGCTGCCGGATCACCGCGAGCGCGATGCCGAGCAGCGCGGCCGCCACGATCGCGTCGAGCCAGTAGTGGTTGGCCGTGCCGACGATCACGAGCAGCGTCAGGAGCGGGTGCAGCAGCGACAGCCAGCGCCAGCGCGATCTCGTGGCCACGATGACGCCGATGGCGACCATGAGCGCCCACCCGAAGTGCAGCGACGGCATCGCGGCGAACTGGTTCGCCATCGAGTCGGTCTCCGGCGTCGAGGCGTACACGGAGGGCCCGTACACCTGGGCCGTGTCCACGAGGTGGGCGGCGCCGAGCAGCCGGGGCGGGGCCAGCGGGAACGTGAGGTGCAGCACGAGCGCGGCCGCGGTCAGGGCGGCGAGGACGCGGCGGGCCCAGACGTAGTGGCCGGGGCGGCGCACGTACAGCCAGACCAGGAACAGGACCGTCGCGGGGAAGTGCACCGTCGCGTAGTAGGTGTTCGCGACGTGGATCAGCGTCTCGTTGTGCAGCAGGAGCTGCTGGACGAGGCCCTCGCCCGGCAGGTGCAGGTCGCGCTCGGCGTTCCACACGTGGTGGGCGTTGCCGAACGCCTCCTCGGTGTGGCCGTTGGCGAGCTGCCGGCCCAGTTTGTAGACGAGGAAGAGGCCCGCGATGAGCAGGAGTTCGCGGACGAGGGGCGGTCGGGCGGCCACCGTGCGGGTGGCTGGGCTCGGCTGCCGGTCGGATATGCCCGGCTGCTGGTCGGCAGGCTCGGTTCGGGTTTCCATCCCCGACCCCTTTGCGTGATGAGTGGGTGGTGCGGTGGTGAGTGAGAGTCCGCCCCACTCATCGATACGCCAGTGTACCGAAACGAAAGTGTACCGATACGCGGCCGTACCGGTACACTGGCGTATCGGTAGGCTTTGAAGAGCTTCGAAGGCCGCCGTAGCGAGGAGACAGAGCAATGACGTCGGGGGACCAGGCACAGCAGGGCGAGGTCCGGCAGAGCGAGGTCCGACAGCAGGAGGTTCGGCAGCAGGCGGTTCGGCAGCGCGAGGCCGGATCCCGGCGCTCCAAGATCACGCCCGAGCGCGAGCGCGAGTTCTACGAGGCCGTGCTCGACCAGCTCCGCGACCACGGCTATGAGGCCGTGACGATGGAGGGCGTCGCCGCGGCCACGAAGTGCAGCAAGTCCACGCTCTACCGGCAGTGGAAGACCAAGCCCCTGTTCGTGGCGGCGGCCCTGCGCGCCAACCGCTGTGTGCGCTTCGCGGGCATCGACACGGGCTCGCTCGCCGGCGACCTGCGCGCCGCCGCGTGCTCCGCCGCCGAGTGGTCGGGCCAGGACACCCTCCTCATGCAGGCTCTCAGCCACGCGATCCTGCAGGACGGCGACCTCAAGCAGGCGCTGCGGGACGCGCTGGTCGAACCGGAGATCGCGGGCATAGAGGAGATGCTGCGGCGGGGCGTCGCGCGGGGCGAGATCCCCGCGGGCCACCCGGCGGCGGAGTTCGTGGCGGCCCAGCTCATGGGCGTGATCCGGGCCCGCCCGATGCTGGAGGGCAAGCACGCGGACGTGGAGTACCTGACGCGCTTCGTGGAGGCGGCGGTGCTTCCCGCGCTCGGCCTGGAGGCCGCGAGCGCGCCTTGATCGTGGGCCGGACCCCGCCGGATGACCGGGGTCCGGGCCTGCCACGCCGCACCGTGGGGACGGGGGCGGCGTACTGCGGCCGGACGGGCGGCGGAGCACGGCGGTGCTCCGGCCGTTCGTCCGGCCCATGTGCTGTTGAGGAGCCCTGGGGTTCTGAGGTTCTGGGGTCCTAAGGGCGCCGCGTCGAGGACTCCGGACTCCGGGGCGCGTCTTTTGGACCTGTCGAGCGGACTCTCTTTGGTTCTGTTCGCGAGGCCAACGGGGCTTCAGGGTGAAGGGACTTGATCCACCCCGAAGCCTCGCGGAGGTACCCCTTGAGCATCGCGTTCCTGCTGACCACGCTCCTCGTGGTGGCCACTCCCGGCACCGGAGCCGTCTACACCATCGCCGCCGGGCTCTCCCACGGGCGGCGGGCGAGCGTGGTCGCCGCGTTCGGCTCCACGCTCGGCATCGTGCCGCACCTGGTGGCGACCATCACGGGGCTCGCCGCCCTCCTGCACACCAGCTCCGTCGCGTACGAGGTGGTGAAGTACCTCGGCGTCGGCTATCTCCTCTACATGGCGTGGGCGACGCTGCGCGACAAGGACGCGCTGGTCGCGGACGGGGACGGGGGCGCCCCGCGGTCGGCGGCGCGGGTCATCGGCTCCGGTGTGCTGATCAATCTGCTCAACCCGAAGCTGACCATGTTCTTCGTCGCGTTCCTGCCCCAGTTCGTCCCGCAGGACGAGCCCGGCTCCCTCGGCGTGATGCTGCAGCTCAGCGCGGTCTTCATGGGGCTGACGTTCGTGGTGTTCGCGGTGTACGGGCTGTGCGCCGCGGCGGTTCGGGACCGGGTGCTGGCCCGGCCGCGGGTGATGACCGGGATGCGGCGGGCGTTCGCGGCAGGTTTCGTGGGGCTGAGCGCCCGGCTCGCGCTGGCGTGATCGTGCCAGGATGGGCGGGTGGCAGCGGGGGAACGGGGCAGCGGGGGAGCGGCGGGAACGGTGGCGAGGGGGGTGGATGGTGAGGTGGATGCAGAGGCGGATGCAGAAGTGGATGGCGAACTGCCGTCGTACGGCTCCGACTTCCTCCAGCTCGACATCGGCGCCGCCCCGGCCGGGGGCAAGGCGGACTGGCTCGCGGCGCAGCTGCGGCAGGCGATAGCGGACGGGCGGCTCGCGATCGGGTCCCGCCTCCCGCCGACCCGGGTGCTCGCCGCCGAACTGCGGGTCTCGCGCGGGGTGGTGACCGAGGCGTACCGGCGGCTCACCGAGGACGGGCAGGTCGAGGGGCGGCGGCGGGGCGGAACGGTGGTGCTGGCGGCGCCCTTGGGCCGGGGCTCACCTCGCGTTCCGCCCGTTCCCTCTTCCTCCCACCCTGAACCGGGCGCGCCCGGCGGGCCGTTGACCTCCGGTCCTGGCCCCGGCTCCGGTCCCGCCCCCGGCTCCGTGCCCGGTCCCGGTCCCGGTCCCGGTTCCGGTTTTACTCCCGCCCTTGGCTCCGGCTCCGGTCTTGCTCCTGGCTCTGGTCCCGGACTTGGCCCTGGCTCCGGTCTCGCTCCTGGCGCTGTGCCCGCTCCCAGTCCCGGTCTTGCTCCCGGCTCTGTGCCCGGTCCCGCCCCCGGTCCCGTCCCCGGCCTCAGCCCCACTCACAGTCCGGGCCCCACTCCCAGCCCCGGCCTCTCTCCCGCCCCCGGCCCCGACATCTTCGACGCCCTGCGCGCCGCCCCCGCCCGCGTCGACTTCACCCCCGGCAAACCGGACCTCACGGCCTTCCCCCGCGCGGCCTGGCTGCGGGCCGAACGTGCCGTGTTCGACGGGGCGTCGGCGGAGCACCTCGGGTACGGGGATCCGCGCGGCGTCGCACCCCTGCGCCGGGCCGTCGCGGACTGGCTTGCGCGCACCCGAGGCATCCAGGTAGGGGCCGACGAGGTGCTCGTCGTCGCCGGAACCGCGCAGGCCCTCACCCTCCTGCACCCCGTGCTGCGCGCCGACGGCATCGACACCGTCGCCGTGGAGGACCCCGGGTCGCTCGGCACCCGCCAACATCTGCTCAACGGCGGCCTGTTCACCCCTCCCGTGCCGGTCGACGAGCACGGGGTGCGGATGGACGCCCTGCGTGCCACCGGTGCGCGCGCGGTGCTGCTGACGCCCGCGCACCAGTTCCCGACGGGAGTGGTGCTGAGCGGCGAGCGCCGCCGTGAGCTGCTGCGCTGGGCGCTGGACGGCGCGGCGGGCGGCGACACATCGACGTACGACAGCCGCCTGATCATCGAGGACGACTACGACGCCGAGCACCGTTACGACCGGCCGCCCGTGCCCGCTCTGCGCTCGCTGCTCGCGGACCAGGTGTGTTACCTGGGGAGCGTCTCCAAGCTGCTCGCGCCCGCGCTCCGCATCGGCTGGATGGTGGCGCCGCCCCGCCACCGCGCCGCGCTCACACAGGCCAAGCGCTTCACCGACCTGGGCAACGCGGCGCTGCCGCAGCTGGTGCTCGCCCGGCTCATGGAGTCCGGTGAACTGGAGCGCCATCTGCGGCTGTTGCGCGGCCGCCACCGGCGCCGCCGCGACGCCATGATCGCCGCCCTCGCCGAGGAGGTGCCGGGAGCGGTCGTGCACGGCGCGGCGGCCGGGCTGCACCTCACGGTCACCTATGAGGCCGACGTCCCCGACACCGAGCTCGCCGCGGCCGCGCTCGCCCGGGGCGTGAAGTGCCACCCCCTGTCGTGGCACCGTCAGGTGCCGGGGCGGCCCGGACTCGTCCTCGGTTACGCGGCCACACCGCCGGGCCTCGTCGCCGAGGGCGTGGCGGCGATCGGCGCGGCGCTGCGAGAGCTTTCCGCGAGCTAGCCCCCGGGCGACTGCGGGAGCCGGGAGCCGGGGGCCAGGAGCCGGGAGTTGGGAGTTGGGAGTTGAGCAGCGGTCCTGGGGTCGGCTCCTCCTCAGACCTCCGTACCGTTGCCCCCGCCGGCCCCGTCCGGCGCCTTCTTGATGCCCTGGGTGATCTCGTCGAGCACCGACTGCTTCGGCGCCTCGTCGTTGATGTCCAGGCCGAAGCGGACGATGACGATGCGGTCCTTGTCTACGGGTGAGGGGAACGCCAGCGACTGCACATAGCCGTCGTCGCTCTTCTGCGTCACGACCTTCCAGCGGACCAGGTATCCCTTCTGGCCCGCGACGGTGACGGCCTTCGACTCCAGTTCCTTGTGCGAGGTGATCTTCCCGTACGTCTTGCCGCCGAAGGCGTCCTTCGCGTTGGGCGCGATGTCGGCCCGGGCCGCTGCCTTCGCGGACTTGGCGTCGATCTTGTACGCCGTCGCGGGCGCCGAGTAGGCGCCGCCCCGGGTGCACTGCTCGGAGGCGTTGCCCGGGCACGGGAAGGGGGCCGTCGTCACGGCGGCGCCCTTGTCGGTGGCGCCGCCGCGCCAGCCGTCCGGCGTGGGCAGGCTGATGCCGTTGGTCGGGTCCGCGACGAAGCCCTTCTCCGGCTCGGGTCCCTGGGAGGGGCCGCCGGGGGACTGCTCCGGGGCGTTCGGCTCCTCCGGCGAGCCGTTGCCGCCGCCGTCACCACCCCTGCCGCCGTTGCCGCCGTCGCCGCCGTCCTCGCCGGGGGCCGAAGGCGCGCTGGACCCCGGGGGCTTGGCGCTGTCGCCGTTGCCGCCGTTCCCGTCGTCGTCGGATGTCAGCGCGTACACCCCGCCGCCTATGCCCGCGAGAACGGCGACCCCCACGATCGCCGCTATCGCGATGCGGGCTCCCCGGCGCGGGCCGGCCGGCGGGCCCGCCGCGGCGCGCACCTGGTCCGTCCATGTCTGTCCGTCCCACCAGCGTTCGGTGCGCGGTCCGTCGCTTGTCTGCCCCGGGTCGGGATACCAGCCGGGAGGAGTCGCCTGCGTCATGGCGCCAGGTTAAGAGCCGTCCGTGAAAGGGGGATGAGAGGGGGGCGGATTCGCCTTGCCGCTCCGGTTTCACCCGGCTTCGCCGCTCCGGGGCCACCCGGCCACGACGGCCGAGGTCACCCGGCCACGACGGCCATGGTCACCCGGCCACGACGAGCCGCACCGGCGCCACCGCGGCGGGCCCCGGCGACGGCACCCCGCGCCGCCCCGGAGTGATCGACCCGAGCACACTCGCGTGCCGTGCCCCCGTGCTGGCGGGCACGGTCCCCGCGAGCCCGTGCGCGGTGAGGAACCCCAGGACCGCGAAGGCGTACGCCTCCTTCGCCGCCGACGGGAGGCCGAGCTCGTCGGACGTACGGACGGGAATCCCGCCCGCGCCACCGGTCCTTCCCTCCGCCCCGCCACCGGACCTGACCTCGGCCCCGCCCCGCGCCGCGCCGCCGTCCAACTCCGCGCGCAGCAGCCTCATCAGCGTCGGGTTGCGCGTGCCGCCCCCGGACGCGACGACCTCGCTCGCCCGCACCGAGCGCACCGCGTCCGCGACCGTCCGGGCGGTGAGCAGCGTGAGCGTCGCGGCGACGTCCTCCAGCGGCAGCTGCTCGTAGCCCTGTGCCAGGGCGGCGCGCAGATAGGCGAGGTGGAAGAGTTCCTTGCCGGTCGTCTTGGGTGCGGGCAGCGTGTAGTACGGCTCCGCGAGGAGCAGTTCGAGCAGTCCCGCGTCGGGCCGGCCGCGGGCGGCGAGGGCGCCGTCCTGGTCGTGGGTGAGGCGGCCGGAGGTGCCGTCGTGCACGGCCGCGTCGAGGAGGGCGTTGGCCGGGCCCGTGTCGAACGCCGTGCCGTCCGGCGCCGTGATGTTGGCGATGCCGCCGAGGTTCAGGGCGGCGGGTGCGCCGGGCCTGCCGCGCAGCCACATCTGGTCGAACAGGCTGACCAGCGGCGCCCCTTGGCCGCCCGCCGCGATGTCCCGGGGCCGGAAGTCGGCGACCACGGGCAGCCCGCTCGCCTCCGCGATCCACGCGGGCTGGCCGATCTGCAGGGTGCCGTGCACCTGTCCGTCCTCGACCCAGTGGTAGACGGTCTGGCCGTGCGAGGCGACCAACTCGGCGCGCCCGTCGCACAGTTCGCGGTCCGCCTCGACGGCCGCTGCGGCGAAGGCCCGGCCGATGAGCGTGTCGAGGCGGCACACCTCGGCGAGCGAGGTCGCGGCGGGCGGCAGCGCGGCCGCGAGGGCACGCTGCAGCTCCGGGTCGTAGCCCCGGCTGATGAGGCCGAGCGGTGACATCAGCAGCCGGTCCCCGTCGATCGTCAAGTCGGCCGCCGCGGCGTCGATCGCGTCGTACGAAGTTCCCGACATCAGCCCGATCACGCGCACGTGTGGCCTCCTTCTCGGCCGCCCTCGGCCCGTTCGCCGTTCCCGAATCACCGATCCCGTCCGCCCCGTACGTCCCATGATCGCAGCGAGGGCGGGGCCTGCGCACCCGCGCGTTCGGGGGCGGACCGTGGACGGGGGCATGGGTGGGCGCGCGCCGGGCCCGCTCAAGGAGGCTCCGCTCACTCCCTCCCGGCGAGCACCCGCGCGCGGCACGCCGGCGGATCGCCCCACGCGGTGCGCAGCGCCCGGGCCTTGGTGAGCCACAAGGAGAGGTCGTACTCCGAGGTGTAGCCGATCGCGCCGTGCAACTGGAGCGCCGCCCGCGCCGCCCCATAGGCCGCCTCGCCCGCGGCCGCCTTGGCCGCCGCTATGTCGGCACCCTCCATGGAGAGGGCCGCTCCGAAGAGCAGGGGCCGGGCGAATTCAAGCCGTACGAGGACGTCGGCCAGCCGGTGCTTCACGGCCTGGAAGGTGCCGATCGCCGTACCGAACTGGGTGCGCTGCTTCACGTACGCCACGGTCCTGTCCAGCAGCGCCCGTCCGACGCCCAGCGCCTGCGCGGCCGTGGCGAGCGCGGCCCAGTCGGCGGCCCTGCCGGCGGCCTCGGTCACGGCGGGCCCGGTGGCGAGGAGTTCGCCGCCGGGCAGCGGGACGGCGAGGCGGCGGGCGGGGTCGAGGGAGTGGTGCAGGCTCTCGGGGCCGGGCGCGAGGCGCAGTGTGCCGTCGGCGGCCACCAGGAGGTGCGTCGCCGCGTCGGCGTCCAGCGCGTACGGGCCGTTCGTCCCCGGGAGGGCGAGGGTGGCCGTGGCGGTGCCGGAGGCCAGGGCGGGCAGGAGGCGCTTGGCGGGTTCCTGCTCGCCGAGGTCCGCGAGACGGGACAGGAGCGCCGCGGCCGCCACCGTCTCGACCAGGGGGCCCGGCACCGCGTGACGTCCCAACTCGATGAAGGCCACGGCCACTTCTACGGGGAGCGGCCCCACTCCGTCGTGCTCCTCGGGCACGGCAAGGGCGAAGACGCCCGCCTCCGCGAGGCGCCCCCACAGGGCCCGGCCAGGGGCGTGGTCGGCGGCGGCCCACGCGCGTGTGGCCGTCGGGGTGTCGGCCGCCGTCAGCATCGCGTCCAGGGACCGGGCGAACTCCCGCTGCTCGTCGTCCAGGAGGAATCGCATCAGCGCCGTCCCTTCGGCAGGCCGAGCAGGCGCTCGGCGATGATGTCGCGCTGGATCTCGTTCGTGCCCGCGTAGATGGGTCCGGCGAGCGAGAAGACATAGCCCTCGGCCCACTCGCCGTCGGCCAGTTCGCCGTCCGCGCCCAGCAGGTCGAGCGCCGTCTCCTGCGTCGCGATGTCGTACTCCGACCAGAAGACCTTGTTCAGGCTGGACTCGGCACCGATGGTCTCGCCCGCCGCGAACCGCGAGGCGTTCGCCCACGTGAACAGCTCATAGGCGCGCGCCCCGATCACCGCGTCGGCCACCCGGTCGCGCAGCGCCGTGTCCGCCGGGTCGCCCTGCGCCCGCCACGCGCGCGTGAGGCGGTCCGCCGTCGCGAGGAAGCGGCCCGGTGAACGCAGGGTGAGGCCCCTTTCGTTGCCCGTCGTCGACATCGCGATCCGCCAGCCCTGGCCCGGTTCGCCGATCACGTCCTCGTCCGGCACGAAGACGTCGTCCAGGAAGAGCTCGGCGAAGGCGGGCTTGCCGTCCAGGCGCCCGATGGGACGGACCGTCACGCCCTCCGCGTCGAGTGGGAACATCAGATACGTGAGCCCGCGGTGCGGCCGGGCGGGGGCGACGGCCGGGTCGCTGCGGAACAGGCCGAAGGCGCGGTCGGCGAACGCGGCCCGCGACGACCAGGTCTTCTGGCCGCTGAGCAGCCAACCCCCCTCCGTACGCCGGGCCGTGGAACGCAGCGAGGCGAGGTCCGAGCCGGACTCGGGCTCGGACCACGCCTGCGCCCAGATCACCTCGCCGCTCGCCATCGGGGGCAGCACCCGGGCGCGCTGCTCCTCGGTGCCGTAGTCGAAGAGGGTGGGGGCGAGGAGATTGATCCCGTTCTGCGAGACGCGGCCCGGCGCCCCCGCCGCGTAGTACTCCTCCTCGAAGACGAGCCACCGGACGATGTCGACGCCCTGCCCCCCGTACTCCCGCGGCCAGGACACCACCGACCAGCGGTCCGCGGCGAGTTTGGCCTCCCAGGCGCGGTGGGCGGCGAAGCCCTCGGCGGTCTCCAGCGAGGGCAGCGGCCCGGGCGGCACGTGCTCCGCGAGCCAGGCGCGCGCCCGCAGCCTGAACTCCCCTTCCTCGGCGGTGAAGTCGAGGTCCATCAGCGGCCCACCTCTTCGCTCGGCCCGGCTCTTCCCTAACAAGTGTTTGGTAGATTACCGTGGGTCGGGTCAGCCGTCGAGGGTCGTCGAAGGTCTTCGAGGGTGAGGAAGGCAGAAAGGGGAGTGCCGCCCGTGGGAGCGCCCGAATACGTGCCGGGGCACGGCCTGTTGGCCGGCCGCACCGCCGTGATCACCGCCGCCGCCGGAGCGGGCATCGGCGGCGCCACCGCGCGCCGCTTCCTGGAGGAGGGCGCCCGCGTCGTCATCGGCGACGCCCACCCGCGCCGCACCAAGGAGTCGGTGGAGTCGCTAGCCGCCGAGTTCGGCGCCGACCGCGTCGCGGGCACGCCGTGCGACGTGACGGACGAGGCGCAGGTCCAGGAGCTGTACGAGCTGGCGGAGCGGAGCCACGGCCGCCTCGACATCGTCGTGAACAACGCGGGCCTCGGCGGCACCGCCGAGCTCACCGAGATGACCGACGCCCAGTGGGACAAGGTCATGGACGTCACGCTGAACGGGACGTTCCGCTGCACCAGAGCGGCCCTGCGCCGGCTGTACGCCACCGGCGAGGGCGGAGTGATCGTCAACAACGCCTCGGTGCTCGGCTGGCGCGCCCAGGCGGGCCAGGCCCACTACGCCGCGGCGAAGGCCGGCGTCATGGCCCTCACCCGCTGCGCCGCCATCGAGGCCGCCCCGCACGGTGTCCGGGTCAACGCGGTCTCGCCGAGCCTCGCCATGCACCCCCACCTCGCCAAGGTCACCTCGGACGAGCTGCTCGAAGAGCTCACCGCGCGCGAGGCGTTCGGGCGCTACGCGGAGCCGTGGGAGATAGCCAACGTGATCGTCTTCCTGGCCAGCGGCTACTCCTCGTACATGACGGGGGAGACGGTCGCGGTCAGCAGCCAGCACGCCTGACCGCACTGCCGCCACCCGCCTAGGACCACAATGGTTTCGTGCCTACGAAGAAGAAGCCCCAGGTGACCGCCTCACCCGAGCGGCGCCGAGAACTGCTGGACACCGCGGCCGAGGTCTTCGCCGCCCAGGGCTACAACGCCACCACCGTCCGCAAGATCGCCGACCACGCCGGGATGCTGGCCGGCAGCCTCTACTACCACTTCGACTCCAAGGAGTCGATGCTCGAGGAGATCCTGCGCACCTTCCTCGACGAGCTGTGGTCCGGCTACGACACCGTGCTCGACTCCGCACTCGGCCCCAGGGAAACCCTGGAGGCCCTCGTCACCGAGTCCTTCCGGGAGATCGACCGGCACCGCGCCGCCGTCGCGATCTACCAGAAGGAGTCCAAGCAGCTCGTCGCCCAGGAGCGCTTCGAGTTCCTCGCCGCCTCGCAGCGCCGGTTCGAGAAGGCGTGGCTGACGACCCTGGAGCTCGGCGTCAAGGAGCACGTCTTCCGCGCCGACCTCGACATCCGCCTCACCTACCGGTTCGTGCGCGACACCGTGTGGGTGGCCGCCTCCTGGTACCGGCCCGGCGGACAGCACAGCCCCGAGGAGATCGCCCGCCAGTACCTGTCGATGGTCCTGGACGGGATCGCCGTTCGCGCGACATGACCACATGAGCACATGACCACGGAAGGGATCCGTCATGGCCGAGGCTTACATCGTCGAAGCGGTCCGCACCCCCGTCGGGCGGCGCAAGGGGGGCCTCGCCGCGGTCCACCCCGCCGACCTGGGGGCGCACGTCCTCACGGCGCTCGTCGAGCGCACGGGAGTCGACCCGGCCGCCGTCGAGGACGTCGTCTTCGGCTGCCTGGACACGGTCGGCCCGCAGGCCGGTGACATCGCGCGCACCTGCTGGCTCGCGGCCGGACTGCCCGAGGAGGTGCCCGGCGTGACGGTGGACCGGCAGTGCGGATCCTCGCAGCAGGCCCTGCACTTCGCCGCCCAGGGGGTCCTCTCCGGCACCCAGGACCTGGTGGTCGCGGGCGGCACGCAGAACATGTCGATGATCCCCATCGCCTTCGCCTCCCGGCAGGCCGCCGAGCCCCTCGGCCTCACCGAGGGCCCGTACCTGGGCAGTTCGGGCTGGCGCGCCCGTTACGGGGACCAGCCCGTCAACCAGTTCCACGGCGCCCAGCTGATCGCCGAGAAGTGGGGCATATCCCGGCTCGACATGGAGGAGTTCGCGCTCCGCTCCCACCAGCGCGCGCTGCGCGCCATCGACGAGGGCCGCTTCGACCGCGAACTCGTCGCGTACGGCGAGGTGACGACGGACGAGGGACCGCGCCGGGACACGACGCTGGAGAAGATGGCGGGCCTGCGGCCCGTCATGGAGGGCGGCACCATCACCGCCGCCTGCTCCTCGCAGGTCTCCGACGGCGCCGCGGCGCTGCTGATCGCGAGCGAACGGGCCGTCCAGGAACACGGATTGACCCCGCGGGCCCGCATCCACCACCTCTCCGTACGCGGCGAGGACCCCATCCGCATGCTCTCCGCGCCGATCCCCGCCACCGCGTACGCCCTCAAGAAGACCGGCATGAGCCTGGACGACATCGACCTCGTGGAGATCAACGAGGCGTTCGCGCCCGTCGTCCTCGCCTGGCTCAAGGAGACCGGCGCCGACCCGGAGAAGGTGAACGTGAACGGCGGCGCGATCGCCCTCGGCCACCCCCTCGGCGCCACCGGTGTCAAGCTGACGACCACGCTCCTGCACGAATTGGAGCGCACCGGTGGCCGGTTCGGACTCCAGACGATGTGCGAGGGTGGAGGTCAGGCCAACGTGACCGTCATTGAGCGACTTTGACTCTTTCGGGGCGCTCCACGCACCGTGCCGACCGTCGCGGACCGCTCGGCGACACCACTCGGTGAGGGCCCGTCAAGTCCTTCACCCCTTGCGGCGTCAGCTGGGCAGACCGTGCTCCGCGACGGCCCCGGCCCGGCTAGTCTCGAGGTCTGTACGTCGAATGAGCGACCCCGGGAGGTAGCGCGATGACACAGGGACGGCCCGCAGGCACCGCCTGGGCCCCGCTGTGGGAGCGTGACGACGAGCTCGACGCCGTCGCCCGAGCCGTCGACGACCTCTGCTCGGAAGGGACGGGGGCGAGGCACTCCGGCGGCCTCCTCGTCTTCAACGGAGAGGCGGGCATCGGCAAGACCGCCCTCCTGGCCGAAGTCCGCCGCATCGCCGACGGCCGCGCCACCGTCTGGTCCGCCCGCGGCGGCGAGACCGTCACCTCGGTCCCGTTCAACGTGGTGCGGCAGCTGCTCCAGCCCGCCCTCGTCTCCCTCACCGCCGACGAGGCCCGCGAATACCTCGGCGACCGCTACGAGATCGCGGGCCCGGCCCTCGGCATAGTCGAACCCGGCGGAGGCCAGGCCGACCCGCAGGGCGTCTGCGACGGACTCGTCGAAGCGGTGTCCCGCCTCGCCCGGCTGCACTGGCCCCTCGTCCTCCTCATCGACGACGCGCACTGGGCCGACCAGGAGACCCTCCACTGGCTCGCCGCGTTCGCCCAGGTCCTCGACGCGCTCCCGGTCCTCGTCGTGGTCGCCCACCGCCCCGGCGAGGCCACCGGCGACAGCGCCCGCCACCTCGCGGCCGTCGGCGCCGCCGCCCGCCCCTTCACCACCCTGCGCGCCCTCACCCCGGCCGCCGCCGCGGGCCTGACCCGCGCCACCCTCGGCGAGCACGCCGACGACCCGTTCTGCCGCGAGGTCTGGGCCGTCACCGGCGGCAACCCGTACGAGTCCGTGGAGCTCCTCGCCAAGGTCCAGGACAGCGGCATCGAGCCGGTGGACGGCTCCGCGGGCGAGCTGCGCGCCCTCAACCGCTCGGCGCGCGGCCGCGGTCTGGTGGACCGGCTCGAAGGTCTCGGCATCGATGTCACGCGGTTCGCCTGGGCCGCCGCCATCCTGGGCAGCGACATCTCCCTCGACCTCGCGGCCCAGCTCGCCGGGTTGCGCCGCGACGACGCCGAGCGGTGCGCGGACCGGCTGCGCAGCGCCCGCATCCTCGTCGGGGACGACGCCGGGCTCGAGTTCGTCCATCCGCTGATCGCCAGCGCCGTCTACCGCGCCATCCCGTCCGCCACCCGCACCGCCATGCACGGCCAGGCGGCCTGGGCCGTCACCCAGTCCGGGCTCGGCCCCGCCGCCGCGTCCCGCCACCTCCTCGAAGTCCACCCGGACGACGACCCCGATCTGGTCAGCCAGCTGCGCGCGGCCGCCGCCGAACACCTCGCGGTGGGCGCCCCGGACGCGGCCCGCCGCTGCCTGGAGCGGGCCCTGCGCGAACCGCCCCTGCCCGAGACCCACGCGCGCGTGCTCTACGAACTCGGCTGCGCCACCCTCCTCACCTCGCCCGCCACCACCGTCGGGCACCTGCGCGAGGCCCTGTCCATGCGCGGCCTCGACCCGTCGCTGCGCGTCGACGCCGTCTGCCGCCTCTCCCAGGCGCTCGTCCACAACGACCAGTTGGAGGAGGGCCTCAAGGCCATCGACGACGAGGCCGCCCGCCTCGCCCAGGGGCCCGACCGGATGCGCCTCCAGGCCGTCCGCTACATGTGGGAGGGCATCCACGCGGGCGAGGAGGACTCGCCCGGCAGGTCCCGCCGCCTGGCCGCGCTCGCCGGCCCCCTCACCGGCCGGGACAACGCGGAGCGCGCCCTGCTCATCCTCCGCGCCTTCGACGCCATGACCCGCGGGGAGAACGCGGAAGAGGTCGTCGAGTTCTGCGACCGCGCCCTCGTCAACGGCCGCCTCGCACCCGGCCTCGGCTGGACCGACACGGAGTGGACCTTCGAACTCCGTCTGATGCTCGGCTTCTCGTACGCCTTCACGGACCGCCTCGACCGCGCGGAGAGCCTCTTCACCGAGGCGGTGCGGGCCTACGAGACGGCGGGCTGGAGCGGCGGCCACCTCGCCCTCTCGCACGCCCTCGTCGGCTATGTGAACCGCCGCCGCGGCCGCCTGGTCGAGGCCGAGCGCTCCCTGCGCGAGAGCCTGCGCCTCGCCGACCGCGTCGGTCAGGGCCTGCCCATGCACTGGGAGGCCGCGAGCATGCTCATCGACACGCTCCTGGCCCGCGGCCACGCCGAGGCGGCCAGCGAGATCGCCGACCGCTACGGCTTCGCCCCGCCGTCCGCGTCCACGATCTACGTCCCGGACGCCGCATCGGTACGCGGCCGCCTCCTCCTCACCCTGGGCCGCACCGAGGAGGGCCTGAACGAACTCGAAGCCACCGCCAAGGCGTTGACCGCCCGCGGCCAGTACAACACCGTGCTCGCCCCCTGGCCCTACGACCTCGCCCGCGCCCTCGCCCACGAGGACCCGCGCCGCGCGGCCGAACTCGTCGCCGACGCCCGCATCCAGGCCGAACGATTCGGCACGGACACGGCGATCGGCGAGGCCCTGCGCTGCGCCGCCGCCCTCGACACGGGCGCCCGCTCGGTCGCCCTCTACGCCCGAGCCGCCGCCTACCTGGAGGCATCACCCTGCGCGTACGAACACGCGGTGGCCCGCGTCGAATACGGCATCGCGGCACGCTCGGAACCGGAGGTCGGCCGGGGCCTCGCGCTCGCGGAGGCGTGCGGGGCGGACGGACTGGCGGCACGGGCACGGGAGTTCCTCGACGGCTGAGAGGCACGCGGCCGGTCGTCCAGGGCCGACTTGGCCCGGGGCGTCGGCTGCGAGGCGGGCCTTGGCACCGGGGCGCGCCGTGCTTCCGGGGGCTGCCGCACTGCCGGGGGGCTGCCGCACTGCCGGGGGCGTACCCGGGACCGATGCGCGCTGAGTCGTGGGGTGCGCTCTCGGCTCTGGGACGCGGCAGCCGCGCAGGACCCGCAGAACCCGCAGAACCCGCAGAACCCGCGGCCCCCGCGTACGGCCGCTCTCTCCCGGGCCGTCCCCTCAGCTCCCGGGCGCGGCGAGCCCGCACAGCCGCTCCCTCGTCTCACCCGCCTCCCGCATGATCCGCCCGATCAGCTCCGCGCACGACGGCACGTCCTCCAAGAGGCCCGCCACCTGGCCCGACGCCATCACTCCCAGGTCCGGACGGCCGTCCACCATCGCGGACTTGAGCATCATCGGGGTGTTCGCGGCCAGCAGGACCTGGCTCCAGGTGAGGTCCTTGCCGTGCTTCATGGCGAGGCCGTCGCGGGCCATGCGGAGCCAGCTGAGGCCCGAGATCCGGCGGAACGCCGCCGCGTGGCGGACCGCGCGGGCCAGCGACGCCGCCCGGCCCGACTTCTCCAGGGACGCGACGAGTTCGGTGCGCAGCATGCGGTGCGGGAGGCCGTCCACGCGCGTGGTGACCGTGATGTCCTTGACCGTCGCCGCCAGGTAGCGGGCCTTCACCGGGTCCGGCACCGTCGAGTCCGAGGTCAGCAGGAAGCGGGTGCCCATCGCGACGCCCGCCGCTCCGTAGGCGAGCGCCGCGACCAGGCCCCGGCCGTCGTGGAAGCCGCCCGCCGCGATCACCGGAATGTCGACGGCGTCCACGACCTGCGGCAGCAGCACCGTCGTCGCCACCTCGCCCGTGTGGCCGCCGCCCTCGCCGCCCTGCACGACGACGGCGTCCGCGCCCCACGCCGCGACCTTCTCGGCATGGCGCCGCGCGCCGATCGAGGGGATCACGACGACCCCCGCGTCCTTGAGCTCGGCGATCAGCTCCTTCGACGGCGCGAGCGCGAACGACGCGACCCGCACCCCCTCCTCGATGATCACCCGGACCCGGTCCCGGGCGTCCCCGGCGTCCGCCCGCAGATTGACGCCGAACGGCGCGTCCGTACGGGACTTGACCTCACGTACCGCCGAGCGCAGCTGATCGAGCGTCATCGTCGCCGACGCGAGGATGCCGAGCGCGCCCGCCTCGGCCGTCGCGGAGACCAGCCGGGGGCCCGCGACCCAGCCCATGCCGGTCTGCATGATCGGGTGCCGCACCCCGACGAGCCGGGTGAGCGCCGTCTCGATGCCTGGCTCGATGTCCGGCTCGATGTCCGGCGCGGGCGGTGTCATGTCCGCACCTCGCGGTCGCGCAGGCCGCGCGGGTCCACCACCTCGCGGATCAGCCGCAGCTCCTCGGCGGTGGGCTCGCGCGTGGCCGGGACCTCGCCGTCCGGCGCGACGAGCGCGAAGCCCGTGGCCTCCCGCACCTGGTCGAGCGTCACGCCGGGATGCAGGGACACCACGCGCATCGCGTGGTCCGGTGTCGCGAAGTCGAAGACGCCGAGGTCCGAGACGACCCGGCGCAGATCGTGGAAGCGGGTCGCCGAAGGACCGGCGGCGGCCGCGCTGTCGTAGCCGACCCCGCTGATCATGTCGACCTTCTCCACGAAGACCCGCGTCGAATGCCGGGGGATCCAGTAACTCACCGGATTGTTGAGGGTGTTGACGGGCGCCCCGCGCACACCGAGCAGCTGCCGCTTGGGGCGCCGCCAGTCGCCGATGCACGAGATGTTCTGGTTGCCGAAGCGGTCGATCTGGCTCGCACCCATCATCACGTGCCGCCGCCCGCCCATCACCATCGTGAGATGACGGCGGTACGGGAGCCAGCCCTCCGTCATCTCCGAGGGCGCCCCGACGGCCGGCACGTCCCCGATGAGCATTGCCTCGCCGTCCGTCAGAAGGAGGTCGGGCGCGAAGGTGAGCCGGGCGAGCCGGGCGCCGATCGAGGGGACCGTGCCCATGGGCGAGGCCAGGACCTCGCCGTTGTCCCGCCATGCCTCGGCGCAGGCGATCACGCAGTACTCGGCGCGCGTCGGCGTGGGGGAGGCGGGGGAGGGAGCGCTGGAGGGGCCGCCGGAGAGACCGCCGGAGGGGGTGGTGGCGGGAGTGGTCATGAGTGGTCCTCCTTCTGCCAGGTCTGGACGGCCAGTTGGTAGTCCCGCTCGCTGCCGCCGAGGAAGCGCTCGTGGAAGGCCGCCCACGCCTCCGGGTCGGCCGCCGCGGTGGCGTACGCCTTCTGGAAGGGCTCGTCACGCCCGTAGTCCGGGACGCAGGAGGTGAAGTGGGCGCCCCCCGGCGTCTCGGTCACCCCCGTCACCGCGTGCCGCGACACCAGCATCGTCTGGGGCGCCGCGGCCGGTTCGTCGGACCAGGACTCGACCAGACGCTCACAGGAAACGTACGCGGCGCTCGCGGCCTCGCAGAACAGGTCGTCGAAGTAGGGGTCGGGCCCCAGATACTGGCCGTTGCCCCGGCGGTCGGCGCGGTTGAGGTGGACCAGGGTGGCGTCCATGCGCAGGGCGGGCACGGCGAGCAGCTCCTCCCCGTCCGCGTACGGCGAAGTGACCGTGCGCAGCTGCGGGTTGACCCGCAGGACGTCCGAGCCGAGGCCCGCGCGGATCGGCAGGAACGGCAGTCGCTGCGCGCCCGCGGTGAGGCCCTGCATGAACATCGCCTCGTCCAGCTCGACCAGCTCGAAGGCGCCCCGTTCGCGCGCTGCCCTGAAGTGCGGCTCCAGGGGGATCGAGTCGAGCGTGGTGAAGGCCGTGACGAGCTTGCGGATCTTTCCGGCGGCGCTGAGCAGGCCCACGTCAGGGCCGCCGTACGACACCACGGTGAGGTCGGTGACGTCCGAGCGGAGCAGGGCGCGGACCAGGGCCATCGGCTTGCGGCGCGCGCCCCAGCCGCCGATGCCGAGCGTCATCCCGCTCTCCAGGCGCCCGACGATCTCCTCGGGTGACATCGTCTTGTCGGTGGTCATTTCTCCTCCGCCTCCTTGCCGAAGCCGTCACGGATGCGGTCCGCGAGGCCGCTCAGGTTGGCCTCGAAGGTGAAGCCCTGCTCGAAGCGGTAGCTGCGGTGCACGTCCACCGGGTCGATGCCGTTGATCGCGGCCTTCGCGAAGCGCAGCAGCGTCCCGTCCTTGCGGGCTATCTCGCGGGCCAACTCCAGTGCCGCGGCGCGCAGTTCGGCGCGCGGCACGACGCGCCACACCGATCCGTGCTGGTGCAGCTCGACGGCGGTCGCGGTGCGCGAGGTGTAGTACAGGGCGCGCATCAGGTGCTGCGGGACGAGGCGCGCGAGGTGCGTCGCGGCGCCCAGGGCGCCGCGGTCCAGCTCCGGGAGGCCGAAGGTGGCGTCGTCGCTCGCCACGATCGCGTCCGCGTTCCCCGCCAGGCCGATGCCGCCGCCCAGGCAGAACCCATTGACGGCTGCGATGACCGGGACCTGGCACTCGTAGACCGCCGAAAACGCTTCGTAGCAGCCCCTGTTGGCGCCGATCAGGGCCTGGTGCCCGGTGTCGCGCTGCATCTCCTTGATGTCCACGCCCGCGTTGAACCCGCGCCCCTCGGCGGCGAGGACCACGCAGCGCACGTCTGGGTCGCGGCCTGCGGCGCGCACCGCGTCCGCGAGGTCGAACCACCCTTGTACGGGAAGGGCGTTGACGGGTGGGTAGTCGACGGTGACGACGGCGACGCCCTTGTCCGGGGTCGAGGTGGAGACAGACATCAGCGGATCCGCTACCTTTCAACCGAGCGCCATCAACCAAACATTTGTTAGTTGGGTACTCGGAAAGGTAGCAGCGATGACTGACACGCAACAGGTGGCCGTTGTCACCGGCGGCACCCGCGGCGTCGGCGCCGGCATTGCCCGGCGCTTCCTCGCCGCGGGCGCGCACGTCGTCGTCTGTGCCCGCAGACCGCCCGACAAGCCGGTCGAAGCGGCGGGCGCCGAGGCCGAGTTCCGGGCACTGGACCTGCGTGACGCCGACGCGACACACGCCTTCTTCGCGCAAGTGGCCGCGGATCACGGCCGGTTGGACGCGCTCGTCAACAACGCGGGCGGCACCCCCTTCGGCCTCCTCGCCGACACCCCGCCCGCACGCCAGGCCAAGATCGTCGAACTGAACCTGCTGGCCCCGCTGTACGCCTCGCTCGCCGCCCGCGAGGTGATGCGCGCACAGGAGGCGGGCGGCAGCATCACCATGATCGGCAGCGTCAGCGGCACCCGCCCCTCACCGGGCTCCGGCCCGTACGGAGCGGCCAAGGCGGGCCTGGAGAACCTGGCCCGCACCATGGCCGTCGAATGGGCCCCCGAGGTGCGCGTGAACACCGTCGTCCTCGGCCTGGCCCGCACGGAGAGCGCGCACCTCCACTACGGCGACGAGGAGGGCGTGGCGGCCGTCGCGAGGACGGTCCCGCTGGGCCGTCTCGCGACCCCCGAAGAGGTGGGCGACGCCTGCGTGTTCCTGGCGTCCGCCGCCGCGGGCTACATCAGCGGCGCGTCCCTGCACCTGCACGGCGGCGGAGAGCGCCCCGCGTTCTTGGACGCGGCGACGGCCAACCACTGACTACAGCAAAGGAGTTCCCCCATGCCGGGCATCTGTGAAGGCCGGGTCGTGATCGTCACCGGGGCGGGCCGAGGGCTGGGGCGGGCGCACGCGCGCGCGTACGCGGCCGAGGGCGCCCGCGTCGTCGTCAATGACCTGGGGGTGGGGCCGGACGGCTCGGGGGAGTCCGGCGGCCCCGCGCACGACGTGGTGGCCGAGATCCGCGCGGCGGGCGGCGAGGCGGTGGCCCACGGCGGCGACATCGCCACGACCGAGGGTGCCGCGAGCCTGATCGGGACGGCACTCGACACCTACGGCCGCCTGGACACCCTGGTGAACAACGCGGGATTCCTGCGCGACCGCATGCTGGTCAACCTCGACGAGGACGCGTGGGACGCCGTGATGCGCGTCCACTTGAAGGGCCACTTCCTGCCGCTGAAGCACGCGGGCGCGTACTGGAGGACCGAGTCCAAGGCGGGCCGCACCCCGCGCGCGTGTGTGATCAACACCAGCTCCGGGGCGGGCCTGTTGGGCAGCGTCGGGCAGGGCAACTACAGCGCGGCCAAGGCCGGAATCCTGGGCCTCACGATGGTCGCGTCGGCCGAACTGGGCGCCTACGGAGTGCGCGTCAACGCCATCGCCCCCGCCGCCCGCACCCGCATGACGGAGGACACCTTCGCCGAGACGATGGCCGCCCCTGAAGAGGGCGCCTTCGACGCGATGGCCCCCGAGAACGTCTCCCCCCTGGTCGTCTGGCTCGGCTCCGAGGCATCGACGGGCGTCACGGGCCGCGTCTTCGAGGCGGAGGCGGGCCGCATCACGGTCATGGAGGGCTGGCGCCCCGGCCCCACGGCCGACAAGGGCGCCCGCTGGACCCCGGCGGAGGCGGGCGAGACGACGCTGAAGCTGTTGGCGGGGGCGGAGGCGCCGGGGAGGGTGTACGGGGCGCGGTAGAACCGGTCTGAGATTTCTTGCCGTTCCGCTGCCTGGCCGGGCCCAAGGAGAGAAGGCTCGTCGCCACGTGAGGGGAACGCCCGTGATCAACCTGCAGTCGGCCCGCCTGTGTCTCCTGTGTGCCTGCGAGGCCGCCCGTCAGCGCCCCTCCCACGAGGACCGTGAGAGGCACGTGCACGGGTTGCTCCACTTCTGGCACCAGACCCAGGGGGAAGCCTTCAGCTCCGCGATGGCCCGAGCCCTGGGTGCGGTGGAGAGCGTGCGGGACGCGATGGAGGAGTCGGGGGCGGCCGACTGCCAGGAGTGCCTGCTCCTCGGTGCGAGCGGCCTCGCCGGGATCCTCCTGGACCTGGCCGAGACGCTGCGGCACTGCCCGACCTGGCCGGACCGCTCCGCCATGAGGGAAGCCCTGCGGGCCCGCAACGCCGCCATCGAGGGCGATGCGGCCCTCGTGGACACCTTCGCCGGCAGCTGGCTGGGCCTGGCCCGCCCCGTCGCATGGCGGGCGGCCGTGGAGATGGCCCTGCTGGGGGAGTGGGTGCACGTCCTCGGGGGCGGCGTGGCCGACACCCCCACCCTGGTCGGCCTGTTGAGGCGCGACATCCAGACCGAGCACCGGCTGCAACAGCCGTTGTGGGAGCGGAGGATCCGCGGACAGCGCACCGCGCTCCTCGGCAGCGCCGTCGGCGAGGGACTGATCCTCAGCGATCTGCTCGTGGGCGCCGACAGTCCCGAGGACGTCGTGCTGGCGGCCGAGCTCTTCGACCCGCGGATCGTCACGGTGTTACGGCAGTTGAGGGCGCCGGAGGAGGCCGTGGCTCTCCTGTGGGCTCGCACCGGGGACGCCTGGGCACACGCCGCGGCCGAGGCCGGACTCCCGGCGCCGTACGGTGAGCGGGTCCGTCGAAAGCTCAAGAGGCTCGGGCTACGGCACGCCGAGCGGTCCGCCGCGGCGGCCGCATGGCTCGGGGAACACCCGTGCCGCTGAGCGCCCTTGAGGAGATCGTGCTTTTCCTGCTGCCGAACCTCCGGCTGCCGCTCCTCCTGTTCCTCCTGCTCCTCCTGGTGATCGTCGCGGTGGCGAGAGGCTGACCGCGCCCTAGCCGCCGTTGATCGCCGCGCGCTCCACTCCCGCCGCCTCGATCCCCCAGCGGTCCAGCAGCTTCGCGTACGTGCCGTCCTTGATGACGCGGGCCAGCGCGGTCTTGAGGGCGTCGCGCAGGGCCGTGTCGTCCTTGCGGACCGCCATGCCGACGGGCTCGGGGGTGAACTGCTGCCGGAGCGCCTGGAGTTCACCGGCCGGGCTCGTCGTGGAAGCCAGGTGAGCGGCGGACAAGTAGTCGCAGAGGAAGGCGGAGGCGGCGCCCGACTGGAGTATCTTCACGGCCTCGTCCGCCAGCTCGCGGACCGTCACCGTGAGGGGCTTGCCGCAGGACTCCTTCGCGCTGGTGGCGACGTCCTGGCCGGTGGTGCCGCGCTGCACCACGACCTTCTTGCCGCACAGGCTCTCCAGGGTGGAGATCTTCTCGGGGTTGCCCTTCATGACGAGGATCCCGACACCCGCGTTGAGGTAGTCGACGAAGTCGACTCCCGGACCCGTCTTCTTGCCGCTGGACATGCCCCGCCGACGCTCCTCCGTGTCGACCATCGCCGACAGGACCACGTCGAACCTGCGCGCGTTGAGGGAGGGGATGAGGGAGTCGAAGGCTGACGTGGCGAACTCGAAGCGCACGCCCAGGTGCTTGCCGAGGGCGTTCGCGAGGTCGACGTCGAAGCCGGTGACCTTGCCGTTCTTGCCGGTGAACTCCATGGGTGCGTACGCGATGTCGGAGCCCACCGCGATGCGCCTCTTCTCGCGGACGTGCTCCGGGAGGCTCGCGAAGAGCGACCCGGAGCCGCCGGAGCCGGAGCCCTTGCCGCTGCCCGCCGGGGTCTTGGGGTCACCCTTCGGGTCGTCGTCGGGGCGCATGGCCCAGGCCAGCGCGCCGCCCCCGCCGACGACTCCCGTCACGGACAGGGCTATCAACGCGCGCCGCCGAGAGAGGCCGCGCGGGGCGGGGCGTGGAGGTGCGGGTGAAGGGGCTGCGGACGGGGTGGTCGGGAACGGGTAGGCGGCGGGCGGTGGTTGACGGAGCGGGGGCGGGGCGGCGGCGGCCGTCTGCGTCTTGTCGACCGGGTCCGGGACGGGGGTCGGGGTCGATACCGGGGCAGGGGCCGGGGTCGGGGCCTGGGCCGGGGGTGGGAACGGAGCGGAAGGGCTGCCCGGCGACGGGGGCCGCTCCGTGTGTGCGGTCGTGGGCGGGGGAGTGGGGGGAGCAGGGGGAGCGGCCGGTGTGCCGGGGGCCGTCGCCGTGTGCTCCGAGCCGAGGATCGTCGCCGAGAGCCGCAGGAGGCGGTTGGTCACCGCCGCCGGCAGCCAGCCGTCGTACGGGCCCGCGGGGCCGAGCGCGGCCAGGATGCTGGGCACTGTGGGGCGGTCGGCCGGGTTCTTCGCCAGGCACTCGGACGTGAACGTGCGCATGGAGGAGGGGAGCCGGTCCAGGCGCGGCTCCTCGTGGACCGTGCGGTACAGGAGGATCTGCGGGTCAGCCGCGCCGTACGGGCCCCCGCCCGTCGCCGCGTAGAAGAGCACGCCGCCGAGCGCGAAGACGTCCGCCGCGCCCGTGACCGCCGGGCCCGCCGCGCTGACCTGTTCCGGTGCCATGTAGCCCGGGGTGCCGAGCGCCGCACCGGTCTGGGTGAGCGCCGTGTGCACGGCCGAGTGGGCGATGCCGAAGTCGATGACGCGGGGGCCGTCGGCGGTCAGCAGGACGTTCGACGGCTTCAGGTCGCGGTGGACCAGGCCCTGGGCGTGGATGGCGGACAGCGCCTCGGCGAGGCCCGTCGCGAGGAGCCGCAACGACGGCTCCGGGAGCGGCCCTTCGCCGCTGACCGCATCGGTGAGCGAGAGGCCGGGGACGTAGTCGGTCGCCATCCACGGGGCCGGTCCATGCGGTTCCGCGTCCACGACCGGGGCGACGAAGGGCCCGCCCACCTGGCGTGCGGCGGCCACCTCGCGGGCGAACCGGGTGCGGAAGTGCGGGTCGTCGGCCAGCTCGCGGTGCGCCGTCTTCACCGCGACGGTCCGCCCGCCCGCCGTACGGCCCAGGTAGACGCGCCCCATGCCGCCGCCGCCCAGCACCCCGATGATCTGGAACGGGCCGATCTGTCGCGGATCATCCGCTGCCAGCGGTCGCACCGACACCCCCTGTCGCGTGGGCCGCCTCGTCGGCCCGGCTGGAGTGCAGTATCACGCATGGTGGGAAGCGGGACTGCGGCGGGCGGCGGGCGGCGGGCGGCGGGCAGAGGGCGGCGGGCGTCGGGCAGCGGGCAGCGTGCCGGGGTCGGCGGCCGGAGGATCGAGCGGCGAGGAGGCGGGGGCGGGGCGGGGTCGTCAGGGGCGCACCGCCACCGCGTCCACCTCGAACAGCATCCCCGGCAGCGCCAGCGAGGCCACGCCGCTCAGGGTCTGGGCCGGGAGGCGGCCGCCGAAGCGCTCGTGCAGGACCTTGCCGAGCGCCACCAGCTTGTCGTGGTCGTGCTCGACGATGAAGGTGCCCAGGCGGACCACGTGTTCATAGCCGAGACCCACCCCCTCCAGTGCCGACCGCAGTCGGTCCAGGGCCAGTTCCACCTGGGCGGCGAAGTCGCCGGGGACGGGGGAGCCGTCGGCGTCGGAGGCGTACTGGCCGCCGATGAAGACGAGTTCGCCCGGTGCCGACACCGCGTGGCTGTAGCCGAAGGGCGTCGGGTCGTGCAGGGTCCGCGGGTTGGTGATCGTGCGCTGGTCCGTCGTCATGATCCCTCAACTCCCCGCTCAGCCTTGATCATTCCCTCCTGCTACTCTCTGCCTTCTCATGCCTCGAATAGAGGTGACTCGAAGAGTGGTCAGGGGAAGGGGTCGGTCATGCGCTACACCGAGGAGTGGGTGACGGCACGCGCGCGTGCCGCGTATGAGGGCGGATGCGCGGACTTCGAAGTGGACGCCGGGCGCACGGCGCTCCTTGTCGTCGACATGCAGGACGAGTTCGTCCGGCCCGGCTGGAGCCCCTTCTGGGTGCCGGGTGCGACGCGCATGGTGCCCCGGCTGCGGCGGCTCGTCGACGCCTGCCGGGCGGCGGGCGTCCCCGTCGTCTGGACCGTCTTCGACGACACCCACCTCGGGCTCGACCGGCCGCACGCGCTGCGCCACCTCCCCCACGGGGACACGGACTGGCGGCGCCCTGAAGCCGCCCGGGTGTGGAGCGAGTTGGGGCACCGGCCCGACGAGGTGCTCATCCGCAAGCCGTCCTACGGAGCCTTCTACGACACTCCGCTGGACACCATCCTGCGCAACCTGGGCCGCGACACCGTCGTCGTCACGGGCACGCTCACCAACTACTGCTGCGGCACCACGGCCCGCCAGGCGTACGAGCGCGGCTACCACGTCGTGGTCGGCTCCGACGTCACCGCCACCGACGACGAGTCCCGGCAGGAGCCCGAACTCGCCGTCCTGCGCAAGGGTTTCGCGCGCGTCGCGACGGCCGACGAGATCGCCTCCTGGATCAGTGCGTGATTGTCCGTCCGCATCAGTTCGTGATCGTCCGTCCGGATCAGGGCGTGATCGTGAAGTGGGCGCGCAGCGCCGCCGCCACCGCCTCGGGGCGTTCCGCCGGGGCCAGATGTGCCGCGTCCGGGAGGCGGGTGAGGCGGGCGCCGGGGATCTCGGCGGCGAGCTCGCGCGCGTGGGCGGGGGGCGTCGCGGGGTCCTGGTCGCCACCGACGACGAGCGTCGGCGCGGTGATCGTCGGCAGCGACTTCCTGATGTCGTACGCGGCCAGGGCGTCGCAACAGGCCGCGTAGGCCCCGGGGTCGGCTGAGCGGGTGTCCGCCACCAGGCGCTCCACGCGCGCGGGTTGCTCCTCGGGGAAGCCGGGCGTGAACCAGCGCGTGGGCGCCGAGTCCGCGAGGGCGTCCAGGCCCTCGGCGCGTACGGTCGCGGCACGGTCCCGCCAGGGCGCCTCGCCGCCGAAGTGCGCCGACGAGCAGAGCACCGCGAGCCGGGTGACGCGCTCGGGGTGGTGGGCGGCCAGGTACAGGCCCACGGCACCGCCCAGCGAGACCCCCGCGTACACGAAGCGCGCCAGGCCCAGGTCGTCGGCGAGCGCGAGAACCAGGGCGGCGAGGTCGGCGACCGTCGCCCCGGCGGTGATCAGGTCCGCCCGCGACCCGCCGTGGCCGGGGAGGTCCCAGCACACCACCCGGTGGGCGGGGGCCAGTTGGGGTGCGACGGCGTCCCAGAGGGCCGTGGAGGTGCCCAGCGAGGGGCCGAGGAGCAGGGGCGGGGCCGTGGCCGGGCCCTGGGCGTGGTGGTGGGGCAGGCAGGGCAGACGGGGCAGCACGGTCAACGTCGCTCCAGGGCGCGGTCGGTGAGTGCTCCCGCCGCGCCGGTGTAGTGGGTGGGGTCGGTGAGTGCGGCGAGGTCCAGGTGTGTGAGGTCCTCGTGCGCGAGCTCCGGCGCACCGGTGAGCGCCTCCATCAGCGGCGTGCCCTCGGCGCGCACCCTGCGCGCGGCCGTGGCCACCACGTCCTTGGCCCGCGCCCGGCCGAGGACCGGCGCGAGCTCCGCCACCAGCCGCTCCGAGACGATCAGCCCGTGGGTGAGGTCCAGGTGTTCGCGCATCACGTCGGCGTGCACCTGGAGGCCCTCGGCGAGTCCCGCGGCCGTCTGCGCCGCGCCGCCGACGAGGCGCAGCAGGTCGCGCAGCGGCTCCCACTCGGCGTGCCAGGCACCCGGCGGGCGTTCGTCCTCCGCGACGAGCGAGCCCTGGAGGATGGCGGCCAGGAGCGGGGCCCGGCGCGCGGCCGCGGCGATGAGGGCGGCGCCGACGGGGTTCGCCTTGTGCGGCATCGCGGAGGAGCCGCCGCCGGTGCCCTCGGACAGTTCCGCGATCTCCGTACGGGAGAGGGTGAGCACGTCCGCGGCCGTCTTGCCGAGGGCGCCCGCGGTGAACGCCAGAGCGGCGGCGAGGTCCGCGACGGGCGTACGGAGCGTGTGCCAGGGCAGGGCGGGCTCGGCGAGGGGGAGTTCGCGGGCGTAGGCGGCGAGGAGGTCCGTGCCGCGCACGCCGCCGCCGTCGGGCACGGTACTCCCGGATACCTCAAGGCACTCGTCTGCCTCAAGGCTCCCGTGCACCTCAAGACTCTCGTCTGCCTCAAGACTCCCGTGCCCCTCGGAAATTCGGTGCGCCGCGGACGTCCCGTACGCCTCGAAGGCCGCCAACGTCCCTGCCGCACCCCCCAGTTGCACCGGCAGAGCGTCCCGCACCGCCGTCAGCCGGTCCCGGGCGTCCAGGACCAGGGAGCGCCAGCCCGCCGCCTTCAGCCCGAAGGTCGTGGGCACCGCGTGCTGCGTGAGCGTGCGGCCGGGCATCGGGGTGTCCCGGTGGCGGGCGGCGAGCCGGGCCAGGGCCTGTTCCGTGCGGGCCAGGTCCGCGAGGACCGGGCCGAGGACACGGTGCGCGACGAGCATCAGGGCCGTGTCGACGATGTCCTGGCTCGTCGCCCCCCGGTGCACATACGGGGCCGCCTCGGCCGGGACCGCCGTCGTGAGGTCGGCGACCAGCGGGATCACCGGGTTGCCGCCGTCCCGCGCGCGGAGCGCGAGGTCGCGGGCGTCGAAGCGGGTGGCGTCGGCCGCCTCGGTGACCGCCCGCGCGGCCTGCGCGGGGGCGCTCCCGACCGCCGCCTGGGCGCGCGTCAGGGCCGCCTCCGCGTCCAACAGGGCCTGGAGGAAGGCGGGATCGGCCGTCGCGGCGTCGGCTGCCGACCCCGCCCAGCCGGGGCCGAGGAGCCCGCCGCTCATCACCGCCCCGGTGCTCACGGGAACTCCAGGAAGACCGTCTCGTCCGCACCCTGGAGGCGGATGTCGAAGCGGTACGCGCGCAGCGGCTCCGGGCGGGTGACGAGCGTCGCGCGGCGCTCCGGAGGGAGGGAGGCCAGCAGCGCGTCTCCTGGTTCGTCCACCACGTACGCGCGCGTGTACAGGTGATGCAGCAGCCCGCGTGCGAAGACGGCCACCGCGATGTACGAGCAGCCGCCCGGGGGCAGTGTGCGCACCGCCCAGTGCCCGTCCGCGTCCGTGGGCACCCGGCCGAAGCCGGTGAACGCGACGCCGTCCCGGCCGACGACCCGCCCCGTGACGGGGTCGTGCCGCAGCGAGCCGGGCGCCCCCGCACGCGAGCCGTCGGGGCCCGGCTGCCAGGTCTCTATGAGCGCGTCCGGTACGGGAGTTCCGGCGCCGTCGTACACGTACCCGTGCAGCGTGATGGTGTCCGGGTGGCCGGCCGGGGCGACCTCACCGCCGCGCGGGAAGGGCAGCGCGTACCCGTAGAAGGGGCCGACGGTCTGGGAGGGGGTGGGGGGAGCGGGGACGTACGGCATCAGTGGTGCTCGCCTTCCTCGAAGAGGGTCGCGGACGGGCCGTCGAGGACGATGTCCCAGCGGTAGCCGAGCGACCACTCCGGGACGGACAGGTCGTGGTCGTAGGCGGCGACGAGGCGCTCGCGCGCGGAGGCGTCGGTGACGGAGCGCAGCACCGGGTCGTACGGGAAGAGCGGGTCCCCGGGGAAGTACATCTGCGTGACGAGGCGCTGCGTGAACGCCGAGCCGAAGAGCGAGAAGTGGATGTGCGCGGGCCGCCAGGCGTTGACGTGGTTGCGCCACGGGTAGGCGCCCGGCTTGATCGTGGTGAAGGCGTAGTGGCCCTCGTCGTCGGTGAGGCAGCGGCCGAACCCGGTGAAGTTCGGGTCGAGGGGCGCGGGGTGCTGGTCGAGCTGGTGGGCGTACCGGCCGGAGGCGTTGGCCTGCCACAGCTCCACCAACTGGCCGCGCACCGGGCGTCCTTGGCGGTCCAGGACCCGCCCGGACACGGTGATGCGCTCCCCGAGCGGCTCGCCCGGGTGCTGGCGCGTCAGGTCCCGGTCCAGGGCGGTGACGTCCGTGACCCCGAAGGCGGGTCCCGTCAGCTCCACCGCCTCGGGGTCCCGCAGCGGAACGAGGGGCTGGTGGGGGTGGCGCAAGTGGCTGCTGCGGTACGGCGGGTAGTCGCGCGGCGGGTGCGGGCGCCCGGCCGGGGCGGCGGCCTCCACCTTGGCCACCTCGTCGTCGATCGCCTGCTGGCCCAGGCCCTCGGGCAGGGGAGTGGTGGGAACGGTCACAGCTGGGGGCTCCCTTCGTGGACGGAGGATGAGTGGCGGGCTTCTTCGGAGGCGGCACCCCGGGAGCCGTTCTCTTCGGAGGTGGCATCGCGGGAGCCGTTCTCTTCGGAGGTGGCATCGCGGGAGCCGTTCTCTTCGGAGGTGGCATCGCGGGAGCCGCCCTCTTCGGAGGCGGCACCCCGGGAGCCGTTCTCTTCGGAGACATCGCCGCCGAATACGTCCTCCACGGAGGCGCCGCCCCCGAAATCACCCCCGAAATCGCCCTCTACGGAGACCCGCACCCGAGCCGCCGTCCTCGCGAGGACATCCGCCACGCTCACCCCCGGCGCACACTCCACGAGCACCAGCCCCTCGCCCGCGACCACGTCCAGGACGCCGAGGTCGGTGATGACCCGGTCCACGCACGCGCGTCCGGTCAGCGGCAGGTCGCACTCCTCGACCAGCTTCGGAGAGCCGTCCTTCGCGGTGTGCGTCATCGTCACGATGACCGTGCGGGCCCCGTGCACCAGGTCCATCGCGCCGCCGATCCCGGTGACGAGCTTTCCCGGTACGGCCCAGTTGGCGAGGTCCCCGCGCGCGGAGACCTGCATCGCGCCCAGCACGGCGACGTCGATGTGGCCGCCGCGGATCATCCCGAAGGAGAGCGCCGAGTCGAAACAGGAAGCGCCGGGCAGGGCCGTGACGGTCTCCTTGCCCGCGTTGATCAGGTCGGGGTCCACCTGGTCCTCGGTGGGGTAGGGGCCCACGCCGAGGATGCCGTTCTCCGACTCCAGGACCACCTCGACGCCCGGGGGCAGGTGGTTGGGGATGAGGGTGGGCAGGCCGATGCCCAGGTTCACGTACTGGCCGTCGCGCAGCTCCCGCGCCGCGCGCGCGGCCATCTCCTCGCGGGTCCAGGCCATCAGGCCCTCACCGTCCTCTCCTTCGTGGGCGCCGCAGCCGTCCCGGCCGGGGGCGCCGCGGCGGGAACCGCCGAGACCGTCCGCCGCTCGATCCGCTTGTCCGCCGCCTGCTCGGGCGTCAGCGCAAGCACCCGCTGCACGAAGATCCCCGGCAGATGCACTTCGTCCGGGTCGAGGACGCCGGGCTCGACCAGCTCCTCCACCTCCGCGAGGGTGACCCGGCCCGCCATCGCCGCAAGGGGGTTGAAGTTGCGGCTCGACCTGGCGAAGACGAGGTTGCCGTGCCGGTCGCCCCGCGCCGCGCGCACCAGGGCGAAGTCGGTGCGGATGCCGTGCTCGAGCACGTACTCGGTGCCGTCGAACTCCCGCACCTCCTTGGGCGGTGAGGCGAGCGCGACCTCGCCTTGGCCGTCGTACCGCCAGGGCAGTCCGCCCTCGGCGACCTGTGTGCCGACCCCGGCCGGGGTGTAGAACGCGGGGATCCCGCAGCCCCCGGCCCGCAGCCGCTCCGCGAGCGTGCCCTGCGGGATCAGCTCGACCTCCAGCTCCCCGGCCAGGTACTGGCGGGCGAACTCCTTGTTGGCGCCGATGTACGAGCCGGTCACGCGCGCGATGCGGCCCGCGGACAGGAGCACCGCGAGACCCGCGTCCATGGCCCCGCAGTTGTTCGACACCACGCCGAGGCCGCCGACGCCGCGCGCGTGCAGCGCCGCGATCAGTACGTCGGGGACGCCGCTGAGGCCGAACCCGCCGACCGCGAGCGTGGCTCCCTCGCCGATGTCGGCCACCGCCTCCGCGGCCGTGGACACCACCTTGTCCATCCGTGCAGCACCTCAATAAGTAGTCAGTGCACTGACGATTTGATTGAACCGTTCAGCACGCTGTCACTTGATAGTTGGCCCGTCAAGAGGGGGTATCGTTCCGTGCACCAACGAAAAGGAGGGCCGTCGTGGCCGCCGCCGTGGACCTCAGCACCCACCCCGGGCACCTGGCCCGGCGACTGCAGCAGGCGCACTACCTGCTGTGGAACACGATGGTCTCCGAGGAGATCACCTCGCCGCAGTTCGCCGTCCTGAACACCCTCGTGGCCGAGCCGGGCCTCGATCAGCGCACGGTCGGCGAGCGCGTGGGCCTGGACCGCTCGACCGTCGCCGAGGTCGTCGGCCGCCTCACCCGGCGCGAGCTGCTCGACAAGGTGCGCGACCCGGACGACGGCCGCCGCTTCTCGCTGCGGCTCACCGCCGAGGGCAGGCGCACCCACCGCAGGCTGACGGTGCGCACCGCCCGGATGAACCAGATCTTCCTCGCTCCGCTCTCCACCGCCGAACAGACCGTGTTCTTCGAGCTGATCCAGCGGGTGGCCGACGCGGCGGAGGGGCTGCGCGACCCCGACACCACGGCCCTCACCGGCTGAGCCCGCCCTTCACCGGCCGAGTCCACCCTTCACCGGCCGAGTCCGCCCTCACCGACGGAGTCCGCGCCGCGTCACGCC
Organism: Streptomyces odontotermitis; assembly: GCF_050510915.1. NCBI lineage: Bacteria > Bacillati > Actinomycetota > Actinomycetes > Kitasatosporales > Streptomycetaceae > Streptomyces > Streptomyces odontotermitis. Next base: position 161,421 of record NZ_JBNJLS010000002.1, on the reverse strand, counting down.
TTCGCGAACACCACCCACACCTGCCCCTTCGCGAACGGCAGCGGCTCGCCGTCCCGCGTCGTGAAGCTGGTGCCGTCGTCCGGCGCGGGACGGTCCCAGCGGGCGTCGTAGGCGCGGCCGTCGCGCAGCACCTGGGCCCGGCCCGAGCCGACCGTCTGGGAGAAGGGGGAGTTGTTGCCCGAGCGGTCGTGGAAGCGGGACTGGCGCACCGTCACGTACTGGATGACGACGGTCGCCGGGGCGAGTTCGCCGCTGTCCGTCGTGCGCGCTCGCCGCCCGTCCATCGAGACCCGCCAACGCCCTTCGTACTCCACCCAGTCGAATGTGAAGCGGGCCGCGGGGAAGCGGACCGTGGCCCGGGTCTTCGGGGTGCCGCCGGCCGGGCGCGGGCCGAAGCGGAAGCCGGTGTCGGCGAGGCCGCCCGCGCCCGGGTCGGACTTCAGGGCGGCAGGACGCAGGAAGAGGTTGTGCGGCGCGGGCTTGGCCGTGCCGCGGTAGTAGGCGTCGGCGGGGGCCTTGCCGGGCGGCAGCGCGCGCAAGGGCGCCGACTCGATCAGGGGGTGCAGCTTCGACTGGGCGCCGGAGTAGGCGAGCGTCGGACTCCCGAACTGGCGCAGCAGCTCCAGGTCCGTCTCGCGCGCGCTGCGCACCGGGCCCACGACGGGCGGCACGCGCGTCGCGTACACCGCCATCAGGCGGCTGAGACCCGCCTCCACCTGCTCCGCGTACACCACGTCCGCGGCGCCGAGCCCGGTCTGGGGGCGCGCCGGGCCGACGTTGTCGATCTTCACGGCGAGCACCCGGCCGCGCTGCCCGGGGCCGGTCGGCGGCACGTCCCCGTCCGGGTGCGTGCCGCCGCTCAGCGTGCAGGCGGGTGCCAGGAAGGCGAGGGCCGCCACCGTCGCCAGAGCCGTGCTGCGAAGCCTCATGGGAAGTGGCTTACCCCGAAAGGCGGTTGGTTCAGCCCTGCCCATGCGTGCGGCCCGGCCTCGGCCCCGGCCCCGCACGTCGGTTCAGCCCAGGTCGAGGGCGTTCGGCAGGCCCAGCTTGTAGCGGACGCGGTCGTGGCGCTTGAGGGCCTCGATCGCGGGGATCCGGTGCAGCGGCGTCACCGTGCACCGCGCCGCGTCCGAACCCACTTGGTCGAGCAGGGCGTTGACCGCCTGGCGGGCCGAGGCGTTGGCGCCCTCCATGGTCGCCAGGTCGATGTCGACGGCCACGTAGTCACCTGACAGGAAGAGGTTCGGGATCTTCGTGGCGGAGGAGGGGCGGTTGTGGAGAGTGCCCACCGGGTGGATCAGGAGCTGGTCCTCGTTGGTGGGGTGCGGGGTGCCGATGCCGTCCACGCCAGGGTCCAGGAACCAGGAGTGCAGCGTGCTGTCGCGCAGGACCGTCTTTCCGGTGTCGTTGAGCGCGGCCTTCAGCTGCGCCCACACCTCCTTGGCGACTTCCTCGCGCGTGCACTGCTTGGCCGTCTTGCCGTACAGGATCCCCTTCTTGTCCCACTCGGAGATGTCCACCGACAGGCAGTCCACGGCGGTGCCGTCGCCGTAGTCCTTGGGGAAGTCGCGGCCCTTCCAGTGCCTCGCCTGTGCGATGGCGGTGAGCGACCACGGCGAGTCGATGCAGTTGAAGTGGCCGTCCACGGTGTCCGGCGACTCGGTGAGATAGAACTGGATGCCGGTCATCCAGTCCGTCTCCAGCTTGTCGCAGCGCGCCAACTGCGGGTCCGCCGCCTTCAGTTCGGCGCTCCACGTCTCGCGCGCGTGCTCCACCGGCATGGCCTGCACATAGTGGTCGGCGACGACGTCCCGGCGTACGCCGTCGGGGTCCTCGATCACGGTCTTGGTGATCCGGCCCCCGCCGAAGCCCAGTTCGCGCACGGTCCACCCGATCCTGAACTCCACGCCGAGCGACTTCAGATGGGTCACCCACGGGTCGATCCACGCCTCGTTGGTGGGCAGGTTGAGGATCCGGTCGGGCGGTCCGTCCGCGCCCTGGCCGAGCAGGTTGAAGACGAACGCCTCGCCGAGTGTGCCCACCGTGCGGGTGCTGGCCTCCTCCGCCTTGGTCGCCACGATGTTGCGGGTGACGCCGATGGCGAGGATGCGCTGGTAGTCCTGCGACATCTTCGCCGCCTTGGTGAAGTCCCACCAAGGAGTCGACTCCCACTGGTCGTTGCGGCGCTCGTCGCAGCTGGTGAGGAAGACCAGGCCGCGATTGACGAAGTACGCGGTCTCGTGCGCCGGGAGGTTGGTGAGGGTCTGGATGAACCCGGTGAGCGCGCGGGCGATGTCGTCCGGCGTCAGATCGGGCGGCGTGCCGTCCTTCCAGGGGATCGGGGCGCGCAGGTCCTCGCGCCCGGTCCGCGCGAACATCATCTCCGGCGGCGCGATCAGGTTGTCCCAGACGCCGTGGGCGTTCCCCGGGAAGGGGATGCGGCGCATCGTGTCGGGGAGGTTGTGGTAGATCCCCGGGATGAACCGGAACCCGTGCTCACCGGGCAGCGGCTTGCGGTTGCCCCTGGCGCTCTCCGGCACGTCCATGCTGCGCGCCTTGCCGCCGAGCGCCCGGCGCTCGTAGACGGTGACGGCGAAGCCGCGCTCGACGAGCTCGTGCGCGGCCGTGAGTCCGGCCACGCCGCCGCCGAGGACGGCCACCGACTGCCGCCCGCCGCCCGCCTGTCGGGCGCTCTCCCGTGTCGCCGCCGTCGCCGGCTGCGCCCCCGCTCCCACCCCGAGTGCCGCCGCCCCCCCGACCGCGGCCGCACCCGCGACGAAGCTCCGCCGCGTGGTGCTCCCCTGCTCCGTACGACCCATGCTCCCGTCCCCTTACCCGAGGTAACTGCCGTATCAGGCGCGGAGCTTACGGTCGGCGCCGATGGGGCGGAAGGCGGACGCGATCACCGGCCAAGGTTGGCGCGAAAGCGTCCGATGGGGTGCGGGGGCGTGGGGGCGTGAGGTGCGCCGGGGTCTGGGGCTCGGCCTGGCTGTCAGTGGGGCAAGTTAGGGTCTTTGATCGTGGAATCTGTGAAATCGAGGAAATGGGCCGGAGCTCCCCGTGCGGTGCTCGCCGCGCTGATGGCCCTTGTCGCGGCCGCGCTCGCGCTGGTCGCCGCGGGACCCGCCGCGGCGGCCGGAGGGGACGCCGCGGAGGGCCCGCTGACCCCGCTGTCCAAGAGCACGTACGGCAACTTCCACCTCAAGATCGACCGCGCCAAGGACTACGACGCGTACGGCGACGCGATCCGCGGCGTGGAGAAGTCCGGCGCGGTGAAGAAGGTGACGCCCGCGTCCGTCGCGCTCTCGCGGCAGCACGCGGGCCGCCCCCTGTGCCACACCACGGGCATCAACGGCACGTTCCAGTACAACGGCTTCTGCTGGGACGAGACCGACAGCACCACCAACTCCTACTCGGACAAGGGCGGTTGGCGGCCCCAGGGCCTGACCGCCTCGCACGACGCACAGCCGGGCGGCACGGTCGACGGCCGTCACCTGTACGTGGCGAGCTGGCTCTACGGAGATGCGACGGCGCAGGACCAGTTCGGCAGGATCTCCCTCCTCGACTCGACCGGCAAGGACTGGAGCTACGGCCACGTGCTGCTGGTGCAGCCGACGGGCTCCGGGGCCGGCGCCGACTTCAAGCCGGTCACCAACGTCCACGGCGACGGCATGGTCTGGTACGGCAACAAGCTCTTCGTGGCCAACGGCAACGAACTGCAGGTCTACGACTTCCAGTACTTGTGGAAGATGGGCACGAGCGAGGGGCGGACCGGCATCAAGGACGGTGTCGCCTCGGCCCGTTGGCACCAGTGGGCGCTGCCCATGGTCGGCCGCTACCAGATCGAGCCCGGCAAGAACGCGCGCTACTGCCCTCCCGGGCCCAGCGACAAGCGCGCGTGCCTCGGCTCCTTGAGCCTGGACCGCAGCGGCGGCGTGGACCACCTCGTGTCCGGCGAGTACTACAAGGCCGACACGGGCCCGGTCGCCCAGGTGGCCAGGTGGCCGCTGAACCCGGACACCGCCCTGCCGCGCGCGGACAACGGCGACACGATCGGCTCGACCACCGCGACCGGTGGATTCAAGGCGCCCGTACGGCAGTTGCAGGGCGTCGCCACGGACGGCACCCACTACTACCTGTCGGCGCAGTGCCCCGCCGGCTACATGGGCGACGCCGACCCGACCGACCGCCACTCGTACTCCTGCATCTACCAGGCGAAGCCCGGCGAGGTCCCCACCGTCCTGACCCGCTCGCCGAGCCTGACGCAGAACCTGTCGTACGCGCCGTCCTCCGGCCGCCTCTGGGGCATCAACGAGGACATCGGCAACAACGTCGTCTTCTCGCTCAAGCCCAGGGCCGCCGACCACAGCGTCTACCTGCGCAACTCCTACAGCGCCCTGTGCGCGGGCGGCGCCAGCAAGATCGGGAACGGCGCACCGGTCATCCAGTGGGGCTGCACCAACGCCCGTGACGAGCGCTGGGTGTTCGAGAACACGAAGGACGCGAACGGGAAGACGGCCTATTTCGTACGGAACGAATACTCGGGCAAGTGCATGGGCGTCGGCTCCAAGCTCACGAACAGCGCCAAGGTGATCCAGTACACCTGCAACGGCGCGGTCGACGAGAAGTGGTGGTACGACGACGGCGCCAAGACTCTGCGCAACGTCTACTCCGGCAAGTGCCTGGCCATCGGCTCGACGGCCACGAAGGGCACGCAGCTGATCCAGTACACCTGCAACGGAAAGCCGGACGAGAGCTGGGAGAAGGTGCCCCGCTGAGCCCCAGAGCCCCAGAGCCCCAGAGCCCCAGAGCCGCTGAACCGCTGAGCCCCTGACCGGATCCGGCGGACGGGCTCAGCCGAGGATCTCGCCGAGGTCGTACCGGACCGGCTCCTCCAGCTGCGCGTACGTGCAGCTCTCCGGAGTCCGGTCCGGGCGCCAGGTGCGGAAGCGGGCGGTGTGCCGGAAGCGCTGCCCGCCCTCCATGTGGTCGTAGGCCACCTCGCAGACCCGCTCCGGCTTCAGCGGCACCCATGACAGGTCCTTCTTGCCGGACCAGCGGCTGGGCGCGCCGGGCATGCGGGCCGAGGCGTGCGCGGACTCGTCCGTCCACGCCGCCCAGGGGTGGCCCGCCGCCGACTCCATGCGCAGCGGCTCCAGCTCCGCCACCAGCTCCGCGCGGCGCTTCATCGGGAACGCCGCGCAGACGCCCACGTGTTGGAGGGTGCCCCGGTCGTCGTGGAGGCCGAGCAGCAGCGAGCCCACGACGGGGCCGCTCTTGTGGAAGCGGTAGCCCGCCACCACGCAGTCCGCGGTGCGCTCGTGCTTGATCTTGAACATGAGGCGTTCGTTCTGCCGGTACAGCAGGTCGAGCGGCTTGGCGATGACCCCGTCGAGGCCCGCGCCCTCGAACTCCTCGAACCACCGCTGCGCCACGTCGCGGTCGGTGGTCGCCGGGGCGACGTGGACGGGCGCCGTGGCGTCGGAGAGGGCCGTCACCAGGCGGGCGCGGCGGTCGCCCAGGGGGACGTCGAGCAGGGACGCGTCGCCGAGGGCCAGCAGGTCGAAGGCGACGAAGGACGCCGGGGTGCGCTCGGCGAGCAGGGTCACGCGGGACTCGGCGGGGTGGATGCGTTCGGTGAGCGCGTCGAAGTCGAGCCGTCCGTCCCGGGCGATCACGATCTCGCCGTCCAGCACACAGCGCGTGGGCAGCCGCTCCCGCAGGGCCGCGACCAGCTCGGGGAAGTAGCGGGTCAGGGGCTTGCCCGTGCGGCTGCCGAGCTCGATCTCGTCGCCGTCACGGAAGACGACCGCCCGGAACCCGTCCCACTTCGCCTCGTACTGCATGTCCGGCGGGATCTTCGCCACGGGCTTGGCGAGCATGGGCTTCACGGGCGGCATCACCGGCAGATCCATGCTCTGATTCTCTGTCGTATCGGTAGGTATCGCCCGATTTCTTGGGCTGCTCTGTCCCGGTATGCGCTGTCTGTTCGTTGCGCCTAGCGTGGTGCGCATGGGTGCTGCGGTGGAGCTGGAGGCGGGGGAGCGGACGGTGCGCCTGTCCAGCCCGGACAAGGTCTTCTTTCCGGAGCGCGGGTTCACCAAGCTCGACCTCGCCCAGTACTACCTGGCGGTCGGCGACGGCATCGTGCGCGCCCTGAAGGACCGGCCCACGACCCTGGAGCGCTACCCGGACGGAGTGAGCGGCGAGTCCTTCTACCAGAAGCGCGCCCCCAAGAACCTCCCCGACTGGATCCCCACCGGCACCATCGCCTTCCCCAGCGGCCGCACCGCCGACGAGATCTGCCCCACCGAGGTGGCCGCCGTCATCTGGGCCGCCCAGTACGGCACCCTCACCTTCCACCCCTGGCCGGTCCGGCGCGACGACCCCGACCACCCCGACGAGCTCCGCCTCGACCTCGATCCGCAGCCGGGCACCGACTACGCCGACGCGGTCCGCGCGGCCCATGAACTCGCCGCCGTACTGGAGGAGTTCGGCGGCCTCAAGGGCTGGCCGAAGACGTCCGGCGGGCGCGGACTGCACGTCTTCGTGCCCATCGCGCCGCGCTGGACCTTCACCGAGGTGCGGCGCGCGGCGATCGCCTGCGGCCGGGAGCTGGAGCGGCGCATGCCGGACGCGGTGACGACCGCGTGGTGGAAGGAGGAGCGGGGGAGACGCATCTTCGTCGACTACAACCAGACGGCCCGCGACCGCACCATCGCCTCCGCGTACTCGGTGCGCGCCCGCCCGCACGCCCCCGTCTCGGCCCCGCTGCGCTGGGACGAGCTCGACGACGCCGTGCCGGAGGACTTCGACATCGCCACGATGCCCGCCCGCTACGCCCGGCTCGGCGACGTGCACGCCGACATGGAGAAGAAGGCGTACGACCTCGACGCCCTCCTTGCACTCGCCGACCGCGACGAGCACGACCGGGGCCTCGGCGATCTGCCGTATCCCCCGGAGTACCCGAAGATGCCGGGGGAGCCGAAGCGGGTCCAGCCGAGCAGGGCGCGCCACGACGACTGAAGGCAGGCCCCCCGTGGAACGTCAGCGTCCTTGAGGGCTTTCGCGCCGGAAGAGAGCCGCCCAGAGGAAGGGCTCGCCGAACCGCTCCGACGCGGGCCCCTCGTCGCGCATGCGGCGCAGCTCCACCTCGCTCAGGCCGGAGAAGATCCAGCGCAGCGACTCGGGCGTGTAGGCGAGCCCTCCGTGCAGGCGGGCGTCGCCGTAGAAGGCGGCGTCGGGCAGCTCGGACCCCATTCCCCCGGCAGCGAAGCAGCTCAGGGCAAGGACCCCGCCGGGTGCCAGGACCCGCTCCAGCAGGGCGAGATAGCTGACGCGGCGGTGCGGCGGCAGATGGTGGAAGCAGCCGGAGTCACAGATCACGTCGTACGGCCCGGCCAGCTCGGCCTCGGACGGCGTGCCGTCGCCGGACGGCGCGCCGCTCGCCGACATCGCGAAGGCGTCCCCGTGCAGGAACCGGATCCCGCCCGCCCCTGCGCCCGGAACACCCGCCTCCGCCGCACGCTCCCGCGCCCACGCCACCGCCGTGGCGGACAGGTCCACGGCGTCGACCTCGAAGCCCTGGGCGGCCAGGTGGAGGGAGTTGCGGCCGGGACCGCACCCCAGATCGAGGGCGCGTCCCCCTCGGGGCAGGAGCCCGCGCTCCCCGTACGAGACCAGGCTCTCGTCGGGCTTCGCCACGAAGAACGGGACCTCCTTGGAGCGGTCCGCGTAGAACGCGTCCCACCAGTCGGACCCCGCGTCCGTCCACCGGTCGGCCTCCGGTGCGAACAGCTCGTCCATGAGCTTCAGTACGTCGTCGACCGTACGGATGTTCCGGTCCATCCGGCCCCCTTTCGCAGTCCTCGAGCGGTCCTTGAACAGTCCTCGAACAGTCCTCGAAAGGTAGACCGGAATCCGGTGAAAGCCCAGGTCAGGGCGGATGCCCGGAAGGCTTCGACGGGCCGCTGCGGGGAGCGCGGGCCCGGGGCCGAAGGGGGCCGCCCCCACGCTCCCCGCGCGCCGCTCCCGGGTCCGCCGAGGGGCGGGACGGGGCCTTCCCCGGGCGCGCCCGGGTGACTTTCGGCGAGGATTTCGGCGAGGGGGGCCGACATGGGCGAGGAGGCCGGCATGGCAGAGGAACCGCAGCAGCCCGCGACAGGCACGGATGACGGTGTACGGCGGCCCGAACCGCTCACCGGATGGAAGCGGGCCGTGGCGCGCCTGCCCGTCCACGCGTACCGGCTGGGGCTCGGGCCGCTGTTCGGGAAGCGGCTGCTGCTCCTGGTGCACACCGGGCGCCGCTCCGGTGCGCCGCGGCGCGTGGTCATCGAGGTCGTGGCCCACGACGCGGAGCACCGCACCTGGACGGTCGCCTCCGGCTTCGGGCCCCGGGCCCAGTGGTACCAGAACCTGCGGCACACCCCACGGGCCACCATCCAGACGGGGCGCCGCTATCGCGCGGTCACCGCCCGCTTCCTCTCCCCGGAGGAGGGCGGCGAGGTCATGGCGGCCTACGCGCCCCGGCACCCGCGCGCCGCCCGCGTCCTGTGCGGCTACATGGGGTTCGAGACGGACGGCACGACCGAGAGCTTCCGGGCCGCGGGGCGGCGGATTCCCTTCGTACGCCTGAAGGAATGCGACCAGGCGGAAAGGTGGCGCGACGACGCGCGGCCGTGAGCGGATCGGTGCGGGGAGCGGTGCTCACGCCTCCGGGGCCCGGCGCTCCGCCGGCGGCAGGAGCAGCACCTCCAGGGCGCGGGCGCAGGCGCGGGCCTGGGCCAGGAACCACGGGGTGTTGGCGTCGGTGAGCAGCTCGGGGGCCGCGCGGACCGCGAGGGCGAAGCGGGCGTGGCCGCTGCGGTCGAGCACGGGGACCGCGAGGGTGCGCGTCTCTGGGGTCGACTCACCGACGGCGTGGGCATGGCCCTCCGTACGGATGTCGTCCAACTCCGCCTCCAGGGCGCCCGGTTCGGCGACGGGCGCGGCATCGCCGTCACCCGGGCGCGGCCAGGCCAGCAGGATTTTGCCGAGGGCCGTCGAGCGCAGCGGGCGGCGCAGCCCCACCTCGGGGGTGACCGGGCCGCCCGCCACGATCACCGCGTGCGGCCCGCTGCGCAGCGCCAGTTCGGCCGCCGCGCGGGTGCGCTCGGCCAGGTCGGCGAGTTCGGGAGCGGCCAGATGCAGACCGCGCTGGTGGTACGAGAGGCGGCCCAGCTCGGTCACGGTGGGGCCGAGGCGGTAGCGGGCCGTGCGCGCGTCCTGCTCCAGGAACCCGGCGCTCACGAGCGTGCGGGCGAGCCGGTGCGCCGTCGACGTGGACAGGCCGAGGCGGCGGGCCAGTTCGGACGCGCTCAGGTCGGGGCCGTTGTCGTGGAAGGAGTGCAGGACGTCCAGGGCGCGCTGGACCGCCTGGGATCCCGCGGGGGCCCGGCCCGGTGCGACGCTCTCCGGTATCCGCGCTGCTTGCGTCATGCCGTTCGTACTCCCCGTGGTCGCACTCCCCGTGATCCTGCACTCGTGGGCACGCTCCCGCGCGCGCCCACGGGCCCCGGCCTCACCAGCCGCGCCGTCCCCCGGAATGTCCCCATGAATCCTCCATGACGCCCGCCCCGGCAACAATGTCCGTTCCGGACACCCTCCGCCGCCCCCGCTGTCCGATTCCCGCCGTCGCGCCGGTCCCGCGCCGGTCCCCCGTCGATCGCGTGCGGGCCCTGGCCCAGGGCCCGGATCGGCGATCGGCTCCGGGCCGGGCGATCTCGGCGTCCGCCTCCTGCCGCTACGCTGGCGCCCGACCGTGTCCCCGGCCGCCGAGGAGCCGCAGGTGCCGCAGGAGCGACCCACTCTGGAGGCCGTGGCCGTCCGCGCGGGCGTGTCCCGGGCCACCGTGTCCCGCGTCGTCAACGGCGACGAAGGGGTGCGCGAGTCGCTCGCGGAAAAGGTCAGAGCCGCGGTCAAGGAGCTCGGATACGTGCCCAACCGCGCCGCCCGCAGCCTCGTCACCCGGCGCCACGACGCGGTCGCCGTCGTCATCGCGGAGCCGGAGACCCGGGTCTTCGCCGATCCGTTCTTCGCTCTCCAACTGCGCGGCATCAGCAAGGAGTTGACGGCCCGCGACGTCCAGCTTGTGCTGCTGCTCACCGAGGGCAGGGCCGACCACGAGCGGGTCGGGCGCTATCTCGCGGGCGGCCACGTGGACGGCGCCCTGGTCTTCTCGCTGCACCTCGACGACCCGCTTCCGGCCATCATCGAGGCCGCGGGGGTGCCCACTGTGTTCGGCGGGCGCCCCGGCTGGACGACGGAGACCGGGACCGCCACGGGGGCCACGGGCGCCGCCGGCCCCTCCTACGTGGACGTCGACAACCGCGGCGGCGCCCGCGAGGCCGTGCGCCACCTCGTCTCCCTCGGCCGCACCCGCGTCGCCCACATCACCGGCGCCCTCGACCAGACGTCGGCGGCCGACCGGCTCGACGGGTACCGCGACGTGGTCGGGGACGCGGCCGCCGGACTCGTCGCGCACGGCGACTTCACCCCGGCGGGCGGCGAGCGCGCGATGCGGGAACTCCTCGCCCGCGCACCCGAGTTGGACGCCGTGTTCGCGGCCAACGACCTCTCGGCCGCCGGGGCCCTGCGGGTGCTGCGGGAGCACGGGCGGCGGGTGCCGCAGGACGTGGCGGTGGTCGGCTTCGACGACATGCTGCCGGTCGCCGAGCAGACCGACCCGCCACTGACGACGGTCCGTCAGGACATCGAGGAGATGGGCCGGTTGATGGCCGCCCAACTGCTGCGGCGGGGCCGGGGGACCGGCACGGAGGAAGGTGCCGGACCCGCAGGCGTCGTGCTGCCGACGGCGCTGGTGCGCCGCGCCTCCGCGTAGCGAGGGCTCTTACGAGCCCACGCTCACCGTGAACCGCCGCGGGTTGCCGTCGAACGCCGCCCCCGACACGTCCGGCTGGCCGTCCGGGCGCACGTCGTCGTACGGGAATGCGTACCCGATCGGGGAGTTGGCGTGCACGACGCGCGACCAGTGGTTGGTGACGGCGTCCTTGTAGTAGTCGCCGGACGTCGTCCCGTTCGGCTGCTCGGGGTGGGTGAGCATGATGCTCCGGTTGAACCCGGCGGCGAGGCGGGCGAGCAGGCCCTTTTTGTCGTCGGGGTCGTTCGGGTTGTTGGCGAACGGCCCGTGGTTGCAGGTGAAGATGTCCTTCGAGGTGGGCTTGGCGAAGGTGTGGCCGCCGTCGAAGGTGAGCGTGTCGCCGCTGACCCGGCCCGTGCGCACGCCGCGCCCGCCCTGGAGGTCGATCTTCAGGTCGGTGCCGCGGTACTTCTCCCAGACCTGGTCGATGTACGCGTTCCAGTAGTCGCGGAACGGCATGCGGTCGGGGTCGCCGAAGTAGGGCGCCATGAGGTTCTGCGGGGAGATGACGCGCAGCACGCCGCCGTCGCCCTTGATGACGAGCTTGTCCCAGGGCTGGCCGTCCTTCGCGGCCTGCGCGGCGAGGTCGCTCGCGATCTTGTCGACGGCGCCGTCCGGGAGCGCCTTCACGGTGTGCGTGGCGTCGCCCTCCAGGGTCAGCCCGATGGGCAGGGCGGTGACCAGGTCGACGTAGCTGATGTTGGCGTACAGCTGCTGCGGGTTGAAGGTGAACTCGCAGAACGACCACGTGCGCTTGTAGTTGGGGTCCTCGGGTGTGGCGAAGGCGGGCTCCACGAGGGCCGGGCCGGGGTTGAGGAAGAAGTCGAGCTTGTCGTCCCGGACGAAGTAGACGCGGGCGCCGTACATCTGAGGGAGGGTCAGGACCTTCGGGTCCGAGCCCGCGGCGCCGAGCGGGATGGCGCAGTCGACGGGCAGCGGGGTCTGCGGGGCCGAGGGGGAGTCGGGCCGGTAGACGCCGCCGTCGGGCTTGAGCAGCACCCAGCGGTCGGTGCCCTGTTCGTGCCCGGTGACATAGGCGTGCACCTGGCCGGGCAACGAGGCGTTGCGCAGGGCGAGTTCACAGGTGGCGGGGGCGGCCTGGGCGCCGGGGCTGAGGGCGCTGCCCCAGGCCGGGTAGGAGAGGGCGCCCGCGGTGGCGGCCGTTGCGGTCAGGAATGCGCGGCGCGATATCACGGAGGACTCCTGAAGAGTGTGGGGGGATGTGGGGGGGTGGGGATTGCGGTGCCCCACTGTTCCGAGGGCCCGCAGTGCCGTCAAGAGTTGTGACTGAGAGCGCTCTCAGAAACTTCGAGCCTTTACAAAATGGCGGGTCACGCCATTGTCAGTGCCGAGTGCCAGACTCTTCAGCACGGAAGTGAGATGCGACAAAGGAGTCGATCATGCTCAATCCCACGTACCTCACGGGCGCCCCGGTCTGGGTGGATCTGGGCACACCTGACCTCCAGGCGGCGGCGGTGTTCTACGGCGGCCTGCTCGGCTGGGAATTCGAGCAGGGCGCCCCCGAGTTCGGCGGCTACAGCCTGTTCAAGCTGGAGGGCCAGTCGGTCGCGGGCGCCATGACGGTTCCCCCGGAGGAAGGCGCCCCCGCCTGGTCGACGTACTTCAAGACGCCGGACGCCGACGCGACGGCCAAGGCGGTCGAACAGGCCGGTGGCGGCGGCACGTTCGGGATCATGGACGTCGCGGACCTCGGCCGCATGGCCGGTTTCACGGACGCGACGGGCGTCCCGTTCTCCGTCTGGCAGCCCGGCACCAACCACGGCCTCGGCGTCATCAAGCAGACCGGCGCCCTCACCTGGAGCGAGCTCTACACCCCGGACGTCCCGGCGGCGCTCGCCTTCTACCGCTCGGTCTTCGGGTGGAACGCGTACGAGGTCCGCATGAGCGAGGAGTACACGTACACCACGGTGAATCCGGGCGAGGGCACCCAGGACGACATGTTCGGCGGCGTCGCCGACGTGGCGGACGACCCCATCGAGCAGCAGGCGGGCGCCTATTGGCTGCCGTACTTCGCGGTCGACGACTGCGCGGCGGCCGTGGCCAGGGCCCGGGAGCTCGGGGCCACGGTCCGGGCGGAGCCGATGAGCGTCCCCGGGGCGGGCGACATCGCCAAGCTCGCCGACCCGCAGGGCGCGCGCTTCGCGCTGATCAAGCCGGACCCGTCGGGAGCGCCCGCGGGCTGAGGGAGCACTGGGGTCCGCGGACCGGCAGTGGGCCCCGGCTCAGGCCCCCGGCTTCGGGCTCGGGTGCCCCCGGGCCCTTGGTCCCTGACCTTTGACTCTGGAATTTACGTGATGGGGGTCGCGTATATTCATGACATGACCGAAATGACCGGTAAGGGCAGCGAAGCCGCCGAGCGCGTTCACCGTGCGCTCGCCGTTCCTTCCAGACGGCGTCTGATGTCCCAGCTGCGGGAGGCGGACGGCCTGCTCGGCGTGGACGAGCTGGCGGCTGCCACCGGTCTTTCGGCCGCGACCGTCCGGCATCACCTGGCCTCCCTGGCCGATGCCGGACTGGTCAGGGCCACCACGGTGGCGGGCCCGGGGCGCGGACGGCCGAAACTTCGCTACGTGGCCGTCCGCGCCGCCCCCGGCGCACCTGCCGCACCCGTCGCCCCCGCGGAGCACGCCGACCACGACCTCGCGGCCGCGCTCGCCGAGGCCCTCGCCGCGCACGCGGACGCGAAGCCCGCGGCGCGCGCGGCGGGCCGCGACTGGGGCCACGCGCTCGTGGCGTCGGGCGCACCGGCACCGGCACAGGCCGACACCCCCGCCACCACCTGGGGCCGCGTCTTCGCCCACGCGGCACGCAGCGGCTTCGAGCCCGAAGAGGCCCCGGCGCCCGACGGCACACGCAGGGTCCTGTTGCGCGGCTGCCCCTACCGCGACCTGGCCCGCGCCCGCCCCGAGGTCATCTGCTCCGTCCACCAGGGCGTCCTCGACGGGCTCCTGGACGGCACCGGAACCGAAGCGGAGCTGCGCCCCTTCGTGGGCCCCGAGCTCTGCCGCGCGGACCTCCGCACCACCACCTGACCCACAGCAGAACCGCACGACCACACCCGAACCACCCCCCCCCGCACCGCACAAGGAGGACCGCCGTGTTCCCCATCAGCATCGGCACGCAGTACATCCGCGGCGACATGCCCGTCGTCCGCATCGACCCGCAGGGCGGCCCCTTCAAGGAGCTCGCCGCCGCCCGCATCCAGCTCCTGGCCGAGACCGACCTGGAGGCCCACGCCTACGACGAGTCGGAGGTGCTGCTCACCTCGGTCGCCGGCGAGGTGGAGGTCGGCGACCCGGGCCGGGGCACCGTCCGCGTCGGGCCCGGCGCCTGCGTGATGGTGCCGCGCGGCGAGATGTTCACGCTCGCCAACCGCACCGACCGCCCCGCCACGGTCCTCGCCGTCCTCACCCGGAGCGACTTCGTCGACAACCTCCCCCGGCCGCGCGCCACCCCCACGGAGCCCGTCGCCTCCGTGACCCCGCTGAACCGCCTCCGGCGCCGCGCCCACGCGGTCGCCGCCTGAGCCGCCCCCCGTCCCCCTCCCGAAGGCTCACCCCTCTCAACTCCCCTAAGGAACACCCATGTTCGGCATGACCCTCGACACCACCCGGCCGACCGGCGAGTCCGGCCACGCGCTGCGCCTCGACCCGGAGAGCGGTCCCTTCAAGGAGCTCGCCGCCGTCCGCATCACCGTCCCGGCGGACGGCGTGATACCCGCGCACAGCCACGGCGCCTCCGAGCTGCTCCTGACCGGCGTCAGCGGGACCGTCGAGGCGGCCTGTGCCTGTGGTACGAAGACGGTGACGCCCGGCAGCTTCGCGATGCTGCCCGCGGGCAAGGAGCTCACCCTGACCAACCAGGGATCCGAGGAGGCGACCCTCCTCGCGGTGTTCTCCCAGAGCGAGTTCACGGAAAATCTTCCGCGCGCCGCCTCGCGGGGCTGTGGCTGCCAAGGGCACCATGGCGCCTGACGCGAAGCCCGAGCCGACTCGGGCACGAGGGCGCCGATGCGGGCCCCGTACGGTCAGCGGGGCGGGCCCGTTCGGGCAGCCGGTGCGGCGTTGATCGTTCGTTGATCGATTGTTTTTCCCGCCCTGTCAGCATCGGCCGCATGCAGACCGACATCACCACCGTGACCGAAGCCGCCTGGCAGGAGCAGGCGCTGTGCGCGCAGACCGGCCCCGACTTCTTCTTCCCCGAGCCCGGCAGCTCGGTGCGCGAGGCCAAGCTCATCTGCGAGCTGTGCGAGATGCGCACGGCCTGCCTCGAGTACGCGCTCGCCAACGACGAGCGGTTCGGCGTCTGGGGCGGCCTCTCCGAGAAGGAGCGGTACGCCCTCAGACGCCGGCCGTCGCTGTAGGGATCAGCGCGAGGAGCATCGGGGTCAGTCGTACTCCACCGTGAACTGCCGCGTCCCGGCGGGCACATGGACGTCGTCGCCGGAGACCGGCAGCGCGCGTCCGTCCGCCGTCGCGGCCCGCACCGTGCCGAAGCGGCACGGATACACGTAACGGACCTGGCCGGGCGCCTCGCCGATCTCGACGGTGACGCGCCGCCGGCCCGCGTCGTGCCGCAGCCGGTAGCCGAACGGCGAGCCGAACAGGGTCGGGGCCCCGGCCACCGCCACCGACTCGCCGTCCGGCACCCAGTGCGGGCGGACGCCCGGGGCCACGTACAGATGCGGGTCGTGGTCCTCGTCCGCCTCGAAGAACAGGATGTCGCGGATCAGGAGCAGATACTCGGCGGCCGCCCAGCCGTGCGGGATGTCGCCCATGTACCAGTGGTGCGCGGGCACTTCGTGGAAGTCCGAGGCGATCGGGAACGCGTGCTGCTCGTTCCACGCGCCGAGCGCCACCGCCCGGTCCTCGGTGCGCGGCAGCGAGGCCGCGACGGTCCAGCCGAGCAGCGCGTCCATCCGCGCCGGGTTCCCGGCCAGCAGATACGCGTGCGCCAACTGCATCGTGAGGTAGGGGCCGTACGCGTTCCAGGCCGCCTCGTGGCGGAAACCGCCGGTCACGAAGTGCGCGTACATCGTGTCGAGCGTGTACCGCGCCGCCCGCTCCACATCGGGGCCCAGCTTGCTGCCCATGTGCAGCCGCAGCGGATGGAAGTACGCGGCCGTGCCGATCATCGTCGAGTCGAGCCGCCCGACGTCGCCGGGTCCGGTCGGGATGTACGTCTCCCACGACCCGCGCCGGCGCTGCTCGTCGAGCACCCACCGCACGCTCGCCGCTGTCGCGGCCTTCAAGTCGTCGAAGGCGCCCCACAGTTCGGGCACGTCGGGGGAGCCGATGCGCTCCGCGAGCCGCGCCGCCTCGTACAGCCCGGCGAGCCCCCAGAAGTCGTCCCAGTAGTGCGGCTTGTCGCGCTCCCCGAGGTGCTCCGCGCTCCAGCCGCTGTGCAGCAGCCCGTACGGGTCGCGGTTGTCGCGCAGCCAGCGGGCCGCGTCCACGACGTACGGCGAGTACATCTTCGCGCCGAAGGCCGCGCCCCGGCCCCGCGTGCGGTCGAAGCGGCCGATGGCCCACAGGGCCTGGCCGTTGCTGTCCCACTCGCGGTCGTCCTTCTCGTGCGGGCCGCCGTAGAAGCCGTACTCGGCGCACGGCCCGATCCGGCCGCCGCCCCGGTTGAACTTCAGCGGGTAGTGCGTGCCCAACTGGTGCTCGGCGAGCGCCTGGTCGCCCACGAGGGAGCAGGCGGTGGCCTCCACCGAGGAGTCCCGGATCCAGAACGAGTCGTACACGGTCGGACCCGGGTGGATCTCACCATTGTCGGAGAGGATGAGCAGCTGCGAGCGGGCCTGCCGGAAGTGGTCCGCCAAGTGCTGGACGGGAGGCGGGAATTCGGGCTGTACGCCCTGCCCGAGAAGCTTGTCCGTCCAGAACGCCCGGTTGGCGGACTCCAGTTCATCGGCCGGGGTTCCGCGCAGCTCGGCCAGGTCGGCGGCGCCGCTGTACAGATCGACGGGCAGCCGCACGTCCAGCGAGAACACCTCGTCGCCCACGACCCGGTACGGCCACGCGAACGCCGCGCTGCACAGCCCCGCGACCTGGTCCTGTGCCTCCACGGCACCGTTCAGCTTGCCGCTCATGACGAGGTCGTGGAACGGGCTGTGCGCCAGATATAGCTCCGGGTCGGTGCCGAACTCGCCGTTCCCGTACACCCCGAAGCTCTCCGGCGGGGTGTCGAAGACCGGGCCCCAGCCACTGTTGGTCTCCACCCGCGCCTCCTGCGTCAGATGCCGCAGATAGGTGAGCCGCCGGTCGGTGATCTCCCGCCCGTTGCGGTCGTGCCGCTGGAAGCCGCTCGGCCCCGCGGGCATGACGGCCGCACACAGCAGGCCCTCGCGCGGCTGCCCGCTCGGGCTGCCCACGGTGAGCCGCGTCACCACGAGGTCCCGCTGCCGCGCCCCGATCGCGGTCCCGAAGGTGCGCTGCACGAACTCCACGCCGTCCGCGGTGCGGAACGTCGTCAGGACCACGGGCAGATGCGCCGCCTCCACGCGCTGGGCGACCTCACCGCCGTCCAGGAGCTGCGGCAGATGCAGGGCGCCCGTCGCCGGGTCGAAGAGGAAGAAGGACAGACAGTACTTGTCGTAGACCGGCTCGATCTCGCCCGCCTGCCCGATCAGGGACTCCTGCCGGTGGTCCTTCACCCCGACCATGTGCCAGTACCGGTACAGCGCGTTCGAGGCGAACGCCGCCTCCTTGGAGTCGTACGTGCCGGCGTCGAAGTCGTCGCTCCACCGCCGGAACGCCTGCTGGGCCCACCACGGAACCGGATAGGGCACCCGCGCCCTGCCCGCCCAGCCGCGCCACATGACCTCGTAGAACATCCACTCGTGGGTCTGCGCCATGGGTTCCACCCCCTGGGCCCAACATGGCACCGGGGGCACCGCTCGTAAATCGGTGCGACCGGACGGGCGGACGACGTATACGATCCGGGGGCGCGCCCTCGTGGTGCGTGTGGGTGTCCCGTAGAGCAGAGGCAGACTCGCCGCCTTGCCAGGGCGGATACGCCGGTTCGAATCCGGTCGGGACCACGGAGCGTGCGGGGCGCGGGCGCGCTGGGCACGGAGAAGTCGGAACACGGGGACGTACGGGTAACTCATGGGCGGGATCGGCGAGTCGGGCAGGGCCGGAGGAGTCGAGAGGGCCGGCGTGCGAGTCGAGGCGGGGGCGGCCGTCGAGTCCGGGGCGGGCTTGCGGGACGACGCGGGCGTCGAAGGTGGCGCGGGCTCGAAGGCCGACGCGGGCGCCGGGGCCGCCGTGCCCGATGGGGCCGTACACACCGGCCGTGTCACCGACGAGGAGCTCGCCGCCTTCCACCGCACCGTCGGCGCCTTGCGGGCGCTGCCCGTCGACGACCCCGTGCGGCTGCGCGCCGAGCAGGTCGCCGCGTCCTTCGCCCGGGACGGGCGTCTGCGACGGCGCAAGGCGCGGGGAGCCGAACTGTCGGCGGCCGACGCGGCGGTGATGGCCGCGACCGCGACGGGAGCGCACGACCGCCGCCCGGACGCGCCGCTTCAGGTGCCGCCCCCGACGCCGCCCCCGACGTCGGGGGCGAGCATCGACGGCGAGCGCGGAGGCGGAGCCGGGAGCGGGCCCGGAGCCCCACCCGGGCGCGAGTTCCGCCGCCCCCGCCCCTGCTATGTCTGCAAGTCCTCCTATCGACAGGTCGACGCCTTCTACCACCGGCTCTGTCCCGACTGTGCGAGCGACAACCGTGCCATGCGCGCCCTGACGACCGACCTCACCGGGCGCCGAGCCCTGCTCACCGGCGGCCGCGTCAAGATCGGCTTCCAGCTCGCCCTGATGATGCTGCGCGACGGCGCGGAGCTCCTCGTGACCAGCCGCTTCCCGCACGACACGCTGCGCCGCTTCCGCGCGGAGCCGGGCAGCGAGCGCTGGCTGCACCGCCTGACGATCCTGGCGGTGGACCTGCGCGACCCCCGCCAAGTCCTCGGCTTGTGCGCCGAGTTGAGGAGCTCGGGCGAACCGCTGGACATTCTCGTGAACAACGCGGCGCAGACGGTGCGACGGCCGCCCGAGTCCTATGCGCTCCTGGCCTCCGGAGAGGCACGCGAACTGCCCGCCGGGGCGCGCGGCGCGCCGGGCTTCCGCCCCATGGCCGAGCTCACGGGCACGGCACCCGCCGCCCACCAGGGAGCGCTCGCCCTCGTCCTGCGCGAGGCCGACGAGGCGGGCCTGCTGCCCGACCCCGCACCGCGGAACTCCTGGTCGGCCCGGCTCGGCGAGCTCGACCCGGCGGAGGTCCTGGAGACCCAGCTCGTCAACGCGCTCGCCCCCGCACTGCTCTGCGACCGCCTCCTCCCGCTCCTGCTGGCGTCCCCGCACCCCCGCCGCTACGTCGTGAACGTGACCGCCGTGGAGGGCCGCTTCGCGGTGCGCAACAAGACGGCCGGACACCCGCACACGAACATGGCCAAGGCCGCCCTGAACATGCTGACCCGCACCAGCGCCGCCGAACTCGCCGCACAGGGGGTCCACATGTGCGCCGTCGACACGGGCTGGATCACCGACGAGAACCCGGAGCCAAGGCGCGACCGGATCGCGCGGGCGGGCTTCCGCACCCCCCTCGACGTCGTGGACGGCGCGGCCCGCGTGTACGACCCGATCGTGCGGGGCGAGGCGGGGGCGCCGGTGTCGGGAGTGTTCCTCAAGGACTATCGGGAGGCGGCGTGGTGAACGATGGATCGCCGCAGGGCGGGGGCTTCGCCGGGGTGCCCCGCGTCGTGCCCCGCCCGGGTGCCGACCTGGAGCCGCTGCTCGACTGGCTGCGCGGGGGCCGGCCGGTGGGGGAGCGGCTCGACTTCACCGCGGGCACCGCCCTGCCGGACGGGCGGCTCGACCTGTGCAAGCAGGCCCTCGGCGCGGAGGGGGCCGCGCGGGTCGCCGCCGCGCTCCGTGACGCGGGGCGGGAGCGTGACGCGGGGCGGGGGCATGGCGCGGGGCGTGGTCCTGACGCGGGGCAGGGGCCTGAATCAGGGCGGAGGAAGCCCGAAGAGCACTTCGCCGTACGGCACTTGCTGCTCGGCACCGACGCCCTCGGCGACGAGGGCGCCGCCGCGGTCACCGGCGTGCGGGGCGTCGAGACGCTCTACCTCGGCTGCAACAACATCACGGCGGGCGGCGCCTGCCGCATCGCGGACCAGCTGCGGGCCTCCCCGCAGGTTGTCACCGGCGTCTGGCTCAAGCGCAACCCCTTGGGCGCGGACGGCGGCCGGGCGGCGGCCCGACTCGTCGACGCCGCACGGACGTTGCGCACGCTCGACCTCGTCCAGACGGGCCTCGACGCGGCCGGGCTCGCCGTCCTCGCCGACGCGCTGCTCGCCGCCGCCGACGGCGGGCGGCGCGTGGAGCGGCTCTTCCTCGGCGGCAACCCGCTCGGCGTGGCCGGGGCCGCGCCGCTCGCGGAGCTGATCGCCGCGGGCGCGGTGTCCGAACTCTACGTATCGGCGGCGCAGTTGGGGGACGGCGGGGCGCTGCTGCTCGCCGAGGGGCTGGCGCGTGCGCCGCACGCCGCGCTCGGCCGCCTCTCCGTCGCGAGCAACGGCATCGGGCCGCGCGCCGCCGCCCGCCTCACCCAGGCCGCCACGGCGGCGGGGGCCGAACTCCTCGACCTGGGGCGGGTCCGCGCCGCCCAGGTGCTCGGCGCCCGCGACAACCACGTCGACGCGGGGGCGGCCGCCGCCGTCGCCGAGGCGCTCGCCGCCGGTGAGCACCGCCTGGCGCACCTGGTCCTCACGCACACCGGCCTGCGCAGTCGCGGGGCGCACCGGCTCCTCGACACGGCGGAACGGGCCGTCACACCCACCCGGTTCGTGCTCGGGCAGGGCGTCGCGGCCAGCATCAAGCGCCGCCTGGCCGCCTTCAGCGCGGACGTCCCGGCTCCGGCGGTCCCCGCGGACGTGGCGGCCGTGCGCAGCGTCCACCGCTGAGCGGCCAGGAAAGACCGGTCGGCAACGACCGGCCGGCAACGACCGGCCAGGACCGACCGGTTAGGGTCTGCGGCAAGGGCGGGGCCGTAGCGCAGAGGCAGGCGCGCCGGTCTCCAAAACCGGAACACGCTGGTTCGAATCCAGCCGCCCCGCCCCCCTCGACAAGGCGGCAGCCCCGCCCCCTCGACAAGGCGACAGCCCCACCCCTCCGAGAAGGGGCGGGGCCGGGGAAAGGGCTGCGCTCTACGCCTTGCGCGCGGCCATCCGCGCCTTCCGCGCCGCGAGACGCTCGTCGAACTTCGACGCCTCGGCGTCCAAGCCACCCATGAAGAGGCCGAGTTCCTCCTGGGCCTGCCGCCCCTCGGGACCCAGGCCGTCGATCTCCATGACCTTCAGGAAGCGGAGAACCGGCTGCAGCACGTCGTCGTGGTGGATGCGGAGGTTGTAGACCTCGCCGATCGCCATCTGCGCCGCCGCCCGCTCGAATCCCGGTATGCCGTGGCCCGGCATGCGGAAGTCGACGACCACGTCGCGCACGGCCTGCATCGTGAGGTCGGGCGCGAGCTCGAAGGCGGACTTCAGGAGGTTCCGGTAGAAGACCATGTGCAGGTTCTCGTCGGTCGCGATGCGCGCCAGCATCCGGTCGCAGACGGGGTCGCCCGACTGGTGACCGGTGTTGCGGTGCGAGATGCGGGTCGCGAGCTCCTGGAAGGCGACGTACGCGATCGAGTGCAGCATCGAGTGGCGGTTGTCCGACTCGAAGCCCTCGCTCATGTGCGACATGCGGAAGGCTTCGAGCTTGTCGGGGTCGACCGCGCGCGAGGCGAGCAGGTAGTCGCGCATCACGATGCCGTGGCGGCCCTCCTCGGCCGTCCAGCGGTGCACCCACGTGCCCCAGGCGCCGTCGCGCCCGAAGAGCGTGGCGATCTCGTGGTGGTAGCTGGGCAGGTTGTCCTCGGTCAGGAGGTTGACGACGAGGGCGACCCGGCCGATCTCGGTGACCTGGGACTGCTCCTTCTCCCAGGC
This sequence comes from Streptomyces odontotermitis, assembly GCF_050510915.1. Lineage (NCBI taxonomy): Bacteria > Bacillati > Actinomycetota > Actinomycetes > Kitasatosporales > Streptomycetaceae > Streptomyces > Streptomyces odontotermitis. The sequence goes on along the minus strand of NZ_JBNJLS010000002.1, from coordinate 139,492 downwards.
GACACCGTCCTCGAACTGGCCGGGGAAGTTACGGGCGTCGGAGAACGGAACGTACTCGTGCGGCATCCAGTCCTTGGCGATCTTCAGATGCCGGTTGAGCTCCTTCTCGACCACTTCTTCCAGCGCGTACAGCAACCGGGCGTCGGTCCAGCTGTCCGCGGCGGAGAGATGGGCGGAGGTGATCGTCACGGGGGCTCCAGGGGGACGGGAGTTCTTGCTCGGCAGGCGCAGGAGCGCCGCCGCGCGCACGAGCGGGTACGCACGGCTTACCTACGGCCACGTAGGTTACGTTGCCGTAGGTTAAGCCCCCGATAAAGGGTCCCGGTCACACGTAGAGCTCTCTGAGCCGGACTGAGAGACAGGTCACACAGCCTTCGAGCTTCTCGAACTCGCCGATGTCCACCACAACCGGCTCATATCCGAGGTCCGCGAACAGCTCCGCGCTCTTCGGCGCGCTCGCCGAGAGCAGCAGCCGGCCGCCGCCGAGCAGCACCACGTGCGAGCCCGCCTCCTCCGGGACCGGCAGGAAGCGGGGGAACAGGGACGGGGCGTCGACGAGGGGTGCGTAGCCGATCACCGTCCCGTCCGGCAGCGCCGTCACCGCCGACTTCAGGTGCAGGACCGTACTCACGGGTACGGTCACGATCCGGGCGCCGAGCGGCTCGAAGACGGCGCGGAGCTGGCGGATCCCGGCGCCGTTCGTCCGGCCGCCCTGCCCGACGTACAGGGTGTCGCCGATCTTCAGGACGTCGCCGCCGTCCAGCGTCCCGGGCTCCCAGATCCAGTTGACCGAGCAGCCGAGACGGCCCACGGTCTCCTCCACCGCCGCCGCCTCGCCCCGCCGGGGTTCGGCGCCGGAGCGGGCGATGAGCGCCACGTTCCGGAACATCACCACCGCGTCCTCCACGAACACGGCGTCCGGGCAGTCGTCGGCGGGCTCCACCTCGACGGTCTCCCAGCCGTGCGCCCGCAACGCCCCGACGTAACCCTCCCATTGGGTGAACGCCCGGCCGACGTCGACGGGAGTGCGTTCGAGGTGGGTCACCAGGCCCTCGGGGAGACGGGGTCCCGGGCGGCGGACGAGGGCCTTCTGACTGGGCACGGGCGGTCTCCGTCTCGACGGGGGCGATGGGGGCGATGTGAGCGAGGGGAGGAGCGGGGCGTACGGGCACGCCCGTACCCCGTCGGCCCGCGCTTCATGCGGAGCGCGACGCCCCGGTCACGCGGCGCGCGCCGTGCCCCGGCCGAGATCGCGCCGTAGATGCTCCGCCGTGAACGAGCCCTCCGCCTCGGCCAGTTGGGCCGGGGTCCCCTCGAACACGATCCGGCCGCCGTCCCTGCCGCCCTCCGGACCCAGGTCGATCACCCAGTCCGCGTGCTTGACGACCTCCAGGTTGTGCTCGACGACGAGCACCGTGTTGCCCGCGTCGACCAGCCGGTCCAGCATCGCGAGCAGCCCGTCCACGTCCGTCATGTGCAGCCCCGTGGTCGGCTCGTCCAGGACGTACGTCGCGCCCGTGCGGTGCAGTTGGGTGGCGAGCTTGATGCGCTGGCGCTCGCCGCCGGAGAGGGTGCTCAGGGGCTGGCCGAGCGTGAGGTACGTCAGGCCCACGTCCCGCAGCGCGCGCAGCCGCCGCCGTACGGACGCGTCGCCCAGCTCGGCGAAGAAGTCGAGCGCCTGCCCGGCCGTCATCTCCAGGACGTCCACGACGGAGCGCCCGCGCACGGTCAGCGCGCGCACCTCCTCCTTGAAGCGGCGGCCCTCGCACGCCTCGCAGGTCGTGGTGACCGGGTCCATGAACGCCAGGTCGCTGTAGATGATCCCGCGCCCCTGGCAACGCTCGCACGCGCCATGGGAGTTGAAGCTGAACAGCCCCGCCCGCGTGCCGGTCTCCTTCGCGAACACCTTCCGCACGGTGTCCATGATTCCGAGATACGTCGCCGGGGTGGACCGGCCCGAGATGCCGATCGACGACTGGTCGACCACCACCGCGTCCGGGTGGGCCCCGACGAAGGCGCGGGACACGAGGGTGCTCTTGCCGGAGCCCGCGACGCCCGTCACCGCCGTGAGCACGCCGGTCGGCACCCGGACGCTCACCTCCTTGAGGTTGTGCAGATCCGCGCCCTTCACCCAGCGGCCGCCGGTGGCCTCGCGCGGGCGGGCCTTGACGCCCGTGGTGCGCCGCAGCCCGCGCCCGGTGAGCGTGTCCGCGCCGCGCAGCTCGTCCGGCGTGCCCTCGAAGACGACGTGCCCGCCGCCCGCGCCCGCCGCCGGACCCATGTCCACGACGTGGTCGGCCACCGCGATCACATCCGGGTCGTGCTCGACGACCAGCACGGTGTTGCCCTTGTCGCGCAGGCGCAGCAGCAGGTCGTTCAGGCGGCCCACGTCGCGCGGGTGCAGCCCGACGCTCGGCTCGTCGAAGATGTACGTCATGCCGGTCAGGCTGGAGCCCAGGTGCCGCACCATCTTGAGCCGTTGGCCCTCGCCGCCGGAGAGCGTGGACGTCTCCCGGTCCAGGCTGAGATAGCCGAGCCCGATGGCCTCGATGCGTTCGAGAGCGGTCACGGCGGCGGCCGCGATCGGGCCCGCCACCGGGTCGTCGATCCGCCCGAGCACCCGGATGAGGTCGGTGACCTCCATCCGCGAGTGGTCGGCGATGCCGAGCCCGTCGATGCGCGCGGCGAGCGCGGCGGCGTTCAGGCGCGCGCCCCCGCACGCCGGGCAGCGGCCCTCCACCAGGAAGCCGTGCACCATGTCCCGGGTCCTCTGCGCGAGCGTCGACAGGTCGCGGTTGAGGTAGAGCCGCTCGAAGCGGTCGGCGAGCCCCTCGTAGTCGATGTCCCGGGAGCCGCCGGTGTTGTCGACGTTGACCTTGCCGGCCGCCTTTCCCCTTCCGCCGCCGCGGAGCAGGAACTCCCGCTCCGCGGCGGTGAATTCACCCACCGGCTTGTGGGTGTCCAGGTCGGTGGTGTTGGTGTACGTCTGGCCCTGCCAGGTCCCCGCGGCGAACGGCGGGAACAGGATCGCGCCGTCCGCCAGGGACCTGGCGGGGTCGAGGATGCGGTCGTAGTCGGGCCGGACCGTCCTGCCGAGCCCGTCGCACTCCGGGCACATGCCGCTCGGGTCGTTGAACGAGTACGCCGTCGCCCCGCCCGCGCTCGGCGTTCCGTACCGCGAGAACAGCACCCGGATCACTCCGTAGATGTCGGTCATCGTGCCGACCGTGGAGCGGGAGTGGCCGCCGATCGGCTTCTGGTCGACGACGATCGCGGGCGCCAGGTCCTCGATGGCGTCCGCGTGCGGCCGCTCGTACTTGGGCAGCCTGTTGCGCACGAACCACGTGAACGTCTCGTTGAGCTGGCGCTGCGACTCGACCGCGATCGTGTCGAAGACGACCGACGACTTCCCCGAGCCCGACACCCCGGTGAAGACCGTGAGACGGCCCTTCGGGATGCGCAGGCTCACTTCTTGGAGGTTGTTCTCCCGGGCTCCGGCGAGGGTGATGTATCCATGGATGTCCTGGTGCATACACGCGAAGCTAACCGGCATACCAGACAGCTTCTGTCGTGTTTTACCGAGTGATCTCCCTCGTCTCCTCCTGGCTGATCTCCTTCACCTCCCCGTCGAGCAGCAGCCACCGCGTGATGCCGATGGACTCCAGGAACGGCATGTCGTGGCTGGCCACGATCAGTGCGCCCTCGTAGGACTCCAGGGCGGACGACAGCTGCTTCACGCTGGCCATGTCGAGGTTGTTCGTCGGCTCGTCGAGCATGAGCAGCTGCGGCGCGGGCTCCGCGAGCAGCAGCGCCGCCAGCGCCGCGCGGAACCGCTCGCCGCCCGACAGGGTCCCGGCCCGCTGGTCGGCCCGCGCCCCCTTGAACAGGAAGCGGGCCAGGCGCGCCCGGATCCGGTTGTAGGTGGCCTCGGGGGCGAACCGCGCCACGTTCTCGGCGACGGTCAGCTCCGGGTCGAGCACATCGAGCCGCTGCGGCAGGAACCGCAGGGGCACATGTGCCTCGGCCACGCCCTCGACCGGTTCGAGCTCGCCCGCGATGGTGCGCAGGAGCGTCGTCTTGCCCGCTCCGTTGCGGCCGATCAGCGCGACCCGCTCGGGTCCGCGCAGCCAGAACTCGCCGTCCACGCGCGCCCCGTAGCGCAGCGAGAGCTCCCTGAGGGTGAGCACGTGGCGGCCCGGGTGGACCAGCGTGTGCGGCAGGTCGACGCGGATCTCGTCGTCGTCCCGCACCGCCTCGACGGCGTCGTCCAATCGCTCCTTCGCCTCGGCGAGCTTCTCCTGGTGCATGATGCGGTGCTTGCCCGCCGACTCCTGGGCGGCCCGCTTGCGGGCACCCATGACGATCTTCGGCTCGCGCTTCTGGTCCCACATCTTCTGGCCGTACCGCTTGCGGCGGGCCAACTTGACCTGGGCATCGGCCAGTTCGCGCTTCTGCTTCTTCAGATCGGACTCGGCGACCCGCACCATCCGCTCGGCCGCCTCCTGTTCGGCGGCGAGCACCTCCTCGTACGCGGAGAAGTTCCCGCCGTACCAGGTGACCTCGCCGTCGCGGAGATCGGCGATGTGGTCGACCCGGTCCAGGAGTTCACGGTCGTGGCTGACCACGACCAGGATGCCCGGGAAGGCTTCGACGGCGGCGTACAGGTGCCGGCGCGCGTACAGGTCGAGGTTGTTGGTCGGCTCGTCGAGCAGGAGCACGTCGGGCCGCCGCAGCAGCAGCGCGGCCAGGCGGAGCAGCACCGACTCGCCGCCCGAGACCTCGCCGATGGTGCGGTCCAGGTCCAGGGCGCCGAGGCCGAGTTCGCCGAGGGTCGCGAGCGCGCGCTCCTCGACGTCCCAGTCGTCGCCGACGGCGGTGAAGTTCGCCTCGCTCGCGTCGCCCGCCTCGATGGCGTGCAGCGCGGCGCGGGCCCCGGCGATGCCGAGCGCCTCGTCCACGCGTACGGCCGTGTCGAGCGTGACGTTCTGCGGCAGATGGCCGACCTCGCCCATGGCCTTCACGGCGCCCTCGGCGGGCACGAGCTCCCCGGCGAGCAGCTTCAACAGGGTTGACTTCCCTGAGCCGTTGACACCGATGAGACCGGTCCTGCCGGGGCCGAAGGCGACCTGCAGCCCCTCGAAGACAGGGGTGCCGTCCGGCCAGGAGAAGTCGAGCGACGTGCAGGAGAGAGAGGTGGGGTGGGTAGACATACGGGCCTCGCGGTTGCGTCGGTGCGATCAAGGGCAACGCGTGGGGACACCGCGGGCAGGGGCCGGAGGATCCGGGAAAAGAAAGAAGGCCCTGCGCCGGGGGACGGCTCGAATGCCGAGGTCACACGCAACGCACGCAGCGAAGAGGGCTGCGCAACGCGGTGTCCACTGACCTCAGACGAGCAACGTCCTTCTCCTATCGACGGCAACAGAACCGCTGTACAGCGTAGGGGGGACCGGCCGCCGCCGTCAACGCAATAGTGTGGCCGCCGGTCCTGACCACCGGCCCACGCAGGAGGTTCCATGCCCTACGGCTCGCTCTCGCTGCCCGCGCGGCTCTATCTGCTCGCCGCGAACCCGGCGAAGGGGAGGGTCAGCGCGAGCATGGACCTCGACGTGGTGGTGCGCGCCTGCGCTCTCGCGGAGCTCGCCCAGCGCGGCTTCATAGCGGAGGTGAACGGCATCGTCACTCCGGTCCTCGGCGCCCGCACGGGAGACCCGGTGCTCGACGAGCTGATGGAGCTCATCGAGGAGTCACGCCCGAAGGGATGGCGGCCCTGGATGACCCATCGGTCCAGGGCGACGCTGGAGGCGGTCCGCGACGGCCTGGTGGCCGGGGGATATCTGCGGGTGGTCCGAGTGAAGCGGCTCGGCGTCTTCCCCGGGCGCCGCCACGAGCTGGAGCGGGCGGGCTACGTGGAACTGCTGCAGGGGGAGGCGCTCGCCGTCCTGCGCCGGTCCGAAGGGGGCTCCGAAGGGGTCGACGCGGTGCCGGTGGACGACGCGGCACTCGTGGTCATCGCGTCCACGGGAGCGATCCGGACGCTCGTGCGGGGCCTGGACCACTGGCGGTACAAGGAGCGGCTCGAGGAGCTCGCCGCCCGCGCGGGTGCGGAGCGGGCCGGGCTGCCGGAGGCGCTGGCGAATCTGCGCAAGGCGCTGAAGCGGGCACTTGCGGCGCGGTCGGCGGCTCGGGACTCCGGCGGCGGAGGGGGCGGCTGACCCCCCGCGGCGGGTGCCGTGTGTCAGCCGTGCCTCAGCGGTCGTGCGCGGTCGTGGTCCGGGCGTGCCTCAGCGGTCGTGCGCGGTCGTCGTCCGGGCGTGCCTCAGCACGCGTCCCGCATCAGGTCGGCCAGGTGCCCGTCCAGGTCCACGTGCAGATGCTCCTGGCCCCCCGGAACGAGGGCCAGGGTGCGGTGCAGGAAGCGGCGCAGGTCGCCGGTGCGGATGTGCACGATGGCCGTGCCCTCGGGGGCGTGGAACTCCACGACCGTGCGGTCGAATCCGTACGGGCGCACGCGCACGTCCCCGTCGCCGACCGGCTGCTCCACCCCGTGGACGAGCAGTTCGCGGGCGAAGGTCCAGTACACCTCGATGCCCTCGAGGGTGGCGGGAGCGGGGAAGCTCATGCGGACCGCGTACGGGTCCGACTGCGCGTAGTGCAGGGTCGCGGGAATGGTGGGCATCCGTGGCGCGGCGGCGACCAGGCGGGCCTCAACGGCTTGCTCAATGACGGTGGACAACGCCTGCTCCCTTAGGTGACGGCTGGACCTGGCACTTTCATAGACGTAGGAAAAGCGGAATCCGTGCACGCGAGAACCGAGTGACCTGTGTCACCGATGGTGAAACAGTGCTGCCGCACCCTCCCCCCGGGCACATACCGACAGACGCCGCCAGGGGCCGGACGGTTCGCGCCCGGGTGCCATCCGGCCATCTGGACGCGGCCCGCCGGGTGGGCTAGCTTCGCGCGCCATGAGGGGCATGGGGAAGACGCGACGCAAGGTACGGGTGGGACTGTGGGCGGCGGCGTTCGGGGCGGTGGCCCTCGCGGCGGCGCTCCCCGCGCAGGCGGCGCCTGGCGCGGCCGGTGGGCCGGGGGAGGCGCGGGGGGCCGGCCAGGAACACCAGGGGTCCGCCCACGGACACCACGGGGCGCACTGGGCCCTCAAGAAGACCGGTACCGACGCCCGCTTCCGGGGGCTGGCCGCGGTGGGCCGCTCCACGGCGTGGCTCGCCGGGACGAAGGGCACGGTCCTGCGGACCACGGACGGCGGCACCAACTGGCGTGATGTGTCGCCCCCGGGTGCCTCGAACGTGGAATTCCGCGACATCGAGGCGTACGACGCGCGCCATGCGGTGGCGCTGTCGATCGGCGAGGGCGAGGCGTCCCGGATCTACCGCACGGCGGACGGCGGCAAGACCTGGACGGAGTCCTTCCGCAACGCCGACCCGAAGGCGTTCTACGACTGCATGACCTTCTTCGACCGCCGCCACGGCCTGGCGATGAGCGATCCCGTCGACGGCAAGTACCGCATCCTGGCCACCGCGGACGGCGGCCGCTCCTGGAAGGTGCTGCCGAACAAGGGCATGCCGGCCGCGCAGGAGGGCGAGGCGAGCTTCGCGGCGAGCGGCCAGTGCCTGGTCAGCTCCGGACCGCGTGACGTCTGGCTGGCCACCGGGGGAGCCGCGCACGCGCGCGTGCTGCACTCCGCCGACCGGGGGCTGACCTGGAGCGCCGCGAAAGCGCCGATCCCGGCGGGCGACCCGGCTCGCGGCGTCTTCGCCCTCGCCTTCCGCGAGCGGGGCCGCGCCGTGCAGGGGCTCGCGGTCGGCGGCGACTACCGGCCCGACCAGGCGTCCCCGGACGCGGCGGCGCTGAGCCGGGACGGCGGCCGCACCTGGCACACGGCCGCGCACCCCCCGCCCGCCTACCGCTCCGGCGTCGTCTGGCTCCCCGGCACCCGGGCCACGGCCCTCGCGGTCGGACCGACCGGTACGGACGTCACCGCCGACGGCGGCCGCACCTGGCGGACCGTCGACACCGGCTCGTACGACACGGCCGACTGCGCGGGCCCGCGTGGGCGGGGCTGCTGGGCGGCCGGCGAGAAGGGCCGGGTCGCGCGCCTGGAGGCCGACGGTACGCGCTGACCCCGCCCCGCCTCCGCCGAGGGCGCCCCTACGCGGGCAACTGCTGCCGGTACCCGGCCAGTTCGGGGGCGGTCTTCGTCGCGATGAACTCCGTGATGCGGTACTCGCAGACCCCGGCGGTCACGAAGGGGTCGCCCGCGGCGATCTTCTCGATGGCCGCGCGGTCGTCCCCGACGGCCAGGATGATCCCGCCGTCGCGGGGGTTCTTGCGGCCGGAGGCGAGGACGGTCCCGTTCGCGTAGAGCTCGTCGAGCCAGGCGACATGGGCGGCGAGCGCGGCGTCCACGCGCTCGACGGGTGCGGTGTAGGTCAATTCCATAACGAACATGAGCGCGAGGCTACCGTCCGGCCACGGAGCGGCGGGCACAGGCCGCCGTGGCCGGAACACACGGTCTTTCACCCGCTCCCGCCAGGCCGTACGCTTCGAACACAGGACCGTAGTGAACGTAGCTGACAGCAAACGCAGTTGACGCGATCCCGCGCGGGGCACGCGCGGGACGCGGACGTGGCCCCCGGACCCCGGGCCGACGAGGCAGCCCGCTTTCCGGGCGGCCGGAGTCGTGCATACGCCGACGGCACGGCTCCGGCCCTTCGTCCTCCCGGCCTGGTCATCGGGGCACTCCCGCAGCCTCGAGTGCCGGAGGGGACGGTGTGCGCGAGGGCCGCGTGAAGGGGAACCGCGGCTACGCGCCCGCGGCCGTCGTCGGCGGTGGGTTCTCCCCCGGCGGCGGCCGCCACTCACACCGCTTACGTCGGTGTCTCCTCCGGGCGCCGGGGGCGGCGCGCGCGGGGGCGCTGTTCGGGCACGTGGTGCTCGTGCTGCGCGGCGGCGTCCGAGCGCAGGGCGAGCAACTGGCCCTCCAGACAGCGCAGTCGCTCCTGGACGCGCAGCAGATAGCGGACCTTCGTGCGCAGCAGCCACGGGTCGATCGGCTTCACGATGAAGTCGGCCACGCCGAGGTCGTAGGCGGTCGCGGCCAGGCCGATGTCATGGCCGAGACCGGTGAGCAAGACGACCGGGATGTCCTGGGTCTGCTCCAGACGGTTCATGTAGCGCACCACGTCCAAGCCGCTGACCTGGGGCATCACCACGTCGAGCAGGACGAGCTGCAGTCCGCCCCGGAGCACCGCCTTGAGGGCCTGGTCGCCGCTGCTCGCCCGCTCCATGCGGCAGCCGAGCGGCGCGAGGGTGCTCTCCAGGGCGAAGAGGTTGTCCTCGTGGTCGTCGACGATGAGGATTCTGGCGTCGGACACGTCGGCCCCGCCTCCTCCCTCCGTCCCGTTTTCTCCCGCTCCCACCAGGACCACTTCACCGCAGGCATGAGCCAGGGGCAAGAGCCTTGCCGGACGAGTTCAGGGGAGAGGTTCCGGCCGCGTGATCGGGGCCTGGCCGAGTGTGACCCACCGGGCAGCCCCTAGTCGATCTCCCGCATCATCTTCTCCATCGCGCCCACAGAGTGCCGGGTTCGTGCCAGCTCCTCGCGGGTCTGCTTCAGGTCCTCGACCGAGCGCCGGTGCAACTCCACGTTGTCCTCCAGGAGTTGCGCGTACTTCAGGGCGAGCTTCTTGTACTGCTCCTCGCGTGCCGCGAGCAGCCGGGCCCGCCAGGTGGCGGCGATCTGCCACACGACCACGATCGACAGCAGGAAGAACCCGCCCGCCCCGACGGCCCCCACCAGGTCTTCGGCGCCCCCGGCGGCCACCGTCACCATCTCTTCAGTCACGTCGCCGCAGCCTCCTGCCCGCTCCCGTTCGCTTACCTGTCATGAATAGCTGACAGCTCCCGCGCGGGCCCTGTCAAAGAAACCTGACACATCTCAGGGGGAAGTCAGGGGCCTGTCGGGGTTGTCTCAGGGGTCCTGGCGATGACTGCCGTGGCTGGCCGCACCTCACTGACCTGGGCATCCCTTCTGGCGCGGAGAACACCGGTCTGGTCGTACTTCCCGCATCTGCCTGGAAGTTCCCGGGAATTCCCGCGCAAGTGTGCACGGGATGTGCACTGGCCTGGCTGCCGGATCACCTGCCCTGGGCCGTCGGCGCGCACCGAGCAGCGCGGGGGAGGGGGTGGCTGTGACGGGCGCGTTTCCCGGGGGCGCCGCGCAAGTTCAACCGCACCGCACGTCGGCATCCGACCTGTGGATCCGCCGAATCGGCGGCGTGGTCGTCGCAGCTGTGGCGGCGTACGCGTCGTATGTGCATCAGCGTGAGTTCGCCCGGCAGGGCGGGGCGGATCCGGTGAGCGCTACGTTGTGGCCGTTGTCGGTCGACGGGCTGCTTCTCTTGGCGACGGCGGGTCTGCTGAAGCATCCAGGCGGAAGCCGTGGGCGACGGACCAATGTCATGATGTGGCTGAGTTTCCTGCTGGGCATTGCCGCGTCCCTGGCGGCCAACATCGCCGCTGCACCGGAGCTCGCCTGGAGGTCAGTTTTGGTGGCGGGGTGGCCGCCGGTCGCTCTTCTGCTTGCCGTCGAGTTGCTGGCCCACCGGCCGGTGTCAGGGACGGGGGGCACCGCCAAATGTCAGGAAGACCGTGGTGGGGCTGGTGGCGGTGAGCGGGATTTCGGCAGTGATCCATTGCTAGTGCGGGCCCGTCAAGTGGATGCTCGGCATCGCGAGTTGCACCAGCGCCCGGTGTCGGCTGAGTCGTTGCGTCGTGAGCTGAGGGTCGGCGCGAGTCGGCCGAGGCAGTTGGCGGCCCTGGTTCGAGCCAGTTGCAATGGGGCCGATGCTCCCAGAGCAGGCATGGATGCTGAGTACTGATCAGATCCGATCCATTGGAAGAGAGGGGTTACGGCTCCATCCGCGCTACGTCCCCCACCACACTCTCAGCGTGTGTCGAGCCAGGAGCTATACCCGAGGGTCTCGTCCGACGGTGTAGCTGACGTGTGGGGGCCGCCGAAGTAGCCGCGGGCGGTGTGCGACTGGTGTTGACGGCGGCGGTGGAATCGGCCGGTTGCGGCAGATCGGGGTTCAACTCGTCCGGCCGCGCGCCGACCGGCGCTGCCCACATCCGGATCACAGCCGATCAACTGGCGTGCCTCGGTGAGTACTTGGTTGCCATTCAGACGCCGGGCGACCCCGAGGAGGTCATCCCTCGCGACCTCGCTTTCGCTGCAGGCAACGACACGGTGGCGGTGATTCTTGGAGGGCCCGTCGTCACGGACGTTCCGCGCGCCGGCTTGGCGTGACTATCAGGAAGAGGACACCTTCGAGCGCACTCGCTTCTTCCGCGTCCTCATGGTGCCGTGCCGCGGACACGGCACGCGCCATGGTGGTCGCGCATGGGGGCGAGGTCGATGCGTGGCTGCGGGCCCAGCTGAACAGTTGAGCCACCATCAGCTCCGGCTCACCCTCCATGACTCTCGCACTGCACGTTTGCAACTGCGGTCGTTGCATGATCGAGATCTCCGGCGGCACAACCGTGCGTCACCCCACAGTAGCTATGACCTATATAGGCAGTTAGCGCATTTTGACGCCTGGATTTCCTCACCTTCGCCTCATATGTTTCTAAGGCGGTTCATACTTTTTGAGGGCTTTTCTCGGTTGCCAGTTCTTAGGGGTGGGGTATGTAGAAGGCACCTCCGTACGCAGACGTAATCCGTTCTGCTATCGACGGCGCGAGTGCCTTCAGATGCCCACCCGCCCGCACAGGCAACCGAGTTGACGCCCGTGAGCGGTCCTCAGAAGTGCGTCCGGACCGGGTGCTCCCTTTTCCGCGGGCGCTCGGCCATGCCTGTCACGAGGTCCTTCGGGCTGCGACGTTCCACCAGCGGTTCTAGATATTTCGGGAGTTCATGTATGAGATGGCACGGCACGCTTGAGTACAAGCGCGCCTTCAGTATCTTCCGTGCCATGCCTTATCCCAGCCGCCCACAGACCAAGGAATTCCAGGAATGGGGTTCCGAGTTGCTTTCGCTCGATACCCATGTGGCGGGGTATGCGGAACGTGTCGACAGCGGCGAGCTATGCGCCCACGACATCCCGAAATTGGAAGCCCTCGCATGCCAGGTCGGCACTCTCCGGGACACCCTGGCCGCGGTTCCCGCGCCGACGGACCGGGACGTGCAACTCAAGGAGGAGTACCGGACGTATGTCGAGACGCTGCACCGGATGATGGCCCACCTCCTGCGGCTGGCGGCGGAGTAGCAGCCCGCCCGACCCGGAGGTCCTGAGCGTGCGGCCTGAGGTTCTCTCCCACCGAGGAAACCTCAGGCCGCGTGCGGGGAGTAGTGCTGGACACTGCTCACGAATCTCGCGGCGCCGCGGTCCTTGAGCCGGATCTTGAGCATGCACTCGCAGTACCGCGGCGTAACCCGGATACGAGACCGCGTGAATTGATCTGCTCTCCTGTGGCATGCCTGCACGGACGATGCGCTTTCACGTTGTCCGAAGCGAAAGAACTTAAGCACAAGAACAGTTAAGAAATCTCCTTGCGTGGCACCCGAATGAAAATTGCTTTCCTGATCAACAATGCCTATGGCATCGGCGGCACGATCCGCGCCACCGCGAACCTGTCCCGCGCGCTGGTGGCAAGGCACGACGTCGAAGTCGTGAGCGTTCACCGGCTGAAGGATGAACCCGACCTCTCCTTCGACGAGCGGATACGGCTGACCTCGCTGATCGACATGCGCGAGGACAGCCCCACCTACGAGGGCGATCACCCGCTGACCCGCAGGCCGTGCACGATGTTCCCCGACACCGGTGCCGCAGCGATCTCCGCACGCCTGCCCTACACGGCGCTCCAGGACGAGCGCATCGGCCAGTGGCTGCGCGAGACCGACGCCGACGTGGTGATCGCCACCCGCCCCGACCTCAACGGCTACCTTGCCCGTGACGGCCAGGACCGCTACCTGCGCATCGGGCAGGAACACCTGAGTCTGGACGCGCACAACCCCATCCTGCGCGCGCATCAGAATGCGGCGGTCGCGCGCCTGGACGCGTTCGTGACCGTGTCCGAAGCCGACGCCGCGCAGTACCGTCAGGCTCTGCCTGACGTGCCGAGCCGGATCCTGTGCATTCCAAACAGCGTGCCCGAGCCCGCTGTTGAACCCTCCGACCACAGTTCCGACATCATCGTCGCTGCGGGCCGCCTCACCGGCGTCAAGCGTTATGACCGACTGATCGACGCCTTCGCGAAAGTCGCTCACGTTCACCCCACCTGGACACTGCGCCTCTACGGACGTGGCGCGGAGCGGCCCAAGCTGCGACGCCAGATCGACGAACTCGGCCTGTACGACCGCGTATCCCTCATGGGGCCGGTCGCCCCGATCGAGACCGAGTGGGCCAAGGGGGCCATCGCCGCCGTCTCCTCCGACATGGAGTCCTTCGGCATGACCATGGTCGAGGCCATGCACTGCGGTGTCCCTGTGGTCGCAACCAACTGCCCCCACGGGCCCGCGGAAATCATCGATGACACCAACGGCGTTCTGGTGCCCCTGGAAGACGGGGTGGACGGATATGCCGTAGCCCTTGATCGGCTCATGGCCGACGCGTCGCTCCGCGCGCGTATGGGCGCCGCTGGGCGTCAGCGGGCCATGGCCTACGCACCTGCGGCCATCGCCCGGCGCTACGAGACCTTGTTCGAGGAATGCGCCGCCCCACGTCGCCGCCGCTGGGCGAAGGCCACGCGCCCCGGCCTCCTGTGGAGTCGCCTTCGGTCCGCACTTCCGGGCAGGGCCACCGAGTCGAGCGAGCCGTCGGCCGCACCGGCGCTGTCTCCTGAACAGAAGCCCGGCGCGCGCCCCCTCGCCTTCGCCCGTGCCGCTGCCGACGGCGGCATCAGTATTCGCCTTGACCGGTCGTCCCTGCCGCCTGGACGTCTCGAATTCCTGGCCCGCCTGCGCCGTGACCCCAAGGGCCGACACATCCGTGTTCCCCTCCCCGACAGCGATACCGCGCCTCATGCGGACGACATCCACATCACGCTCAGTGCGACCGAGCATGCCCTGGTGGAGGGGCGATGGGACTGTTACGTGGTGGGCGCAGCCGGGACGGCGGGCAAGAAGGCGCGCATCGTAGGTGCGCTGGCAGAACGGTCGCGCAGTGTCGGCCGGGCCCCCGTCATGGCCGACGGTGAGGTGAAAGCATGGCTTCCTTATGTCACCACCGACGGGTTCCTGGCCCTTCGTACCTGGCAGCGCGCCGCACACGCGGAAGTGGAAAGCGTCTTGGTCGGTGACGACCATGCCACTGTCACCGCACGGCTCTTCTCGGCCCGAGCCCCTGGCTCTCTGGGCGCTGCGACGGTGGTCGCGGTCTCGCGACAGGGAGAGGCATACGATTTCGCGGTCCCCGTCACTCAATTCGCCGAGGGCCCTCAGCACTTCACCTTCAGGCTGCCCTACTCACGGGCCCTCGCGCGGCGGAGCAACCCTCACGACTTGTGGGACCTGCGCCTCCAGATAGGGCCTACCAATCCACCTATTCCGATCGGTCGCATCGGTGGCGACATCGTCGACCGCAAGAAGACCGATGTCGTCCCTGCTGTCCTGCTGCCGCACGAAGTGCGCGGCGAGACGCGCGCCAAACCCTTCTTCACCGTCACCAACGACCTGGCCCTGAGCCTGCGGGACACGGGTGAGGCGGTGTGACCCACGAAGCCCGGTGCGCGGCCGGGGGAGCCGCCAGTCGGCCATCGGATAGACGGTGCTGCCCGGCGGCTTGAGGGTGGTGCAGCCCCTGCAGTGGGACTGGCTCTGTGCGAACTTGCCGTACGAGCCTGACAACTCGGCAGCCGCCCGCTTCTTCGCGCTGTCGACGAGGGCGCAGCGGGTGATGGCTGCGTCGCCGTCCGAGCGGACGAAGGGTTCAGGTCCCTCGCGCTGGGCGGTGCCACCGCGGTTCACCGCGCCCTCCAGGAAGTGCACGCGATGTGCACGGGTGGCGGCCGTCCTGCCCATGACCGCAGTTCAGGGCCCGTTCCACGGCGTGCCTGCACTGTTCTGACACATCTCAGGGGGAAGTCAGGGGCCTGTCGGGGTTGTCTCAGGGGTCCTGGCGATGGCTGCCGTGGCTGACCGCACCTCATTGACCTGGGCGTTAAGCGGTACAGCGTGGCGGGTGGCGCGGAAACGCCGCCGAACAGAGGAAAAGGCTCCTCTCGGTGAGTGCTTATCGACTCCTGAACGAACCCCGCACATATCTGACGGGTAATCAGGAACCTGAGCACTCCACATGCATGTGGAGCGAGCCGCCCGCCTGTATCCCCGAACAGGAGACATTTTGATGACGGCCCTTCCTGCTGCCTCGCGCAGCAGACAGATGCCCTTGCGCGCCGGCGCCCTCGGCGTGGTGTTGCCCCTGCTGGCTTCCGGCGTGGTCATGGGCGCCGCACCGGTGGCGCGGGCTGCCGAGGCCGGTGACGGCAGCGTCAAGATCAGAGTGGTCCGCGAGGTCAACGCGAACGGCCGTTGGGACCGTGTCCTTGAGCCCGGTATGAGAAAGGTGAAGGTGAACCTCACCGACGACGCGGGCACCACCATCTCCGGGACGACCGGGACGGACGGCACCGTCACCCTCTCGCCGGCCTCCACGGCGCTCAAGGGCCATAAGTACCGCGTCCAGGTGATGAACCCCAAGCCGGGCGTGCTGTACTCGGCGCACGCCTCGCGCGAGGGCCTGCTGGGCGGCGACCCGGAGTATCTGTCCAGCACCGAGGAGTTCGTCGATCTCTCGGGCGGCCACGACGCCGAGGTCACCACGGCGTTCTGGAACCCGGCGGATTACTGCCAGAAGAACGCCACGCTGGTCACCGCCTGCTTCCGCAAGGACCACAAGGGCGGTCCGGCGGACAGCGACACACGAACCCTCATCAAGTTCCCGTACAACGCGCGCGGGAACAGGAATCAGACGACGGACCTGTCGGACAAGGCCACCACGGGCGCGGTGTACGGCATCGGCTACAGCAAGCAGAAGAAGCGGATCTTCTCGGGCGCGATGGCGCGGCGCGGCTCCGCCTACGGCCCCGGCGGGCAGGGTGCGATCTATGTGACCGACCCGGAAAGCGGGGACACCGCCCCGTTCACGACCGTCCCCGGCGCCGGCACCACCCCGCACCAGATGGACACCGACATGGACCTCGGGTTCAACCCGGCGGTCACCAAGGAGTCGCTGGGCGACGTGGAGGTGTCCGAGGACGGCAAGGACCTGTACACAGTCAATCTGAAGGACCGCAAGCTCTACCGCTACGACGCCACCCAGCCCACCGCGGCCGCCCCCAAGGCGTCGTACCCGATTCCCGACCCGGGGTGTGCGGCTGCCGGTGACTGGCGCCCCTTCGGCCTTGGCGTCCAGGACGGCGTCGTCTACGTCGGCGGTGTCTGCTCGGGCGAGTCGAGCCAGAAGCAGGGCGACATGCGAGCGGTCATCAAGACGTTCGACCCGGCGGGCGGCGCGTTCACCGGCACCGTGATGGACCAGCCGCTGCACTTTCCCCGTGAGACCACCGACACCATCGCCACTGGCGGCTGCGGGGGCAGCACCTGGTACCCGTGGTCGGATGACTGGCGCAACAAGCAGGACGGCACCAAGACCTGCAGGGGAGGGCGCATCGGCTACCCGCAGCCGGTGCTCGCCGACATCATCGTGGACACCGACGGAGACCTGATCCTGGGCTTCAGGGACCGCTTCGCCGACCAGTCGGGCATGGACATCACGCACCGGGACGCGACCGGGTCCTTCCTCGTCCGGGCCATGTCGGGCGGTGATCTGAACCGGGCGTGCCCGGGTGCGGACGGCAAGTTCGTGATGGACGGCAACGGTGGCTGCACCAACAACTCCACGGTCGCCGGGATCAAGGAGTTCTACCCCGGCGACCGGCGGACCACCTGGCACCGGGAGGCCGCGTTCGCCGGTGTGGCGCTGTCCAAGGTCGAGGACACCATCGCCTCCTCCGGCATCGACCCGATCGAAACCACCTACGTCAGCGGCACGCTCTTCGTGAACCGGGTGGGCGGCGGCGCGGCACCGGGCCTGGGCAACGTGCAGAACAGCAGCTTCGGCAAGGGCGGCGCGATGGCCGACCTGGAGGTTCTGTGCGACGAGGCGCCGATCCAGATCGGCAACCGTGTCTGGTACGACGTGGACAAGGACGGTATCCAGGACCCGGGTGAGAAGCCGGTTCCGGGCGTGACGGTCAACCTGTACGACGAGGACGGCGCTGTCGTCGCCACCACGACGACCACCAGCCGTGGCGAGTACTACTTCGACAGCGTCAAGGACGGCCTGAAGTTCAACACCAAGTACACGATCAAGATCGACAACCCCGACGACTACGCGGAGGGCGGACCGCTCTACCGCTGGGCCGTCACCCAGAACGACGCCGGCAGCAACGACTTCATCGACAGCGACGGCAAGGTCCCGGCCGGCGGTGAGTATCCCGAGCACACCATCACCACCGGCAGCGCGGGCCAGGACAACCACACCTACGACTTCGGATACAACCAGCCGGACGGCGAGGTGCGGATCCTGAAGGTGGACGCGGACACCAAGAAGCCGGTCGCCGGGGCCGAGTTCCAGCTGTGGCGCGAGACCAACGGCGAAGACGACCTCCAGACCGGCGGGGACACCCCCGACACCAAGGTCAGCGCCGCCATCACCACGGGCGCCGACGGCCTCGCCAAGAGGGTCCGCCAGCCCTTGGGCACGTACTACTGGCAGGAGACCAAGGCCCCGGCCGGATACCAGCTGCCCGACCCCGCGGTCTTCGGCCCCCTGGAACTCGACTTCGACAACTACCGCAAGGGCGTCCAGACGACGGCCGAGGATCCGCCCATCCCCTTCGGCGAGGTGCGGGTCCTGAAGGTGGACGCGAAGAGCACGAGGCCGGTCGCCGGGGCCGAGTTCCAGCTGTGGCGCGAGACCAACGGCGAAGACGACCTCCAGACCGGCGGGGACACCCCCGACACCAAGGTCAACGGCGTCATCACCACGGGCGCCGACGGCCTCGCCAAGGCGGTCCGCCAGCCCTTGGGCACCTATTACTGGCAGGAGACCAAGGCCCCGGTCGGATACCGGCTGCCCGACCCCGCGATCTTCGGCCCCCTGGAGCTGGACGTCGACAACTACCGCGGGGGCGTCGAGGTCACCGCCGAGGACGAGCCCCTGGAAACGCGGGTCTCCGGTTCGGTACGGGTGCTCAAGGTCGACGCCAAGACGAAGAAGCCGCTCGCGGGCGCGGACTTCCAGCTGTGGCGCGAGACCAATGGCACCGCCGGACTGCAGCGGACCGGTACGGCCGACACCAAGGTCGGCGCCACCCGCACCACCGACGGCAAGGGCCTCATCACGGTCTCGGTGCCACTGGGCACCTACTACTGGCAGGAGACCAAGGCGCCGAGCAGGTACAGGCTGCCCAGGCCGGCCGTCTTCGGCCCCCTGGTCCTGACCCGAGAAAACGCGGGCGCGGGTGTGTCCGCCACTGCGGAGAACCAGCCTGTCCCGCCGAAGCCGGGCCGGATCGTCCTGCTCAAGAAGGACGCCGAGACCCGCAAGGCCCTGCCCGGCGCGGTCTTCCAGATCTGGCGGGAGACCAACGGGCGCCCGGGCCTGCAGCGGACCGGCACGCGCCGCGACACCCAGGTCGGTTCCGGCTGCGCGACCGACCTGCGCGGTGAGTGCCGTTTCACGGTCCCCAACGGCATGTACTACCTCTACGAGACGGCCGTCCCCGAGGGATACAGGTTGCCCGAGAAGCGCGTGTCCGGGCCGTACCGCATCACCGAGAAGACCAAACGGATCGAAGCCACCCTCTACAACCCGCGCGATGACGCCGACAAGAAGTAGACGGCACACCCCACGCCGTACGGCGTGACATGCGGCGGCCTCCCTTTCGTGGAGACCGCCGCATGCATGAGAACACCGGTTCTCTCGCCCGGCCTCCTCATGCGGCGAGGAGTCCTTGACAACGGGCGGAGCCATGTGAAACGGCAGCAGCCGGACCCAGAGGTCGTCGCGAAGCCGAGCGAGTGCGGTGACCAGCTCCGAGACCGCCGTACGTGATCTTCTTGCCCGGCCGCCCGGTCAGGGAAGACGGCGAGTTGGACGTCCCAGTCGGCGCAGGTCCGCGGGAGCGCGCTTCACTGCCACCCCGTGGCCAGGCCCTGAGCGGCACGTCCACTCGCATGTTCCCGTCACCTGCTTAGCCTTCCTGTATCGCGCCTGCCGTCACGCAGTGTTGTGCTTCCGAGGAAACCGGTCACTCTACGCAATTGAATGGGCGTAGCAAGCCAACGACACGCACGACATCCGACAGGCGTGGTGCGCCCGGGAAAGGCTCCTGAAAATGACCGACACCAGACAGGCACGGGGGCGGAGGGCCGGGCTGCTGCGTTCGCGCCTCGCTGCCCCCCTCGGCCTGGTCACCGCCGCAGCGATCGGCCTGACCATGGCGACTTCACTGACCTCGGCGACGGCCGTGGCGCGAGGGGACTACGACCACGAGGAAAAGTTCAACGGAACCTCAATCGACGCGAGCCAGTGGTACAGCTCCGCTGGCAGCAAGGGCACCGGTTACGCCTGTCTGACGGCGGCCACGGGCCAGAAGGGCCCGCTCAAGGCGTGCCCGGGCGGGACCCCGGACCGGGACGGCCACGGCGCCCTGCGGCTCACGTCGAACGACCTCAACCAGAACGGTTTCGTCGTGTCGCGGAACCCGTTCCCCGCCGACCGCGGCCTGGAACTCACCCTCGACTACGCGTCGTACGACTCGAAGGGCGGCCCCGGTGCCGACGGCATCGCGGTCATGCTGCTCGACGGGGGCGTGCCGCTGCCCAAGGGCGCCGGCGCGTACGGCGCCGGGCTCGGCTACAACGGCATCAAGGGCGGTTACCTGGGCGTCGGCATCGACAACTACGGCAACTTCCTGAAGAACCAGGACGGCTTCCCCGGCCAGGCGAAGCGCAAGGCGAACTCGGTCACCGTGCGCGGCACGACGGAGCAGAGCAACCAGGTCGTCGACACCTACCCGTCGGACCGCAGCCTCGATGCCCCGAAGGCCAAGGACCGCAACAGCGCGGTGCGTTCGGTCCGGGTCCGGCTGTCGACCGCCGGGCGTCTCTCGGTCGCCGTGGACTTCCACGACAAGCAGGGCTTCCAGAACAAGATCGACAACTTCGATCTCAACAACGTGCCAGGACAGCCGAAGCTGCCGAAGAACCTCCGTTTCGGCCTCGCCGCCTCCACCGGTGCGAGCGTCGAGTACCACGACGTGTGGAACCTCAGGGCAGCGACCCTCCCCGACCGGCTGACCAGCACGGTCGACCCGGCAGGCCCGATCACCGCGGACCGCAGGACGTCCTTCGACCTCAAGGCCGGCAACGATCCGGCGGCCGGGCCGACGGACGGGCCGCGCACGTCGAGGGCCGAGTTCCCCCAGGGGATCACGCCGACCGATGCGTCGGGTGACGGCTGGAAGTGCAAGGTCAACGGTCAGGCGGTGACCTGCACGAACCCCGGCACCGGCAAGAACGAGCTGGGCCCGGGCAAGCAGTGGCCGCCGGTCCACATCAAGACGAAGATCAAGCCGGGCACCAAGGGTGAGCAGAAGATCACCAGCAACGTGACCGGTCCCGACGGCAAGCCCGGTCCGACCATGGAGACCACCGTCCGCGTCAACCTCGACGAGAAGCCGAGCGTCACCGCGGTCATGACGAACGATGCCCGGCTGAGGGCCGGTGACAACGCGGCCTGGACGATCAAGACGAAGAACGATGCCAAGGCGACGGGCGCCACCAACGGCCCGGTCACCGTGACCCGCACCTTCCCCGAGGGCGTCGAGATCGTCTCCGCCGACGGCCCGAACTGGCGCTGCAAGATCGCCAAGCAGGCCGTCACCTGCACCCGTCCCGGCACCGGCGCCGACATCGCCAACCCGGGCGACAGCTTCCCGGACATCCACATCGGCGCCATCGTCCCCAAGACCTACAAGGGGCACGAGATGAAGGTCCCCGGCTCCGTGGAGACGCCGAACAACAGGGCCAAGAACACCAAGACCAACGAGATCCTGCCGGTCGGCCGGGCCGCGGTGGAGGAGCCGAACCTCGCCGTGAACGTCACGCCGGTCGGCGCCCAGGCAGAGAAGCAGCCGGGCAAGGCGAAGATCGCCGTGGACAACGACAAGAACGCGGGCCCGACCCACGGCACGGTCACCGTCTCCCGTGACTTCGGCGACGGCGTCACGCCGACCGCAGCCTCCGGCGACGGCTGGAAGTGCACCGTCAACGGCCAGAACGTGCGGTGCACCCGGCCCGGCACCGGCAAGGACGCCCTCGAACCGGGCAAGGCGTACCCGCCGATCACCGTGGAGACGAAGAACGGCCCCGCCGCCACGGTCCCGGGCGAGACCAAGGTGACCACGCAGGGCTCCGACCGCAACGAACAGGTCGTCCGTGACACCACCGTCGTCGTCAAGGACCCGAAGGCGGACGCCGCCTGCGGCGCCTACATCAAGAACCGGGCCCTCTGCGCGCAGCGGAGCCAGCCGGCCGTCGGCTGAACCGGCCGCCCAGCGGCAGCGGTGCGCGACCGCCCGCTGCCGCTCCCAAGACCACTCAGCGACACCATTGAAGGAGACGATGGCCATGGCTTCGTGGCGCATCAAGAGATCGCGGACCGTGATCGCGGCAGGCATGGGCCTGACCGCACTGTTCTCCGCCGCCCTCCCGGCGGCGGCCTACGACGTCGACGACAACGTCCTGTACACCAAGGACGACCAGTGGGGCCAGGTCATCAAGACCGATGACTGCGTCCAGGCCAACGCCTGGGTCGCCCGGGTCAGCGGAATCGGCGGCCTGATCAACACCGCCCTGTTCGAGTCGCACTACCCGGCCAGCGCGCGTGCCCCCAAGCAGCACGCGGGGGGTGACAGCGTCCTCGACCTGGCCCCCGGCGGCATCGGTGTCGGCAAGGTCTCGGCGCTGTACTCGCGTTCGCTGGGCCACGCCCGGCCACCGACCCGCGCGGGCGGCAAGGACGTCGAGGCCCGCGGCGAGGTCTACTCGGACGCCGGGCTCGGCGCCATCGACGTCGGCATCCCGTACATCGCCAGCCCCTTCGGGGGTACGCAGCTGTCGCCGATCGGCGCGCACGTCGACGCCATCCAGGTCTCGGCCTGGTCCCGCCCGGGCAAGCCGGTCTCCTTCACGGGTGGCCTCGCCTCGGGCTACTTCTCGGTGCTGGGCTTCGACATCCTCGACATCCCCGACCTGTGGGCCTCGAACTTCGGCGCCCGCATCCCGTCCGACTACACCTCGGACCCGCTGCTCCTCGCGTTCACCAACGAGCAGGTCACCACGGACGAGACCGGGCACGTCACGGTCGGCAAGGACAAGCACTACAGGTACGACGGCAAGGCCACCAGCGGGTTCGTCAACGCGATCCACGCCAGTGTCCTCGGCGGCAACGTCGCCGACGTCTCACTCGGCCACGCGGCCGTCATCCGCGACCCCAAGCGCACCGACAAGTACGCCGTGAAGGACAAGCTCAACCCGGTCAACCCCGGGGACGGGCAGGCCGAGCGCTCGGTGTCGGTGCCCACGGTCAAGACCGACCTCAGCAAGTTCCCGAGCAAGGGCGGCAAGCGCGGCTGGGCGCCCCTGCGCAAGCCCGGCGACGCCTCCCGGCCGGAGCGGGTGATCGACCGCCGGGCCGACACGATCTGGAAGGAGGCCAACCCCTCGGCGGACCCGGTCCGGCGCACGTCCTGCGCCCCGTTCGCGCCGCCGAAGGAGGCCAAGGGCCAGATCAGCCGCAAGCTGCGCGGCGCAGGCATGAACTGCTGGTAGTCCGTCAGGTCGCGTGACCGGTTGCCGTACACCCGTGGGGTGTACGGCAACCGGTGTGTCGGGCCGCGGATCCGCCGCGCCGAAGGGTCGTACGGGGACGCTCCATGACGACACCCACCCCACAGGAGATCACCCGTGCACCCCACATCCGTCGTGCGCACCGGCGCCGCCCTGGCCCTCGCCGCGGTGGCGGCCGCGGCCTGCGCCGCCCCCAAGCCCCAGAACATCCCCGAGGTCACGGGTGCGCCCGGCACCCGCCCCACCATCACCATCCCGGACCGGCCCGCCCCCAAGGACGCGCGCGTGAAGGTCCTCAGAGAAGGTACGGGGGCCGCGGTGAAGAAGGGCCAAGTCGCCGTCACCGACGTCGAGATGAAGATCTGGGAGGGCAAGAAGAAGCTCATGTCGTCGTGGGGACTGACCCAGCCGACGACGGTCTCCTTCGACGGCGAGCACGTCTCGCGCACCTGGGACCAGGCCCTCATCGGCCGCGAGGGCGGCAGCCGTGTCCTCATGGTCACGCCGGCCACCAGCGGCTTCGGGCCGAACGGCATGGCGCCCGCACAGGTCAGGCCCAGCGACCACATGGTGCTCGTCTTCGACCTGATCGGCGGCTACGACATCGACCAGCGGGTGGCCGCGAGCAATGGGGGTGCGACGGGTGCGCCCGAGGGCGCGCCGACCGTCGACTTCCCCGCGGGCAAGCTGGCCCGGGTGAGCTGGGCCGGCGCCGCCAAACCGCAGAAGCTGCACGTACGCACGGTCACCGAGGGCAAGGGGCCTGTCGTGCGGGACGGGGACGTCGCCGTGGTGCAGTACTCGGGCTGGGAGTGGGGGAAGGCGAAGCCGTTCCGGTACACGTACGGCGTCACCGGGCCCAACGGCATGGTGGTGAAGAAGGAGGCGATGCTGCCCGGCATGTACGAGGCGCTCAAGGGTGTACGTGTCGGAAGCCGGCTACAGATCTCGGTTCCGGCGAACTACGTGCCCGGCTTCAAGATGACCCGGGGTGGTCTCGTGCAGCCGCCCGGGGCCTCGGTGATGTACATGGTGGACGTACTCGACCGCCAGGACCGCTGACACCTTCGTAGGAGGAGCGGCGGTCCCGGCGGCCGTTCGGTGCGGAGCTCAGTCCTCGGCGGGCGGTTTGTGCAGGACCGCCGCATGCCCGGTCGCCACGTCGGCCACGGCGGGCGACTTACGGCCGGGCCCGTAGGAGGAGTGCGTGAGCTGACGTGGGGAGGCGGTCATAGACCGAACAGGCCCCAGAAGCCGTCCCACACGTCCGAGGCGCCCTGCGCGACCCAGCTGACGGCATCGCCGGCCCAGCCCCACACGGTGTTCCACGCGTCTGCGAAGGCCCTGACGATCCACCAGGTGGTGTCGATCGGCTTGCCCTTGATCATGTGGGTCTTGGGGTCGACGGGGACGCACTCCGGCGGCGGGAAGGGCGGCAGCATACCGACCTTGAACGACTGCGCCTGGGGGGCGCGGACGACTGACCCGTCCTTGATGGCGTCGTCCGGGGGACAGGCCGGGGGCCGCGGGACGACGAACTCCTGGGCGCGGTGCTCTCCGGCGGCGGGCTTCGTCTTGTCCACCGGCTCCTCGGCGGGCGTCTTCCCAGCCGGTGCCGCGGCCTCGCCGCCGCCGATGACGGCGGAGTGGCCGATCGTGACGTCGGTGACCGTCGAGCCGAAGATGGTCAGGTGCACGGCGTTGGCGTAACCGCTCGTGGCCTTCTCGTCCCACGTCTTCGTGGGCTCGCCGTTCTGCGTCGTCGTCTTCATCTCGTTGATGGTCGCGACGGCGTATGGGGACCGCTTGTCCGTGCCGGGGATGACGACCCGGGTGTTCGGCTTCACCTTCTTGGTGAGGTCGACGACCTTCTTCTGGCCGACGTAGATCGCACCGCTCTTCATGCTGCTGGTGAACTTCACCGGCTGCCCCGGCTTGGACAGCGCCGACGACGTGGCGCGCTCCAGGTGGACGCCGATGACCACGGGCTTCTTGTCCTTGCCCGTGTCTTGCGGGATGCGCACGTCGAGGGTGCCGCCGCCTACGTCCGCGTACGAGGCGCCGGGCGCGGCCAGTTCGATGTTTCGGCGCTTGGTGCTGGGCAGCTTGCCGCCGAGGGCGCGGGCGAAGTGCGAGGAGACCTTACCGACGGGGACGCCGCTGGTCTTGATGCCGAGCACCTTGTCGCCCGCCCTGCGTAGGCCGGGGACATCCTTGCGCGCGGGATACCGGGCCTCGATGAGCGGGGTCTTGGGCAGCTTCTTGATGCCATTGACGCGCAGCAGCCACGAGTCGGCCCGCAACTTCGGCGGGAGGGGCTTGCCGAACGCATCGACGGCGGGATCGATGCCGCCCCAGGTGTCCTCGACGGAGTCGAAGCCCGGGGGCACATGGGCCTCGGCCGGCTGGGCCGCGCCAAGGGCGACCGTGGCCGCGAGGCCCGACACGCAGAACGCGCGCAGCACGCGGGAACCGTGCCGTGAAGTCCTGGCTGTCATTGAGGGAATCTCCTTGTGCACGAGGAAAGTTGAAGGGCTGGAGGCGAGGGGCGCCGTCTCAGGCGGAGCGCAGCACGGCGGCGCGGCCGGCGGTCACATCAGCGGCCTCGGTGCCGAGCAGCAAGAGGGGAACGCGTTCGCATGGCCGCTGGCGGCCTTCGGGTCGAATGCGTGGTGGTGAGCGCGTTGGGCTGCCGGCTGTAGTCGGCGGAGACACGGATGCCGAAGCTGGTGGGCCACAGGTCGGGGTCGTCGATGACGCTCTGCCCGGCGAGGGAGACGTGGCCGCCGCCGCGCCGCCGGAAATGTCGTGCGGCGCACGCGGCCATAGGTGCCATGGGCCTTCCAGTCCCTTCTCGCGGAGGGTGACCGAACCCAAGCCTTCGACCACTCTCCGTAAGGAGAGCATTAGGTGCCAGGGCGTGCATGCGTCAACGGTCCATCTGGGGGGTGGGTCAGTCGGTGTACGGCGTCGAGGGTCACTGGGGGCGAGTGGGCGTCGCGCCCGTCTTCGAATGTCGCGCACACCGCACGCCACTCCTGTGGCGCGAGGACCGTTTGCCAGGGATGCCCACGATCGGGGAGCCGTCGTCGCCCTGGCCGAGGAGATCTCCCCGCGCTATGAACTGCTGACGGCAAGCATGGCTTCGCTCCTGGCCGGCCCCGTTCCCGCAGGAGTACGACCACGTGGTCACCGTGACCAAGTACCGGACGCCGGTGCGGGGGTGCTCGCTGTGTCACGCGTTCAACCCGGCCAAGGAGAAGGTCTGGGTCGCGGGGGATCGCGCTTCCGCGGGAGGCCGCGTCTCACGATCTGCGGCACTTCGTCGACGCGGCGCTGATCGCCTCCGGCCTCGAACCGCGCAAGGTCCAGGCCCGCATGCGGCACGGCCGTCGGTCCGACTGTCGGTGTCGGCTCGGGGTCACTCCCGGTCCTGCGGCGCGGGATGCCCGGGTCCGCAGGCGTACTGGGTTCCGTACTGCACCGCGTACACGGTCGCGGAGTCCCGGGCCGTGTTCGTCTGTGCGGGCGCGGTCGCCCGGCCCGGGCCGCGGCCGGTGTCGACGGCGGCGGCCAGCCGCGCGACGGCCTCGCGGCCGGCGGGGTCGTGCCGCAGCAGCTCCGCCAACTCCTGGGTCCAGTAGGCGAACAGCGCGCGTTCTACGTCCTCCGGAGTCTCGGAGCCCCGCACCAGCGCGGCGTTGGCGTCGAGCTGGACCTCAAGGGCGGCCCGGCGTTCGCGGCCGGACCGGCGGAACAGTCCGACGAACGCGTTCCGGGTCTCCTGCCACATGTCGGTGGCCATCGCCGCGACCACGGCGGCGGCACCCGCCTCGGCCAGCACGGCCAGTTCGTCGCTCACGGGCTTCCCCTCACCTCTTGCCGGTGATGCTGATGTGCTGAGTGCCGTTCTGTGTCGCGTAGATGACGCCGTGGCCCGAAGACTTGTTGATCATCCTGGCGCCGACGGGCGGTTCCTGGGCCGCGGGGGAGTCCCCGGCCGGTGCCGGTGCCGGTGCCGGTTCCTGCGCAGGTGCCTGTTCCTCTTGCTCTTCCTGAGGCGCGGGCCGGCCGGGCAGGTGGAGCCATGCGTCGGCGGTGTGTTCCTTCACTGTGAAGGTGACCTTGCGGAAGTCCTCGGGGTACAGGCCGTGATAGCCGTTGCGCACCGTCTCCTCGTAGAAGTGGCGGGACAGCAGCAGCGCGGCGGGCGCCGTCCGGGGCGCGGCGGCCAGGGCCTGCCTCGCGGGCGGAGCGTCGAGCAGCCGGGCCAGCGCCTCCAGGGTGCTGCCGGCCACCTCCCCGTTCGGTGCGAGGTGCACGTCGCCCGCGTGCAGCGCGATGCGGACCCGGATCCTCGTCCGCGGTGCCGCGCCCCGGTTGTGCGTGCGCAGACGCAGCGCGAGTTCATGGACCAGGGGGTGGATCAGCGCCGCCTTACGGGTCCCGGCCGGGGCCGTCACCCGTAGGCCGTCACCCAGGTCGTGCCGCCGGCACGCCTCCCAGTCGATGCCGCTCGCGAGGAACGCCGCACGGAGCATCTCCGCCAGCTTCGCGCGGATCTCCATCAGGGCCGCGTCGCCGCGCTCCGCCGACCGCTCGATGTCCACGGCCAGGATCGCTCGGTACTCCAACTCAGCTTCCATGCGCCCCTCTTCGGCTCGGCGGAGGGCAACCGGATCAGCCCGGACCTGAGTTCAGTGTCCACCACGCACGGGGCGCACAAACCGTAGGAATACAGGGTCCGGCGGAAATTGAGGCCGGTGAAGCCGGTGCGGCACGAGGAGCCGCAGCGCACACTGAGAGCCGGGTGTGTCGCCTGCGCGA
Source organism: Streptomyces odontotermitis (assembly GCF_050510915.1). Taxonomy (NCBI): domain Bacteria; kingdom Bacillati; phylum Actinomycetota; class Actinomycetes; order Kitasatosporales; family Streptomycetaceae; genus Streptomyces; species Streptomyces odontotermitis. The sequence goes on along the minus strand of NZ_JBNJLS010000002.1, from coordinate 111,729 downwards.
GGGAGGGCTCGGCCATGGACACGAAACGTGCTGTGCGCGCACCGGCCGGGCGGCGACCGCGTCAGGAGTGGGCCTGGCCGCCGGCGAGTCTGCTCGGCGGGCTCGGCCAGGACGCCCGCGAACGGCTGTGGGAGCCAGGCGTGTTGGCCCGCTATCCCGCGGACCGGATCCTCATGCGGGAGGCGGACGAGACCGACTTCGTCCTGATCCTGCTCGACGGCGTCGTGAAGGCCACCGGACGCACCGAGGACGGCCGCGACGCGCTTCTCGCCGTCCGGATGGGCGGTGACCTGGTGGGCGAGTTCGCCGCGATGGACGCCCGGCCCCGTTCCGCCACGGTCACGACCTGCGGGCCCGTCATGGCCCGCCGCTTGACCCGCGCGGACTTCCTCGACCGCGTGCGACGCGACCCGCGCGCCTCGGACGCGGTGAACCGGTCCATCGTGGCCAAGCTGCGGACGGCCAACGCCCACCGGGTCAACTTCACCGGATGCGACGTCGCGACCCGGCTGGCCCGGGTACTGCACCACTTGGCGATGACCTACGGGGAGCGAGCCGGGGCAGGAGCGGTGATCCGCTGGCCGATCACCCAGCCGGAACTGGCCACCCTGTGCGGTGCGGCGGAACCGAGCGTGCACAAGGCCCTGCGCAGGCTGCGTGCCCTCGGCGCCGTGTCCACCGGCTACCGCAGCGTGCGGGTCGACGACCTCTCCCTGCTGCGCGCCGCCGCCCACCCCGACATGTGAACCCGCTTGTGCAGAAGCTGTGTTGACGATCCACCAGCATTCCGGAAGCCGTACTTTGATGAAATCCCGGCACGCGCCCGTGGCTAGCGTGACACCGCGAGGCCGGACGTACGGCCCGACCGCCACGACGGGGGGTCCCGATGTCACACGAGGACGAGAACAGAGCGGCAGCGACGACGGACGAGGAGACGGCGGACGAGGAGACGGCGGACGAGGGGCGGGGAACGCCGTCCTCGCCGCGGCACGGTGAAGGACGTTCCGGCAACCGGATCGACATCGACGGAGACGCCTCGGGCCCGGTGATCGCCGGCAACCACAACGTGGTCGTGGACGCCGACCGCGGGTCGACGGTGACACTGCTCGTGGAGGGCGAGCGGCCCCGGCCGGTGCGCCGCCCCCACGTGGCCCTGCTGCCCCGGCGCCAGACCGCACCCCTCGGCCGGGACGCGGAACTGGAACGGCTCGCGGCCGGTGTCCGGGACGGCGGTGTCGTACAGGTGTGGGGTCCTGCGGGGGTCGGCAAGAGCGCCCTCCTGCGGCACGCCGCCCGCACTCTCGAACCCGGACCGGACGGAGTGCTCTTCCTCGACGCCGCCCGGCGGGAACCGGAGGACCTCGCCCAGGACATCTTCGAGGCGTGCTACGAGACCCGGGGTTACGCCCCGTCCGGGCCCGAACTGCGGCACCTCATGAGCGGGATCACGGTGACGGCGTACATCGACAACGCCGATCTCACCGCCGAAGGGCTGTGCACCCTGATGGACGCGGCCCCCGACGCCACCTTCGTCCTCGGCGGCCGGCGCAGGACGCTGCTCGGCGACGGCAGTGCGCTGCGCCTGGCAGGGATCGGCCGGGAGGCCGGACTGGAGCTGCTGGCACGGGAGTTGGGCCGCGCGCTGGGGCCGGAGGGCGAGCGGGACACGGCGGCCGCGCTGTGGGAGACCGCGTCCGGCCGCCCGCTGCTGCTGCTGCGCGCCGCGGCCCTGTCCCGGCTCGACCCGGCGGGCGAGGCGGTCCTGCCGCGTCCCGGCGAGGTCGCGGACCTGCTTCCGCTGCTCTTCGACCGGCTGGACGGCGATCCGCTGCGTGCGCTGTACCTTCTCGCGACCTTCCGGGACGCGGTGCTCGACCCCGTCCACGTCGGTGCGCTGAGCGCCGCACCCGACGCGGCGGCCCTGTGCGCCCGGCTCGCCGGACTCGGCCTGGCCGAGCGCACGGAGGAGGGCTACCGCGTCGTGCCCGACGTCGTTCCCGCGTTGCAGGAGCGCGGCCTCGAACCCTTTGATCTCGAGCGGATCTCCGACCACTTCACCGAGTGGATCGCCCGTCCCGCCACGACGGCCGCCCAGGTCGCGCAGCACGCGCGCGCCCTGGAACTGGTCGCCGAACTGGCCGAGCAGGCCGGGCGGCCCGAACTCGCGGTACGGATCGTCCGAGCCGCATCCCCCGCCCTGGCCCGCTCGCTGCGCTTCGGTGTCTGGGGCCGTCTCCTCGATCTCGGGCTGCCCGCCGCCCAGCGGTCCGGCGACCGGCAGGCCGCGGCGTACTTCACCCATGAGCAGGGCATCCGCAAGCTGCTCACCGGCAACCGGGTCATCGCGGCCGTCCTGCTGGGGCAGGCCGTCGTCCTGTGGCGCCAGCTCGGCGATCTGCACGGAGCGCATGCCGCGACGAGTGCCCAGCAGTACGCGCCGCCGCCCTCCGGGGCCTCGCCGCCCACGGCGCCCCACACGGACGGAGGGGCGGCACAGAGCCTGTCCCCGGGCGGCGGAGGACCCGACCCGGCTTCTGCGCACGCAGGGTCGGCGCACGCCGGGTCGGCACACGGCGCAGGTACACCGGTGGATCCGGGGACGGCGGCACACGGCGCAGGCGCACCGGTGGATCCGGGCAGTGCGGTGCATGGTGCGGGGTCGCCGGTGGATCCGAGTGCGGCGGCACACGGTGTGGGGTCGCCGGTGGATCCGGGGACGGCGGTGCATGGTGCGGGGTCGCCGGTGGATCCGGGGACGGCGGCGCAGAGCGTGGGGACGCCCGTCGACCCGGGTACGGCGGCGCACAGTATCGGGACACCGGTCGACCCCGGAACGGCGGTGCACTCCGCCGGTGTCCACCACGCCGCCGCCCACGCGGCTGCGCCGCACATGAGTGCCGCGGCGGCCACCGGCACCGCCGGAGCGGCGGGAACGGCCGCCGCGGGGACGTCCGTCGCGGCCGCCGCGGTGCTGAAGGTGGTCGCGGTCATCGTCGCCGTCGTCATCGGCGGAATCGCCGTCCAACAGGCGCAGGACTCCGACGACTCCAACGGGTCGACGTCGTCCTCGGGAACCGGTCTCGCCGGGGTGTGGCGGGACGGCAACGGCGGCACGTACGAGTTCAAGGAGACCGGCACGGGGGCCTACTCGCTGAACAGCAAGGACATCTGCGGCAACGACTACAACGAGGAGTTCACCGGCAGCGACGGCACCTACACCGGTGACGGGCCCCTGTACGACTTGAGCAGCGGCTCCTGCGGGTCGCTCATCGGCAAGGTCACCGTGACGATCACGCTCGACTCCGGAGGAGACACCGCCGAGCTCTCCAACGAGCTGCCGCCCGGCAGCGACGACCAGGGACCGTGCGAAAACTGCGGGACGACCACCCTGACTCGCCAGTCATAGCCCGCCGGAACGCGAAGGAGCCTCCATGAGTCACAACAACGTCCGCATCGGCAAGGCGTCGGGCCCGGTCGTGGCCGGTGACGGCAACCACGTCGAGATCCATCACGCGGCACCCGAGCCCGCACCGGCCGAGAGCGGGCCGACGCAGAACAACACGGCCAAGGACCACGGCACCCTCTTCACCGTCATGAAGGGCGATCTGCACGTCCACCAGGACGGCTCCGGAACCTCGGACCAGGGCAAGGAAGAGAACGAGGGCGGGGGTGGGAACTAGAGAACGGCGTGGGTGGGTCCTGTCGGGGTTGCCTCGGGGGTCTTGTGGGTCACTTTGAAGTGTGCATGATCTACGGGGTGGAAGGGGGCGCCCATGGAGCGTGCCGAGCCAGGTGCCGACAAGTCGGGCGGCGACAAGCCGGGCGGCGACAAGCCGGGTGACGGCAGAGCGGGTGGTGGCAAGCCGGAGGACGGCACATCGGGTGGCGGCAAGGGGGAGAGCGCCATCGCGTTACGGGGCTTGCGCAAGACCTTCGGGAGCCTCGACGCCGTCGACGGGATCGATCTCGACATCGCGGGCGGCGAGTTCTTCTCGCTCCTCGGTCCCTCGGGCTCCGGCAAGACCACGGTCCTGCGGCTGATCGCGGGCTTCGAGCCGCCGACCGCGGGCACCGTCTCGCTCGGCGGCCGCGACGTCACCCGGAGCGCGCCCTTCGAGCGGGACGTCACCACCGTCTTCCAGGACTACGCGCTCTTCCCGCACCTCAGCGTGGCGCAGAACATCGCGTACGGGCTGCGCGTCCGCGGCGTCTCGCGGCGTGAACGGGCCGCGCGGGTCGATGAGTTGCTTGCGGGTGTGCGGCTCGAAGGGCTCGGTGGGCGGCGGCCCGGTGAGCTCTCGGGCGGTCAGCGTCAGCGCGTCGCCCTCGCCCGTGCCCTCGCCGTACGGCCGCGCGTGCTGCTCCTCGACGAGCCGCTCGGCGCCCTCGACCTCAAGCTGCGCGAGCAGATGCAGACCGAACTCGCCGCGCTCCAGCGGCAGGTGGGCATCACCTTCGTCCTCGTCACCCACGACCAGGAGGAGGCCCTCACCCTCAGCGACCGCATCGCCGTCCTCCACCGGGGCCGCATCGAACAGACGGGCACGCCCGCCGAGATCTACGAGCGCCCGGCCAGCCCTTTCGTCGCGGGCTTCGTCGGCACCTCGAACCTGCTGACCGGGGCGGCCGCCGAGCGGATCGTCGGCAAGCCCGGCACCTACAGCGTCCGGCCGGAGAAGATCAGCCTCGACGCCGCGACGGGGACCGACCCCCTGGGCGCGGCCGCCGACGTCTGCACGGCCACCGGCAGCGTCGCCGACACCGTCTACCTGGGCGACCTCACCCGCATCCTCGTCGACCTCGACGCCGGGCCCCGCCTCACCGTCGTACGGCAGAACCTGGAGACGTCCTTCGAGGACCTGGCCGCCCTGCGCGGCTCGCGGGTACGGCTCCGCTGGCACCGGCGGCACACCTTCGCACTGACGCAAGCGCCCTGACCCTCCACCCCTCGGGAGTTCACGTGCGTCTCACCCGTACCACCCTCCTGGCCGCGGCGGCGCTGAGCGCCCTGGCCCTCGCCACCGCCTGCGGCTCCTCCGACGACGGGGACGGCGGCAAGCAGCCCGGCGGCCAGGGCTTCACGCCGCCGAAGCTCGCCGCCAAGAAGTCCCTCGGCAAGGGCGAGGGCAAGGTCAATCTCATCGCCTGGGCCGGTTACGCCGAGGACGGCTCCAACGACCCGAAGGTGGACTGGGTCAGCCCGTTCGAGAAGAAGACGGGCTGCCAGGTCAGCACCAAGGTCGCGGGCACCTCCGACGAGATGGTCAACCTCATGAAGACCGGCCAGTACGACGCGGTCTCGGCCTCCGGAGACGCCTCCCTGCGCCTCATCGCGTCCGGCGACGCCGCCCCCGTCAACACCGAACTCGTCCCCCACTACAAGGACATCTTCCCGGGGTTGAAGGGGCAGAGCTTCAACTCCGTGAAGGGCGTCCCCTACGGGATCCCGCACGGGCGCGGCGCCAACCTCCTCATGTACCGCACCGACAAGGTCTCCCCGGCCCCCGACTCCTGGTCCGCCGTCTTCGACGACGCCTCGAAGCACAAGGGCAAGGTCACCGCGTACGACTCGCCCATCTACATCGCCGACGCCGCCCTCTACCTGATGAAGACCGAGCCGGCGCTCGGCATCAAGAACCCCTACGCCCTCGACCAGAAGCAGTTCGACGCCGCCGTCGGCCTGTTGAAGAAGCAGAACGCCGATGTGGGGGAGTACTGGAGCGACTACCTCAAGGAAGTGTCCGCCTTCAAGAGCGGCGACTCCGTGGTGGGCACCAGCTGGCAGGTCATCGTGAACACCGCACAAGGAGAGAAGGCCCCCGTCAAGGCGGTCCTGCCCAAGGAGGGCGCCACCGGCTGGTCCGACACCTGGATGGTCTCCGCCGGGGCGAAGCACCCCAACTGCGCCTACAAATGGCTCGACTGGATCGTCTCGCCCAAGGTCAACGCCCAGGTCGCCGAGTACTTCGGAGAGGCCCCCTCGAACAAGAAGGCGTGCGCCGAGACCGCCGACAAGAAGCACTGCGCCGTCTTCCACGCCGACGACGCCGCCTACTGGAAGCGCGTGCACTTCTGGACGACGCCCATTCCGCAGTGCCTGGACGGCCGCACGGACGTGAAGTGCGTCCCGTACGCCAAGTGGGTCCAGGCGTGGACCGAGATCAAGGGCTGACGCGTGGCCCGTAGGGGCGGGGCGGTCCGTGCCGGGCGCGCGCGGGCCGCAGGGACGCTGCACCGGCGCCCCCGGCTGCGCCTGGCCCTGCTCCTCGGCGCCCCGCTGACCTGGCTCGTCGTCGCCTACCTCGGCTCGCTCGCGGTGCTGTTCGCATCCGGCTTCTGGACCACCGACCCGTTCACGTCGGATGTCGTCAGGTCCTGGTCGGCGGAGAACTTCCGGGCGCTGTTCACGACGGAGGTCTACCGGCGGGTGGCGCTGCGCAGTGTCGGCGTCGCGCTCGCCGTGACCCTGCTGTGCGCCGTCATCGCCTTCCCCGTCGCGTTCTACACGGCCCGCGTCGCCCGCCCCCGGTGGCGGCCGCTGCTCGTCGTCGCCATCCTCACGCCCCTGTGGGCGAGTTACCTCGTCAAGGCGTACGCCTGGCGGGTCATGCTCGCCGAAGGGGGGCCGCTGGACTGGGCGTTGGGCCCGTTCGGCCTCAGCGGCCCCGGCTACGGCCTCACCGCGACCGTCGTCGTCCTGACGTACCTCTGGCTGCCGTACATGATCCTGCCGCTGCACGCGGGCCTCGAACGCATCCCGGACAGCCTCCTCGACGCCTCGGCGGACCTGGGCGCACGCAGCTGGCGGACGTTCCGGACCGTGCTGCTGCCGCTCGCGCTGCCGTCCCTCGCGGCCGGGTCCGTCTTCACGTTCTCGCTCAGTCTCGGTGACTACATAGCGGTGCAGATAGTCGGTGGGAAATCCCAACTCATAGGAAACCTCGTCTACTCCAACATCACGCTGGACCTGCCGATGGCCGCCGCGCTCGGCACGGTCCCCGTCGTGATCATCGTGCTCTACCTGCTGGCGGTGCGCCGTACGGGCGCGCTCAGCAGCCTGTGACGGAGGGGTTCGGCAACCCATGCACCTTTCCAGAACGGCCCGCATCGCGCTGCGCGTGGCCGCGGCCCTCGGCTTCGCGGTGATCTACCTGCCGCTGCTCCTGGTCCTCGTGAACTCCCTCAACAAGGACCGCAGTTCGGGGTGGCCGCCCTCCGGTCTCACCTTCCGCTGGTGGCGCGACGCCTGGCGCAGCAGCGGGGCCAGGGACGCGCTGTGGACCTCGGTGAAGGCGGGCCTCGGTGCGACGGCGATCGCCCTCGTGCTCGGCACGCTCATCGCCTTCGCCGTGGCGCGGTACCGCTTCTTCGGGCGCGAGGCGGTGTCGTTCGCGGTGGTGCTGCCCATCGCGCTGCCCGGCATCGTCACCGGCGTCGCCCTGAACACCGCGTTCCGCACAGTGCTCGAGCCCCTCGGGATCGGTCTCGGCCTCTTCACCGTCGTGGTCGGCCACGCCACGTTCTGCGTCGTCGTGGTCTTCAACAACGTCGCGGCGCGCCTGCGCCGGCTGAGCGGGTCCTACGAGGAGGCGGCCATGGACCTCGGCGCCGACACCTTCCGCACGTTCCGCGACATCACGTTCCCGCTGATGCGGTCGGCGCTCGCGGCGGGCGGGCTGCTGTCCTTCGCGCTGTCCTTCGACGAGATCGTCGTGACGACGTTCACGGCGGGCCCCGGCGTCCAGACGCTGCCCGTCTGGATCTTCTCCAACATGTCCCGCCCCCAGCAGGCCCCCGTGGTCAACGTGGTGGCCGTGGTCCTCGTCCTTCTGTCGGTCCTGCCGGTGTACGCGGCGCACCGGCTGTCCTCGGACACGGCGAGCGGGGGACGGCTGTGAGCTGCACGGCTGTGAGCTGCACGGTTGTGGGCTACAGAGAGCGGGCCATGCCGATCGACTCGGGCGCCGTGTCCCTGAACCCGAACTTCTCGTAGAGGAACCGCGCGTCGCCGTCCGCGATCAGCGAGACATACGCGGTCCTGGGCGCCCGGCGCTCCAACTCCTCGGTGAGTGCGGCCATGACGCGCTTGCCGAGGCCGTGCCCCTGATGATCCGGGTGCACGCAGATGTCGACGATCTGGAAGGCGGTGCCCCCGTCACCGATGACCCGCCCCATCCCGATGGGCTCGCCCTCGTGGTGGACGACCACGCCGTACCAGGTCCCTGGCAGCGCGAGCGCCACGGCCTCGGCGGAGCGGTCGGAGAGCCCGGCCACGGTGCGCAGGCGGCGGAAGGTCTCCACGGAGGGGACGCCCGGGCGCAGCTCGTAGGAGTCACGGCCGCCGTAATGGTCAGTCATGCTATTCATGACTTACATGATAGAGGCATGATCCCCGTACCTGTCCAGAGAAGCCCGTGTCTAGGGTGGGCGGCATGGCGACGACGATCACGGCGATCACGACGATCCCCGAGGGCTGGCCCACCGACGAGGCACGCGCGCGCGTGGTCCAGGACGAACTGCGCGGGGACGTGATCCGCGACGAGACGGGGCCGCTGCCCGGCGCCGGCACGGTCACCGGGGTCGACGTGGCCTACGACGACGAGCGCGACGTGGTGGCCGCCGCGGTGGTGGTCCTGGACGGGGCGAGCCTCGACGTCGTCGAGGAGGCGACCGCGGTCGGCCGGGTCGCGTTCCCTTACGTGCCGGGCCTGTTGGCGTTCCGCGAGATCCCCACGGTGCTGGCCGCGCTCGGCTCCCTCACGGCGGACCCCGGCCTTGTCGTGTGCGACGGCTACGGCCTCGCCCACCCCCGCCGCTTCGGCCTCGCGAGCCACCTCGGCGTGCTCACGGGCCTGCCCACGATCGGGGTCGCAAAGAACCCCTTCACTTTCACGTACGGGGAGTTGGGCGCCGCGCGGGGGAGTGCGGCGCCCTTGGTGGACTCGGGCGAGGAGGTCGGCCGCGCGGTGCGCACCCGCGAGGGCGTGAAGCCGGTGTTCGTGTCGGTCGGCCACCGCGTCGCCCTGGACAACGCGGTGGCCCACACGCTCCGTCTGACCCCGCGCTACCGGCTTCCGGAGTCGACGCGGAGGGCGGACGCGCTGTGCAGGGAGGCGCTGCGGGAAGCGACCGGGCGGGCCGATGCCTGAACTGACCGCGCCCACCACCGACTTGCACTCCGCCTGGCTGGAGGCGCGTGCCGACTGGGGTCCCGGCCTCCACGAGGACGGATTCGGCCTCGGACCGTGCGACGAGGTCGACTCGGCGGACGGGTTCGCGGCCTGGGTGGCGAGACTGGCAGGCGCGGCGGCTCCCGAAGCGGTGGCGAGCGGCCAGGGGTGTACGTATCGGTGGATCGTCGAGGGCGGCCGGGTGCACGGCGGGATCGCGCTGCGCCACGGGCCCGGCGACCACGTCCGCCAGTTCGGCCACATCGGCTACGGGATCCGGCCGTCCTCCCGCCGGCGCGGGCTGGCCACCTGGGCCCTGGGCCGGATGCTCGACCAGGCGCGGGAGCTCGGTCTGGACCGGGTGCTGCTCGTCTGCGAAGTGGACAACCTCGCGTCGGTGAAGACGATCGAGCACCACGGTGGTGTCTTCGAAGGCATCGAGGACACCGAACACGGCCCGGTGCGGCGTTACTGGATCACCGTCTAGGCAGGGGTTGTTCAGGGTGCGGTCGCGACCGTGGCCGCACGGTCGCTCGCCCTCGTCAGGCCCAGCAGGACAAAGGCCAGCGCAGCGGAGAGCGTCATGCCCGCGAACATGGGCAGTGCGCTGTGGTCGCCGCCGAGGCCGACGAGTGGGGCGGCGATGGCGCTCAGGATGCTCTGGACGGTGCCCAGCAGGGCGGAGCCGGTTCCGGCGGCGTGCGGGATGCGTTCCAGGGCGAGCGCGGCGGCGTTGATGGTGACCAGGCTGATGCCGACGAAGGTGACGTAGAGCAGGGCCAGTACCAGGGGGAGGGCGAGGCGGTCGGCCAGGGTGAGGGCCAGCAGGGCGGCGGAGCCTGCCAGCATCACCACGAGGCCGGTGCGCAGCAAGGCCCTGGGCGTGAAGCGGCCGACGAGGCGGGTGACGCCGAGGCCGGAGACGACACTGACGGCGCCGACGGAGGCGAAGGCGGCGGAGGTCCGGCCGACGCTCAGGCCGAGGAGGTTCTGGAAGAGGAAGGCCGCCCCGCCCAGATAGCAGAAGAGCACGGCCAAAGCCATGCCGAAGCAGAGCGTGTAGCCCAGGTAGGGGCGGTTGGTGAGGACGTCGCGTACGGCGTGGATCGTTGCTTCGGCGCCGCCGGTCCGGCGTCGCTCGCGCGGGAGTGTCTCGGGTATCGCGAACACCGCCCCGAGCAGGGCGAGCAACGTGGTGGCGGCCAGAACCCAGAACACCGCGCGCCAGCCGGCGCTCTCGATCACGACGCCGCCCAGCACCGGCGCGACGGCCGGGGCGACACCGAGCAGGGACATCAGGATTCCCAGGAGCCTGGCCGCCTTCTCACCGGTCGCCACGTCGGAGACGACGGCGCGGCCGATGACGACCCCGGCGGCGCCGGTGAAACCCTGCAGAAAGCGCAGGGCCACCAGCACGCCGAGCGAGGGCGCGAGCGCGCACGAGGCGGTGGCGACGACGCAGGCGGCCGAGCCCACCAGGATCGGCAGGCGCCGCCCGAGCCGGTCCGAGAGCGGCCCGAGAACCAGCTGGCCGAGGCCCATGCCGACCAGGAACGTGGTGAGAGTCAGCTGGACACCGGAGGCGTCGGTGCCGAGGTCTCCCGTCATCTGGGGGAAGGCGGGCAGGTACATGTCCGTGGCCAGCGGCATCACGAACGAGAGCAGCACGAGGGCCGCCGTCATCACAAGCATGGGGAAACTCCGACGAAGGAACACACGCAGCCGGGCGACGGCACGTCAACAGCCCGGGCTGCGTGGTCCTGGGGGCGGTCGATCCTCGTGGGTCGCTTGATCACGACCGTACGGAGAAGAGACCGGGCCCCACGTCGGTCCAGAGCCTGGAACGGCAACCTCCGCTGGGCCTACGACCAGGCGTCAGATCGACCGGAGGCCAAGCCGACCAGAGGTCAGGCCGACCAGGGGTCAGCGGACCGATGCCACCCGGAACTGCATCCCCGCCGCCCTGAGCCGCTCCAGGAGCGCGTCGCCCATCGCCACCGCCGGGGTCAGCTGGCCCGCCGTGGGCGGCAGTTTGTCGAGGGCCAGGGAGAGTGCGGCCTCGGCGAGGATCTTCGCCGTCTCGTCGTAGCCGGGGTCGCCGCCCGACACCTCGGTGAACACCCGCTGGCCGCCGCCCTCGCCGACGAACCGGACCGAGAACCAGGTGCGCGCCCGGCGCTCCGCGCTCGGCCCCTCGCCCGGCTTGAGCCGCCCGGACAACCAGCGCCGCACCGGGGGCACTTGGGCCGCCGCGAGGACGGTGCCGAGCGCGGCGGGGGCGCCGAGGGCGACCGGCAGCGACTTCACGGAGGCGTAGTGCCGGTAGCGGAAGTCGGGGCCGTAGCGCTCCAGGGCGCGCGCCGAGCGCGCCACCACCTGGGGGTCGATGGTCGGCAGCGGCAGCGCCCAGGTGCCGACCTCGGCCGCGAACCGCGGGGTGCCCGCGGGGGCGGACACCTTGCGGCCCACCACGCGCGGCTCATGACGGCGCCGGTCGCGCGCGGCCGCCATCATCTGCCGCCCGCGCGACGCCTGGGTGAGCGCGGAGGCGAACGTGCCACCGGAGAAGCGGCCGTTGGTGCGCACGAAGCCGTCCACGCGCAGCGGCACGTCCTCGGGAAGCTGCTGGACCGTGAAGTACGCGCCCAGGTCGTGCGGCACCGAGTCGAAGCCGCAGGCGTGCACGAGCCGCGCCCCGGTCTCCCGCGCGCGGGCGTCGTAGCGCACATACATGAGGTCGACGAACTCGGTCTCGCCCGTGAGGTCCAGGTAGTCGGTGCCCGCGTCCGCGCACGCGGCCACCAGCTTCTCCCCGTACGTCAGATACGGGCCGACCGTCGTGGCCACCACGCGCGCGTGGGCGGCCAGTTCACGCAAGGAGTCCTCGTCCCCGACGTCCGCGCGGACGAGCGGGAGGTCCGCGCAGGCGGGCGAGATGCGGGCGAGCCCCTCCCGGAGCCGCTCCAGCTTCGCCGTGTCCCGCCCCGCGATCGCCCAGGTCAACCCCTCGGGGGCATGCGCGGCGAGATACTCCGCGGTGAGCTTCCCGACGAACCCGGTCGCTCCGAAGAGGACCACGTCGTACGTGCGCTCCGTCGCGCCCGCTTCGCCCTTGTCGCTGCCGTTCTGACTGCTCATGGCACCTCTCCGTGGTACGCCGCGCCGTTGTCGGTGGCCGAGGCTAGCGTGAGAGGCGGAGCCGGACACCAGGAGGTACCCATGGCCGTCTCAAAGAGCGCGTCGCACGGCGACCCGCTCACACCTCCTGTCACACCCCCGGTGCCGGCCGCACTCTGATCCCGTTGCGCTCAAGAAGCGCCGCCGTCACCCCGTCCCCGGCGACCAGCACCCCGCCGAACGACCCGTCGTGCACCGCCCCACGCCCGCACGACGGACTGCGCGGCATCAACAGGGCTTCCCCGCAGCCCCCGTTGCGCGCCGCCGCGAGGGCGCGCTCCGCGCCCGCCACGAACGCGGCGGTGACATCGCACCCCGTGTCGTCGACGACCCGCGCGCGGCCGTCCAGGACGTCGTGCCCGTCGCCGTCGACCAGTTCGGCGGGGCGGCGCGGCGTGGGCAGGCCGCCCGCCGCCTCCGGGCAGAAGGAGACCACCTCCCGGCCCGCCACGGCCTCGTCCAGCTGAGCCGACTCCTTGTCGCGGCCGTCGTAACGGCACGGCACCCCGCGAAGACACGCGCTGACCAGTACGGAACCCATGCGCCGAGGCTATCCGCACGCACGGCTGTACGAGAATTGTCTAAGCGCTTGCTCGCCAGGGGCTTGTGCGGAGTGGAACGCGTTCTTAGCATCACTGGTGTTACATCAGTTGTGTCACAGATGCCGGAGACGGTCGCAGCGCTGGGGGCTCAATGGCAGTGCCAGGCAAGGGCGTTCAAGGTGGCGGTCACGGTCCGCTCGCCGGGGTGCGCGTGGTGGAGCTCGCGGGGATCGGGCCCGGCCCGTTCGCGGCGATGCTCCTCGCCGACCTCGGCGCGGACGTGGTGCGCGTCGACCGCCCCGGTGGCGGCGGGCTCGCCATCAACCCGCAGTACGACGTCACCAACCGCAACAAACGCTCCGTGATCGTCGACCTGAAGGCGCCCGGAGGGCCCGCCCGCGTCCTCGACCTGGTGGAGCGCGCCGACGTCCTCATCGAGGGCTACCGCCCCGGGGTCGCCGAGCGCCTCGGCGTCGGCCCCGAGGAGTGCGCCGCCCGCAACCCCCGCCTCGTCTACGGCCGGATGACCGGCTGGGGCCAACAGGGCCCGCTCGCCCAGAGCGCCGGGCACGACATCGCCTACATCGCCGTCACCGGCACCCTCGGCATGATCGGCAACCCCGGTGAGCCGCCCGCGATCCCCGCCAACCTCGTCGGGGACTACGCGGGCGGCTCGCTCTATCTGGTCGTCGGCATCCTCGCCGCGCTGCACCACGCGCGCGAGAGCGGCCGCGGCCAGGTCGTGGACGCCGCGATCGTCGACGGTGCCGCCCATCTGTCCGCGATGATCCACGGCATGCTCGCGGCCGGCGGCTGGCAGGACCGGCGCGGCGCCAACCTCCTCGACGGCGGCTGCCCGTTCTACGGCACCTACGAGACGGCCGACGGCCAGTACATGGCGGTCGGCGCCCTTGAGCAGCAGTTCTACGACGAGTTCATCGCCCTCCTCGACCTCACGGACACCGCGCCCGCCCGCAAGGACCTGGCCGCCTGGGGCGACCTGCGCGAGGCCGTCGCCGCCCGCTTCAAGTCCCGTACGCGCGAAGAGTGGACGGAGGTCTTCGAGGGCTCGGACGCCTGCGTCGCCCCCGTCCTGTCGCTGCGCGAGGCCCCCGGGCACCCGCACCTCGCCGCCCGCGCCACCTTCACCGACCACGGCGGCATCACCCAGCCGGCGCCCGCGCCCCGCTTCTCCGCGACGCCCACGGCCGTACGCACCGGACCCGCCCAGCCCGGCGCCGACACCGAAGAGGTGGCCCGCGACTGGGGCGTGCCGGGCCTCGCCGAGGAAGCCGACGGGCACCGCGAGGAAGGCGACCGTCACACCAAGGAAGCCGACGGCCCCACCAAGAAGGACGGCAGCTGATGGAGCTCTCCACCCCGCTCGCCTACGCAGGCGACCCGCGCGCCGCCGCCGACGCGGTCGCCGCCCTGGAGCCCGCGGGCCTGGACGCCGTCTGGGTCGCCGAGGCGTACGGCTTCGACTCGCCCACGATCATGGGCTATTTGGCGGCCCGCACCGAGCGCATGAAGATCGGCGCCGGGATCCTCAACGTCTACTCGCGCACCCCCGCCCTCATCGCCCAGACCGCCGCCGGGCTCGACGCGATCTCCGGCGGGCGGGCCATCATGGGGCTCGGCGCCTCCGGGCCCCAGGTCGTCGAGGGCTGGCACGGAACGGCGTACGACAAGCCCCTGGGCCGCACCCGCGAGGCTATCGAGCTGACCCGGCGCATCCTGCGCCGCGAGGTCATCGACCACCACGGCATCACCGACATGCCGCTCCCCGCGGACCAGGGCCTCGGCCTCGGCAAGCCCCTGAAGATCCTCACCAGGCCCGTACGCCCCGAAGTGCCCCTGTACGTGGCCTCCTTGGGGCCCGCCAACGTCCGGATGACCGCCGAGATCGCCGACGGCTGGCTGCCCACGCTCTTCATCCCCGAGAAGGCCGGGCAGGTGTGGGGCGGCGCCCTCGCGGAAGGCACCGCGAAGCGTGACCCCGCGCGCGGGCCGCTGCAGACCGTCGCGGGCGGACTGCTGGCCATCGGCGACGACGCGGCGGCCGCGCGCGACCTCGCCCGCCCCCAGATCGCCCTCTACGTAGGCGGCATGGGCGCCAAGGGGAAGAACTTCTACAACGACCTGGCGGTGGCCTACGGCTACGAGAAGGAGGCCACCCGCATCCAGGAGCTCTACCTCTCCGGGAAGAAGAAGGAGGCCGAGGCCGCCGTCCCGGCCGAGTTCTGCGAACTCATGTCGCTGTGCGGGCCCGAGAGTTACGTCCGCGAGCGCGTCGAGGCGTTCCGCGCGGCGGGCGTCACGATGCTCAACGTCATCCCGGTCGGCCCCGACCCCGCCCGGCTCATCGCCACCGTCAAGAGCTGGCTCTAGCGTCCGCACCGTCCCGCGCACCCCAGGTCCCAGGAGGCCACGTACCGATGAAACGGCAGCTCTTCTCCGCCGAGCACGACGCGTTCCGCGAGACCGTCCGCACCTTCCTCGCCAAGGAGGTCCTGCCGCACTACGAGCAGTGGGAGAAGGACGGCATCGTCTCCCGGGACGCGTGGCTCGCGGCCGGCAAGCAGGGCCTCCTCGGCCTCGCCGTGCCCGAGGAGTACGGGGGCGGCGGCAACGCCGACTTCCGCTACAGCGCCGTGCTCGCCGAGGAGTTCACGCGCGCGGGCGCCGCCGGCCTCGCCGTCGGTCTGCACAACGACATCATCGGGCCCTATCTGACCTCGCTCGCCACCGACGAGCAGAAGCGGCGCTGGCTGCCCGGCTTCTGCTCCGGCGAGATCATCACCGCCATCGCCATGACCGAGCCGGGCGCGGGCTCCGACCTCCAGGGCATCCGCACCTCCGCCGAGGACAAGGGCGACCACTGGCTGCTCAACGGCTCCAAGACGTTCATCTCGAACGGGATCCTCGCCGACCTCGTCATCGTCGTCGCCAAGACCACCGCCGAAGGCGGCGCCCACGGGCTGTCCCTCCTGGTCGTCGAGCGCGGCATGGAGGGCTTCGAGCGCGGCCGCAACCTCGACAAGATCGGCCAGAAGTCCCAGGACACCGCCGAGCTGTTCTTCAACGACGTACGCGTCCCCAAGGAGAACCTCCTCGGCGAGCTCGACGGCGCCTTCATCCACCTGATGACGAACCTCGCCCAGGAGCGCATGGGCATCGCCGTCGCCGGGATCGCCGCCGCCGAGCACCTCCTGGAGATCACCACCCAGTACGTGAAGGAGCGCGAGGCGTTCGGGCGGCCGCTCGCCAAGCTCCAGCACATCCGCTTCGAGATCGCGGAGATGGCCACCGAGTGCGCCGTCACCCGAACGTTCCTCGACCGCTGCATCGAGGACCACTCGAACGGGGAACTCGACGCGGTGCACGCCTCCATGGCCAAGTGGTGGGCCACGGAGCTGCAGAAGCGGGTCGCGGACCGCTGTCTCCAACTGCACGGCGGCTACGGCTACATGACCGAGTACCGCGTGGCGAAAGCCTTCACCGACGGCCGCATCCAGACCATCTACGGCGGCACGACCGAGATCATGAAGGAGATCATCGGACGTTCCCTCCTCGGCTGACCCACGGCCCCCGGCCACCCCTCGGCCACCCTCCGGCCCACCCCCAGAACACCCTGAAAGGCTCTCGCGTGACCACCGAAGCGTACGTATACGACGCGATCCGCACCCCGCGCGGACGCGGCAAGGCCAACGGCGCCCTGCACGGCACCAAGCCGATCGACCTCGTGGTCGGCCTGATCCACGAGATCCAGGCCCGCTTCCCGACCCTCGACCCGGCGGCCATCGACGACATCGTGCTCGGCGTCGTCGGCCCCGTCGGCGACCAGGGCTCCGACATCGCGCGGATCGCCGCCATCGCGGCCGGACTTCCGGACACCGTCGCGGGCGTCCAGGAGAACCGCTTCTGTGCCTCCGGGCTCGAAGCGGTCAACCTGGCCGCGATGAAGGTCCGTTCGGGCTGGGAGGACCTCGTCCTCGCCGGTGGCGTCGAGTCGATGTCGCGCGTGCCCATGGCCTCCGACGGCGGCGCCTGGTTCGCCGACCCGATGACCAACTTCGACACCGGCTTCGTGCCGCAGGGCATCGGCGCCGACCTCATCGCCACCATCGAGGGCTACTCGCGGCGCGACGTGGACGAGTACGCGGCGCTGTCCCAGGAGCGCGCGGCCGAGGCGTGGAAGGACGGCCGCTTCAAGAGGTCCGTCGTGCCCGTGAAGGACCGCAACGGCCTCGTCGTGCTCGACCACGACGAGTTCATGCGCCCCGGCACCACCGCCGACTCGCTCGCCAAGCTGAAGCCGTCCTTCAAGGACATCGGCGACCTCGGCGGCTTCGACGCGGTCGCGCTGCAGAAGTACCACTGGGTCGAGAAGATCGACCACGTCCACCACGCGGGCAACTCCTCCGGCATCGTGGACGGCTCCGCCCTCGTCGCCATCGGCAACAAGGAGGTCGGCGAGCGCTACGGCCTCACCCCGCGCGCGCGGGTCGTCTCCGTGGCCGTGTCCGGCTCCGAGCCCACCATCATGCTCACCGGTCCCGCGCCCGCGGCCCGCAAGGCCCTCGCCAAGGCGGGCCTGACCATCGACGACATCGACCTCGTCGAGATCAACGAGGCGTTCGCGGCCGTCGTGCTGCGCTTCGTCAAGGACATGGGCCTGTCCCTGGACAAGGTCAACGTGAACGGCGGCGCCATCGCCATGGGCCACCCGCTCGGCGCGACCGGCGCGATGATCCTCGGCATCCTCGTCGACGAACTGGAGCGCCAGGACAAGCGGTTCGGCCTCGCCACGCTGTGCGTCGGCGGCGGCATGGGCATCGCCACCATCGTCGAGCGTCTCTGACCGTCCATCCCGGCACACCCCTTTACGGAGTATCAGCAATGACCGAGAGCACGACCATCCGCTGGGAACAGGACGAGACCGGCGTCGTCACCCTCGTCCTGGACGACCCCAACCAGTCCGCGAACACCATGAACCAGGCGTTCAAGGAGTCCCTCACCGCGGTCGCCGACCGCCTCGAGGCCGAGAAGGACGGCGTCCGGGGCGTCATCTTCACCTCCGCCAAGAAGACCTTCTTCGCGGGCGGCGACCTGCGCGACCTCATCGCCGTCACCCCCGAGACCGCTCAGCTCGCCTTCGAGGCGGGCCAGGGCATCAAGCGCGACCTGCGCCGCATCGAGACCCTCGGCAAGCCCGTCGTCGCCGCCATCAACGGAGCGGCCCTGGGCGGCGGTTACGAGATCGCGCTCGCCTGCCACCACCGCGTCGCCCTCGACGGCTCCAAGACCAAGATCGGCCTGCCCGAGGTCACCCTCGGCCTGCTCCCCGCGGGCGGCGGCGTCACCCGCACCGTGCGCCTCATGGGCATCGCCGACGCCCTCCTGAAGGTGCTGCTCCAGGGCACCCAGTACAACCCGCAGCGCGCCCTGCAGAACGGCCTCATCCACGAAGTGGCCGCCGACCGCGACGAGCTGCTGGCCAAGGCCCGTGCCTTCATCGACGCCAACCCCGAGTCGGCGCAGCCCTGGGACAGGCCCGGCTACAAGATCCCCGGCGGCACCCCGTCGAACCCGAAGTTCGCCGCGAACCTGCCCGCCTTCCCGGCCAACCTCAAGAAGCAGCTGAACGGCGCCCCGTACCCGGCCCCGCGCAACATCCTCGCGGCGGCCGTCGAGGGCTCCCAGGTCGACTTCGAGACCGCCCAGACCATCGAGGCCCGCTACTTCGTGGAGCTGGCCGCCGGGCAGATCTCGAAGAACATGATCCAGGCGTTCTTCTTCGACCTCCAGGCCGTCAACTCCGGCGCCAACCGCCCGGGGGGCATCGAGCCGCGCCAGGTCCGCAAGGTCGCCGTCCTCGGCGCCGGGATGATGGGCGCGGGCATCGCCTACTCGTGCGCCCGCGCGGGCATCGACGTCGTCCTCAAGGACGTCTCCCAGGAGGCCGCCGACAAGGGCAAGGGCTACTCGGTCAAGCTCTGCGAGAAGGCCGTCCAGCGGGGCCGCACCAGCCAGGAGAAGGCGGACGCGCTGCTCGCCCGCATCACGCCCACCGCGGACCCGCAGGGCGTCGCGGGCTGTGACGCGGTGATCGAGGCGGTCTTCGAGGACCCCGCGCTCAAGCACAAGGTGTTCCAGGAGATCCAGGACATCATCGAGCCGGACGCGCTGCTGTGCTCCAACACCTCGACGCTGCCGATCACTTCGCTGGCCGAGGGCGTGGCCCGGCCGGTCGACTTCATCGGCCTGCACTTCTTCTCGCCCGTCGACAAGATGCCGCTCGTCGAGATCATCAAGGGGGAGCAGACCGGCGCCGAGGCCCTGGCCCGCGCCTTCGACCTGGTCCGCCAGATCAACAAGACCCCGATCGTCGTGAACGACTCGCGCGGCTTCTTCACCTCGCGCGTCATCGGCCACTTCATCAACGAGGGCGTCGCGATGGTCGGCGAGGGCATCGAGCCCGCCTCGGTCGAGCAGGCGGCGGGCCAGGCGGGCTACCCCGCGAAGGTCCTCTCCCTGATGGATGAGCTGACCCTCACCCTGCCCCGCAAGATCCGCAACGAGTCGAAGCGCGCCATCGAGGAGGCGGGCGGCACCTGGCCGTCGCACCCGGCCGAGGGCGTCATCGACCGCATGATCGACGACTTCGAGCGGACCGGGCGCAGCGGGGGAGCGGGCTTCTACGACTACGACGAGAACGGCAAGCGCGCCGGTCTCTGGCCGGGCCTGCGCGAGCACTTCACCAAGCCCGGGTACGAGATCCCCTTCCGCGACATGCAGGAGCGGATGCTGTTCTCGGAGGCGCTCGACACGGTCCGCCTCTTCGAGGAGGGCGTCCTCACCTCGGTCGCCGACGCCAACATCGGCTCCATCTTCGGCATCGGCTTCCCCGGCTGGACCGGCGGCGTCGTGCAGTACATGAACGGCTACGAAGGCGGGCTGCCCGGATTCGTCGCCCGCGCGCGGGAGCTCGCCGCGACGTACGGAGAGCGGTTCGCACCGCCCGCGCTGCTGGTCGAGAAGGCCGAGCGCGGGGAGAAGTTCAGCGACGCGTGAGGAGCGTGTGACGAACACCCGGTAACCCCGGCCGACCGTGCGGCTGCCCCCTTTCACCGTCGTATCCTGCGCAAGCCATGATCACGACAAACGAAGGGGCCGCAGTGCGGTTCACACATCGGGGGACGGCGCGCGCTGCGCGAGGACTCGGCATCGGAGTCCTCGCGCTGTCGCTCGCCCTCACGGGTTGCGCGGGCAAGAAGAACAAGAAGAGCAAGAAGCGGAAGTCGTCCTCCTCGCACTCCCGCACCATCGGCGGGACGACCGGCGGGTCCGCCGCCAACCACCGCAAGAAGGGCGGCGGTTCGCTCGCCGGGGCCCGGAGCGCCCAGGCGGTCCTGCCGCCCGCGACGGCCATGCCGGCCGCGCTGCGCACGGTCACCACGGAGCCGCACAGCCGCGCCAAGGCGCCGACCCTGTGCAAGGACCCCGGCGGCAAGTGCAAGAACGCCGTGGCCAACGGCGCCGCCGGGTACAGCACCAACGACAAGGCGCAGGGCGCGAGTTACGACGTGATCGTGTACCGCGACGCGCGGTCCGCGCAGCGCGCCTTCACGGCCTGGGAAGCGTACGTCAGCAACAACAAGCGCGAGCTGCGCGAGGTCCTGGACAGCGGATACGGGCAGGACAGCCTCACGTTCGCGTACAAGGACGTGGCGCACAAGGGCACCCAGGAGACGGTGATCCTCGACGACAAGTACATCGGCACCCTGACCCAACGCGGCCGGCACGACCCGGTGGGCGGCGTGCGGCCCCTCCTGGCGGACCTCGCCAAGGTGTACGCGCAGCGCCTCGGGCAGGCCGCGCGCGGTGAGACGCCGACGGCCTCCGCCGCCAACGTCAAGGTGGCGTGACCCTGTTGGCCCGACGGGTGTGGCTCAGCTCTCCTTGAGCCACACCCGCAGCTCCTCCTTCAGCGACCGCTGGAAAGCGGTCACCAGTGCCTGCACCACCATCGGCTGCATATGGGCCGAGAGCGAGCGCATCGCCGCCACGTGCTCCGGGTCCGACTCGCGCTCCCGGTAGGGCCCCCACACCTCGTCGCGGAAGAGCCGCGACAGTTCGTGAGCGGCCGAGCGAGTGTGCTCCATGAGGACCGTGCGGGCCGCGAGGATCGTCTCGTGCGCGATCGGCACGTCCAGGAGCTGCACGCCGAGCCGCAGCAGGCCCGGGTCCACGCGGAACGTCTCCGGGGCCTCCGTCCACGCGAGCACCCCCATTGCCGCGAGCCGGTCCAGGTCCTCCTCCGACAGCGCGCGCCCCGCCCTGCGCTCGAGGTCGGGCAGCGCCATGTCCTCGGCCGAGTCGGGGGCCCAGGAGGCCACCACGGCGCGGTGGATGGCGAGGTCGTGGGCGCTCAGGTCGGGCGGCAGCTGTTCCAGATAGCGCTCGATCGCCGCCAGCGTCATGCCCTGGTGCTGGAGCTCCTCTATGAGGGCGAGCCGGGAGAGGTGCTCCTGGCCGTAGTGGCCGACGCGGCGCGGGCCGATCGCCGGAGGGGGCAGCAGGCCCTTCGTGCCGTAGAAGCGGATCGTGCGGACCGTGACGCCCGCGCGCGCGGCCAGCTCGTCGACAGTGAGCGTCGGCTCCTCGGTGTCCGTCGTCATGGCGGCGCATCGCCTCCCCGGTTGTGCACCAATGCGGTGTAACAGTATTGCTGGCACAGCTGAGTTGTGAAACCCTCCGGGACCAGGCGGGTCCGGGGAAGCAGGGGCACATCCCCACGCCGCCCGGCACGCACTCTCGCCGCACCGGCCAAAGGCCCAAGTAGCTCCGCTACAAGGGCCTTCGTCCGGCACGCCGAGAGCACGCACCGAACGACGCGGGAACGCACCCCTGCTTCCCCGGACCCGCCTGTCACACGCTCCGTCACGCACCTGTCACCCCCATCGTCGATGGCACCAGGAGACGGTCATGAGCACGATCCTGCGACTCCCCGGAGACCCCGCCGACCTCACGCTGCCCGCCCTGCTGCTCCGCAACGCCGAGGACCACGGCGACCGCCCCGCCCTCTCCTGGAAGCACGAGGGCGCCGCCGAGTGGACGACCCTCACCTGGCGCGAGGTCCGCCGCAAGGTCGCCGTGCTCGCCGCCGGCTACACCGCGCTCGGCGTCGCACGCGGCGAGCACGTCCTGATGATGATGTCCAACCGCGCCGAGCACTGGCTGAGCGACCTCGCCCTGGTCCACCTCGGCGCCGTGCCCGTCACTGTGTACGGCACCGCGGCGCCCGAACAGGTCGCGCACATCGCCCGGCACAGCCGCGCCCGCTTCGCGATCGTCGAGGGCGCCCGTGAACTGGCGCGCTGGGAGCCGCTGTTGGCGGACGGGACGGTGCCCCTGGAGCGCCTCGTCGTGGCCGAGGCCGCCGAGGCGGGCCCGCACCGCACGTACGGCTCGCTGCACGCGACCGGCGCCCGTCTGTACGACCCGGACGGATTCGAGAAGGGCTGGCGCGAGGCCCGCCCCGAGGACGCGCTCACCGTCGTCTACACCTCGGGCACCACCGGCGACCCCAAGGGCGTGCGCATCACGCACCGCAACGTCCTCCTGAACGCGGTCGCCCTGGACTCCGTCATCGAGCTGCCCGACCACGTCGAGCACATCTGCTACCTGCCGTTCGCGCACATAGCCGAGCGCATGCTGGGCCTCTACCTGTCGGTGTTCCGCGCCGCGCACGTCTACCTGTGCCCGGACCCGGCGGCGGTCGCGGCGACCGTGCGCGAGCTGCACCCGGCGCAGTTCTTCGGTGTCCCGCGCGTGTGGGAGAAGCTCGCCGCCTCCGTGAAGGCCGTGCTCGCGGGCCTCCCCGAGGAGCAGCGCACCGCGATCGAGGCGGCGAACGCCTCGGCACGCGCGCGCGTGGAGTACCGGGAACGGGGCGAGGAGCCGCCCGCCGCGGTCGAGTCCGCGTACCGGGAGGCCAAGGAGAAGGTGCTCGACCCGCTGCTCGCGCTCGCCGGGTTCGACCGGCTCGTGTGGACGTCGAGCGCGTCGGCGCCCATGCCCCTGGACGTGGTGAGGTTCTGGGCGGGCTTCGGCATCACGATCATGGACGCGTGGGGGCTGAGCGAGACGACGGGCGTCGTCACGACGAACTGCCCGTCCGGCTTCCGGCTCGGCTCGGTGGGCCGCCCCCTGGACGGCGTCGAGGTCCGCATCGCCGAGGACGGCGAGATCTTGGTGCGCGGTGCGACGGTCTGCGACGGCTACGTACGCGCCGACGGCACCGTGGACGGCATGGTCGACGCCGACGGCTGGTTCCCGACCGGCGACATCGGGCGGCTCGACGAGGACGGCTACCTCTGGCTCACCGACCGCAAGAAGGAAATGATCGTGACCTCGACGGGCAAGAACGTCTCGCCCGCCCTCGTCGAGAACGCCCTCAAGGAGCACCCCCTCATCGGCCAGGCCCTCGTCCACGGCGACGGCCGCTCCTACCTGGTGGCCCTGCTCGTCCTCGACTCCGAGATGGCCCCCGCGTGGGCCGCCGCGCACGGCGTCACCGGCGACCTGACCGCGAGCGAGGCCGTGCGCGCGGAGGTCGACCGCGCCGTCGAGGCCGCCAACTCCCGCCTCAACCGCACCGAGCAGGTCAAGCGCTACCGCCTGCTCGGCGAGGAGTGGGGCCCCGAGACCGGCGAGCTCACGCCCTCCCTGAAGCTGCGCCGACGGGTCATCAGGGACCGCTACCAGCAGGCGATCGACGACCTGTACACCCCTTGATCAGCGGTTGTACATCCCTTGATCACCATGTGAGAAGTACCGCTATGTGACGTGCGCCACCGCGTAGTGGGTGATCTCTGGGGGAAGGTGTCCAATCGGTCCGCGCCACGTCAGGGGTGTCGCGGACCGGAGCACATCCGGACCCCGGAGCTCTTCCGGGCGACCAGAGAGTAGATCCACCACGTGAGCAAGGAAGCCGTAGACACGGCCGCCGTGGACGCGTCCCGCAACGACGCCTCCCAGGCCCCCGCGGACGCGGGCGACGCCGGATACAGCAAGGACCTCAAGGCCCGTCACGTCAACATGATCGCGATCGGTGGCGCGATCGGCACGGGCCTCTTCCTCGGGGCGGGCGGCCGCCTCAACTCGGCGGGCCCCGCACTCGCCCTCGCGTACCTCGTGTGCGGCATCTTCGCCTTCTTCGTCGTACGCGCCCTCGGCGAGATGGTGCTCTACCGTCCGTCGTCCGGCTCGTTCGTCTCGTACGCGCGCGAGTTCCTCGGCGAGAAGGGCGCCTACTTCGCCGGCTGGATGTACTTCCTCAACTGGTCGACGACCTGCATCGCCGACATCACGGCGATCGCCCTCTACACCCACTACTGGAGCTTCTTCACCGACATACCCCAGTGGGTGCTCGCGCTGATCGCCCTCGCGGTGGTCCTCTCCGTGAACCTCATCTCGGTGAAGTACTTCGGTGAGATGGAGTTCTGGTTCGCGATCATCAAGGTCGCGGCGCTCACCGCCTTCATGATCATCGGCATCTTCCTGCTGAGCACCCAGCACAAGGTGGGCGGCGAGACGCCGGGCCTGAACATGATCACCGACCACGGCGGCTTCCTGCCCAACGGCATGATGCCGGTCGTGATCGTGATGCAGGGCGTCGTCTTCGCGTACGCGTCCCTGGAGCTGGTCGGCGTCGCGGCCGGCGAGACCAAGGACCCGCAGAAGATCGTCCCGCGCGCGGTGAACTCGATCATGTGGCGCGTCGGCCTCTTCTACGTCGGCTCGGTCGTCCTGCTCGCCCTGCTGCTCCCGGGCGCCATGTACTCGGCCGACCAGAGCCCCTTCGTGACGGTGCTCTCCAAGATCGGCGTCCCGGCCGCGGGCGACGTCATGAACTTCGTGGTCCTCACGGCCGCCATGTCCTCGCTCAACTCCGGCCTGTACTCCACCGGCCGCATCCTGCGCTCGATGGCGATGGCGGGCTCGGCGCCCAAGTTCACGGCGAAGATGAACCGCAACCAGGTCCCGTACGGCGGCATCCTGCTCACCGCCTCGATCGGTGTGCTCGGCGTCGGCCTGAACAGCATCGTCCCGGAGAAGGCGTTCGAGATCGTCCTGAACGTGGCCTCGCTCGGCATCATCGGCACCTGGATCACGATCATGGTCTGCCACCTGGCCTTCGTGCGCGCCGCCAAGGCCGGCCGGATCAGCCGCCCGAAGTTCCGCCTGCCCGGCAGCGGGGTCACGGAGTACGTGACGATCGCGTTCCTGCTCGCCGTGCTCGGCCTCATGTGGAAGGACGCGGAGATCGGCCGCAAGACCCTGTTCCTGATCCCGATCGTGGGCGCGGCCCTGGTCGTGGGCTGGTTCGGCGTCCGCAAGCGGGTCGACCGCGAGGCGCAGAGCCTGACGCAGGAGTAGCCATGGGCGACGGCGGGCCGGTCCCGCTGTCAGTGCCTGCCCTTACGGTGGCGTCATGTCGGAGATCACGTATGTCCGGGGTGACGCCACCGCGCCGTTGGGCAAGGGCGTCAAGGTGATCGCCCATGTCTGCAACGACCTGGGAGGCTGGGGAAAGGGCTTCGTGCTCGCCGTCTCCCGCCGCTGGCCGGAGCCGGAGGCCGCCTTCCGCCGCTGGCACAGGGAGCGCGCGAAGAACGACTTCGGCCTGGGCGCGGTCCAGTTCGTCGAGGTGAGCCGCCACATCTGGGTGGCCAACATGGTCGGCCAGCGCGGCATCAAGACCGGCAGCAAGGGCGTCCCCGTGCGGTACGAGGCGATCGACACCGCCCTCACCGCGCTCGCGGACAAGGCGACCGAGCTCGGCGCCTCCGTGCACATGCCGCGCATCGGCTGCGGCCTCGCGGGCGGCAAGTGGTCGAGGGTCGAGCCGCTGATATCCGAGCGCCTTGTCGGGCGGGGGATCGCGGTGACGGTGTACGACTTCGGGTGACCCCCTTGGGTCCCGGGGTCCGGGTCCCGGAACCCGGGTTCCGGGTTCCCGGGGTCCGGGGAGCCGCCCTCGGGGGGGCTATGGGCTAGTCGGCCCCCGATACCCACAAGCCAGCCCCCCCCGACGCACCGCCCCATCAGGACACCCGCGTCACCCCCTGCTCCGCGATCCCGCCCGCGCCCGCCGGGCCCTTCGCCGCCGAACGGCGTCCGACCGCCTCCGCCGCCCCGCCGACCACGACCGCGAGCCCCACGAGGAGCGCGCTGACCCACAGCGGTGCGCGGTGGCCGAGGGACGTGTCGAGGGTCAGGCCGCCGAGGGTGGGGCCGAGGGCGGCGCCCACGTTCAGGGCGGCCGTCGCGAAGCCGCCGGCGAGGGTGGGGGCGTCCGAGCCCGCGTACAGCGCGCGCGTGATGAGCGTCGTGCCGACCGCGAACGAGAGCGTGCCCTGGACCAGGACGAGCACTGCCGCGGCCACGGGGTTTCCCGCTGTGAGCGCGAAGAGCACCCACCCGGTAAGGAGCGCCGTACCGCCCACCGTCAGGACCGCGACCGGCCTGGTGTCCGCGAGCCGCCCGGCGGCCGTGACCCCGAGGAACGACCCCGCGCCGAACAGCGCGAGCACCCCCGGCACCCACGCGTCGCCGAACTCGCTGACGTCCGTGGCCAGCGTCGCCAGATACGTGAACGTGCAGAAGGTCGCGCCGTTGACCAGCGCCCCCAGCAGCAGGGTCACCAGGAGCCGGGGCCGCCGCAGCACGCCGAGCTCGGCCCGGAGGGCAGCGGCTGCCGCGCCCCGCCCGGCACCACCGGACCCCGCCCCGGACGACGTGCCGAACCCGGACCCGGGCACGGAATCCCCGTCCGGCACCGACCGCACGATCGCGACGACCGCCGGAACCGAGACGACGGCCACGGCCCAGAACGCCGACCGCCACCCCCACACCGTGCCGAGCAGCGCGCCCGCGGGCACCCCCGCGACACAGGCGAGCGTGACGCCCCCGAGGAGCACCGACGTGGCGCGTCCCTTGGCGTCCGGGGCGACCATCGAGGTGGCGGCCGCGAGGGCGACGGCCAGGAACCCGGCGTTGGCGAGCGCCCCCACGACCCGCGTGCCCACCAGGACCGCATAGCTCGTGGTGAGGGCGCCGAGGACGTGCACGCACAGGAAGGTGATCAGGAACGCGAGCAGCGCGCGGCGGCGCGGCCAGCTCAGACTCAGGGCCGCCATCAGGGGCGCGCCGACGACCATGCCCACGGCGAACGCCGAGGTCAGCGAACCGGCCGCCGCGACGGACACGTCCAGGTCGGCGGCGATGTCCGGGATGAGCCCGGACAGCATGAACTCGGAGGTGCCTTGGGCGAACACGGCGAGTCCGAGCATGTAGAGAGCGAATGGCACAGCAGAACTCCGCAACCACATCGGGAGAAAGTGAGAGAACCCGTGAGGCGGCGGTCCGGGGCGGAACACGCAGAAAGGGAACAGCGCACCCGCGAGCGCGGGCGGCGACACCGCGAGAGCCACCGGACGGCCGGTGGCTAGCGTCTGTCGGACTCGGGGCTGTTCACGATCAGTACCCTAACGAGGGGCTGCCGAGCCCGTCCACGTATTTCTGGCGGAGCGCCCAACTCCCCATCCCCGTAAGGAATCCCGGCACGGAAACCCCGCACGGTCAGTGACATGTGTGCGTTGCTTCGCGCCGATGAGCGGGTAATGACTCCCCATGCACTTAGTTCCGGCCGACATGGGCCCGGTGAACCCCAGGGTGCAGGACTGGGCCTACGCCTTGCCGCTGCTCGCCCTCTGCTACTTCCTGCTCCGCAAGGTGCTGTGCCGCGCGGAGGGAGCCGAGACGCCCGAACCCTACGAAGCGCCCGAACCCTACGAAGCGCCTGAGGCGTTCGAGACGCCCGAGGTGTACGAGGCGTCCGAAACCACCGGGTCGAGCCGGGAACAGAGCACCGCGCTGCCCGAGCCCGCCCGCGTCGAGGAGCGGCGCGAGCGGGACGCCGTGAGCACCGCCGGACAGGCCCGCGTCGAGGCCGAGCGCGCCTCCGCCGAGGCCGAACTGCGTTGCCAGGTGGCGGAGGTGGCCTCGGAGCTGGCGTCCCGCGCCGTCGACGACCCGCTCCCGGCGGTGGCGCCCCCGCCCGTTCCCTGAGCCCGCACCACCCCCGCCGCCCCCCATCACCTTCGCCGTCCTCGCCGTTCTCGCCATGCTCAGCGTCCTCGCCATGCTTAGCGCCCTCGTCGCCGCCGGGCGGGCCCGGACCGCCGCATACTGGAATCAGGACCACGGCCATCCCCCCCCGACCCCCACGGCGCCATGACCTCTCACGCCGCGTCGCACGACGCCCCCTCGAACCCCGCCCCGCCCCCGCCCGGCGGCATCCTCTGGAGCATCGCGGGCGACGTCCGCATGCTTCTGGCCCTGCCCGCCGCGATGACCCTGCAGGTGGCACACCCGGCGGTCGGCGCCGGGGTGGACGCGTACTCGGTCTTCCGCACCGACCCCTGGGGACGCGGCGAACGCTCGCTGCGATCGCTGGCCCTCTGGGTGTACGGGGGTGAGAGTGCCGCCGAGGAAGGGCGCAGGCTCCGGGTCCTGCACCGCTCCATCCGGGGCACCGACACCCGCGGTCGCCCCTACCGGGCGCTCGACCCCGCCGCGTACGCCTGGGTGCACGCCACCGGCTTCCCCGTCTACCGGCACGCGCAGCGCTACGTCGGCCGGCGGCCCTTCACGCCGGGCGAGGAGCGGCAGTTGTACGCGGAGTGGCTCCAGGTCGGCCGGATCCTCGGCCTTCGGGACCGCGACATGCCGGGCACGGTCGAGGAGTTCTGGCCGTACTACCGCGAGATGCTCGCGCACGAGGTGCGGTCGAACGCCGTGGTCCGCGAGCTGACGAGCCCCGAACCGGCCATCCCCGCACCGGACTTCGGCCCCCGCCCGGTGCGGTGGGCCCTCCGGGCGCTGTGGCCTCTCCTGCTGCCCCCGCTCGCCCGTCTCCGCCGCTTCCTCACGATCGGGCTGCTGCCGCCCGACGCGCGGGAGGCGATCGGTCTGGAGTGGACGGCCCGCCAGGAGCGGGCGCTGCGCCGGTTCGGCCGGGTGGTGCGCGTGGTGGTGCCGCTGTTGCCTGAACGGGCGCGGTACTTGCCGCTCGCGCGGGCGGCCAGGGCGGAACACCGCGCACACCGCTGAGCCGGGCCCCTCACCTCGGAAGTGAAGCTTCCGGACAGCTGCGGTCAGCTTCCGTCACCTTCACGCATCGACGACTGTCGCACCCGGCCGTGCGGGACAGTGGCCGTTCGGCCCGTGGTGTCGCGCCGCGGGCCAGGGGGTGAAGGCCGGACGAGCAACGGTGGGGGAGGCGGGTCGGGTGCCTGCTGCGGGAAAGCGTGCCCTGCTCGCCACCGGCGTTGTTGTTGTCGTTGTTGTTGTCGCTGTGGGTGTTGTGGTGGGTGTGGTCGTGTCGGGGTTCGGCAAGGTCGCGGGTGCGGTCGTGCTGGCGGTGGCCGCCGTGGTCGTCGGGTGCCTCGCGCGGCGCCGCGTCGTGTCGGAATCGGTGCTCTCCCTGATTCCTGTCGGGCTCGTTGTCGTCGGTGTGGGCTTCGCGGGCGGCGCGGTGGTGTTCGGGTTCGGGCTCGTGGTGGGGGCGGTGGTGCTGGCCTTGGCCACGGGCGCCGCTGTCGGGTGCCTGGCGCGGCGCCGTCACATCGGAAGGCGGCCGGTCGACTCCATAGGCGACGCAGAAGCCCGTGACGCAGCAGTGACCGCTGCCCGGGACAGTGCCACGGCCGCGAGCGGCGCCGAAGCAACTGCCGTGGCCGCAGCCGAGGGCACCGCCACCGGCGCCACCGACATCACCGCCGCAGCCGAGGGCACCGCCACCAGCGCCACCGCCGCAGCCCTCGCAGCCGCCGACGTCACCGCCCCAGCCGCACCCGTCCCCCCGGCCCCCCTCGACCTCCACATCGGTCGCCACCGCATCGCCACCCGCTACCTCTCCGCCTCCCCGGACGCCGTGCTCGGCGGTGATCTCTTCGACATCGTCGACTCGCCGTACGGGCTCCGCGTGATCGTCGGGGACGCACGCGGTCATGGGGCCGTGGCGGTCCGGCTCGCGGCGGCCACCGTCGCCGCCTTCCGGACCCTGGCCCCCGGTACGCCACGGCTGCCGGACCTGGCCGCCCGCGTGGACGCCGCGATCGGCAGCCGTCTCGGCGCCGAGGACTTCGTCACCGTCGTCCTCGCCGAGTTCGCCCCCGGCGAGGTGCGCCTGGTCAACTGCGGGCATCCCGCGCCGCTGCGCCTCGGGGCGCGGTTCGAAGCCCTTGAACCGGCGGAGCCCGTACCGCCGTTGGGCCTCCACCCCGTCCCGCGCCAGCAGCGCTACCGCCTCGCGGCCGGCGAGCGGCTGTTGCTCTACACCGATGGGCTCAGCGAGGCGCGCGACGCCCAGGGCGTGATGTTCCCGCTCGACGCCCGCGTCAGGAAGGCGCTCGGCGGACCGCTTCTGCACGACTGCCTCGACGCCCTCCACACCCTCGTCGCGGCCCATACGGCGGGCCCCCTCACCGACGACCTGGCCCTGTTGATCTGCGAGCCGCGTGCGGCACCCGTCGACGTACCGTGCCCGCCGCCCGAGGCGGGCTGCGATCAGGCGTCCGGAGGCGGGAGTTCGTCCGCCCCGCGCCCGTGGGGTCCGTAGAAGGGAAGAGGGAAGTCGGAGAAGGGAAGGCGTAGAGGGGAAGGCGGGGCTGTGGTGATCAGCCTTCCGGTGACGGGAGTTCGGCCCCCCGCGCATACGCCAGTCCCCGGCTCATCCCCAGCGCCGCCCCGTCCCGGAACGCCCGCTCGTACGCGGGATCGCCGAGCGCCTGCCGCGCGCCCTCCTCGCATGCCTGGCGGGCCTGTTGGAAGTGCGGGGACTTGGAGTGCGGGCTGCCGCCGACGCGTTGCCACAGGCTGTCCGCCACGCCCTGGAAGCAGGCCGCCCGTTCCGCCCGGCCGAGGGCCAGGGTCGCCGGGGCGAGGACGTCCAGGATGACCGCGCTCATCAGGGTGTCGCCGAGGACCTGCGGGCCCGCGAGAGCCCGTTCGGCGTGGGCCTGGGCCTGGCCGAAGCGGCCGTTGCCCGCCTCCGCGATCGCGCACAGGTACTGCGCGATCGACGACGCCCACAGGTCGCCCCGCGCCCCGCACTGCTGCCGCACCCGGCTCATCAGCTCGCTCACCGTGTCGAACTCGCCGAGCTGGGCCAGGGCGTAGCCGAGGGTGAGGCGGCCCATCACCCAGAACGGGAACGCGTAGTCCTCGGGTGGCTCGGCCGACCAGCCCTCCAGCGCCGCCACCGTGGCCCGCTGGTCCCCGTACAGCGTCAGCCGGGCCGCCGTCAGCTGCGCGGCGGCCAGCGCGGCACCCGTGCGGTCGCCGGGCCGCGCCATCGCGGCGCATTGCCGGGCCGCCTCCTCCGGAAAGGTCGAGTCCCCCTGGACGTTGGCGAGGTACCCGCGCACCCACACCGCCCGCACCCGGTCCCGCACCGGCCCGGTCTCACCCCGCAGGAAGCCGGGCGACGGGTCGAGGGCCAGGGCCCGGTCCAAGTAGTCGCAGCCCTCCCGCTGCACCCCGCAGCAGAACCAGAAGCACCACAGCGCACCCGCCATCCCCACCGCCGCGGCCGCGTCGCCCCGGGCCAGGTGGAAGTCCAACGCGGCCCGCAGGTTGGCGTGTTCGACGGCCAGACGCCCGTACCACTGCCGTTGCCGGGGGCCGATCCACTCGGCGTCCGCCTCCCGCGCGAGCCGCAGGAACGCCTCCGCGTGGCGGCGCCGCACCCCCGGCTCCTCCCCGAGCCCGGCCAGCCACTGACCTCCGTACTCGCGGATGGTGTCGAGCATCCGGTAGCGGTCGCCCACGCGCGTGACCACCGACTTGTCGACGAGCCCGGCGAGCACCGGTCCCACCTGGTCGGCGCCGAGCGGCCCGCCCGCGCACACCTCGCGCACGAAGGCCGGGTCGAAGCTGCCGGGGAAGACCGCGAGCCGCGCCCACAGCAACCGCTCCAGGGGCGTGCAGAGTTCATGGCTCCAGCCGATGGCGGTGCGCAGCGTCCGGTGCCGGTCGAGCCCGGCGTCCGTACCGGCCACGTCCTCCCCACCCTCTGCACCTGCCGTGTCCTCGCCGTACTGCTGGTCCAGGGTCTCGAAGCGCAGGCGCAGTTCGGCCGCGAGGCGCGTCACCGAGAGCTGGCGCAGCCGCGCCGCCGCCAGTTCCAGGGCCAGCGGGATGCCGTCGAGACGGCGGCACACCTCCTCGGCGGCCGCCATGTCGGCCCCCGCGAAGCGCAGGCCCGGCACCGCGGCCGCGGCCCGCTCCGTGAACAGCTCCAGCGCCTCGCACGGTCCGTCGGTGTCCATCGGCTTGCCCCCGCCCCCGTCCCTGTCCCCGTCCCGGGCCCCGTGTGGGTCCCCGTCCTTGCCCGCGTCCCGGTCCCCGCCATCCGGCACCGTGAGCGGGCGCAGTTCCAGCACCTGTGCCCCGCGCACCGGCAGCGGCTGGCGCGAGGTGCACAGGAGGGTCACCTTCGGTGCCACGGCGGCCAGTTCGGTGACCAGCGACGTGCACGCCTCCACCAGGTGCTCGCAGGTGTCCAGGACGAGCAGCAGCTCCTTGTCCGCGAGCCACTCGGCGAGCACCACCGCCATGGGCCGCACCGTCTGGTCCACGATGCGCAGGGACTCCGACAGGGTGAGGGCGAGCAGCTCGGGGCTGTGCAGCGCCGACAGGTCGGCGAGCCAGACGCCGTCGGGCCAGCGCTCGCGGGCGGCGGCCGCGGCCCGCAGCGCGAGCCGGGTCTTGCCGACACCTCCGGGACCGGTGACCGTGACGACCCGTGCGTCCCGCAACGCCCCGTCCACGACGGTGAGTTCGGGACCACGCCCCACAAAGCTGGTGGTCTCGGCGGGGAGGTTCCCCCTGCTGAGGCCGGATGGTGCAGACATGCTTTCTCCCCGCGGACTGGTCACTCCGCGCGTGGTCACCCACGCGCGCTCAGTGTGACGAGCCCGATGGAGCGGGGGGAGCGGCATCGAGCAATCGGTCAGAAGTGGGCAACGGTGCCCATGATCCGATCAGAAGGGGTTCTGGCCCCGAAGGGCCCCGCACCCGGCGCACACACGCCGGACGCGGGGCCCGCACACCGAGAGCCGAGCGGACTCAGCGGACTCAGCGGACTCAGTGGGCTCAGTGGCTCAGTGCGCGTGCACCTCGTTCGTCGCGGCGATCTGCTTCCACGACTTCGGCCGAGCCGGCGCCTTCGCCGCGGCGCCCTTCGCCGGGGAGCGCAGCACGCCCGCCGTCTTCGCGGCGGGCGCCGCCGGCTTCGACGGCTGGTACAGCCACGTGTCGAACAGCTCGGCCAGCGGCTTGCCCGACACCTTCTCCGCGTACTTCACGAAGTCCCCGACCTTCGCGTTCCCGTACGCGTGCTCCTTCGGCCAGCCCTTGAGGATCTGGAAGAACGCATCCTCGCCGACCGCGTTGCGCAGCGCCTGGATGGCGAGCGCGCCCCGGTCGTAGACCGCGATGTCGAACTGCTTGTCCGCGCCAGGGTCGCCCGGCTTGACGGTCCAGAAGGCGTCGTCCGCGGGGTGCTGCGCGTACACGTAGTCCGCGAGCTCCTGCGCCGTGCCCTCGCCCTCCTTCTCCGACCAGAGCCACTGGCTGTAGCGGGCGAAGCCCTCGTTGACCCAGATGTCCTTCCAGTTGTCCACGGAGACGCTGTCGCCGTACCACTGGTGGGCCAGCTCATGGACGACGACCGAGACGTTGGCGCCGTTCGCGAACTGCTTCGGGCTGTAGAAGGGGCGGGTCTGGGTCTCCAGGGCGAAGCCGCTCGTCACGTTCGGGACATAGCCGCCGAGCGCGTTGAAGGGGTACTTGCCGAAGACCGTCTCGAGCCACTCCGCGACCTCGGTGGTGCGCTCGATGCTGGCGCGCGCCGCACCGTCGTTGTCGCCGAGGTCCTTGCTGTAGGCGTTGAGGACCGGCAGGCCGTCGGCCGTCTTGTCCGTCGTGATGTCGAACTTGCCGACGGCCAGCGTCGTCAGATAGCTGGCCTGCGGCTTGTTGGAGCGGTAGTTGAAGCGGGTCCAGCCGAGCTTCGAACTCTGCGACTGCAGCACGCCGTTGGAGATCGCCTGGTGGCCGTCGGGCACCGAGACCGAGACGTCGTAGGTGGCCTTGTCGCGCGGGTGGTCGTTGGAGGGGAACCACCACGCGGCGGACTCCGGCTCCTGCGCGGCCACGCCGCCGTCCGGGGTGCGCGCCCACGCGGTGTAGCCGTTGATCTTCACCTCGGAGGGCTTGCCCGCGTAGCGGACGACGACCGTGATCGGCGTGCCCTTGGGCAGCCCGGCCGCCGGGGTGATCTCCAGCTCCTGCTCGCCGGTCTTCGCGAACGCGGCCTTCTTGCCGTTGACGCGCACCTCGCTGACCTTCAGGCCGAAGTCGAGGTTGAAGCGCGACAGGTCCTGGGTGGCCTTGGCGGAGATCGTCGCCGTGCCCTCCAGGAGGTCGGTGGCGGGCTGGTACTTCAGGCGCAGGTCGTAGTGCGAGACGTCGTATCCGCCGTTGCCGCTGGCCGGGTAGTAGGGGTCGCCGGCGCCCGGAGCCCCAGGGGTGAAGTCTGCGGCCGATGCCGGGATCGCCAGCAGCAGCGCGGCCGCGAACGCGCCCGGGGCGATGAGTCTGCGGTACACGGAAGCTCCAAGTCTTAGGGTCACAAGATCTGTTGGGACTGCTGGGAGCCTATTCAGCCCCCTGTGCGCGCGTCATGTCCATGGCCCCGGATGACACACGATTGCCATTCAGCCGACATGTGTCCCTTCGTCCCAAGAGCCGTCCGGCGTCCGTTCTCGCCCCTTCTCGCCCTCTGTCGCACGGGAGTTGACCGGTGTAGCTTCCGCGCATGCCGATACGTGCGCGACGCACGCGCTTCATCTGGAGATCCCTGGTGACGGCGGCACTCGCCGCCCTGATGGCGACGCTCATGTCCCCGGGCGCCGCACTCGGCGCCCCGCGCGCCCCGCGCGAGAGCCAGCCCGTCTACTCGTACGAGAAGGCGATACGCGAGTCCGTCTGGGTCGACACCCGGCTCGACGGGGACGGCGACGGGCGGACCGACCGCGTCGCCGTCGACATCGTCCGGCCGCGCGAACCCGCCGAGCAGGGGCGGAAGATACCCGTGATCATGGACGCCAGCCCGTACTACTCCTGCTGCGGGCGCGGCAACGAGAGCCAGAAGAAGACCTACGACGCGGACGGCCACGTCGTCCAGATGCCGCTGTTCTACGACAACTACTTCGTGCCCCGGGGCTACGCGTTCGTCGGCGTCGACCTGGCCGGAACCAATCGGTCCGACGGCTGTGTCGACGTCGGCGGCCGCTCCGACGTCGAGTCCGCCAAGGCCGTCGTGGACTGGCTGAACGGGCGGGCGAAGGGCTACACCAGCCGTACCGGCACGGCGCGCGCCACGGCGACGGGCTGGACCGACGGCAGCACCGGAATGATCGGCAAGAGCTACGACGGCACCGTCGCCAACGGCGTGGCAGCGACCGGCGTCAAGGGCCTCAAGACCATCGTCCCGATCGGCGCCATCTCCTCCTGGTACGACTACTACTTCGCCCAGGGCGCCCCGCTCTACGACGGCGGCCCCGACGGCCTCGCCAACGCCGTGGAGAGCCCCGAGGCCCGCGCCCGCTGCGGCGCCGTGCAGAAGAGGCTCGTCGAGGGAGCGCCCCGCAGCGGCGACTGGACCCCGCTGTGGACCGAGCGCGACCACGTGCCGGACGCCGGCAAGGTGCGCGCCAGCGTCTTCGCCGTGCACGGCATGCAGGACCTCAACGTCCGCACCAAGCACTTCGGCCAGTGGTGGGACGCCCTCGCCGAGAACGGCGTCCAGCGCAAGCTCTGGCTCTCCCAGACCGGCCACGTCGACCCCTTCGACTTCCGCCGCACCGCCTGGGTGGACACCCTGCACCGCTGGTTCGACCACGAACTCCTCGGCTACGACAACGGCATCGACCGCGAGCCCATGGCCGACATCGAGCGAGCCCCCGACCGGTGGTCCACCGACCGCGTCTGGCCGCCGCGCGCCACCGAGAGCGTCGGCCTCCGCCCCGGCAAGGGCACCTCACCCGGCGTGGGCACGCTCGGCACCGAGCGCGGCAAGGGCACCGAGCGCTTCACCGACGACCCGAAGCGGAGCGAGACCGACTGGGCCGCGGCCATCGACACGTCGACGCCCGACAAGGCCGGGTTCACCACCCGCCCCCTCGCCCGCGACCTGCGCCTGTCCGGCTCCTCGAAGGTGACCGTCACGGCCACCCCGACCACCCGCACCGCCCACCTCTCGGCGGTCCTGGTCGACCTCGGCCCCGACACCATCCGGGACTACGCCGATGACCACGAGGGCATCACGACCCTCCCCGACCGCACCTGCTGGGGCGCCTCCACCACCGGCGACAGCTCCTGCTTCAAGCGCACCGAGGCCAAGAAGGCAGCCGTCGACTACACCGTCTTCAGCCGCGGCTGGGCCGACCTCGGCACCTACGCCGACCCCCGCAAGGGCCGCCCCCTCACCCCCGGCAAGCCCTATACGATCACCCTCGACCTGGCCGCGAGCGACCACGTCGTGCCCAAGGGCCACCGCCTCGCCCTGATCGTCGCGGGCACCGACCAGAACCTCATCGAACCCCCGGCCGACACCCCGACCCTCACCCTCGACCTGTCCCGTACCTCCGCGCAGGTCCCGCTCGTCGGCGGCGCCGACGCGTTCCGCACCACCAAGAGCACCCCGCACGGCACCACCCCCCGCGAGTCCCGTCTCGACGGCGTGGCCCCGCCGCGTCCGTTCCGCCATGTCCCGGGAGGCAGCACCGCATGAGACCCCTGAACCCGCTCAGAGCGGCGCGACGCCGCACCCGCGCCCTCACCCTGGGCTGCGTCGCCGTCGCCCTCGCCGCGCCCCTGCTGACGGTGCCCGCCCAGGCGGCGGCGACCCCGCCCCGTACCGGATTCGAGGAGTCCCACGGCGCCCGCTGGACCAGTCAGCCCGAGGAACAGCGGCTGCTCGCCACCATCGACAAGGCGAGCGACCGCGTCTCCGTCGCCCGCATCGGCACCACGAAGCAGGACCGCCCCGTCCAGCTGGTCCGCATCGGTGAACGGCCCACCGCCAACACGGTGTTGCTGATCTGCAGCCAGCACGGCGACGAGCCGTCCGGCCGCGAGGCGTGTCTGACGACGGTGCGCGACCTCGCGTACGCGACGGACAAGAAGACACGGCGCTTCCTCAGCCGCACCACGCTCCTCGTCGTCCCCACCGCCAACCCGGACGGCCGCGCCGCAGACACCCGCGGGAACTCCGACGGCGTCGACATCAACCGCGACCACATCGCCCTCAAGACCGCCGAGGCCCGCGCCGTCGCCGCCGTGATCCGCGACCGGCGGCCCGACGTCATCTACGACCTGCACGAGTACGGCGCCACGCCCCAGTACTACGACAAGGACCTGTTCGACCTCTGGCCCCGCAACCTGAACACCGACGCGGCCGTCCACCGCGAGGCGCAGACCCTCTCCCAGGGGTACGTCCGCCCGGCCGCGGGCGACTCCGGGTACACCACCGGCACGTACGGGATCTGGACCGACCCCGTCACCGGCGACCCGATCAAGCAGACCGCGGGCGACGGCCAGGAGCGCATCCTGCGCAACGTCTCCGGCATCAAGCACGCCGCGGGGCTGCTCATCGAGAGCCGCGTCGACCCGAAGACGGAAGCCGAGAAGAACGACCCGGCCCTCAACAACCGGCGCCGCGTCGACTCCCAACTCGCCGCGCTGGGGGGCCTGGTCGGCTACACCGACGCCCGCCGCGACCGCCTGGAGCGGGCCACGACGGCGGCCCGGCTCGCCGGGTTCCGCGACCGCGGACCCGTCTACCTCGGCGGCGCCGACAACGACCCCGCCGAGCCCGCCGAGATCCTTCAGGACCCGCCCTGCGGCTACCGGCTGGACGCCGCCCAGTACGCCGACGTCAAGGACGAACTCGCCCTGCACGGCGTGACGGTGCGTCACCGGGGCAAGGACGGCACCGCCTACGTGCCGCTGCGGCAGTCCGCGCGCGCCCTCGTGCCGCTGCTCCTGGACGAGCGCGCGCCCTATCACCTCGTCACCGGGCGCCCCGACACCGGCTGTTGAGGGGGTGAGAGGAGCGTCACATGTGGTAGGGGGTAACGGAGAACAGAGAGTCGATGGATTCACCACCGATTAGCTGACTGTTAACTCCGTGAAAGGTGCGCTTTGTGACGCAGGAACCACAGAAGACGTCCACCGAAGGGGGCCCGCCCACACCCGCGGGCCCCCTGGGCGAAGGGCCGCCCCAGACCGACCGGATCGTGTTCGGCGTGACCGCCGTGCTGACTCTGGCCTTCGTGGTGTGGGGCGCCACCGCCACGGACTCGCTGGAGAGCGTCTCCAAGAAGATGCTCAACGGCCTCATCCACAACGGCGGTTGGGCCTTCATGCTCGCCGCCACCGGCTTCGTCGTCTTCGCGCTGTGGCTCGCCATGAGCCGCTACGGCAAGATCACCCTCGGCAAGGAGGGGGAGGAGCCGGAGTTCCGCACCGTCTCCTGGGTAGCGATGATGTTCAGCGCCGGCATGGGCATCGGCCTGATGTTCTACGGCGTGAGCGAGCCGCTCGCCCACTACAGCTCGCCGCCGCCCGGGACCGACCCCGCGGACTCCGCCGCCAAGATGGAGACGTCGATGGCGACGACGCTCTTCCACTGGACGCTGCACCCGTGGGCGATCTACGCGGTCGTGGGCCTCGCCATCGCCTACAGCACCTTCCGCCGCGGCCGCCGCCAGACCATCAGTGCCGTCTTCGAGCCGCTCATCGGCGAGAAGCACGCCCACGGCGCCTGGGGCCGCGTCATCGACATCATCGCGATCTTCGCGACGCTGTTCGGCTCCGCCGCCTCGCTCGGCCTCGGCGCCCTGCAGATCGGCAGCGGCTTCGAGGTGCTGGACTGGGCGGACGACGTGCCGACGAGCCTCCTCGTCGCCATCATCGCCGTCCTGACCGTCGCGTTCGTCGCCTCCGCCATCTCCGGTGTGGAGAAGGGCGTGCAGTGGCTGTCGAACATCAACATGGTCCTGGCGCTGCTGCTCGTGGTCTTCGTGTTCATCGCGGGCCCGACCGTCATCGTCCTCGACCTGCTGCCCACCTCCCTCGGCTCCTACCTCGGCGACCTGCCCCAGCTCATCGGGCGCACCGAGGCGTCCAGCGGCAAGGGCGTCTCCGACTGGCTGGGCAGCTGGACGGTCTTCTACTGGGCCTGGTGGATCTCCTGGACGCCCTTCGTCGGCATGTTCATCGCCCGCATCAGCAGGGGGCGCACCATCCGGCAGTTCGTGGGCGGCGTGATCCTCGTGCCCTCGACGGTCAGCCTCATCTGGTTCGCGGTCTTCGGCGGCACAGCGATGAAGGTCAAGGAGCGCGGCGGCCTCGCCGACGAGACGACGCCCGAGGGCCAGCTCTTCGGCCTGCTGCACGAATACCCGATCGCCACGGCCACGAGCCTCCTCGTGATGATCCTGGTCGGCATCTTCTTCGTGTCGGGCGCCGACGCGGCGTCCATCGTCATGGGCACGCTCTCGCAGAAGGGCGCGCTCGAACCGGGCAGGCTCGTCGTGGTGTTCTGGGGCGTCGTGACCGGAGCCGTCGGCGCGATCATGCTGCTCATCGGTGACGGCGAGGACAACGCCCTGCAGGGCCTGCAGAACCTGACGATCCTCGTCGCGGCCCCGTTCACGCTCGTGATGATCGGCATGTGCGTGGCCCTGATGCGGGACCTGCGCAGCGACCCGCTGATCGTGCGCGGCGAACACGGCACGGAGGCCGTGGAGAAGGCCGTGATCGCCGGACACGCCCAG
Organism: Streptomyces odontotermitis; assembly: GCF_050510915.1. Lineage (NCBI taxonomy): Bacteria > Bacillati > Actinomycetota > Actinomycetes > Kitasatosporales > Streptomycetaceae > Streptomyces > Streptomyces odontotermitis. The sequence continues at coordinate 71,856 of NZ_JBNJLS010000002.1, read as the reverse complement.
TACGACGGCGAGTTCGAGATCCAGATCGGCCCCGTCACGGACGAGACGGAGGACGAAGGGGAGACGGTGGAGTCCACCGGTCCACGGGCCTGACCGCCCGCGCCTTCAGGAGGCGGCGCCGGCCAGCCGCGCCGCCTCCTGGGCACATCCCCACGCGACCGTCACACCACCGCCGCCGTGCCCGTAGTTGTGCACCAACACACCCTCGCCGCCTGTCTTTTCACGCTCCAGGCGGACGGCGGGCCGCGCGGGCCGCAGCCCCACCCGGTGCTCCAGGACCCGCGCCCCCGCGATCTCCGGGCGCACCGCCGCACACCGCTTCACGATGGCGTCGGCCACCGCCGGGTCCGGTTCCGTCGACCAGTCACCGTCCTCCGCGGTCCCGCCGAGCAGCAGCCGCTCCCCGTGCGGGAAGAAGTAGGTCGTCGCGTCCGAGGTGGCGTCGGCGGCCGTGAACCACGTCGTGAGCCCCGGGTTCTCCACGACCACCAACTGCCCGCGCACCGGGCGCACGTGCCCGTCCGGTACGAGGGCGCGGGCGCCGAGGCCGGAACAGTTGACCACCACGGGCGCCGCCGCGAGGGCCTCGTCGAGGCGGGCGATCCCGTGCTCCTCGACGATCCCGCCCGCCGTCTCCAACCGCCGCCGCAGCCAGCCGAGATGGACCGGCATGTCGAGCAGCGGCAGGCGCGCCCACAGGCCCGGTCCCGCGTACTCGTCCGGCGCCGCCGTGCGCAGTCCGGGCACCCGCGCCGCCCACGGTCCGAGCCCGTCCAGCCGGGTGTCGGCGTGTACGCCCTCGACCATGCGTACGCCGCTCGCGGCGTCACAGGAGGCCAACTCCTCGTACACGGAAAGGGATTGAAGTGACCATTCTCCGGCCCGCGCCTCCGGCTCGACGCGGTACGGCCACCACAGCGCGCCCGCAACGGCCGAGGTCGTGCGCTCGGCGGGCGCCCGCGTCCACACGCGCACGCGGCGCCCCGCCTCGGCGAGGACGACCGCCGTCGTCAGGCCGATGACACCGCTGCCCACCACGATCACTTCGGTCGCGTCCATGCCCGGAACGTAGCCGAATCCTGAATGCCGTGCTCACATCACGCCAGAGGTGGGGATACTCACAGCATGTCTGCCGAGTACGCGACCTTCGGCCTGGCACCGGCGATGCGCGCCGGTGGAGTCCTCGCCAACGGTGAGTACCAAGTGCACCGGGACTTCGTCGACTTCATCGTCAACGGCCGCCCGCTGCTGTTCCAGCTCTCCGACCTCGACGCGGTCTCCCCGCTCGCCTCCGACATCCCGCCTGCCATCTTCACGGCGCATGTGCGCAGACTCCTGCTGGAGGCCGAGGCCCCGCTCGCCGACGGCCGGTACGTCATATACGGCTGCCCCGAGTGCGAGGGCCTTGACTGCGGCGCCGTCACCGCGGTCATCGAGCGGGCCGCCGACGGCAGCGACGACTTCGTGTGGCGCGACTTCGCCTGGCAGACCGGCGAGCGCGCCGATCTGGAGCTCAACGGCTACCACGGCATAGGGCCGTTCCGCTTCCAGGGCGAGGCGTACCGTTCCGCCCTCGGCCAGCTCCTGACCGAGGAGGAGCCCGCCGCCCGCCGCCGCGTCCTGCTCATCGGCGCCCGCGTCGCCGTCCTCGCCAAGCTCGCCGCCGCCCTGCGCACCATCGGAATCGGCGCCGAGATCACCCACGACGCGGCCGGGGTGCCGCCGGAGGAGCTGCGCACGTACGGGGCGGTGGCCTTCGGGCGCTCCGTCCCGGCGGCCGGGCGCGAGGCGGTGCGCGACGCGTTCGACGCCGCGGGCGTCTCCGTCGCCTACGTCGACGGGCTCGCGCCGGTCATCCCGCTCCTGGTCGCCCAGATCGAATACGCCCTCGACCGCAGCCCGGTGGCCCAGCGCCGCCTCACCGCCCTGACCGCGGCCCCCGGCGCCGCCCACGTCGAGATCACCTCCACCTGCCTGGTCACCCTCACCGCGTACCGCGTCGACCGCCTCTACCGCACCCACGTCCACGAGCTCTACGACGGCGTCCTGGAACCCGGCGAGCACCGCATCGTGGTCGACAGGAAGGCGACGAAGGGGGAGTCGTTCGTGGTGGCGCGGACGACGGGGAGCGTGCTGGTGGCGCCGGTAGGGGGTGTGTAGCCCGTCAAGGGGGTCCCCCCTGCTCGAGCGAAGCCGAGAGCTTGGGGGAGTTTGAGGACGAGGCGCGTCAGCGCCGATGCGGGGGAGGGGCGCAGCCCCAGCGGGGTGCCCCGGGAGACCGCGCCCTGCCCCGCGCAGCGGCTCGCATAGGATCGCCCCCTGTGACCGCCACCCTCGTCGCCAAGAACCTCGCCGCAGGCCACGGCCCCCGCACCCTCTTCTCCGGGCTCGAACTCGTCGTCGCGCCCGGCGACGTCATCGGCCTCGTGGGCGCCAACGGAGCGGGCAAGTCGACCCTGCTGCGCCTGCTCGCCGGGCTCGACCACCCCGAGAGCGGCGAGCTGCGGCTGTCGCCGCCCGGCGCCGCCGTGGGGCACCTGCCGCAGGAGCCGGAGCGCAGGGAGGGCGAGACCGTACGGGAGTTCCTGGCGCGCCGCACCGGCGTCGCCGCGGCCCAGCTCGCCATGGACGAGGCCACCCAGGGCCTCGTCGACGGGGCGCCCGGCGCCGACGACGCGTACGCCGAGAGCCTGGAGCGCTGGCTCGCCCTCGGCGGCGCCGACCTGGACGAGCGGGCCGAGGAGACGGCCGGCTCGCTGGGCCTCGGCGTCGGCCTCGACCAGCTCATGACCGCGCTCTCCGGCGGCCAGGCCGCCCGCGCCTCGCTCGCCTCGCTGCTCCTGTCCCGCTACGACGTCTTCCTCCTCGACGAGCCGACCAACGACCTCGACCTCGCGGGCCTGGAGCGCCTGGAGGACTTCGTGCGCGGGCTGCGCGCGGGCACCGTCGTGGTCAGCCACGACCGCGAGTTCCTCACCCGCACCGCCACCAAGATCCTCGAACTCGACCTCGCCCAGCAGCAGATCAACCTCTACGGCGGCGGCTACGCGGCCTACCTGGAGGAGCGCGAGGTCGCCCGGCGGCACGCCCGCGACGACTACGAGGAGTACGCCGACAAGAAGGCCGCCCTCGAAGGGCGCGCCCAGATGCAGCGGGCCTGGATGGACAAGGGCGTCAAGAACGCCCGCCGCAAGGCCGGCTCCGGCGGGGACAACGACAAGGTCGGCCGGAACTTCCGCAGCGACGCCAGCGAGAAGCAGGCCGCGAAGGCCCGCCAGACGCAGCGCATGATCGAGCGGCTCGACGTGGTCGAGGAGCCCCGCAAGGAGTGGGAGCTGCGCATGGAGATCGCGGCGGCGCCCCGCTCCGGCGCCGTCGTGGCCGCCCTGCGCGACGCCGAGGTGCGGCGCGGCGCCTTCACCCTGGGCCCGGTCACCCTCCAGCTCGACTGGGCCGACCGCGTCGCCATCACCGGGGCGAACGGCGCCGGGAAGTCCACCCTGCTCGGCGCCCTCCTGGAACGTGTCCCGCTGGACGCCGGGCACGCGGCGCTCGGCTCCGGCGTCGTCGTCGGCGAGGTCGACCAGGCGCGCGCCCTCTTCCACGGCGAGGAGACGCTGCTCGACGCCTTCTGCGCGGCGGTGCCGGACACCGAGCCCGCCGAGGTGCGCACGCTGCTCGCCAAGTTCGGCCTGAAGGCGGACCACGTGCTGCGCTCCGCCGTGACCCTGTCACCCGGCGAGCGCACCCGGGCGGCCCTCGCCCTGCTCCAGGGCCGGGGCGTCAACCTCCTCGTCCTGGACGAGCCCACGAACCACCTCGACCTGCCCGCGATCGAACAGCTGGAGTCCGCCCTGGACGCGTACACCGGCACGCTGCTCCTGGTCACGCACGACCGGCGGATGCTGGACGCGGTGAGCGTGACGCGGCGCTGGGAGGTCGCCGGCGGGAAGGTGACCGAGCACTGACCCGTGCGGTCAGACTTACGGTGATATCGGGATGAACCGGGCGTACTGTGGGTGAATGCAGCGTGCGCGCGACCGGCTTCAAGCCGTCCTGGAAGCCCTGCCCAGAGCGGCCATCGTCCAGGGCGGCGACGACGTCGTGGTCAACGTCAACCGCCGCTTCGTCGAGATGTTCGGCCTCGAAGGGCGCGTCGACTACGCCGCGGGCGCCCCGCTGGGCCCGGTCGTCGACGCCGTGGTGGAGACCTTCGCCGAACGCCCCGACTGGATCGTCGACACCACCCACGCCATCGCCGCCCGCCTGATCCACCGCGCCGCCGAGATCCCGCTGACCGACGGCCGCGTCATCCGGCGCGACGTCGAGCCGCTGTACGGGCCGGACGGCTCGCCCTTCGGCTCGCTGTGGACCGCCGAGGACATCACCGAGGAGCGGCGCCGCGAACACGCGCTGCACCGCGACAACATCGAACTGGAAGAGCTCGTGCGCCAGCGCAGCGAATTCCTCGCCTCCGCCTCGCACAGCCTGCGCACCCCGCTCACCTCCGTCCTCAGCTTCTGCGACCTCCTCACCGACCCGGCCTCCGGCCCCCTCACCGACGACCAGCGCGACTTCCTCGCCGCGATCCGCCGCAACGCCGAACGGATGGAGCGCGTCATGACCACCCTCATGAACGCCACCCGCATGCGGATCTCCGAACTCCCCCTGGAATTCGGCACGGTGGACGTCCCGCGCATGCTCACCCACGCGGTCCTCGACCAGGAGTCCGCCACCGCCGAAGCCGGTGTCTTCGTCGTGCTGCGCTGCGCCGAGGGGCCGCCCCTGCGCGGTGACGAGCACCGCCTGGAGCACGCCTTCGCCAACCTCCTCGACAACGCCGCCAAGTACACCCCGCCCGGCGGCCGCGTGGAGATCGACGCCGCCGTGGACGGCCCGCACTGGCGCGTCGACGTGGCCGACACCGGCATCGGCGTCCCCGAGTCCTTCCGCGAGGAGATCTTCTCCGGCTTCGTGCGCGCCCCCAACGCCGAGCGCGGCGGCTACCCCGGCACCGGCCTCGGCCTGATGCTCAGCCGGGAGATCGTGCGCCGGCACGGCGGCGACCTCACCGTCGCGGACGCGCCCGGCGGCGGCACGGTCTTCACCCTGACCCTGCCGGTCGCCGGGCCACCGTCCACCGCCTCGTCCACCGCCTCGCCCACGGCCCCGTCCACCGAGGGCGACCGATGACCCGGATCCTGCTCGTCGAGGACGACCCCGACGTGGCCCTCGCCCTGCGCGTCCTGCTCACCCGCGCCGGCTACGAGGTGGCGCACGCGGCCGACGGCCGCGAGGGGCTGCGCCGCCTCTTCGCCGACGCCCCCGACCTCCTCGTCCTCGACATCGGCCTGCCCGAGCTCGACGGCTGGCAGGTCCTTGAGCGCACCCGCGACATGACCGACCTGCCGGTCCTCCTGCTCACCGCGCGCGGCGCCGAGAGCGACCGGGTGCGCGGCCTGCGCGCGGGCGCCGACGACTACCTCCCCAAGCCCTTCGGCAACGACGAGCTGCTCGCCCGCATCGAGGCCCTGCTGCGCCGCGCCGCACCGGCCCGCTGGGCGGGCGCCGCCCTGGACGAGTCGCTGCGCCTGGTGCCCGAGCGGCGCTCCGCGGTCTGGCGCGGCGAAGAGGTGCGGCTCAGCGACATCGAGTACCGGCTGCTCCAGGTCCTCGTCCGCAACCGCGGCCGCGTCGTCACCACCGACCAGCTCCTGGACCAGGTGTGGGACGACCCGCAGGGCATCGGCAAGGAGCGGGTGAAGTTCGCCGTCCTGCGGGTCCGCCGCAAGCTCCAGCAGGCCACCGGCAGCCTCGCCTCCGACCCGATCGAGGCGGTCCGCGGCCTCGGCTACCGCTACCGAGGGGACCAGGACGCCTGATCCCCGCGGGGGCCGGGGCCCCTGACACGGGCCCCACTCCGCCCGGGATCACTCGGGATGGCCCGGGATCACTCGGGATCACTCGGGATCGCTCGGGACCGCTCGGGCTGCTCGGGACGGATGTGGACTGCCTGGGACCGCCCGGGACGAAAGCCCCGCCCCTCGCAGGGTCGAAGGTCCCGATCCCGTACGGGACGGACGACCGCAACCGTCGGGCAACCGAAGGGCCTCCGACCCGGCAACGCACCCCCGGCACGCTCTTGGACATACCCGCCCAAGGCCCCCAGGAGTAGTGAGTGTCCGCCCTGCCTCCCCGCAGCATCGCCGTCGTCCTCGGCACCCGCCCCGAGCTCATCAAGCTCACCGAGCTGATCCGCCTCCTCGGCCCCGCCGCCCACGTCGTGCACACCGGACAGCACTACGACGACGACCTCTCCGGCCGCTTCATCGCCGAGATGGGCCTGCCCGAGCCCACCTACCTCACCGGAGTCGGCGGCGAGCCCCGCGCCGTGCAGCTGGCCCGCTCCCTGGAGCAGCTCGACTCGCTCTTCACCGACGTGCCGCCGAGCGCCGTCGTCGTCCAGGGCGACACCAACGCGGCCCTCGCCGGAGCCCTCGCCGCCAACGCCCACGGCATCCCGCTCGTGCACGTCGAGGCGGGCCTGCGCAGCCACGACCGCGCCATGCCCGAGGAGCACAACCGCGTCCTCATCGACCGGCTCGCCGACGTCCTGTGCGCGGCCACCCCCGAGAACCGCGCCAACCTCCTCACCGAGGGCGTCCCGCTGTCCCGCGTCGAGCTGACCGGCAACACCGTCGTCGAGGCCGTACACCGCCAACTCCCGGAGCCCGCCGAGCGGTTCGCGCACCTGGACCGGCTCGGCCTGGTCGAGGACGGCTACGTCCTGGCCACCGTGCACCGCCCGGAGAACACCGACGACCCGGCCGCCCTGCACGCCATCCTCAGTGAACTCGCCGCCCTGGCACGGACGTTGCCGGTCGTCGTCCCGCTGCACCCGCGCACCCGCGCCCGCATCGAGCGCGCCGGGCTGGCGGGCCTGCTCGCCCCGCTCACGATCACGCGCCCCCTCGGCTACCGCGACTTCCTCGCCCTCGCCCGGCACGCGGCGCTGCTCGTCTCCGACTCCGGCGGCGTCCAGGAAGAGGTCACCGTGCTCGGCCGCCCCCTGGTCGTCGTGCGCAACTCCACCGAACGCCCCGAAGCCATGGCCGAGTTCGCGACCCTCGTCTCCCCGGGCCCACAGCTCGGCGAGGCCGTCCGCCACCGCCTGCGCCAGGGCCCCGCCGAGCGGGCCCGTCTGCAGTCCCTGCCCAGCCCCTTCGGCGACGGCCTCGCCTCGGCGCGCATCGCGGCGCTGCTCACGCACATGGCCACGGAGGCGACCCCGGAGACGGCCCACGCCGAGGCGGCCTGACCGAGGCGTTTCCGGCTGGGTGCTGGGTGCTGGGTGCTGGGTGCTGGGTGCCGGTGGCGGTGCCGGGTGCTGCGTACCGGAGCACGCCTTTCCGCTTGCGCGGGGCCCGTCCCGTCAGCCCCTCCTGGCCGCGCGCCGGAGTGCCGGAGCGCCGGAGCACCGGGCCCGTGGACGTCTTCTGCCTGTCTCCTCTGCTCTGCCCGTCCCGGCGCCGGAGGGCCTGACCACCCCGTCCAGTCCCTCCCCTCCCTCTCCCTCCCCGTCCCAAGGCCGCCCTGCCGCCCCTCCCACCCCCTCCGAGGCCCCCATGCTCGACAGCCCGCTGATCTTCCTCTTCCCCTTCGCCCTCCTCGCCTGCTTCCTCCTCTACTGGGCGGGCGCCCGCCACGCCTACGTGCGCCGCGCTGCCGCCGAAGCCGGTGAACCCGCCGCCTTCGACTGGCACTTCTTCGTGCCCTGCCGCGACGAGGAGGCCGTCGTGTGGGCCACCGTCGGGCAGCTGCGCGAGCGCTTCCCGGCCGCCCACGTCTGGGTGATCGACGACGACAGCGACGACCGCACCGGCGAGATCGTCGCGGAGCTCGCCGAGGACGACCGGCGCATCCACCTGGTCCGCCGGGTGCGCCCGGACGCGCGCGTCGGCAAGGGCGCGGCCCTGAACGCCGCCTACGAGCAGCTGAACGAGTTCCTGCCCGAGGATGCCGACCGCGAGCGGGTCGTGGTCTGCGTCGTCGACGCGGACGGACGGCTCGACCCGCGCGCCCTCGAACTCGTCTCGGGGCAGGCCGCGTTCGGCGACCCGGAGATCGGCGGCGTCCAGATCGGCGTCCGTATGCGCAACGTCGACGACCCGCGTCCGCTCCCCGACCACGGCCGGGTCCGCAACGCCTTCGCCCGGCTCCTGGTGCGCGTCCAGGACATGGAGTTCGCCGTCTCGAACGCGGGCATGCAGCTGCTGCGCGGCCGCACCGGCTCGGTCGGCCTCGGCGGCAACGGCCAGTTCACCCGGCTCTCCGCACTCGACCGGATCGCCGACGCCGAGCGCCGCCCCTGGCAGCGCGGCGCCCTCCTGGAGGACTACGAACTCGGCCTGCACATGATCCTCGCGGGCTACCGCGTCACCCACGTCGCCGACACCTGGGTCTCCCAGGAGGGCCTGCCGCACGCCCGCCGCCTCCTCACCCAGCGCACCCGCTGGGCCCAGGGCAACCTGCAGTGCGTGCGCTACGCCTCGCGCATCATCTCCTCGCGCCACTACAGCGGGCGCGGCGTCCTGGAGACCCTCTACACCTTCGGCCAGCCCCTCGCGCACCTGCTCACGCTCGCCCTGTGCGTGGCCATGCTGGTGCTCGGCGGCCTCGGCACGCTCGGCGCCTGGCCGCTCGCGCTGATCCTCGCGGCGCTCTCCATCGGCCCGTTCGTGGCCTGGGGCCCGCTCTACCGCCGCGACCACGCCCCGGACGCCTCCCGCCTGACCGGCCTCCTGTGGGGCTTCGCCCTGTGGCTGTACGCGTACCACCTGTTCGCGGTGGCGCCCCGCGCCTTCGTCCGGATCCTGCGCGGGCGCACGGGCTGGGCCAAGACGCGGCGCAACGCGGAGTCGGTCACGGACGGGCCGACGGCGCTGGAGGTATGAGCAAGGGGGGTACGCGCCGGTCGCGTACCCCCCCAACTGCCGTGCGCTCAGCGCCTCTTCGGGTCCACCAGGCCCGCCTTGCGCAGGGCGTCCGCCATCGCGCTGTTGGCGGGGGCGGGAGCCGAGCCACGCCCGCCCCGGCGGTCACCGCCACCGCGGCGCTCGCCCGAACCGCCGCCGCTGCCACGGCCCTTGCCCTGGCCCTGCCCCTGTCCCTGGCCGCGCTGCCGCGGCGGACGGCCGCCCTGGTCACCGCCCTGGCCGCCGCGCTCGCGCTTGGAGCCGCCGCCGCCCGCGCCCGACGCGTCGTCGTCCAGGCGCAGCGTCAGCGAGATCCGCTTGCGCGGGATGTCCACGTCCTGGACCTTCACCTTGACGATGTCGCCCGGCTTCACGACGTCACGCGGGTCCTTGACGAACGTCTTGGACATCGCGGAGACGTGCACGAGGCCGTCCTGGTGCACGCCGACGTCCACGAACGCCCCGAAGGCCGCGACGTTCGTCACGACGCCCTCCAGGACCATCCCCGGCGCCAGGTCGCCGATCTTCTCGACGCCCTCCTTGAAGGTGGCCGTCTTGAACGCCGGACGCGGGTCGCGCCCCGGCTTCTCCAGCTCCTTGAGGATGTCCGTCACGGTCGGCAGACCGAAGACGTCGTCCACGAACTCGGCGGGCTTCAGGGAGCGCAGCGTCGCCGTGTCCCCGATGAGCGAGCCGACCTCGCCGCCCGCCGTCGTCGCCATGCGACGCACCACGGGGTACGCCTCCGGGTGCACGCTGGAGGCGTCCAGCGGGTCGTCGCCGCCGCGGATCCGCAGGAAGCCCGCGCACTGCTCGTACGCCTTCGGGCCGAGCCGCGCCACGTCCTTGAGGCCCTTGCGGTTGGTGAACGGGCCGTTCGCGTCCCGGTGCGCGACGATGTTCTCCGCGAGCCCGGAGCCGATGCCGGAGACGCGCGCGAGCAGCGGCGCGGAGGCCGTGTTCACGTCCACCCCGACGCCGTTCACACAGTCCTCGACCACCGCGTCCAGCGAGCGGGAGAGCTTCACCTCGCTGAGGTCGTGCTGGTACTGGCCGACGCCGATGGACTTCGGGTCGATCTTCACGAGCTCGGCCAGCGGGTCCTGGAGGCGGCGCGCGATGGAGACGGCGCCTCGGATGGACACGTCCAGGTCCGGCAGTTCCTGGGAGGCGAAGGCCGAGGCCGAGTACACCGAGGCGCCCGCCTCGGAGACCATCACCTTGGTGAGCTTCAACTCCGGGTGCTTGCTGATGAGTTCACCGGCGAGCTTGTCCGTCTCGCGCGACGCCGTGCCGTTCCCGATCGCGATCAGGTCGACCTGGTGCTCCTTGGCGAGCGCGGCCAGCTTGGCGAGGGCGGCGTCCCACTTGTTGGCCGGGACGTGCGGGTAGATCGTGTCCGTCGCCACGACCTTGCCGGTCGCGTCCACGACGGCGACCTTCACGCCCGTACGGAAACCGGGGTCGAGCCCGAGGGTCGCGCGGGTGCCCGCGGGGGCGGCGAGCAGCAGGTCGCGCAGGTTCGACGCGAAGACGCGCACCGCCTCGTCCTCCGCGGCCGTCCGCAGCCGGAGCCGCAGGTCGATGCCGAGGTGCACGAGGATGCGCGTGCGCCACGCCCAACGGACCGTCTCCTGCAGCCACTTGTCGGCGGGGCGCCCCTGGTCGGAGACCCCGAAGCGGTGGGCGACGATGCCTTCGTACGAGGACGGGACCCCAGGGGTGGGGTCGGTGTCCTCGGGCTCCATGACGAGGTCGAGGACGTCCTCCTTCTCGCCGCGCAGCATCGCCAGGATGCGGTGCGAGGGCAGCTCGGTGAAGGGCTCGGCGAAGTCGAAGTAGTCGGCGAACTTGGCGCCCGCCTCCTCCTTGCCCTCGCGGACCTTCGCGGCCAGCCGCCCGCGCCCCCACATGCGCTCGCGCAGCTCACCGATCAGGTCGGCGTCCTCGGAGAACCGCTCCGCGAGGATGGCGCGGGCGCCGTCCAGGGCGGCCTGCGGGTCGGCGACGCCCTTGTCGGCGTCCACGAACGCGGCGGCCGCCGCGAGCGGCTCCACCGACGGGTCGCCGAGCAGCCCGTCGGCCAGCGGCTCCAGCCCGGCCTCGCGGGCGATCTGGGCCTTGGTGCGCCGCTTCGGCTTGAACGGCAGGTAGATGTCCTCCAGCCGCGCCTTCGTCTCGGCCGCGCGGATCTGCGCCTCCAGCTCTTCGGTGAGCTTGCCCTGCTCCCTTACGGAGTCCAGGACGGCCGTGCGGCGCTCCTCCAGCTCGCGCAGGTAGCGCAGCCGCTCCTCGAGCGTGCGCAGCTGCGCGTCGTCGAGCATCTCGGTCGCTTCCTTGCGGTAGCGCGCGATGAAGGGCACCGTCGAGCCGCCGTCGAGCAGGTCGACCGCGGCCTTCACCTGCCGCTCGCGTACGCCGAGTTCCTCGGCGATCCTGCCTTCGATGGACGCAGGACTTGACGTTGTCGTCGACACGTTCCGGTACCGCCTTCTCACAGAGGTTGCCGGGCAATTGTGGCAGGTGGCACCGACAGCGGGGGATCAGACCCGGCGAGCCCGCCCCGCGCGCCCACCGGAGCGGGAGGCTCCGCCGAAGATCCGGGCCAGGGCCCGGAAGGGCAGGGTCACGACGGTGGCGACTGCGCCGCCGATCTGCCGCAGTACGTCCGCGATGGCACGGAACACGTGAATCTCCCTCCGTCTCCCGGCCGATCGGGTCCGGCCGGGAGACGGACGGGTACCGCGCGGCGGCCACCTCATGCAGGAGCCTTGCCCGACAAGGCCCTTACTCGGAACTCGGAGCAGCTCTCCTCACAGCCGCCCAACTCACGGCCGCTCAACTCACAGCCGCTCAACTCACGGCCGCTCTCCTCGCACCCGCTCTACTGAGAAGCGCTCTTCTTGCCCAGCAGATCCGCGGGGAAGGCACCCGCCTGAAGGGCCGCCCCCACGAAAGCGGTCCCGAGCTCGGTGAGGCGCTCGACGCCCGCCGCACCCAGGTGCTCGTACGGGGCCAGGTCCAGCCGGTCCGTGGCCAGCTCGATGCGCTGTCGCAGCTCGACACCCGCCTCGGTCAACTCGCCCTCCGCGTCCAGCACTCCACGCGCGCGGAGCCGCTCCTCGGCGGCGTCCCAGTCCTCCTGGGCCCAGCCCCGCGTGCCGAACACCCACTTCGGAGTCATGCCCTTGCCGGTCGCGGTGTGCGTCACCAGCGCCTCGATGCCGTCGAGCCCCGCGTCCATGAGGGCGACCAGGTGCCCGTCGCCCCGGTGCTCGCGCAGCAGGGTCGCGGCGTGCCAGTAGGCGAGGTGCGGCTCCTCCGGTACGGGCAGGTCGGCGTGGGCCGCGTACAGAGGGCGCCCGGCCCGCGAGCACGCCTCGGTCGCCCGCAGCGCGAGGTGGGCGGCCTCCGTCATCTCCGGTGAGGAGACGGCCTCGTCACCGAGGAGCCGGCGCAGCGCCCGGTCGGCACCCCGCAGCCGGGCGGCGAGCACGTCCTGCGGTGCCGCGACCTGCCACACCGCGGGCACGTGGCGGGCGATGAGCTCGTACTTGTAGTTGAAGAAGGTGGCGGCCACGGTGCCCGGACCGACGGCACCGAGAGCCGCACCACGGATGGCGAAGTTGACGGCCCGGGGATCACTCACCCCGAGGGCCCCCAGCTCCTCGCCCACCTCGGGGCAGAAGTAGTGGGTGGAGTGCAGGGAGTTGAGCACGTTGTGACAGCGCCGCCCCGCGCGCGGGGGCAGTGCTTCGGCCTGGGGCGAGGACGTGGTGGTGGTCATGGCTGCACGTTACCGACTGGTTGGTATGACGTGAAGGGCGGGCAGGGCCCTGACGTTCGTTCCCCGGACCGTGGCGCGGCTGCCGCGATGGCAGGAAAGGTGGGGTACTCGTCATTGCAGACACCGTCGGCCCGGCGAAGAATCGAAGCCATGGAGCAGAGCCGCGAGGGCCAGGGCCAGGGCCAGGGACGGAAGGACGGCGCGGCCGACGGCCGAGGCCGAAGCGACACTCCCCGCACCGTCCTCGTCCTCCTCTTCGACGACGTGCAGAGCCTCGACGTCACCGGTCCGGTCGAGGTGTTCGCCGGGGCCGCCGCCCACTTCGACGACCCGGACGCCACGTACCGCATCCGCACCGCCTCCCTCGACGGCGCACCCGTGCGCGCGTCCAGCGGGCTCACCCTCGTCCCGGACCACGCGCTCGCCGACGCCCCCGTGCCGCACACCCTCCTGGTGCCCGGCGGCCCGGGGAGCCGGGAGCCCGATCCGCACCTGATCGCGTGGCTGCGCGCCAACGCCCCGCACGTGCAGCGCATCGTCTCGGTGTGCACCGGCGCGATCCTGCTTGCCGAGGCGGGGCTCCTCGACGGGCGGCGGGCGACGACCCACTGGGCGTACTGCGAGACCCTCGCCCGCCGGCACCCGGCCATCACCGTCGAGCCGGACCCCATCTACGTACGCGACGGGAAGATCGCCACCTCCGCGGGCGTCACCGCGGGCATCGACCTCGCCCTGGCCCTCGTCGAGGAGGACCACGGCAGGGACGTGGCCCTCAGCGTCGCCCGGTACCTCGTCGTGTTTCTCCGACGCCCGGGAAACCAGGCGCAGTTCAGCGCCCAGCTGTCCGCGCAGACCGCCCGGCGCGCACCCCTGCGCGAGGTCCAGCAGTGGATCACCGAGCACCCCGGCGACGACCTCTCCGTGGAGACCCTCGCCGCCCGCGCCCGGCTCTCGCCCCGCCACTTCGCCCGCGCCTTCCAGGCCGAGACCGGCATGACACCCGGCAAATACGTCGAGCGCGTCCGCGTCGAGCACGCCCGGCGCCTCCTGGAGGACAGCCACGACGGCGTCGAGGAGATCTCCCGCGCCTGCGGCTACGGCACCCCCGAGGCGATGCGCCGGGCCTTCCTCAAGACCCTGGGCGCCGCCCCGGCGGAGTACCGCCGCCGCTTCCAGCCCAGCCCCACATCCAGCCCCACCGGCGCCTGAAGCCGGCCAGCCATCGGTACACCCAGCCACCCATGGAGAGGAACCCGCCCCATGCAGATCGCCATCGCCCTGTTCCCGCACTTCACGGCCCTCGACGCCGTCGGCCCCTACGAGACCCTCGGCCGCCTCCCCGGCGCCGACCTCGTCTTCGTCGCCGAACAGAAGGGTCCCGTCCGCGCGGACACCGACACCCTCGCGCTCGTCGCCGACAAGACCTTCGACGAGGTGCCGAACCCCGACATCGTGGTCGTCCCCGGTGGCCCGGGGCAGACCCCCCAGATGAAGAACGAGGCGATCCTGGGCTGGCTGCGCAGCGCCGACGCCACCAGCACGTGGACGACCTCGGTGTGCACCGGCTCGCTGCTCCTCGCCGCCGCCGGACTGCTCAAGGGCCGCCGCGCGACCTCCCATTGGCTGGCCCTCGACGCGCTGGCGGAGTTCGGGGCGCAGTCGACGGGGGAGCGGGTCGTCTTCGACGGCAAGTACGTGACGGCGGCCGGTGTCTCCTCCGGCATCGACATGGGTCTGACCCTGCTCGGCAGGATCGCGGGCGACGAGACCGCGCAGACCGTCCAGCTGCTCACCGAGTACGACCCGCAGCCGCCCTACGACGCGGGCTCCCCCGAGAAGGCGCCCGCGCACCTCGTCGAGAAGTTCCGCGAGCAGAGCCGCTTCAGCGAGGACGGAGCCCAGGGCTGAGCCGACGGCTCAGCCGGACGAGGCAGGCACCGTCCACGTGAAGCGCGGCTGCCTGCGCTCCAGGAAGGCGGCGACACCCTCCGCGGTGTCGCCGCTGCCGCGCGCCTGCTCCCCCCAGTACGCGTCCCGGTCCTGGCGCCCCGCGGCGAACTCCTTCGCCGCCGCCTGCGTCAGCTGGGAGCGTGAGACCAGGGTGCGGGTGAACTCCGCCACCCGCTTGTCGAGTTGGTCCCCTGCCAGCACCTCGTCCACGAACCCCGAGCGCAGCGCCCGCTCGGACCCGATCAACTCACCTGAAAAGAGCAGGTACTTGGCGGTCGAGGGACCGACGAGGGACACGAGGCGGCGCGTGGACGACGCGGGGTAGACGATCCCGAGCTTCGCCGGAGTGACCCCGAACGAGGCGTCCTCGGCGGCGAACCGCAGATCGCACGCCCCCGCCAGCTGACTGCCCCCGCCCACGCAGAACCCCCGCACCGAGGCCAGCGTCGGTTTGGGGAAGGCGGCGAGCGCGTCCTCGGCCCGCACCGCGAGCTCCTGCGCCTCGCCCGCCGAGCCCCGCAGCGAGGAGATGTCGGCACCCGCACAGAACGTGCCGCCCTCGCCCGTCAGCACGAGCACCCGCACCTCGGGGTCCGCGGCGAGCCCGTCGAGCAGCGGCGGCAGCGAGCGCCACATGTCCGCGGTCATCGCGTTGCGCTTGGCCGGGTGGTCGATGACGACGGTGGCGACACCGCCCGTGACGGCATGCCTCAGCTGCGGTTCCATGCGCCGGATGCTATCCGCCCGCCTCGAACGTACGATCAAGAAGGGGGCGACTCTGCGACGCGCACGCGGACGGACGGAGACGTTGATGGCCCTCTTGCACAAGCACCCCAAGCAAACCGACGACCGACCGGACCCGAGAACGGACCCGAGAACGGACCCGAGTACGGACCTGGAAACGGGTCCGACAGCGGCCCGGACAGCGGGCCCGGCATCCGACCCGAAGGCCGACGGTCCACCGGCACCCGACAGCCGCCCGGCGGAGCCCCCGCGCCCCGCCGCGGACCCGGGCCCCCGGGGCGCCAAGCTCAAGCGCAGCTTCGGCTGGCTCGCCTTCCTCGGCTCGATCCTGGTCCTCGCCGGGATCGTCGGCCTGTTCTACACCGGCATCGTCACCCTGACCTCGATGCTCCTGTTCGGCTGGCTGCTGCTCATCGGCGGCACCGTCGGCCTGCTGCACGCGGTCCAGGCCCGTGGCACCAACTTCTTCTGGCTCGGCGTGGTCGTGGCCGCGCTGGACATCGCGGCGGGCGTCGTGGTCGTCACGCGGCCCCACGTGGCGGCGGAGGCGCTGACCATGTTCGCCGCGCTGCTGTTCCTGACCGGCGGCGTGTTCCGGCTCATCGGCAGCCTCGTGGTGCGCGGCCCGCAGTTCCCCGTGACGCTGCTGCAGGGCGCCTTCGGGCTGCTCCTGGGCGTCCTGGTGCTCGCGGAGTGGCCGAGCAGCAGCCAGTACGTGATCGGCTGCTTCTTCTCGCTGGCGCTGCTCTTCGACGGGCTGGGCCTGTTCGCGGCCGGCCTCGGCGGGCGCCGCATCGTCAGCCTCGTCGCGGGGGACACGGCCGTACAAACCGAAAAAACCGCGAAGGCGGAACAAGAAGGGCAGGAGCAGTCGCACAACTGACGCCGTCATACTCCGGCGATCAAAAGCCGTCGATAGTCGCTGACTTCTGGTCAGTTCTCCGGTACGGACCAGCGCGTTCTCAACACTCGTCGTGTGGTGACAATCGAGCGCAAGGGCGGCGACCGGACGATGGAGAACGACGGGAGGGGCGCCGGCCCACTCCCTCGGGCCGGCGGAGAGGTGCCGTACGAGGGAGTGTGGCGGTTCACCGCCCCCGCCGTCGACGCATCGGTGCCCCAAGCCCGGCACGCGGTACGGGACTTGCTGGCCCGGCAGGGCGTGCCCGCGGCGGACGACCTCGTCCAGGGGCTGCTGCTGATCGTCTCGGAGCTGGTCACCAACGCGGTGCGGCACGCGGCCCTGCTCTCGCCGATGCTCGCCGTGGAGGTGGCGGTCGGCGCCGAGTGGGTGCGCGTCTCCGTCGAGGACAACCACCCGTACCGCCCGACCGCCCTGGTGGCCGACCACGGACAGACGGGCGGCCGCGGGCTGCTCCTCGTGCGCGAGATCACCCGCGAGGCGGGCGGCGCCTGCGACGTCGAGCACACCGCGAGCGGGGGCAAGGTCATCTGGGCGGCCCTGCCCCTCAAGCCCAACGTGCTCTGACCGTACGGGAGTCGACGACCCCCGTACGGTGCCCGGTGGCGGCTACCAGCCCGCCGAGGTGCCGGTCAGCTCCTTGATGGCGGGCCGCGCCGCGTCCAGGACCGTCATGAACCACGCGGAGAACGGGTCCTGTTCGTGCCGGGCCGCGAGCTCACGCGCCGTCACGAAGGCCGTCGCCCCGACCTCCTCCGGGTCCGGCTGCAACTGGGACTGCACCATCCCCACGAAGAGGTGGTTGAACTCCTGCTCCACCAGACCGGAGTCCGGGTCCGGGTGGTTGTAGCGCACCGTGCCCGCCTCGGCGAGCAGCGAGGGCGAGACGCCCAGCTCCTCGTACGTCCGGCGGGCGGCCGCGGCGAACGGGGCCTCTCCCGGGTAGGGGTGGCCGCAGCAGGTGTTGGACCAGACCCCGGGGGAGTGGTACTTGCCGAGGGCCCGCTGCTGGAGCAGCAGCCGCCCCTGCTCGTCGAAGAGGAACACGGAGAAGGCCCGGTGCAACTGCCCTGGTGCCTGGTGCGCGGCGAGTTTCTCCGCTGTGCCGATCGTCTTGCCGTCCTCGTCGACCAGTTCGAGCAAGATCGCTTCTCCGGTGCCGTTCGACGAGCTGTTCGCCGCGGTGGCAGGTGTGATCGGCATACCCATCCTTCGCTTCGGTCTTCGAGCCTCAAGTCTGCCGTACGTATCCGGCGCTCCGGGCACTGCGGGGCCGCATGTCCCCCGCGCCCCGAAAGGGACGCGGGGGACATGCGGCGCACCGTCAGACGCCGAATGCCGCCGGATACCTGATCGTGCCCTGCGGCACGGCCGGGGAACCGTCGGCGCCGTCCCACACGAGCGCCATCATGGCCTCGTCCGGCACGTCGAAGGGCGCCCTGATCCCGTATCGGGAGGCGGGCACGAAGCCGAACTTCGGGTAGTACTCGGGGTGTCCGAGCACCAGGACCAGCTCCTCGCCCCGCGCGCGGGCCGCGGCCAGCACGGCGTGCACGACGGCCGAACCGGCCCCCGAGCGCTGCTGGTCCGGGAGCACGGCGCAGGGCGCGAGGGCGAGCGCCGGAGCACCGTCCACCCGGCACCGGGTGATCAGCGCGTGCGCCACGACCTGGCCGTCCGCCGCCTCCGCGACGTACGAAAGGCCGGGCAGCCACGCGTCTCCGTCGAGCCGCAGCGCGTCCACGAGGTCGGCCTCGGCCTCGGTGGGGAACGCGGCGGCGTTCACCGCGTGCACGGCGGAGATGTCCGCGCCGGTCTCGGGCCGGGTGCGCCAGCCGCTGGGGTCGGCCGGGCGCAGCACGTACCCGCTGTAGCCGTACTCGCCGCCGTGGTCCCGCCGCATGGCCAGCTCCTCGCGGGTGGCGGCGAGTGCCTCGGCCATGCCAGGGGCGCCGGGGTCGGCCGCCTCGGCGCGGGCCCGCAGCGGGCCGTAGTACTCGTCCCAGTCGGACTCCGGCTGGTGGTGGACGCCGAGCACGCTGTACCCGGCGGCCGTGGCGGCGCGGAGGTTCTCGTCCCCCGTACGCAGCCGGTAGTGCCGGTCCCAGAAGGCGCGGGCCGCCGGGGACGGGTCGGGGCCGGTCCACTCGCACTCGGTGAGCACGAGCGTGCCGCCGGGCGCGAGCAGCCGCCGCCATGCGCGCAGGGCCGTGTCGAAGCCGATGCTGTAGGCCGAGCTCTCGGCCCAGATCAGGTCGAACGAACCATCCTGATAGGGGAGTTCGGCCATGTCCGCCTTGACCGCGTGGACCGATCCGTCGAGCCCGCGGGCCCGTGCGGCCGCCCGCAGCTCGTCGAGGAACGGCTCGTGCAGATCGACCGCGGTCACCTCGGCTCCCGCCTCGGCGGCGAGGAGCAGGGCGGAGCGGCCCGGGCCGCAGCCCAGGTCCAGCACGCGCGGGCGGCTCGGCAGCGGTCCGGCGAGCCCGAGGAGGTGCCGGGTGGTGGCGTCCGAGCCCGGACCCTGCCGCGGCAGCCCGTGGTGCAGGGAGAAGAAGGCGTGGGTGATGTCGTCGTTGTGCTCAGTCAACGTGGGAAACCCTTGAGATGAGGGGCCCGGCCTGACGGCGTACGAGAACGTACGCAAGGAAAAAAGGAGAGGGTCAGCCGCGAGCCCGGAGAGTGGGGATGCGTGCGTCGCCGCTGCACGGAGCAGCGCTTGTCGCGACAGTCATCAACCCACCTCCTCATACATCTCAAGATCTCTGGCCACCGTACCACGCACGGTGACGGCCACGTCTGGTACGTCCCGGGTCAGGCGGACGACGGCCACCACGTCCTGCGGATGTCCGCCCGGACTTCGGGGCGCTCCGCCCGCTCCTGCTCGCTCTCCTGGTCCGCACGTCGCGAGGTGCGCTTGCCCACGGGCTTCTGGGCCTTGAGCTGACGCATGGGAACTCCCTTGGGTCCGAGGCCACTGGCTTCACAGAGTGGTCCCGCTGCCGACCCCGGGGAGGGAGTCCGACAGGAGCGCGAAAGGGCTCAGTGGCAGACCTTCGCCTCGTGCTCCGCATGGCCGCTCGGCTCGAGCTGGAACGTGCAGTGCTCGACGTCGAAGTGGTCGCCGAGGCAGCCCTGGAGTTCGTGCAGCATCTTCTCGTTGCCGATCGCGTTCAGCGTCTCCGAGCTCACCACCACGTGGGCGGAGAGCACCGGCAGCCCCGAGGTGATCGTCCAGGCGTGCAGGTCGTGGACGTCCTCGACGCCCGGGAGATCGAGTATGTGGGTGCGGACCTCCGCCACGTCGACGCCCTTGGGGGCCGCCTCCAGGAGGACGTTGAGGGTCTCGCGCAGCAGCTTCACGGTGCGCGGGACGATCATGAAGCCGATCACGAGCGAGGCGACCGGGTCGGCCGCCTGCCAGCCCGTCGTCAGGATGAGCGTCGCCGACACCAGGACCGTCAGCGAGCCCAGGGTGTCCGCGAGGACCTCAAGGAAGGCGCCCCGCACGTTGAGGCTCTCCTTCTGGCCGCGCATCAGCAGCGACAGCGACACCATGTTCGCGAACAGACCGAAGAGCGCGAAGCCGATCGCCAGGGCGCCGTCCGTCTCTGCCGGGTGGAAGAAGCGCTGGACGGCCTCGTAGAGGACGTAGCCGCCGACGCCGAACAGGAGCAGACAGTTGGCGAGCGCCGCCAGGATCTCGGCGCGGGCGTAGCCGAAGGTGTGGTTGCCGGTGGCCGGGCGGTTCGCGAACCGGATCGCGAGCAGGGCCATGCCGAGGCCGAGCGCGTCCGTCGCCATGTGGGCCGAGTCGGCGAGCAGCGCGAGGGAGTCGGCCATGAAGCCGCCGATGATCTGCGCGACCATCACGGAGAGCGTGATGCACAGCGCGACGCGCAGTCTCCCCACGTACGCCGCGGCCGCGGTCCCGGTGGGCGGTGGCCCTCCGTGCGTATGCCCGTGGTCGTGCCCAGCCCCCATGGGAAAGCTCCTCCCGATCGCTGTTCCGTGCCGGTCGAGGGATCAGTGAACTACTGGTGGGGGGTATCTGGCAACGCGGCACTGAACACCGTTGTCATCTCCCCTGACCTGCGGAAACACCCTGCAGGTCAGGGGAGTGGAGCGACCCGGATGAGGCCCGGGGCGCGTTCAGCCGCGCGCCGCCTCCGGGTGGTGCAGCAGCCACCCGTCCCACGCCGACTCGACCATGTCGCGCACCCCGCGCCGGGCCGTCCAGCCGAGCTCCTTGGCGGCCAGGCCCGCGTCCGCGACGGCGCGCGGGGCGTCCCCGGCGCGGGCGGGCTCGACCAGAGGAGTACGGGCGTCACCGGTCACCTCACCGATGAGGGTGACGAGTTCGCGTACGGAAACGCCTTCACCCCGGCCGATGTTGACGGTCAGATCGCCGTCGATGCCGTCCTCCGCGAGGCGCCGGGCCGCGGCCAGGTGCGCCTCGGCGAGATCGGCGACGTGGATGTAGTCGCGCACGCAGGTGCCGTCCGGTGTCGGGTGGTCGGCGCCGAAGATCCGCGGGGCCTCGCCCCGGGTGAGCCGGTCGAAGACCATCGGGATCACGTTGAAGACCCCGGTGTCCGCGAGTTCCGGGCTCGCCGCCCCCGCCACGTTGAAGTACCGCAGGCACACCGTCGAGATGCCGTGCGCCCGCCCGGCGGCCCGCACCAGCCACTCCCCGGCCAGCTTCGTCTCGCCGTACGGGGAGACGGGCGCGCACGGCGTGGCCTCCGTGACCAGGTCGGCCTCCGGCGGATTGCCGTACACCGCAGCCGACGACGAGAAGACGAACCGCCGCACCCCGGCCTCGGCCACCGCCTCCAGGAGCGTGGTCAGGCCGCCCACGTTCTCGCGGTAGTAGCGCAGCGGCTCCTCCACGGACTCGCCGACCTGCTTGCGCGCCGCGAGGTGCACCACCCCCGTCACCTCGTGCTCGGCGAACACCCGCCGCAGCAGCTCCCCGTCGAGCGAGGAGCCCCGTACGAGGGGGATGCCCTCCGGCAGCCGCTGCGGCACCCCCGACGAGATGTCGTCGAGCACGACCACGCGCTCTCCCGCACCGGCCATCACCCGCGCCACATGTGCCCCGATATAACCCGCTCCGCCTGTGATCAGCCATGTCATGGAAGCCCACCCTATGGGGCCTCTATGGCGCCTCTATGGGGCGGTTCCGCCCGCGGTTTGTGAGGTCGGGCCCCGATCGACAATGATGATCTCGGCGGTCGCGGCACACGCAGACCGCGCTGATCGGGCCGTGAACGGGCGATGAACGCCCGCTTCCATTCATCCGATAGCCTCTGCCGACATGCCGCCAGGCCGTGTCCGGCCAGGGGTGCCCCCGTACGCGGTCGTGCCCGGCGCGAGCCGCGCCGTGATCCAAGGAGTGAGTTCGTCTGTCGACCGCCATTCTCACCGGTCAGCCGGTCCCTGGCTCGTCACTCGAAGGCGATCTGCGGTCCCTCGGCTTCGACGTGCGTGGCGCCTCGGACGCGGCGGACACCGAGGCCCTGCTCGCCGCCGTCCCGGCCGGTGAGCGCGTCGCGGTCGTCGACACCCGCTTCGTGGGCCATGTCCACGCGCTGCGCCTCGGCCTCACCGACCCGCGCTTCGACGCCTCCGCGGTGCCCGGCGCCGTCTCCGTACAGCCGCAGGCGCGCGGTCAGCTGACGCGTGCCCTGCGCGCGGCGGCGGCCGCCCCCGCCGAGAGCGGCACCACCGTCACCACGCAGGCCGCGCTGCCGGACCACCTCGCCGCCGCCATGGAGGCCGAGGGCGACGCCGTGCACCGGCCCGACCTCGGTACCCTCGTCGCCGCCGTCCCCTCCGACCCGCAGGCCCGCAACGAGGCCCGGCAGGCCGTGGACGCCGTCGACGAGGAGGCCGTACGGCTGCGCACGGCGGTCAAGTCGCGCGACGGCTTCTTCACCACGCACTTCATCTCTCCCTACTCCCGCTACATCGCCCGCTGGTGCGCCCGGCGCGGCCTGACCCCGAACCAGGTCACGACCGCGTCCCTGATCACCGCCCTGATCGCGGCGGGCTGCGCGGCCACCGGCACCCGCGGCGGCTTCGTCGCGGCCGGCCTGCTGCTCCTGTTCTCCTTCGTCCTGGACTGCACGGACGGGCAGCTGGCCCGCTACTCCCTGCAGTACTCGACGCTCGGCGCCTGGCTCGACGCGACCTTCGACCGGGCCAAGGAGTACGCCTACTACGCGGGCCTCGCGCTCGGCGCGGCCCGCGGCGGCGACGACGTGTGGGCGCTCGCGCTCGGCGCGATGATCCTGCAGACCTGCCGCCACGTCGTGGACTTCTCCTTCAACGAGGCGAACCACGACGCGACCGCCAACACCAGCCCCACCGCGGCCCTTTCGGACAAGCTCGACAGCGTCGGCTGGACGGTCTGGGTGCGCCGGATGATAGTGCTGCCGATCGGTGAGCGCTGGGCCATGATCGCCGTACTGACGGCGCTGACCACCCCGCGGATCACCCTCGTCGTGCTCCTCGTCGGCTGTGCGATCGCCGCCTGCTACACCACGGCGGGGCGCGTCCTGCGCTCGCTGACCCGCAAGGCGACCCGCACCGACCGGGCCGCCGAGGCACTGCGCGACCTCGCCGACAACGGCCCGCTGGCCGGGCTCTTCTCGCGCTTCGTGCTCGGCCCCCGGATGCAGGGGGCGCCGGTGTTCGCCTTCGCGGGCGGCGCCGCGCTCATCGGCACGGCGCTCGCCAACTCCTACGGCAGCATCGTCGTCGTGGTGGGCGCCGCGGTGTATGTCGCCTTCTCCGGCCTCGCCCTCGCCCGGCCCCTCAAGGGCCCCCTCGACTGGCTGGTTCCGCCGTTCTTCCGCGCCGCCGAATACGGGACGGTACTGGTACTGGCGGCCAAAGCCGATGTGAACGGGGCGCTGCCCGCGGCTTTCGGCCTGGTGTCCGCGGTCGCCTACCATCACTACGACACGGTGTACCGCATCCGCGGCAACGCCGGCGCGCCCCCGCACTGGCTGGTGCGGGCGATCGGCGGGCAAGAGGGCAGGACCCTGGTGGTCGCACTGGCCGCCGTCCTGCTGACCGACACAGATTTCCGCGTCGCGCTCACGGCTCTCGCCGTGGCCGTCGCACTCGTGGTGCTCATCGAGAGCATCCGCTTCTGGGTGTCCTCCGGAGCACCCGCCGTACACGATGAAGGAGAACCCGCATGATCGGCCTCGTCCTTGCGGCAGGCGCCGGACGGCGTCTGCGTCCCTACACCGAAACGCTGCCCAAGGCGCTGGTGCCCGTCGTGGGCGAGGGGACCGAGAACGAGCTGGCTGTGCTCGACCTCACCCTCAAGAACTTCGCCGAGATCGGCCTGACCGAGGTCGCCATCATCGTCGGCTACCGCAAGGAGGCCGTGTACGACCGCAAGGCCGCCCTGGAGGCGAAGTACAACCTCAAGCTGACGCTGATCGACAACGACAAGGCCGAGGAGTGGAACAACGCCTACTCCCTGTGGTGCGGCCGTGACGCGATCAAGCACAGCGTGATCCTCGCCAACGGCGACACCGTGCACCCGGTCTCCGTCGAGAAGACCCTGCTCGCCGCCCGCGGCGACGGCAAGAAGATCATCCTCGCCCTGGACACGGTGAAGAACCTGGCCGACGAGGAGATGAAGGTCATCGTGGACCCCGAGAAGGGCGTCCAGAAGATCACGAAGCTGATGGACCCGGCGACGGCCACCGGTGAGTACATCGGCGTCACCCTCATCGAGGGCGAGGCCGCCGACGAGCTCGCCGACGCCCTGAAGACCACCTTCGAGCGCGACCCCGACCTCTACTACGAGGACGGCTACCAGGAGCTCGTCAACCGCGGCTTCAAGATCGACGTCGCGCCGATCGGCGACGTCTCGTGGGTCGAGATCGACAACCACGACGACCTCGCCAAGGGCCGGGAGATCGCGTGCCAGTACTGACGAGGCTCATCCCCTCGCCGGTCGTCGTCGACATCAGGGCGGGGGCGCTCAACGACCTCGCCACCGTCCTCGCCGACCAGCGGATCTGCTCGTCGACCGGCAAGCTCGCCATCGCCATCAGCGGCGGCTCCGGCGCGGTGCTCCGTGAGCGCCTGGCGCCCTCGCTGCCCAACGCCGAGTGGTTCGAGGTGGGCGGCGGCACGCTCGACGACGCCATCAAGCTCGCCGACGCCATGAAGAAGGGTCGCTACGACGCGGTCGTGGGCCTCGGCGGCGGCAAGATCATCGACTGTGCCAAGTTCGCCGCGGCGCGCGTCGGCCTGCCGCTGGTCGCCGTCGCGACGAACCTGTCGCACGACGGCCTGTGCTCGCCGGTCGCGACCCTCGACAACGACGCGGGCCGCGGCTCGTACGGGGTGCCGAACCCGATCGCCGTGGTCATCGACCTCGACGTGATCCGTGAGGCCCCGGTCCGCTTCGTGCGCTCGGGCATCGGTGACGCCCTGTCCAACATCTCCGCGGTCGCGGACTGGGAGCTCGCCGCCCGCGAGCGCGGCGAGGACATCGACGGGCTGGCCGCGGCCATGGCCCGGCAGGCCGGCGAGGCCGTGCTCCGCCACCCCGGCGGCGTCGGCGACGACGGCTTCCTTCAGGTCCTGGCGGAGGGCCTGGTCCTCACCGGCATCTCCATGTCGATCTCGGGCGACTCCCGGCCCGCGTCCGGCGCCTGCCACGAGATCAACCACGCCTTCGACCTGCTCTTCCCCAAGCGCGCGGCCAGCCACGGCGAGCAGTGCGGCCTGGGCGCGGCCTTCGCGATGCACCTGCGCGGGGCCCACGAGGAGTCGGCGTTCATGGCGCAGGTCCTGCGGAGGCACGGACTGCCCGTCCTTCCGGAGGAGATCGGCTTCACCGTGGACGAGTTCGTCCAGGTCGTGGAGTTCGCTCCGCAGACCCGTCCGGGCCGCTACACGATCCTCGAACACCTCGACCTCTCCACCGACCAGATCAGGGACGCATACGCCGACTATGCAAAAGCCATCGGTAGCTGAGCTCCGCCCGGTCGTTCACCCCGCGGGGGTGAAGGACCGGCGGAGCGGCGAGCACTGGGGCGGACGGCTCTACATGCGCGAGATCTCGCTGCGCATCGACCGCCACCTGGTGAACACCAAGGTCACGCCCAACCAGCTGACCTACCTGATGACCGTCTGCGGCGTCCTCGCGGCCCCGGCCCTGCTCGTTCCGGGCATCTGGGGCGCGGCCCTCGGTGTCGTCGCGGTCCAGCTGTATCTGCTGCTCGACTGCGTCGACGGCGAGATCGCCCGGTGGCGCAAGCAGTACTCGCTCGCCGGTGTCTGGATGGACCGCGTCGGCGCCTATCTCACCGACGCGGCCGTCCTCGTCGGCTTCGGCCTGCGCGCCGCCGACCTGTGGGGCTCGGGCCGGATCGACTGGCTGTGGGCGTTCCTCGGCACGCTCGCCGCGCTCGGCGCCATCCTGATCAAGGCCGAGACGGACCTGGTCGCCGTGGCCCGCGCACAGAGCGGCAAGGAGCAGGTGAAGGAAGCCGCGTCCGAGATGCGCGGCTCCGGCATGGCCCTGGCCCGCAAGGCCGCCGCCGCACTGAAGTTCCACCGCCTGATCCTGGGCATCGAGGCGTCCCTGCTGATCCTGGTCCTGGCGATCGTGGACCAGATCCGGGGCGACCTGTTCTTCTCGCGGCTCGGCGTCGCCGTCCTCGCCGGGATCGCGCTCCTGCAGACCCTGCTGCACCTCGTGTCCATCCTGGCCTCGAGCAGGCTCAAGTGAGTACGGCAGGGGACAAGACGATGAAGGTCGGCGCGGTCATCATCACGATGGGCAACCGGCCGCAGGAGCTGCGCGCCCTCCTCGACTCGGTCGCCAAGCAGGACGGCGACCCGGTCGAGGTGGTCGTGGTCGGCAACGGCGCCCCCGTCCCGGAGGTGCCCGCCGGGGTGCGCACCGTCGAGCTGCCCGAGAACCTGGGCATCCCCGGCGGCCGCAACGTCGGCATCGAGGCGTTCGGCCCCGGCGGCACCGACGTCGACGTCCTGCTCTTCCTGGACGACGACGGCCTGCTCGCGAACATGGACACGGCCCAGCTGTGCCGCGAGGCGTTCGCCGCCGACCCCAAGCTCGGCATCATCAGCTTCCGCATCGCGGACCCGGACACCGGCGAGACCCAGCGCCGCCACGTGCCGCGCCTGCGCGCCTCCGACCCGATGCGCTCCTCGCGCGTGACGACCTTCCTCGGCGGCGCCAACGCCGTCCGCACGAAGGTCCTCGCCGAGGTCGGCGGGCTGCCCGGTGAGTTCTTCTACGCGCACGAGGAGACCGACCTCGCCTGGCGGGCCCTCGACGCGGGCTGGATGATCGACTACCGCTCCGACATGGTCCTGTTCCACCCGACGACCGCCCCCTCCCGGCACGCGGTCTACCACCGCATGGTCGCCCGCAACCGCGTCTGGCTGGCCCGCCGCAATCTGCCCGCGCTCCTGGTGCCGGTCTACCTCGGCGTCTGGATGCTGCTCACGCTGGCCCGGCGCCCCTCGGGCCCCGCCCTCAAGGCGTGGTTCGGCGGCTTCAAGGAGGGCTGGGCCACCCCGTGCGGTCCGCGCCGCCCCATGAAGTGGCGTACGGTGTGGCGCCTGACCCGACTGGGCCGACCTCCTGTCATCTGACAAGCTCGGATCTGAGAGCATGCGGGCCATACCCCGGTCCCTGGCCCTCCATGCCTATGCCCGACCGGCCTGCGCTTCTGAAGACGAAAGTTTCCACTCGTGAGTGAGACAACGCATGACGGCGGGGTTGCGGTGACCGCGCCCCCGTCGCCCGATGACGGGCTCTCCCTGGCCGAGCTCGCCGCCAAGTACGGTCTGACCGTCAGCGGCGCCCGGCCCGGACTTTTCGAGTACGTCCGCCAGCTCTGGGGACGGCGCCACTTCATTCTCGCCTTCTCGCAGGCGAAGCTGACCGCCCAGTACAGCCAGGCCAAGCTCGGCCAGCTGTGGCAGGTGGCCACGCCGCTGCTGAACGCCGCGGTCTACTTCTTCATCTTCGGCCTGCTGCTCGGCGGCCGGGGCGGCATGGGCAACGACGTCTACATCCCGTTCCTGGTGACGGGTGTCTTCGTCTTCACCTTCACGCAGAGCTCCGTGATGGCCGGTGTGCGGGCGATCTCGGGGAATCTGGGTCTGGTGCGGGCGCTGCACTTCCCGCGCGCCTCGCTGCCCATCTCCTTCTCGCTGCAGCAGCTCCAGCAGCTGCTGTTCTCCATGATCGTCCTGGTGGTCGTGCTCCTCGGCTTCGGGCACTTCCCGGCCTGGTCGTGGCTGCTGGTCGTGCCGGCCCTGGCGCTGCAGTTCCTCTTCAACGTCGGCCTGGCCATGATCATGGCGCGGATGGGGTCCAAGACGCCCGACCTCGCCCAGCTCATGCCCTTCGTCCTGCGGACCTGGATGTACGCGTCCGGCGTGATGTTCCCGCTGAGCCACATGCTGGACAAGGCCAGCGCCCCGTCCTGGGTCGCGGACGCGCTCCTCGCCAACCCGGCGGCGGTCTACATGGACCTGATGCGGTACGCGCTCATCGACGACATCGGCAAGTACCAGGAGCTGCCGCCGCACGTCTGGGCGCTCGCGCTCGGCTGGGCCGTCGTCACCGGCGTCGTCGGCTTCGTGTACTTCTGGAAGGCTGAGGAGAGGTACGGCCGTGGCTGAGCAGAGGGCCGACGCCCATATCCCCACCGTCATCGCCGACGAGCTGCACATCGTCTACCGCGTCAACGGAGCCAAGACCGGCAAGGGCAGCGCCACCGCGGCGCTGAGCCGGATGTTCAAGCGCGGCGAGGAGCGCGGGGTCCGCAAGGTGCACGCCGTGCGCGGCGTCAGCTTCGCCGCGTACCGCGGCGAGGCCATCGGCCTGATCGGCTCCAACGGCTCCGGCAAGTCGACGCTGCTGCGGGCCATCGCCGGTCTGCTCCCCGCCGAGAAGGGCAAGGTCTACACCGACGGCCAGCCCTCGCTCCTGGGCGTCAACGCGGCCCTGATGAACGACCTGACGGGGGAGCGCAACGTCATACTCGGCGGGCTCGCGATGGGCATGTCCCGCGAGCAGATCCGGGAGCGGTACCAGGAAATCGTCGACTTTTCGGGAATCAACGAAAAGGGCGACTTCATCACGCTCCCGATGCGCACCTACTCCTCCGGTATGGCGGCCCGTCTCCGCTTCTCCATCGCGGCCGCCAAGGACCACGACGTCCTCATGATCGACGAGGCCCTCGCCACCGGCGACCGGAAGTTCCAGAAGCGCTCCGAGGCCCGCATCCGCGAGCTCCGCAAGGAGGCGGGCACCGTCTTCCTCGTCAGCCACAACAACAAGTCGATCCGCGACACCTGTGACCGGGTGCTGTGGCTGGAGCGCGGCGAGCTCCGCATGGACGGCCCGACCGACGAGGTCATCAAGGAGTACGAGAAGTTCACCGGGAAGTAGCCCCCGGGGTTCCTTCCCCAGTCCTTCCCGAGCGTCAGGGTCCCACCGGAATCACCTCCGGCGGGACCCTGACGTCTTTTCAGCCGACATTCACCCCGTCCGCCTCTCAACTCCCAGTAGTTCAGGGAAGATTGACGCCAATCGGTGCGTTGTTGTGATGTGCAGAACACCCCGACGAAGCGCCGTTGGTTGTACAACGTAAGCTGTACCGGTGCTGATTCGCGGCAAGTGGGGTGATATCGCACGGGGTCCTGGGGGAGGGGCCTGCTGCGCCAGGCGGGGTGCCGAGCGGCGTGTCCGAAATAGGATGTATTGGGTCGGCAGTGTAGAACGGGAGTCGTGACGGCAATGGCTACGGATGATCTCCAGCTCCACGCTGCGTCAGCCGTCCTCGACAAGGCCGCGGACGAGAACTTTCCCGTGGCCCCCTTCTTCCTCCCCAAGGCGTGGCGCGCCGACCTCATGGCCGTCTACGGCTTCGCCCGGCTCGTCGACGACATCGGTGACGGCGACCTCGCCCCCGGCGGCGCCGACGCCCGCTTCCTCGGCGTGGACCCGCAGGCCGCCGACGACCGCCTCGTCCTCCTCGACGCCTTCGAGGCCGATCTGCGCCGCGTCTTCAGCGCCACCGAGGAGCCCGGCCACCCGCTGCTGCGCGCGCTGCGCCCCACGGTGCGCCGCCGCGAGCTCACCCCCGAGCCCTTTCTGGCCCTGATCGAGGCCAACCGCCAGGACCAGCTCGTCAGCCGGTACGAGACCTACGACGACCTCCTCGCCTACTGCGAGCTCTCCGCGAACCCGGTCGGCCGCCTCGTCCTCGCCCTCACCGGCACCGCGACCCCCGAGCGCATCCGCCGCTCGGACGCGGTGTGCACGGCCCTCCAGATCGTGGAGCACCTCCAGGACGTGAGCGAGGACCTCGGCCGGGACCGGATCTACCTGCCCGCCCAGGACATGAAGCGCTTCCACGTCCAGGAGCGGGATCTGGCCGTCCCCACGGCAGGCGCGTCGGTGCGCGCACTGGTTGCATATGAAGCAGAACGCGCCCACTGCCTCCTGAATGAAGGCACCCCCCTGGTGGGTAGCGTCCACGGCAGGCTGAAGGTGCTCTTGGCCGGATTCGTGGCAGGGGGGAGGGCGACGGTCCATGCGATCGCCGCCGCCGGATACGACGTACTTCCAAGGCCGCCGAAGCCCACGAAGCTCCGTTTGGTGCGCGAGGTGGGAGCGGTTCTGCGAGGAGAGGGGTGAGCCGGACCGTGGAGGGAGACCCGCACGTGTCCGCGCCGGTACTCGCCGCGTACAGCTACTGCGAGGCCGTTACCGGGCAGCAGGCACGTAATTTCGCGTACGGCATCAGACTGCTGCCGACGCCCAAACGCCGCGCGATGTCGGCGCTCTACGCCCTGTCACGGCGCGTGGACGACATCGGTGACGGGGAGCTCCCCGTGGACGTGAAGGCGGTGCGGCTCGACGAGACCCGGGCGCTGCTCGCCCGCATCCGCGAGGGGGACGTGGCGGAGGACGACACCGACCCGGTGGCCGTCGCGCTCGCGCACGCCGCGGCGAACTTCCCGCTCCCGCTCGGCGGCTTCGACGAGCTCATCGACGGCGTCCTGATGGACGTGCGCGGCGAGACCTACGAGACGTGGGAGGACCTCAAGGTCTACTGCCGCTGTGTGGCCGGGGCGATCGGGCGGCTCTCGCTCGGCGTCTTCGGCACCGAGCGGGGGGCGCTGAACGCGGAGCGCGCGCCGGAGTATGCCGACACGCTCGGCCTGGCGCTCCAACTCACCAACATCCTCAGGGACGTTCGCGAGGACGCCCAGGGCGGGCGCACCTACCTGCCCGCCGACGATCTCGCCAAGTTCGGCTGCTCCGCGGGCTTTTCGGGCTCCGAGCCGCCGGCGGGCTCCGACTTCGCCGGGCTCGTGCACTTCGAGGTGCGGCGCGCGCGGGCCCTGTTCGCCGAGGGCTACCGGCTGCTTCCGCTGCTCGACCGGCGCAGCGGGGCCTGCGTCGCGGCGATGGCGGGGATCTACCGGCGCCTGCTCGACCGCATCGAGCGGGAGCCCGAGGCGGTGCTGCGGGGCCGGGTCTCGCTGCCCGGTCGCGAGAAGGCGTACGTCGCCGTGCGCGGCCTGTCCGGACTCGATGCGCGCTCCGTCTCCCGGCAGACCGTCAGGAGACGTACGTGATGCGCGGACAGCGGCAGGCAACCCTCCGCGCCGAGGCGGCGTCCCAGACTGCAACGACCGAAGGGGAGGGTGCATGAGCAGCGAGGACATGCGGCCCGGCGGGGTCGAAGAGGATCGTGCGGGCCGTCCGGGAAGGACGGCCGCTGTAGTCGTGGGCGGTGGTCTCGCCGGGATCACCGCCGCCCTCTCGCTCGCCGACGCCGGGATGCGGGTGACGCTGCTCGAGGGACGCCCGCGCCTGGGCGGGCTCGCCTTCTCCTTCCAGCGCGGCGAGTTGACCGTCGACAACGGCCAGCACGTCTATCTGCGCTGCTGCACCGCCTACCAGTGGTTCCTCGACCGGGTCGAGGGGCGCCACCTGGCGCCGCTGCAGGAACGTCTCGACGTACCCGTGCTCGACGCCGACAAGAAGCGCCTCGGACGCCTGCGCCGGGCCGCGCTGCCCGTGCCGCTGCACCTCGCCGCCAGCCTCGCCACCTACCCGCACCTCTCGCTCGCCGAGCGCGCCAAGGTGGGCCGCGCCTCGCTCGCCCTCAAGGGCCTGGACCTCGCCGACCCCGCCCTGGACACCCAGGACTTCGGGACCTGGCTCGCCAGGCACGGGCAGTCGCCGCGCGCCATCGAGGCGCTCTGGGACCTCGTCGGCGTCGCCACCCTCAACGCGGTCGCGGGCGACTCCTCGCTCGCTCTCGCCGCGATGGTCTTCAAGACGGGGCTGCTCTCCGACCCGGGCGCCGCGGACATCGGCTGGGCCCGTGTGCCCCTCGGTGACCTGCACGACGGGCTCGCCCGCAAGGCGCTCGACTCCGCGGGCGTACGCACGGAACTGAGGACAAAGGTCACCTCCATCTCCCGTATGGAGAACGGCAGTTGGGGCGTCGATGTTCCCGGCGAGCGGATCGAGGCCGACACCGTGGTGCTCGCCGTGCCGCAGGCCGAGACCCACGACCTGCTGCCGGACGGCGCCCTCGACGAGCCCGACCGGCTCCTGGACATCGACACCGCGCCGATCCTCAACATCCATGTGGTGTACGACCGCAAGGTGCTCAAGCGGCCCTTCTTCGCCGCGCTCGGCACCCCCGTCCAGTGGGTCTTCGACCGGACCGAGGCATCGGGCCTGGCCGACGGGCAGTACCTGGCGGTCTCCCAGTCGGCCGCGCAGGACGAGATCGACGCGCCCGTCGCCGCACTGAGAGAGCGCTATCTCCCGGAGCTGGAGCGCCTGCTGCCCGCGGCGCACGGCGCCGAGATCCGGGACTTCTTCGTCACGCGCGAGCGCACCGCGACGTTCGCGCCCACACCCGGAGTGGGCAGGCTGCGGCCCGGCGCCCGCACCCGGGCCCCCGGCCTGTACCTGGCCGGCGCGTGGACCGCCACCGGCTGGCCCGCGACCATGGAGAGCGCCGTGCGCAGTGGCATCAGCGCGGCCAGGGCCGCTCTCTCCACACTCGACCGCCCCCGCGATCATCTCTTCGCTTTCGAGGAGGCGGCGTGAAGCTCGACGTCCTGGGGTCAGGTCCCCAGGAACCCCGCACCGGAACAAGAGGAGAGACTGTGCCGACTGTGCCCTCGGCCGAAACGGCTGCCGACACGGTGGACGTGACCTCACTGCTCGAGCGCGGAAGGACGCTGGCCACCCCGGTGCTGCGGGCCGCGGTGGACCGCCTCGCGCCCCCCATGGACACCGTCGCCGCCTACCACTTCGGCTGGATCGACGCCGCGGGCAACCCGTCCGACGGTGACGGCGGCAAGGCCGTGCGCCCCGCGCTCGCCCTGCTCTCCGCCGAGGCCGCCGGTGCCGCCCCCGAGGTCGGCGTGCCCGGCGCGGTCGCCGTCGAACTCGTCCACAACTTCTCGCTCCTGCACGACGACCTGATGGACGGCGACGAACAGCGCCGCCACCGCGACACCGTGTGGAAGGTGCACGGCCCCGCGCAGGCCATCCTCGTGGGCGACGCCCTGTTCGCCCTCGCCAACGAGATCCTCCTGGAGCTCGGCACCGTCGAGGCGGGCCGCGCCACCCGCCGCCTCACCACCGCGACCCGCGCCCTCATCGACGGCCAGGCGCAGGACATCTCGTACGAGCACCGGGAGCGCGTCAGCGTCGTCGAGTGCCTGGAGATGGAGGGCAACAAGACCGGCGCGCTGCTCGCCTGCGCGGTCTCCATCGGCGCCGTGCTCGGCGGCGCGGACGACCACACCGCGGACACCCTGGAGAAGTACGGCTACCACCTCGGCCTCGCCTTCCAGGCCGTGGACGACCTGCTCGGCATCTGGGGCGACCCGGAGGCCACCGGCAAGCAGACGTGGAGCGACCTGCGGCAGCGCAAGAAGTCCCTGCCGGTCGTGGCCGCGCTCGGTGCGGGCGGTCCCGCCTCCGAGCGGCTCGGCGAGCTCCTCGCCGCCGACGCCAAGAGCAATGACTTCGACAACTTCTCCGAGGAGGAGTTCGCCGCGCGCGCCGCTCTCATCGAAGAGGCGGGCGGGCGCGAGTGGACCGCCGAGGAGGCCCGGCGCCAGCACGCCGTCGCCATCGAGGCGCTGGACAGCATCCAGATGCCGGACCGGGTGCGGGCGCAGCTGGTCGCGCTCGCCGACTTCGTCGTCGTACGAAAGAGATGATCACTATCGCGCGGATATGACTCGCAGTCGCCGGCCGGAGCGCACCCGTCTTCGGGGCGCGCCGGCCGACGGTCGACCCACAGCAGAGGTACCAACTGCAGCTGCACGAAGGGGAAGCCATGACAGCGACGACCGACGGAAGCACCGGAGCGGTGACGCCCCCTGCGCCCTCGGCCACCGAAACAACCGACACGACCCCCGAGACGGCCGGGACACAGGACGCCGCCAAGCGAGCCATACAACGCTCGACAGACTTCCTGCTCTCCCGGCAGGACGCCCAGGGCTGGTGGAAGGGCGACCTCGACACGAACGTGACGATGGACGCCGAAGACCTGCTCCTGCGCCAGTTCCTCGGCATCAGGGACGAGCAGACCACGCGCGCCGCTGCGCTCTTCATCCGCGGCGAGCAGCGCGACGACGGCACGTGGGCCACCTTCTACGGCGGCCCCGGCGAACTCTCCACCACCATCGAGGCGTACGTCGCGCTGCGCCTCGCCGGTGACGCCCCGGACGCCCCGCACATGGCGAAGGCGTCCGCGTGGGTGCGCGCGCAGGGCGGCATCGCGGCCAGCCGCGTCTTCACCCGCATCTGGCTGGCCCTCTTCGGCTGGTGGAAGTGGGACGACCTGCCCGAACTGCCGCCGGAGCTCATCTACTTCCCGAAGTGGTTCCCGCTCAACATCTACGACTTCGGGTGCTGGGCGCGGCAGACCATCGTGCCGCTCACCATCGTCTCCGCGAAGCGCCCGGTCCGCCCGGCGCCGTTCCCGCTCGACGAGCTGCACACCGACGTACGCGTGCCGAACCCGCCCAAGGCCCCTTCGCCGGTGGCGAGTTGGGACGGCGTCTTCGAGCGCCTCGACAAGGCGCTGCACATGTACCACAAGGTCGCGCCGCGCCGGCTGCGCAAGGCGGCGATGAACAGCGCCGCCCGCTGGATCATCGAGCGGCAGGAGAACGACGGCTGCTGGGGCGGCATCCAGCCCCCGGCGGTCTACTCGGTCATCGCCCTGCACCTGCTCGGTTACGACCTCCAGCACCCCGTCCTGAAGAGCGGGTTGGAGTCCCTCGACCGGTTCGCCGTGTGGCGCGAGGACGGGGCGCGGATGATCGAGGCGTGCCAGTCGCCCGTCTGGGACACCTGCCTCGCCACCATCGCGCTCGCCGACGCGGGCCTGCCCGCCGACCACCCGCAGCTGGTGAGGGCCGCCGACTGGATGCTGGGCGAGCAGATCGTGCGCCCCGGCGACTGGTCGGTGCGCAAGCCCCAACTGCAGCCCGGCGGCTGGGCGTTCGAGTTCCACAACGACAACTACCCGGACATCGACGACACCGCCGAGGTGGTCCTCGCGCTGCGCCGGGTCGAGCACCCGGACCCGGACCGGGTGGAGAACGCCATCGCGCGGGGCGTGCGCTGGAACCTCGGCATGCAGTCGAAGAACGGCGCCTGGGGCGCCTTCGACGTCGACAACACCAGCCCGCTCCCCAACAAGCTGCCGTTCTGCGACTTCGGCGAGGTCATCGACCCGCCGTCCGCCGACGTCACCGGGCACGTCGTGGAGATGCTCGCGATCGAGGGCAAGGCCCACGACCCGCGCACCCGGCGCGGCATCGAGTGGCTGCTCGCCGAACAGGAGCCGAACGGCGCC
Source organism: Streptomyces odontotermitis (assembly GCF_050510915.1). Lineage (NCBI taxonomy): Bacteria > Bacillati > Actinomycetota > Actinomycetes > Kitasatosporales > Streptomycetaceae > Streptomyces > Streptomyces odontotermitis. The sequence continues at coordinate 36,534 of NZ_JBNJLS010000002.1, read as the reverse complement.
TGGTTCGGGCGCTGGGGCGTCAACTACGTGTACGGGACGGGGTCGGTGGTGCCCGCCCTGACCGCGGCCGGGCTTCCCGGCTCGCACCGGGCGATCCGGCGGGCCGTGAGCTGGCTGGAGTCGGTGCAGAACGAGGACGGCGGCTGGGGCGAGGACCTGCGCTCCTACCGCGAGGAGAAGTGGATCGGGCACGGCGCCTCGACCGCGTCGCAGACCGCCTGGGCGCTGCTCGCGCTCCTCGCGGCCGGCGAGCACGGTTCCAAGGCCGTGGAGCGGGGCGTCGCCTGGCTCGCCGAGACCCAGCGTGAGGACGGCTCGTGGGACGAGCCGTACTTCACCGGGACCGGCTTCCCCTGGGACTTCTCCATCAACTACCACCTGTACCGGCAGGTGTTCCCGCTGACCGCTCTGGGCCGGTACGTCAACGGCGAGCCGTTCACGGGCTGCTCCGGCAAGGGGAGCTGATGGCCGGAACCTCGGCCGGCTCCGCGCCGCTGCTGATCGCCTGCGCGCTCGGCATCGAGCACCTCGCCCTGCGCACCGGTGACCGCAGCGGCTCGCCTGGGGCCGTGACCGTGCTGCGTACCGGCATGGGGCCCAAGAACGCCGAGCGCTCCGTCACCACGGCGCTCGGCCGGGACGCCCTGTCCGGCGCGGCCGTCGTGGCCACCGGCTTCTGTGCCGGGCTCGCCCCCGGGATGCACCCCGGTGACCTCGTGGTCGCCGAGGAGACCCGGGACCCGCACGGCCGCACGCCGTGCGAGGGCACCGACCTGCTCGTCAAGGAGCTGGTGCGGGCCGTGCCCGGCCGCACCGTGCACACCGGGCCGCTCACCGGCTCCGACCACGTCGTGCGCGGCCATGAGCGCGCCGACCTGCTCGCCACGGGTGCGATCGCGGTGGACATGGAGTCCGCAGCGACGCTGCGCAGCGCCGTGCGCGCCGGACACCGCCCCGTTGCGGCCGTCCGGGTGGTCGTGGACGCCCCACAGCACGAACTCGTCCGTATCGGCACAGTGCGCGGTGGAATATCAGCTTTCCGCGTTCTTCGTGCCGTGCTTCCCGCTTTCTTCGAATGGCACCGTTCTTCGCTGCTCCCCCGGAGGTGAGCCAGATGGCTATGCCGCTGCGCCAGTCAGTCAAGGTCGCGACGTACCTTTTTGAACAGAAGCTGCGCAAGCGGGACAAGTTCCCGCTGATCGTCGAGTTGGAGCCGCTTTTCGCGTGCAATCTGAAGTGCGAGGGCTGCGGAAAGATCCAGCACCCCGCCGGAGTGCTCAAGCAGCGGATGCCGGTGGCGCAGGCCGTGGGCGCGGTCCTGGAATCGGGCGCGCCGATGGTCTCCATCGCCGGCGGCGAACCGCTGATGCACCCTCAGATCGATGAGATCGTGCGGCAGTTGGTGGCCAAGAAGAAGTATGTCTTCCTGTGCACCAACGCGATGCTGCTCCGCAAGAAGATGGACAAGTTCAAGCCCTCTCCCTATTTCGCGTTTGCCGTGCACATCGACGGAATGCGGGAGCGGCACGACGAATCCGTCGCGAAGGAGGGCGTGTTCGACGAGGCGGTGGAGGCCATCAAGGAGGCCAAGCGGCGCGGCTTCCGGGTCACCACCAATTCGACGTTCTTCAACACGGACACCCCGCAGACCATCATTGAGGTCCTCAACTTCCTCAATGACGACCTGAAGGTGGACGAGATGATGCTCTCGCCCGCCTATGCCTATGAGAAGGCCCCGGACCAGGACCACTTCCTGGGCGTGGAGCAGACCCGCGAGCTCTTCAAGAAGGCGTTCGCGGGCGGCAATCGGCGCCGCTGGCGGCTCAACCACTCGCCGCTGTTCCTGGACTTCCTCGAGGGCAAGGTCGACTTCCAGTGCACGGCGTGGGCGATCCCGAACTACTCGCTCTTCGGCTGGCAGCGACCCTGCTACCTGATGAGCGACGGGTACGTGCCCACGTACCGGGAGCTCATCGAGGAGACCGACTGGAGCAAGTACGGCCGGGGCAAGGACCCGCGGTGCGACAACTGCATGGCGCACTGCGGCTACGAGCCGACCGCCGTCCTCGCCACGATGGGCTCCCTGAAGGAGTCGATCCGCGCGGCCCGCGAGAGCGTCGCCGGGAACCGGTGACGTCATGACCTCTGGAGAGCCCGTCTCTTTGGGCCTCCCCGAGCTGCCGGTCCGGCCGATCGCGGAGCGTCGCGTCTCGCGGCGCATCCAGGTCGGGCCGGTGGCCGTGGGAGGCGACGCACCCGTCTCGGTGCAGTCCATGACGACGACGCGCACCTCGGACATCGGGGCCACGCTGCAGCAGATCGCCGAACTGACCGCGTCCGGCTGTCAGATCGTGCGGGTGGCGTGCCCCACCCAGGACGACGCGGACGCCCTGGCGACGATCGCGCGCAAGTCGCAGATCCCGGTGATCGCGGACATCCACTTCCAGCCGAAGTACGTCTTCGCGGCGATCGACGCGGGCTGTGCGGCGGTCCGCGTGAACCCGGGCAACATCAAGCAGTTCGACGACAAGGTGAGGGAGATCGCGCGCGCCGCCAAGGACGCGGGCACCCCGATCCGCATCGGCGTGAACGCCGGGTCGCTGGATGCCCGGCTCCTGAAGAAGTACGGGAAGGCCACCCCCGAGGCGCTCGTGGAATCGGCGCTGTGGGAAGCCTCCCTCTTCGAGGAGCACGACTTCCGCGACATCAAGATCTCGGTCAAGCACAACGACCCCGTGGTGATGGTCAACGCCTACCGGCAGCTCGCCGCGGCCTGCGACTATCCGCTGCACCTCGGGGTGACCGAGGCCGGACCCGCGTTCCAAGGGACCGTCAAGTCGGCGGTCGCCTTCGGGGCGTTGCTGAGCGAGGGCATCGGGGACACCATCCGGGTCTCGCTCTCGGCGCCGCCCGCCGAGGAGGTCAAGGTCGGCATCCAGATCCTGGAGTCGCTCGGCCTGCGCCAACGCCGTCTGGAGATCGTCTCGTGCCCCTCCTGCGGGCGGGCGCAAGTGGACGTCTACAAGTTGGCCGACGAGGTGACCGCCGGGCTGGACGGCATGGAGGTGCCGTTGCGCGTCGCCGTCATGGGGTGTGTGGTGAACGGGCCGGGGGAGGCCCGTGAGGCGGACCTCGGCGTCGCGTCCGGCAACGGCAAGGGCCAGATCTTCGTGAAGGGCGAAGTCATCAAGACCGTCCCGGAGTCGAAGATCGTGGAGACCCTCATCGAAGAGGCGATGAAGATCGCCGCGCAGATGGAGGACGCGGGCATCGCGTCGGGAGCGCCCGACGTCACCGTGAGTTGAGGACAACCAGCTAGGGGGCCCGAGCATGACCATTCTGGAAACCATTCGGGGGCCGCGCGATCTCAAGGCGCTGACCGAGGCGGAGCTCGACGAACTGGCAGAGGAGATCCGGGAGTTCCTGGTCCACGCCGTGGCCAGGACCGGCGGTCATCTCGGGCCCAACCTGGGCGTGGTGGAGCTCTCCATCGCTCTGCACCGGGTCTTCGAGTCGCCCGTTGACCGCATCGTGTGGGACACAGGGCACCAGAGTTACGTACACAAGCTGCTGACCGGCCGGCAGGACTTCTCCAAGCTGCGCGGCAAGGGCGGCCTGTCCGGCTACCCCTCGCGCGAGGAGTCCGAGCACGACATCGTCGAGAACAGCCACGCCTCCACCGCGCTCGGCTGGGCCGACGGGCTCGCCAAGGCCCGCCGGGTGCAGGGCGAGCGCGGGCACGTCGTCGCCGTCATCGGGGACGGGGCGCTCACCGGCGGCATGGCCTGGGAGGCGCTCAACAACATCGCGGCCGCCAAGGACCAGCCGCTGATCATCGTCGTCAACGACAACGAACGCTCCTACGCCCCCACCATCGGGGGCCTCGCCAACCACCTCGCCACGCTGCGCACCACCGACAGCTACGAGCGGGTCCTGGCCTGGGGCAAGGACGTCCTCCAGCGCACCCCCGTGGTGGGCCGGACGCTGTACGAGTCGCTGCACGGCGCGAAGAAGGGGTTCAAGGACGCCTTCGCGCCGCAGGGCATGTTCGAGGACCTGGGCCTGAAGTACGTGGGCCCGATCGACGGGCACGACACCGCGGCCGTCGAGTCGGCGCTGCGACGTGCGAAACGCTTCCACGGCCCGGTCCTCGTCCACTGCCTCACCGAGAAGGGCCGCGGCTACGAACCGGCGCTCGCCGACGAGGCCGACCGCTTCCACACCGTCGGCGTCATGGACCCGCTGACCTGCGAACCGCTCGCCCCCTCCAACGGCCCTTCCTGGACCTCGGTGTTCGGCGACGAGATCGTCCGCATCGGGCGGGAGCGCGAGGACGTGGTGGCGCTGACCGCGGCGATGCTGCACCCGGTGGGGCTGACCAAGTTCGCGGAGGAGTTCCCCGAGCGGGTCTGGGACGTGGGCATCGCGGAGCAGCACGCGGCCGTGACGGCGGCGGGGCTCGCGACGGGCGGCCTGCACCCGGTCGTCTCGCTCTACGCCACGTTCCTCAACCGGGCCTTCGACCAGCTCCTCATGGACGTCGCGCTGCACCGTTGCGGTGTCACCTTCGTGCTCGACCGGGCCGGGGTCACCGGGCCCGACGGGGCCTCCCACAACGGGATGTGGGACATGTCGATCCTCCAGGTCGTGCCCGGCATGCGGATCGCCGCGCCGCGCGACGCCGACCAGCTGCGCCTCCAGCTCCGGGAGGCGGTCAACGTCGACGACGCGCCGACGATGCTGCGCTTCCCCAAGGAGTCGGTGGGCGCCCCGGTCCCGGCGGTCGACCGGATCGGCGGCATGGACGTCCTCCTCCAAGAGCCGGACGCCGACGTGCTGTTGGTGTCCGTCGGCGTGATGGCGCCCGTCTGCCTGCAGGCCGCCGAGCTGCTCGCCGCCCGCGGTCTGCGCTGCACCGTCGTCGACCCGCGCTGGGTCAAGCCGGTCGACACAGAGCTGCCGGGCCTGGCCGCGCGCCACCGGATCGTCGCCGTCGTCGAGGACAACAGCAAGGAGGCCGGGGTCGGCTCGGCGGTGGCGCTCGCGCTCGGCGAGGCCGAGGTGGACGTGCCCGTACGGCGGTTCGGGATCCCCGACCAGTTCCTGGCGCACGCCAAGCGGGGCGAGGTGCTCGCCGACCTCGGGCTCACACCGGTCGAGATCGCGGGGCGGATCGGGGCGTCGCTGGCGGCCAAGGCGGAAGCGGACCCGGGCGCCCCGGCGTCGGGCGGTCCAGTCAAGGAGAAGGAATGAGCAAGGAGTTCGACCTCGGCCGGCTGCTCGCCGAGCGCGGTGCCGAGCGCTACGAACTGCACGCGCGGCACCTGAACCACCAGTTGCCCCGCATGCTGCACACCATCGGCTTCGACAAGGTCTACGAGCGGGCGGAGGGCGCCTACTTCTGGGACGCGGAGGGCAACGACTACCTCGACATGCTCGCCGGTTTCGGGGTGATGGGCCTCGGCCGCCACCACCCCGTCGTACGCAAGGCGCTGCACGACGTCCTCGACGCCTCGCTCGCGGACCTGACGCGCTTCGACTGCCAGCCCCTGCCGGGACTGCTCGCCGAGCAACTGCTGCGCCACAGCCCGCACTTGGACCGGGTGTTCTTCGGCAACAGCGGGACCGAGGCGGTCGAGACGGCGCTGAAGTTCGCCCGGTACGCGACCGGGAAGCCGAGGGTGCTGTACTGCTCGCACGCCTTCCACGGGCTGACCACGGGTTCGCTGTCCGTCAACGGCGAGGACGGCTTCCGGGACGGCTTCGCGCCGCTGCTGCCCGACACCCCGGTGCCGCTCGGCGATCTCGACGCCCTGCGCAAGGAGTTGAAGAAGGGGGACGTCGCCGGCCTGATCCTGGAGCCGATCCAGGGCAAGGGCGTGCACGAGGCGCCGCCTGGATATCTGCGCGCCGCCCAGGAGTTGCTGCACCAGCACAAGGCGCTGCTCATCGCCGACGAGGTGCAGACCGGGCTCGGGCGGACCGGGGACTTCTACGCCTACCAGCACGAGGAGGGCGTGGAGCCGGACCTGGTGTGCGTGGCGAAGGCGCTGTCGGGCGGGTACGTGCCCGTGGGCGCGACGCTCGGCAAGGACTGGATCTTCAAGAAGGTCTACTCGTCGATGGACCGGGTCCTGGTGCACTCGGCGAGCTTCGGCTCCAACGCGCAGGCCATGGCGGCGGGGCTCGCGGTCCTCGCGGTGATGGAGGACGAGAAGATCGTGGAGAACGCCCGCGCGACGGGTGAGCTTCTGAAGTCCCGCCTCACCGAACTCATCGGCCGCTACGAGCTGTTGAGCGATGTGCGCGGTCGCGGGCTCATGGTGGGCATCGAGTTCGGCCGACCCAAGTCGCTGAAGCTGCGCAGCCGTTGGACCATGCTGCAGGCCGCGCGCAAGGGGCTCTTCGCGCAGATGGTCGTCGTGCCGCTGCTGCAGAAGCACCGGATCCTCACGCAGGTGTCCGGCGACCACCTGGAAGTGATCAAGCTCATTCCGCCGCTGACCGTGGGAGAGGCGGAGGTGGAGCGGTTCGTGACGGCGTTCACCGCCGTGATGGATGACGCGCACAGCGGTGGCGGGCTCATGTGGGACTTCGGCAAGACGCTGGTGAAGCAGGCCGTCGCCAACCGCTGAACGTGCACCCTTTGCCTCAGGGGCAAGAAATTTGCCCCTGAGGCAGGGCTCTGGCTCAATCGCATACATGAGCCCTGCCGAGCCGGACGCAGACCCGCAGCTGCCCGCGGTCGCGCCGCAGCTGCGTGAGCTGCGTCGCCGCGCCTCTCTGACACTGGAAGCGGCAGCCCGCACCATCGGACTCTCGCCCGCCCATCTTTCCCGGCTCGAGACCGGGCTGCGCCAGCCGTCGTTGCCGGTGCTGCTCTCTCTCGCGCGTGCCTACGGTACGACGGTCTCGGAGCTGCTCGGTGAGACGGTCACCGAACGGGATGCCGTCGTGCGTGCCGAGGACATGGAGCCGAGTCCGGCCGGGGGCTGGACCTACTGGCAGGCGGGGGCGCGGGGGCGGGGGATGCAGGCGCTGCGGGTGCATGTGCCGTCGGGGACACAGGGGGACATCGTGCGTGTGCACCCGGGCGAGGAGTGGCTGTACATCCTCAACGGACGCCTCCGGCTACGGCTCGGGGACACCGCGCACCTCCTCGCCCCGGGCGACAGCGCGCACTTCGACTCGCTGACCCCGCACCGCATCGCCGCGGCGGACGCGGCCGGCGCCGACCTTCTCTTCGTCCACACATTGCTGCAGAGCCCCGCCACGGCGCTGTGCCTGGGCGGGGCTCCGCAGAGTTCGAGCAACAGGGAGATGCGAGATGAGTGAGACGGCCGAGACGGACCAGACGCCGGAGCCCGTGCCGGAGCCAGTGCCGGGGCCCGCGCGGAACACGATGCAGGAGAAGTTCCCCCGCGGCCTGTGGATCCGGCTGATCATCTACGTCGCCGTCGGCCACCTCTTCGCGGCCTTCATCTACCTGCTGTTCACGCTGGGCGCCCAGAACCAGTGAGCTCGGGCTCGCGCTCCGGGGCCGTGGCGTGCACCCGGTCCGGGGCGGAGCGCGGCAGCAGGAGCGCGATGGCCAGGGCCACCGCCATGCCCGCCGCCGTCAGCAGGACCACCAGGAACTCCCCGTCGGCGGTCGCGGCCCGCAGTGCGGCGCCGGACGTGCCGTCCGTGCCCGTGTCGGCGAGGGCCGTGAGGACGGCGAGGCCGATGGCGTTTCCGATGTTCATGGTGGTGGAGGCGACGCCGTTGGCGATGCCCTGTTCCTCGGGGGCGGTGCCGGTGGCCGCGGCGATCCACATGCCCGTCCAGACGATGCCCTGGCCGACGCCGGAGACGATCAGGCCGGGGACGAGCGCCAGGTAGCTCGCGTCGCTGTCGAAGCCGAAGGCCAGGGCGACCGTGCCGAGGGCGCCGACGACCAGGCCCGACAGGAGCGTGGTGCGGGTGCCGAGCCGGGCGGTCAGGCGCTCGGCGAGCTGGGTGCCCGCCGCGATGGCGAGGGAGGGCACGAGGAAGGCGAGACCGGTCTGCAGGGCGCTGAAGCCGTGCACGGTCTGCAGCAGCACGGTCAGGAAGTACGGCAGGGTGCCGAACGTCGCCATGTAGAGGAACGTGATGGCGCTGCCGACGCTCAGGCTGCGGTTGCGCAGCAGCCGGAACGGCATGAGCGGGTCCGCGGTGCGCGACTCGACGGCCGCGAACGCGGCGAGCAGGACGGCGGCGGCGACGAGTGCGCCGATCACCGCGGCCGAACCCCACCCCAGCTCCGGCCCCTCGACGAGGGCGAAGACCAGGAGGGTCGAGCCGCCGGTCGCGGTGAGGGCGCCGGGCAGGTCGAACGTGCGCCGCTCGGTGCGGAGTTCGTCGCGCGGGATGACGAACACGGCGGCGAGCGCGACGAGTCCGGCCAGCGGAACGTTCACGTAGAAGACGGCGGGCCAGCCGAACGCCTCGGTGAGGACGCCGCCGAGCAGGGCGCCGAGGGTGAGGCCGCTGGCGCCCGCGCCGCCCCACACCGCGAGGGCCCGGTTCCGCTTCGGTCCTTCCTCGAAGAGGGTGTTGATCAGCGCGAGGGTCGAGGGCAGGAGCAGGGCGCCGCCGATGCCCTGGACGGCGCGGGCCGCGATGATGGTCGCCGGTGAGGTGGCGAGGCCGCCCGCCAGGGACGAGAGCGCGTACAGGGTCAGGGCGAGGACGAAGATCCGGCGCCGCCCGAAGAGGTCCGAGGCGCGCCCGCCGAGCAGCAGGAATCCGCCGGCGAGCACGACATAGGCGCTCACCACCAACTGCTGGGTCTGGCCCGGGAATCCGAGGTCGGCGCCGATGTCCGGCAGCGCGACGAAGACGATGTTGAGGTCCAGCGAGAAGGTCATCTGGGCGAGCGCGAGCAGGGCCAGGACCAGGCCGAGGCGGCGCGGCGGCGCCGTGGTGGAAGACATGCGGAAATACACCCCTCCTGAGTACGTGGGCCGGTGGCCCACCGTCGGGTCGACTGTACGTAAACATACGTACGATGCGACCGTACGGCAACATACGTACAATCAAGTGCGCAGGCGCAGTTGGGAGGAGGGTTCGATTGTCCGGGTACAGTGGAACTATGTCGTCACGTCATCCCACGCCCGAGCAGATCCGGATCCAGGACGTCCTGACCGCGCTCGGCAATGCCAAGCGCCTCGCGATCGTCCGGGTCCTGGACGGGGGCGGGGAGCACACCTGCGGAAGCCTGATCGGCGATGTGTCGAAGTCGACGATGACCCACCACTGGCGGGTCCTGCGGGACAGCGGGGTCATCTGGCAGCGGCCCTCGGGGCGCGAGAATCTCCTCTCGCTGCGCCGTGAGGACCTCGACCGCCGCTATCCCGGGCTGCTCGACTCGGTCCTCGCCGGTGCGCGCACCGACGAGGAGTCCGAGGAGAAGTAGCGCATAAGAGGAGAAGTGGCGAACAGACGGAAGGGCCGAGCGGGAAAAGCGGGGCCGGTCAGTCCAGCAGCCGCGCGCGCAGCCGCTCACGGGTCTGCTCGGAGAGGCCGAGGCCCTGGGTGAGGTAGGTCTCCGTGTCGCCCCAGGTGCCCTCGATCTGGTCGAAGGCGGCGGCGAGGTACTCGGCGCGGGCGTCGAAGAGGGGGCTCAGGAGCTCCATGATCTCGGGGGACATCGCCTCGGCCGAGTCGCTGTGGCGGCGCACCTTGTAGCGGCGGTGGGCGGCGTTGGACTCCAGGTAGTCCGCCTCGATGGCGTCGCGCTCGACGCCGACGGCCAGCAGCGTCACGGCTATCGAGAGGCCCGCGCGGTCCTTGCCCGCCGCGCAGTGCATCAGGGCGGGGACGCTGTCGTCCGCGAGGGAGTGCAGCACGCGGCTGTGCTCGGCGGTGCGCTCCGTGACGATCGACCGGTAGGACTCGATCATCCGGCCCGCGGCCTTGCCGTCGCCGAGGATCGAGCGCAGCTGATCCGTGTTCCCGTCGCGCACCATCGTCCAGAACTCGGCGCCGTCCGCCGGGTCGCTCAGCGGCAGGTTCACGTTCCGCACGCCGGGCAGCTCGACGTCCGGGCCCTCCAGGCGCTGGTCGGCGGCGTTGCGGAAGTCGAAGATCGTGTGCAGCCCGAGCGAGGACAGGAACGTCGCGTCGGCCGCGGTGGCGTGCGCGAGGTGCCCGCTGCGGAAGAGGCGGCCCGGCGCGACCCGGCGGCCGTCCATCGTCGGCAGCCCGCCCACGTCGCGGAAGTTGCGCACTCCGGCCAGCTCGGGCTCGGTCGACGGGACCTGCTGCGTCACGGGGGCTCCTCCTGGTGGGGGTGTCGGCGCTGCTCGCCGGATGACTGCGCCTTCGACCATACGACATGGGTTCCTCGGGCAATCATCTGCTGCGGGGCCGTTGCCCGGGCGGTGGACCCGGCCCGATGATGGGCGGCGCGCAGGCGACGCAGGGCGACGGAGGGGGCTCCTGGTGGTCGAGGCGGTCGAGGCGGTCGGAGCCGTCGAAGCGGCGAAAGGCGGGCGTACGTGGGTGCTCTCCGGACCCCACAGCAGTTACGCGCTGCACGTCACCGACCGCGATGAGCTGGTGCACCTCCACTGGGGCCCGCGCATCGCGCTCGCCGACGCGGAGGAGCTCGCCGCCGCGCCCCCGCCCGACGCACGGGGCTTCGAGTCGCCGCTCGACGGCCGCGAGGAGTACCCCGTCGAGGGAGGCCCGCGCTTCGTGCGGCCCGCACTCGTGGTGCGCGGCGGGGGAGTGCGGGGGAGCGAGTGGCGGTTCGCGGACTGGGGGGAGCGCCACGGCGAACTGTGGCTGTACTTCACCGACTCCCTGCACCAGCTGGGGATCACGCTGTACTACCGGATGCGCGGGGACGTCATCGAGCGCTTCGTCTCCATGAAGCACGAAGGGCCCCCGGATTCACCGGAGTTGGAGCTGCTGCGCGCCGACTCCGCCACCTGGACGCTCCCGGGGCGGGAGGGCTGGCGGCTCTCGCAGCTGCACGGCCGGTGGGCGGCCGAGTCCCGACTGGTGCGCGCCCCGCTCACGTACGGGGAGAAGGTCATCGGCAGCCGCCGGGGGCACACCAGCCACCAGCACCTGCCCTGGGTCGCGCTCGACGCGGCCGGTCCGGGCGGCGAGGGCGGCGAGGGTGGCGCGGGCGAGGAGCACGGCGAGGTCTACGGCTGCGCCCTCGCCTGGTCCGGGTCGTGGCGCATCGCCGTGCAGCAACTGCCGGACGGGGCCGTGCAGATCACCGGCGGCAGCGGCCACGACGACTCCGGGCAGGCGCTGCTGAAGCCGGGCGACTCGATCGTCACGCCCGTGTTCGCGGGGCTGTGGAGCGACGGCGGTTTCGGCGGGGCAAGCCGCGCCTGGCACGCGTACCAGCGCGAGCATCTGATCCCGGACGCCGGGACGCCGCGGCCCGTCCTCTACAACTCCTGGGAGGCGACCGGGTTCGACATCTCCGAGGAGCGGCAGGCGGAGCTCGCCGAGCGGGCCGCGGCCCTCGGCGCGGAGCTGTTCGTGGTGGACGACGGGTGGTTCGGGCAGCGCGTCGACGACCGGGCGGGCCTTGGGGACTGGACCCCCCACCGCGACCGCTTCCCGCACGGGCTCCGGCCGCTCGCCGAGCGCGTGCACGCCCTCGGCATGGGCTTCGGCATCTGGGTCGAGCCCGAGATGGTCAACGCCGACAGTGAGCTCTATGGCGCCCACCCCGACTGGGTGCAGCACCAAACAGGGCGCAGGCGCACCGAGTTCAGGAACCAGCTGGTGCTCAACCTCGCCCGGGACGACGTGCAGCAGTACCTGTGGAAGAGGCTCCACGCGCTGCTGTCCTCCGCCCCCATCGACTATGTGAAGTGGGACTTCAACCGCAGCTTCAGCGACGCCGGCTGGCCGGGGGCCGAGTATCCGCAGCACCTGTGGGACGGCCATGTGCACGCCCTGTACGGACTGGTGGACCGGCTGCGGGCCGCGCACCCCGGCGTCGCCTTCGAGTCCTGCTCGGGCGGCGGCGGGCGGATCGACCTCGGCATCCTGGCCCGCACCGACCAGGTGTGGACCTCCGACAACACCGACCCGCTGGACCGGCTCGCCATCCAGGACGGCCTCAGCCAGGTGCACCCGGCGCGCGTCATGGCCGCGTGGGTCACCGACAGCCCCAACACCCAGCTCAACGACCGCGTGAGCTCGCTGCGGTTCCGCTTCGTGAGCGCGATGGCGGGCGTGCTCGGCATCGGCGGCGACCTCGCCCGGTGGAGCGAGGAGGAGTGCGCCGAGGCGAAGCGTTGGGTGGATCTCTACAAGGAGATCAGGCCGGTGGTGCAGCTCGGCGACCTCTACCGGCTGCGGCCGCCGGGCGGTGAAGGGCTGAGCGCGGTGAGCTACGTCCACGGGGACGACGTGGTCGTGCTCGCCTGGCTGCCCCGCCAGTCGTACGGGGAACAGGCCCCGCCGCTGCGGCTGCGCGGCCTCGACCCGCGGGCGGCGTACGTCTGCCGGGACACCGGGACGGTGCACCGGGGCGCGGTGCTGCTCCACCACGGGCTGCGCACGGGGCTGCGGGGGGATCTGGACGCGGGGGTGTTCCGGCTGCGGCGGCAGCGGGAGCCGTAGGCGAGCGGGAGCGGTGAGCGGGAGCAGTGGGGGAATGGGTGAGGGGGAGCGGTGAGGGGGACGTGTGCGGGGCGCACCCGCACGTTCCGGGTTATTCCGGCTTGGAAGAAACTTGACGGGTGGCTTATCTCACCCCGCGTCAACCCCTCCCTACGGTGGCGTAAGTCACTTAGAGGAGTGAAGGATGTGACGTTGTGACAGCAGAGTCGACAACCTCCCACCAGGGCGCGGACAGCGCCGCATTCACCTCCTACGCAGCGGTGGGCGACAGCTTCACCGAAGGCGTGGGGGATCCCGGGCCCGACGGGACCTTCGTCGGCTGGGCCGACCGCCTGGCCGTGCTGCTCGACGACCGGGTCCCCGAGCACACCTTCCGGTACGCGAACCTCGCGGTGCGCGGCAAGCTCCTCGACCAGATCGTGGCGGACCAGGTGCCGCAGGCGAAGAAGCTCGCCCCCGACCTGGTGACGTTCTGCGCGGGCGGCAACGACATCATCCGCCCCGGCACCGACCCGGACGAGGTCGCCGAGCGCTTCGAGCGGGCCGTCGCGGACCTCGCCTCGGCGGTCGGCACGGTCATGGTCACCACCGGCTTCGACACCCGGGGCGTGCCGGTCCTCAAGCATCTGCGCGGCAAGATCGCCACGTACAACGGCCATGTGCGCGCGGTGGCCGACCGGTACGGCTGCCCGGTGCTCGACCTGTGGTCCCTCAAGACCGTGCAGGACCGCAGGGCTTGGGACGGCGACCGGCTGCACCTGTCCGCCGAGGGGCACACCCGGGTGGCGCTGCGGGCCGGCCAGGTCCTCGGCCTCGACGTGCCCGCCGACCCGGACCAGCCGTGGCCGCCGCAGCCCCCGCGAAACACCCTGGAGGTGCGCCGCGACGACATCCACTGGGCGCGCGAGTACCTGGTGCCGTGGATCGGGCGACGGCTGCGCGGGGAGTCGTCGGGCGACCACGTGGAGGCGAAGGGCTTCGTCGACCCGACCGCCATCAAGATGCAGCTGGAGTCGGCCACCTGAGCCGAAGGCTGTGCCGCATACGCGTCCCTGAGGGAGGGTCACCGGTCGTCCGGTGGCCCTCCCTCCGGGTTTTCGTGTCCTACGGCTCCTCGGGGGCGTCGGCCGCCGCCTGCCGTTCGCGCGCGATGACGTGCCGCCAGTGCTCGGCCGCCGCGAACGTGTCCTGGTTCGCGTGGTGCAGGAACTTCCCGACCTCGCCGAGCCGGGCGCCCGCGGGCGTGCCCCCGCCGAGAATCGTGGCGCCCTCGCGCGCGACCTCGGCCAGCATCGCGTTGGTCCGTGCGCTGGCCACCCAGGCGCGGTACCAGACGTCGTCGTCGATGACGTACCGCTCGGGCCGCCGCCCGCCCTCGCGCAGGCGCCGCACCAGCTCCTGGGACTCCAGATAGCCGATGGCCTTGGAGACGGAGGCCGGGCTGACCCGCAGGCGCCGTACGAGTTCGGCCGCGGTGAGGGTGCCGGTGTCCGTGGTGTAGAGGCAGGTGAGGATCCGCGCCGTCATCCGGGGCATCCCCTGCCGGACGAGCAGCGCGGTGAACCGCTCCTCGAAGTCCTGCACCGACGCGGCGTCGCGGTCCTGGGCGTCCGGTGCCTCCGACGCGTTCGGGGCCGCCGGGGCGCCGGACGGCTTGGCGCGACGGGCGCGGTGCGCGGTGGCCCGCTGCGCCCGCCCGGCGCGGTAGTCCGCGGGGCCGCCGTTGCGGGTGACCTCCCGGCTGACGGTCGAGGTCGGCCGCCCCAGGCGCCGGGCGATCTCCGTGTACGTGAGTCCCTCGGCCAGGCCCGCGGCGATGTCGCGTCGGTCCTGGTCGTTGAGTCTGCCTCCCGGCATGGACGGTCCCCTCCTGTTGCGTTCCGCCAGGGGGACAAGTGTGCGTTCATCGTCAGCTCATTGCAATCCCTGTGCGATTACGTGGTGCATTCACCTTCATTGTCATTGCAATACGGGCCCTCAAAAGCCAAGCAAACGGCTTGAATTGAGGGTGATTGTTTGACGGCAGAGTGAACGCAACTTAGCGTTTCCAGAGTCCTGAAGGTTTCTGACGGAACGGAACCAGAGATGCCCGACGCCCTTGCCGCCGTGCCCGAACTGCCCATGACCCGCCCTGCCGACCGCCCCTGGGACCCCCCGGAGGAGTTCGCCCGGCTGCGCGCGGAGCGGCCCCTGTGCCGCCTCTCCTACCCCGACGGCCACTTGGGCTGGCTGGCCACGAGCCACGCCCTGGTCCGCGAGGTCCTCGCCGACCCCCGGTTCAGCTCGCGCCAGGAGCTGATGCACATCCCGCTGCCCGGGGCGGGCGCGATGGAGCGGATGCCGCCCGCCGACCCCGGCATGTTCATCCGGGCCGACGGCGCAGAGCACGCCCGCTACCGGAAGCTGCTCGCGGGCAAGTTCACGGTCCGCCGCATGCGTCAGCTCACCGGCCGGGTGGAGGAGCTTGCGGAGGAATTACTCGACGCCATGGAGCGCCAGGGGACGGCGGCCGACCTGGTGCCGGCGTACGCCCGCCCCCTCCCCGCCCTGGTCATCTGCGAGCTGCTCGGAGTCCCCTACGCCGACCGGGAGTTCTTCCAGGAGCGCACGGCGACGATGAGCGACCCCGACGCGACCGCCGAGGACATGGGGCGGGCCATGTCGGAGGCCGGGGAGTTCCTGGGCGCGCTGGTCAAGGCCAAGCGCGCCGAGCCCACCGACGACCTGCTCGGCGACCTGGCCACCGAGGACCTCACCGAACAGGAACTCGTCCAGATCGCCCTCCTGCTGCTCGGCGGCGGCCTCGACACCACCACCAACATGATCGGCCTCGGTACGTTCACGCTCCTCGGCCACCCCGACCAGCTCGCGGCCCTGCGTGCGGATCCGGAGCTCACCGACGGGACCGTGGAGGAGCTGATGCGCTTCCTGACCGTCGGCCCCGTCACGGTGCGCACGGCCCTGGAGGACGTCGAGCTCGGCGGGCACCTGATCGCGGCGGGGGAGACGGTCGCCGTCGCCCTGCACGCCGCCAACCGCGACCCGGAGAAGTACCCCGACCCCGACACCCTCGACATCCGCAGGCAGGCGAGCGGACAGCTGGCTTTCGGGCACGGCATCCACCAGTGCCTCGCCCAGCAACTCGCCCGCGTCGAGATGCGGGTGGCCTTTCCCGCCCTGTTCCGCAGGTTCCCGCACCTCCGCCTCGACACCCCCGTGGCCGAGGTGCGGATGCGCGACGACTCCTTCCACGGGGTGTGGAGCCTCCCGGTCGCCTGGGACGAGGTGTAGCCGATGCGGATCCGTATCGACCGGGAGAACTGCTGCGGCGCCGGGATGTGCGCCCTGACCGCGCCCACGGTCTTCGACCAGGACGCCGGGGACGGTCTCGTCCTCGTGCTCGACCCGGCGCCGACGGGGGAGGCGGCGGAGGCGGCGTGCGCGGCCGCGGACCTCTGCCCGGCCGGGGTGATCACGGTCGAGGAGTCCCCTGTCGGGGCGTCGGCTTCGGCCGTCTCGGGGCCGGTGCAGGCGCCCTAGGGCCGGTTCAAGTCCCTTCGACGGGCGGCCGGTCGGCCCGACGGTTCGACGTCAGCGGGCGGCCGGTTGGCCTGACGGCTCGCCGTCACCGTCGACGTCGAGCACCGCCTTGCCCGCGACCCTGCGCTCGAGCAGGGCCTGCGCCGCGTCGGCCACCCGCTCCCAGGAGCCCCGCCACGACACCTCCGCCGAGAGCCGCCCGTCCGCCAGGAACCCGAGCAGGGTGGCGAGGTCGGGTCCGACCTCGTGGACGTCGCCGAAGGTGGTGATCGACTTGGGGGTGCCGACGTGGAACAGGGAGTACGGGGCGAACTCGGCCGGCGCGTCGGAGGCCCAGCCGATCACCTGGACGTCGCCGCCCGGGGCCAGCAGGTCCCAGGCGGCGGCGAGCTGCGGTCCGCCCACGTTGTCGAGGACGAGGTCGACGGGCCGGTCGACCCCGGCGAGGCCGACGACCACTTCGTGGGCGCCGAGTTCGGCGAGCCCGGCGGCACGGCCCGGCGATCCCACCGAGGCGATGACATGGGCCCCGCCGAGGGCCGCGAGCTGGACCGCGTACCGGCCGACGCCGCCCGCCGCGCCGGTGATCAGCACCCGGCGGCCCAGGACGGAGCGGCTGCGCAGGGTGCGCAGCGCGGTGATCCCGGCCATCGGCACGGCGGCCGCCTCGGCGAGGCCGACCCCGTCCGGGACCTCGGCGACCGCGGTGGTGTCGACGGCCATGCGCTGCGCCCAGGCGCCCGCGCCGAACGCCGCGACCCGCGCGCCGACGGCGGGCCCGGTGCCGTCCGCCGCGGCGCGCACGACCACACCCGCCGCGTCGTACCCGTGCACGGTCCCCGCGGGCCTGCGCGCGGCGAACGCCACCTCGCCCCGGTTCAGTGAGAAGTGCCGTACGTCCAGGACGAGTTGGTGCGGGGCGGGGGCCGGCTCGGGTGCGTCGCCGCGGCGCAGGGCGCCGGGGGCGGCGGGGTCGACGACGAGAGCGTGCATGGGCATGGGTGAGCTCCTCGCGTACGGAATGCTGAACGGAAGGCTAGACGGACTGACAGTCCGGTTGGCGTGGCGCTACAGTAACCGGACCAACGGACCGTTTGGAAGGGGAAGTTGTGGCGAGTGAGCGGCGCGGGGAGCGGGCCGACGCCGTGCGGAACCGGGAGTCGGTGCTGCGCGCCACCGAGCAGTTGCTCGCCGAGGGCGGCGGCGACCATGTCTCGCTCGACCGGGTCGCCGCGCTCGCCGGGGTCGGCAAGGGCACCGTGTTCCGGCGCTTCGGGAGCCGTGCCGGGCTGCTGCAGGCGCTCCTCGAAGAGCGCTCGCGGGCGCTGCGCGAAGCGGTCACCGGCGGCCCGCCGCCGCTCGGCCCCGGCGCTCCCGCGCGCGAGCGGCTCTTCGTCTTCCTCGACGAGCTGTGCGCCATCGCCGAGGGCAACGCCCTGCTCCTGTCCGCCCATGAACGGGCCTGCGCCGAGGACAAGTTCGCCGACCCCAGCTATCGGTTCTGGCACCGCCACCTCGGCGCGCTGCTGGCCGAGGAACGCCCGGGACTCGACGGGGAGTTCGCGGCCCACGCGCTGCTCGCGCTCTTCGACGGCGACCTCGTGCGGCACGTCGCGACGGCGGAGGAGCCGCGGCGGTTCACCCGTTCCGTACGGGAGTTGGCGGGCGCACTCCTGGAGCGCGCCTGAGCGGCGCACCCCCGGAGCCGCCCGAGCGTCAGTCCTGCGTGACCGTGAGGACCCGCAGCGCGTCACGGATCTCCGTGAGCACGGCCGGGTCCTCGATGGTGGCCGGGACCGTGAACTCCCTGCCGTCGGCGATCGCCCGGACCGTGGCGCGGAGGATCTTGCCCGAGCGGGTCTTGGGCAGGCGGGCCACCGGGAGCACCCGGCTGGGCGTCGCCACCGCGCCGATGCGCTCGCGCACGAGGGAGCGGAGTTCGGCCTCGACGTCGGCGGGCGGCCGGTCCGCGCCCTGGCGCAACACCACCAGACCCAGCGGGAGTTCGCCCTTGAGCGGGTCCGCGACGCCCACCACCGCGCACTCCGCGACGTCCGGGTGGTCGGCGAGGGCCTCCTCCATGGCGCCGGTCGAGAGGCGGTGCCCGGCGACGTTGATGACGTCGTCGAGGCGGCCCATCACAAAGACGTGCCCGTCCTCGTCGATCCGGCCGCCGTCGCCGGTGAGGTAGTGGCCGGGGAAGCGCTCCAGGTAGGAGGCGGCGAAGCGGGCGTCGTCGCGGTACAGGGTGGTGAGGGCGCCCGGGGGCAGCGGCAGCTTCAGCGCGAGGGTGCCGTCCGTGCCGGGCGGGCAGGGGCGGCCGTCGTCGTCGAGCGCGCGCAGGTCCCAGCCGGGCATGGGCACCCCCGGTGAGCCGGGGCGGTCCGGGAGGCGCTCGATGCCGAGGGGGTTGGCCACGATCGGCCAGCCCGTCTCGGTCTGCCACCAGTGGTCGACCACCGGGACGTCAAGGAGGCCGCGCGCCCAGTGGTAGGTGTCCGGGTCCAGGCGCTCCCCGGCCAGGAACAGGGCGCGCAGCGACGACAGGTCGTGGCGCGCGGCCAGTCCGCCCTTGGGGTCCTCCCGCTTGATGGCCCGCAGTGCGGTGGGCGCGGTGAACAGGGTGCGCACCCGGTGCTCCTCGACCACCCGCCAGAACGCGCCCGCGTCGGGGGTGCCCACGGGCTTGCCCTCGTACAGGAGCGTGGTGCAGCCCGCGAGCAGCGGCGCGTACACGATGTACGAGTGGCCGACGACCCAGCCCACGTCGGACGCGGTCCAGAACACCTCGCCGGGCCGGGCGTCGTAGATGTGCTCCATGGTCCAGCGCAGCGCCACCGCGTGCCCGCCGTTGTCGCGGACCACGCCCTTGGGGGCGCCGGTCGTGCCGGAGGTGTAGAGGACGTACAGCGGGTCGGTGGCGGCCACCGGCACGCACGCGACGCCCGGCGAGGTGCTCAGCGCGCGCTGCCAGTCCAGGTCGCGGCCCGGCAGCAACTCGGCCTCCGCCTGCGGTCGTTGCAGGATCACGCAGGCGTCGGGGCGGTGCTCGGCGAGGTCCAGGGCGCGGTCGAGGAGCGGCTTGTACGCGAGGACGCGGCTGGCCTCGATGCCGCAGGACGTGGAGAGCACCACGGTCGGCCGGGCGTGGTCGATGCGCGCGGCGAGCTCGGGCGCGGCGAAGCCCCCGAACACCACCGAGTGCACGGCGCCGACGCGCGCGCACGCCAGCATCGCCACGACCGCCTCCGGCACCATCGGCAGATAGATCACGACGGTGTCGCCCTTGCCGACGCCCAGCGCGGTGAGCATCCCGGCCGTCCGCGCCACCTCGTCGAGCAGTTCGGCGTACGTGCGGCGGGTGACCGTGCCGGTGACGGGGCTGTCGTGGATGAGCGCCGTCCGGTCGCCGTGCCCGGCCAGGACGTGCCGGTCCAGGGCGTTGTGACAGGTGTTCAGCTCGCCGCCCGCGAACCAGCGGGGCGCGGCGGGTGCGGCCGGATCCAGGACCTGCCGCGGGGGCTCGTACCAGTCGACGGCCTCGGCGGCGCGGCCCCAGAAGGCGGCCGGGTCGAGGAGGCTCTCGCGGTGGGTGGTCTGGTAGCGGGACAACCGTGACTCCGTTCTCCGTGTCGGCACGAGTACGTCATGGACGGGCCGGTTTGGGAAGACGGCGCGCGAACTCCCGTAGGGGAGAGGGCTGTCCATGGTGGTCTGCCGCGGACCGCTTTACGGGGCGCCCGGTGAATCGACCGGTGAGGTGACAGGGCGGAGTGGCGCGGTGGCACGCGCGCGTGCGGGTCGGCGGGCGGTGCTGGGATGACCGCGGACCGCCCCCTCGGAGGGCGGCGGAAACGGAAGGACCCGCTCTCATGCCCGTGCTGCCCCAGCTGCCCGCCCGCCCCGTCAGCGCCCTCGCGCTCGCCCTCGCCGTCACCGCCATCGGCACCCCGGCGCTCGCGGCCCCCGCCACCGCCTCCGCGGCCCCGCTCGCCACGGCGTCCGCCCCGCGGCCCGCGACCGTGACGGTCACCGGCACGGGTGCCGCGAGCGCCGCGCCCGACCTCGCGGTGGTCACCGCGGGCGTCGAGGTCACCAGGCCCACCGCGAAGCAGGCCCTCGCCGCCCAGAACTCCGCGGCCGACGCACTCCTGACCGCCGTCCGCAAGGCGGGCGTCGCCGAGCGGGACGTGCGCACCGAGAGCCTCGCCCTGACCGCCGTCTATCAGGAGACCAACGGCCAGTCCAAGCTCACCGGTTACCAGGCCGCGCAGGGCTTCTCCATCAAGGTGCGGGACCTCGCCAAGACCGGCGCGGTGCTGCAGTCCGCGATGGACGCGACCGGCGACGCGGGCCGCATCAGCTCCATCACCTTCGACCTCGCCCACCCGGAGAAGCTGCGCAGCGCCGCCCGCGAGGCCGCGCACGACGACGCCCACGAGAAGGCCCGCCAGTACGCGCGCCTGACCGGCAAGAAGCTCGGCCCCCTCGTCTCCCTCGATGAGACCGACGGCGGCCGCCCCCGCCCGGTGCCGGTCCCCGCGATCGCCTTCGACAAGGAGAGCGTGCCGGTCGCGCCCGGCGAGATCGAGGACCAGGTGACGGTCACGGCGGTGTACGAGCTGCGCTGACCGGCGCGGTCACCGCGCGGGAGCGGCGTTGCGCAGGCGGATGCCGCTGAACTCGAGGGTGCTGCGGGTGACGGCGTCCCAGAACTCCCACAGGTCGGTGACGAACCGCAGTTGGATGCCCGCGGCCGCGTGCAGGCCGAGCAGCCCGGTCACCGGCTCGGGCGGGCCGAGCGGTGTGACGCTCCCCGTGGCCACCCAGGCGTTCGGGGTGGGGGCGCCGAACGGCTCGAACGCGGCGGCGGGCAGCCGGTACGCGTACAGGCGGGCGGTCAGGAACCGCTCGGCCCAGGCGTACTCGACGGCGTGCACCCGCCGCTCGCGGCCCGCGCCCAGAACGGTCCGCCGGTCCTCGTCGCTGGTGCCCGGCCCCACCCAGGCCAGGGCGCGCGGGCACTGCCGGGGAAACCAGTACGCGGGGGCCTGCTCGGCGTCGACCGCCCACACATAGGGCTCGGACTGGCGGGCCGTCGCGGCGACGTGGGGGTGGAACACCGTGATGGTGGGGTCCTCGGAGAAGTGCAGGACTTCATCGGGCGCTGGTCTCATGGGAGTTGATTGTGCGGGGCCGGTGGGGGTGAGGGCGTCGCATTTCTGCCGGTCCCGGGACTACGTCGTCGCATTCCTGCCGGATCGGGCGCCGTGGCGGTGCTGGAGTGGGCGCATGTTGCGCACACCCACTCTCGCACCGGCCGCGGCGTCGCCGAACGGCCTTACCCGTAAGGGCGGTTGGGCCGCCGTCGGCTCCGTGACCCTCGGGATCTTCGTCATCGTCACCGCCGAGATCCTGCCGATCGGGCTGCTCACCTCCATCGGCGGCGACTTCACGGTCTCCGACGGCACGGCCGGGCTCATGATGACCCTGCCGGGGCTGCTCGCCGCGGCCTGCGCACCGCTGCTCACGGCCGCGACGGCCCGGGTCGACCGGCGGCGGATGCTCTGCGGGTTCATGGCCCTGCTCGCCCTCGCGGACCTGCTCGCGGCGGCCGCGCCCGGCTTCTGGCTGGTACTGGTGTCCCGGGTCGTGGTCGGCGTCGTCATCGGGGGCTTCTGGTCGATCGCGGCCGGTCTCGCCGAACGGTTCGTGCCCGAGCGGTCGGTGGGCCGCGCCACCGCGGTGATCTTCTCGGCGGTGCCGCTCGGCTCGGTGCTCGGTGTGCCCGCGGGGACCCTCGTCGGAGATCTCGCGGGCTGGCGAACGGCCTTCGTGGTGCTGGGAGTTCTCACCATGGCGGTGCTCGCGCTCATGTCGGCCGTCGTGCCGCCGCTGCCGCCCCGGGGCGGCACCCGGCTGCGGGTGCTGCGCGGGCTGTTGAGGGGCGCTCGTACGCGGTACGCGCTGGCGCTCACGTTCCTGCTGGTGCTCGCGCACTTCGGGACGTACACGTACGTGACGCCGTTCCTGGAGCGGGTCACCGGCGTCGGGCCCGGGCGGATCACCGTGTTCCTGCTGGTCTACGGGGTGGCCGGGGTCCTCGGCAACTTCGCAGGGGGCGCGGCCGTGGCGCGGTGGCCGCGGGGCACGGCCGCGGCCGCGGCGGGCGGCATCGCGGCGGTGACCCTCGCGCTGCCCGTTGCGGGGCACGCGCAAGCGGGTGCCGTGGCGCTGCTCGTCGTGTGGGGCATCGCCTACGGCGCCGTGCCGGTCGTCTCGCAGCGCTGCTTCGCCGCCGCCGCGCCGCGGTCCCCGGAGGCGGCGTCCGTCCTGTTCACCGCCGCCTTCCAGGCGACCTTCTCGCTCGGCGCCCTCGCGGGCGGTGCCGTCCTCGACCGCACCTCGGAGGCGGCGGTCATGACGTACGGCGGGGGCGTGGCGCTGCTCGCGCTCGCGACCGTGGCGGTTCAGGCGAGGGCGGCGACCAGGGAGGTGAAGGCGGCGACGATGACGGCGACGCGGACGTAGTGCCAGCGGTCCCAGCGGTTCATCTGCTCTTTCCAGTCGGCGGGCCGGTTCTCGGGGGTCCACGCCTTGACCCGGTTGTTGATCGGGACGAGCACCAGGACCGACAGGAGCACGCTGACGATCAGGAGCGCGCCGGCGGCGATCACGAGGCCGGTGCCGTCGTGGTGGCGGTCGGCGACGGCCCAGATCGCGACGAGGACGAGGGAGCCGATGTACCAGAACGGCATGACGGCGCCGCCGAGGCGGCCGCTGTGGGCGCGGGCGAGTTGGCCGCTGTCCTCGGGGAGGGCGTTGATGATCGGGTTGATGAAGAAGGGGACGGCGCATTCCACCCCCACCATCACGCCGACGACCACGGTGGTGACGACCTCGAGTGCGTTGAGCATGACGACCCCTCCAGTTCCTAGCGTTGCTAGCTTGTGAGGCAACGCTAGTACTACTGCCGCTCGCTTGTCTAGCGGTGCTAGGGTAGAAACATGTCGGTACAGGAACGAAAGCAGCGCGAGCGGGCGGAGCGTGAACGCCTCATCGTGGCCACGGCCCGCGAACTCGCCGAGCAGCAGGGCTGGGACGCCGTCACCACCCGCCGGCTTGCCGAACGCATCGAGTACAGCCAGCCCGTCCTCTACAGCCACTTCCGCGGCAAGCGGGAGATCATCGGAGCCGTCGCCCTCCAAGGCGCGTCCGAGATGGCCGTGGCGGTGCGGGCCGCGACCTCCGCGGTCAAGGATCCGCGCGAGCGGGTCACCGCGCTGGCCCGCGCCTACCTCGACTTCGCCGCGGCCAACCCGGCGGTCTACGACGCCCTGTTCCAGCTCGACGGCGGCCTCGCCTTCGCGCAGGAGGAAACCCCGGCGCCGCTGAAGGACGCCTTCGCCTCACTCCTGGAGACCCTGGGCGAGGTCGCCGGGGACGACCTCGCACCAGAGTTGTTCACGGAGGTGTTCTGGGCGTGCCTGCACGGCGTCGCCACCCTGACCCGGGAGGGAAGGCTGCCGCCCGAGTACGCCGAGCAGCGGGTGAAGTTGCTGGTGGACCGGCTCGCCGTGCTCTGACACGCCGCCCGGGCGGCGCCAGTTGGCCCTCCTTCGCTTCGCCCTACTCGGCCCTGCTCGGCTACTCGGGCGTACTCGGCCTTGCCGGGCCTCACTTGGTCGTCTGCGGGCGCTGGATGTCGCAGGAGTCCTTGAATCCCTGCGACGTCAGACCGAGCGCCGCGTTCGTGCGCGAGCGGAGGTTCTCCACCGCGATCATCTCGGTGAGCTCCACGAACGCGGCCTCGCCCAGCGCGGACAGCAGGCGGCCGGCCAGGTCGTCGTCCACGGTGGGCGGCGTCGCGGACATCGCCTCCGCGTACTCCATGACGTCCCGCTCCTGGGGCGTGTAGGCGTCGCTGTCGCGCCAGGCGGGCACGTCGCGGAGCTTCTGCGGGGACATGCCGCGCTCGTGGTTCTCCCAGTAGCAGGGCACCAACAACGGGTCCCAGGAGGAGGGGAAATGCTTCTGACCTGCGGCGGGAGCCTCGGCCGGTGATCCCGGGTGATCCCGGGTGATCGACAACTGGTCATCTAGGGGACATTTAGGAGATCAACTCTCCCAGATGGTCTTGCACCCCAGGCTCGCCATTCCCGCTCGTACAGCCGCTGCAGACCGTCAAGCCGGTGCCGCCGCATCTCCGGCGTCGGATGCTGGTACGTGCCCTTGATACCAGGGTACTTGTGCCCCGCCTGCTCGTAAGCCGGCACCGGACTGACGCCGTCTCCGCCTGATACGTGTCATGCGTGTGCCGCAGATCCCGGATCGTCAGCCCCGGCATGATCGGCTCCCATGGATCGACCTTGGCAGCCCCACGCGCATTCGGATGCGGCTGCCGCCCGTCGGCCGCCTTACGCAGCTTGTCGCACCACGCGCTGCGCCACCACATCTTGCCCTCGGGGGAGGTCAACACATAGTCGTGGGGCCAGTCCGACAGGTGCTGCGTCAGCAGCTCCGCCAGGAACGGCGGCACGTCTATGTCCCGCGCGCTCTGAGGGTTCTTCGGCGGCTCGAACGCCCTGTGCGCACGGCGCTTGCCATTCTCGTCGCGCACGAAGTACTGCGCGAACGCCCCAACCTCCTTGTGTACACCGACCGGACCCATGCGCCGGTCGAGTCGCAGCACCACATCCGGCGGAGCCCACATGCCCTCGTGGTCAGTCTTCCGCTTGCCCGCCTTCTGTGGCGCCAGCCCGGTCAGGTGCCGCCTGTAGAGCGGGTTGACGGCCAGATGCTGTGCGTCCACCGCGCCCGTCAGGATGCGAGAGATCAGGCTGACTGTGTCCCGAGTGGTGCTGTGCGCACAGGTGAGGGTGCGCGCCCACGTCTCCACCTCGAACCAGTTGAACGCGATCAGCGGGGTGTGCTCCCACTTGGGGCGGATGTGGGCTTCCAACCGCTCCCACCGGTTCATGGCCGTGCGCCCGCGCGTTGACTGGACTGCCATCCACTCGCGCGCCCACGGGCCGAAGGGCTTGCGCATCAGGTCCGGATCGACTCACCGGCCGGCGCGGATTGCGGCTTCCTGCTCGTCGCCCCAGTTCTCCGTGGTCGTCTTGGTGGGGAAGCCGGGCTGGCTGCCCCACGTGCCATCCGGCTTCTTGTACCGGCACGCCTGCGACTGCGATCCCTTCTCCTGCGCATGCACCTGGCCTGGCGGCGAAATGGTCATCATCGGTCACCGGCCGGTGCCGATAGACCCGTGGGCGGAAGAGACCTACCGCCACTGGCCTCCTGCGGCGAAGGCGAAGCTCGTCCGCAATCACGGCGGCTTCATCCGATGGACATCCACCCGGCAGCGCAACTCCTGGCTGACCTGCTGCTCCGGCTGCGCCCGCACTACCTGGGTCGAGCACGCCAGGGTGCGCCGCTGCCCGGCGTGCGGCGCGCGACTCCGATACCCCGCGCCAGCTGGTTCGACCCGGCTACCGGCGGGAGCGGCGACTTCCTGGAGTGCTGCGCCTGCGGCATCAAGGCCGGCGACCCGCCCGACGTCCAGGCCGACTGCGCGCCCGACGCCGACGAGGAGGAGCCGGAGATCGATGCAGTCCCTGAGGTCCGCGTGTTCCACCGTGCGACCGGCTGGTCGATGGGCCAGGCGCCGACCCCGGAGGCGTGCACCACCAACTTCCACCGGCAGCAGGACGGACGCCCCGCCTGCAAGGCGACCGCCGTGTGGAAGGTCGTCGAGGAGCATGTCAGTGCGGATGGCTATCCGATGCTGTCGATCGGCTTCTACTGCGGCGCCGACCTGCCCGACGAGCACAGGGGCGAGGCCGCGTGATGCCGCACGTTGAACCACGCCCCCGATTCCCCGCGTGACCGCCTGAGTACCGTTCTGCGGCCCTCAACGCCGTTCTGGGACGCTCGCTTGACCCAGACCCTCCTAGGGTTTCTTGCGGCCCCTCGGTCCTCGCGTCGCCGCCCACCCCGACCAGACCTTGAACGACCCCAACTCGACCCGAAGGAGTAGTACGTGACCAGCGACCGAACTCTCGCTCTGACGCGCCTGGCCGATGTGAAAGAGCGGCTGGGCATCCCGAACATCGTTGTGATCTGTGGCAGTACGCGGTTCATGGCGGAGATGGTCGAGGCGGAGGTCCGCGAGACCGTGGCCGGAAGGATCGTCGTCAAGCCGGGCTGCAACATGAAGCAGCCGCACGAACTGTGGGTTGATCCGGTCGAAGCCGAGGCGCTGAAGGTGCGGCTCGACGACCTGCACCGGGCGAAGATCCGGCTGGCTGACGAGGTGCTAGTCGTCGGCGACTACGTCGGCGACAGCACTCGCGCGGAGATCGCCTATGCGCGGGAGTTGGGCAAACCCGTCCGGTTCACCCACCCCGAGATCGACCCGACGGAGGCAGCGTGATCCGGCGCCCTCCGACGGTCGCGCAGCTGCGGATCATTGGGGACCGGGCCAGCCGAGGGCGGCTCACCCCGGACGAGGTAGCGCGGCTGCGAGACGGCATCAACCGGTTCGCCTTCGTCGCGAACTCCCGCACCAACGCGTTCACCCGGCTCAACACCATGCGCCGACACCTCACCGAACTGCACGCCCCGGTGCAGCAAGACGGCATCCAGATCTGCCGCGAGTGCTCCCGATGGGACGGCACCCGTCGGCGTGGCCCCGCGACGACCTGCCCGTGCCCGACCCTCGACATCCTCGACGCCACAGCCCTCGACCGGCAGAAGGAGAACGCAGCATGACCAACCAGCCGCCCGACGCCATGGCCGTCCTGACCCGCCTCCGCGGCCAGCTGTCCGCCGAGCAGGCCAAGAACCGCCGCGCCGACGCGGAATGGGAGCCTGACCCTGAACCGTTGATCAACCCGCACAACGGGCTCGCCGCCGGGCTCGCCGTCGCCCTGTTCTTCGTTGACCACCACCTGCGGGAACTGCAGCCTGGCCACGACGGGCCGTCCGTCGCCGCATGCAAGGCCGACGACGCGAAGCACTGGACTGAGCGCCGGTACGAGGAGGACGTGTGACCGACCGCACCGACCTAGCCCTCGACGCCGACCTCGCGCACGTCTCCACCGAGATAGCCCGCGCCGACCAGAAGGCGGCCCTGCTGATCGGCCTGGCGGGCGCGGGACTTGCCGTCGTCGCGGCCGCGGTCAGGGACTACCAGCTACCCGTCGCCTCGCAGGTCATCGGCGGGGCTGGTGTTGCGGCGTTCCTCGCGGCGATCGTGACGCTGTTGCTCGTCGTTCGCCCCAACACCAGCGGCGGCGCGCCTGCCGGCTGGCCCCGCTGGGCAACCTGCACCCCCGAGCAGGTCCTGGAGCACCTCGCGGTGGACCAGCGGGCCGAACGGCTGTGCCGCCTGTCTCGGCTCTGCGCCCGCAAGATGCGCGGTATCCGCCACGCCGTGCACCTCCTCCTCGCCGGGACCGGCTGCCTCACCGTCGCCGCACTGATCGCCGCCACCCTCGCCTGACCCGCACCGCCAGCAAGGAGAACACCATGCTCGACGCCGACCCGCAGACCTCGCCGTGCGCCGTCTACGCCCGGTCCGCCCGCGATCGCGTACACCGCGGCTGCCGCGAACGCATCAACGAGCACCTCACCGAACTGCCCCGCCTGTACCGGAACTTGGAGGACGTCCTGCAGCCCGGACGGCACGGCGGCGACGGACGGACCGCCACCCGCGCCGCGCCGCTCCCGCGCAACGCTGCTGCCCTCGACCTGCGGGGCTCCGGTGGCATCGAAGGGGTGCTCGCCTCATGGGCCGCCGATCTGTGCGAGCGAGAGGACTGGCCGCTGCACCGGTACGGGAACGTCCAGGCCGCCGTCGACGGGTACGCCGAGCTGCTGCGGCTGAACCTCACCGTCATCTGCGACGAGCACCCTGCGGTGCGGGAGTTCGCTCATGAGCTGCGGCGGCTTGTCGGGCGGGCGCGCTGGCTGCTCCCGGACGAGCAGGAGCCGATCCGCTTCGCGGTGTGCTGCTCGACGCCGGGCTGCGCGGGCGTCCTCAAGGTCACCCCGGCGGCGGCCGGCGCGCGCTGCAACCGGTGCAGCACCCAGTACGGGGCCGAGGTCTTGAAGCTCCCGCTGGCCGAGCGGAGCGCGGCCTAGCTCAAGACCAACACCCGTGCTGTGTCCGCGCGTTGGCCCAGGCATACCCCGCGTTTGTCAGTGACGGAGCGTAGACTGCCGGGTTAACCGATCCGCATATGTCGATCGGATCCGGGACAAAAATCAGCCCTCGCGCGGAGGTCTAGTCCGCCGAGAGCTACGGATCAAGGGGAAGACCCTTGGATCAGTTCCACACTAACCTGCCCGTGCCAGGAGACAACCCGGGGACCGATTCGAGATCGGATCGTTCGACTTCCACGGCGACCCGGTCACCATCGTGTCCAACCAGGACGGCAACTGGGCTGTCTTCGGACAGCTCTGCCGCAACCTCACGCTCGACCCCGAGCCGCAGCGCAAGGCGATCCTGCGGAAGTCTTGGTCGCGAGGCAAGACCTCCGTAATGGAGGTCCAGGTCCCGGGCGACATCCAGCGCCGTCCGCAGTTCCTCATCCACGAGCGCATCGTCCCGATGTGGCTGGCCAACATCACCACCAGCCGTATCGCCGACGAGAACACCCGCAGGAGCATAGAGCTCGCCCAGGTCGAACTCGCCGATGCGCTATACGAGTACGTCTCGAAGCGCACCGTCATCCGCCGGGAGCCATCGAGGCTGGAGATGGCACGCGAACTCGTCGCCTTTCTCGAAGCCAAGGAAGCCCTGGAAGCGGCCAACAAGATCCTCGCCCCGAAGGCCGGAAAGTGGGACCGCTTCCTCGCGGCCGACGGGCTGATCGGCATGCGCGAGATGGCCGACCTGTTCAATGTGGATGTGCGCGTGCTGACTTCCTGGCTCGTCGAGATCAACATTTTCCGGAGGTCGACTTCGCAGTCCGGAGGCGCCCGGAACCTTCCTCGCAAGCCGCACCAGGACTCGGGGTTGTTCGTCGTGAAGACGGAGACGAGGAACGGCTGGATGTTCCCTGTCGCCTACGTGACGGCCAAGGGCCTGGATCTCATCGCTGACCTGTGGGAGCGGCGCCCGTACGTAGCGTGACCTGCTGCTCAACCCCGCGACGGCACCCTGGCGGCGAGCTCCGGCGCGAGCTCGCCCGCCCACACCGCATCCGCGCGCTCGCCGACCGCCACCCGCGCCAGGACCTCCACCACGTCCTGCGCCTCGGTGAGCGTCAGCAGAGGGAGCAGCTCGTCGGACTCGTCCGACACGGCGATACCGGCGGTGGAATGCAGGCCAGTCAGGTCATCCATGCCAAGGCCAACCCGGGCCGAGGCCGATCGGTCACGGGCCATTGCGAACAGGACAGCCCAGCCTGAGTAAGTCCGCTACCGTGGTGGCCTAGGCCATGACAGGCAGGGAGACCGCGATGAGCGCGCCGCAGTGGACCAGCGAAGAGCTCGCCGACCTCGACGAGACCATCACCACCGCCCGCGAGTCCGGCAACGAGGAACTCGCCGCCCACTGGGAAAGCATCCGCGACGGCAGCACCCCCACCACAGACTGGGAAGACCTCCGCGTCGAGCTCTATGCCAAACACGGCATCGACGTAAGCGGCAGCGCGGCATAATCGGGCGGCATGGCGCCCCAGCACCGCAGGCCCGGAGCCCGCATCATCCTCGGCCCCACCGCCGCCAGACAGGCGGACGACTTCACCCCCGCCGAAGAGATCGCCGTCGACCGCGCCCTCTCCGCCATCGCAGCAGACCCCACCATCGGCGTCACCCGCCTCACGCTCGAACACGGCGGGCCCATGTGGGAGTACCGCGCCCCCGGAACCAACGTCCGGATCATCTACACCATGACGATCAGGCGAACCATCATCACCATCGCCTACTTCGAAGCCTGAAGCGGCTACGGCCATGGTTGACCCCGGCTACCGCGAAAGTTGACGGCATACATCAAACGCATGTTGTACGCCCCACAACCCCAGCCGCTCTAGGTTCTCGTGCGACCGCGAACCCAGCAGAGCATCAGGGGGGAACAGCATGCGCACCGCACTAACCCGGTCGATAGCCTCCGCCGCAGGAGCCGCCGCCCTATTCGCTGGCGCCATCGCCATCGCGCCGGAAGCCTCCGCAGCCAGCGCCTGTACGAAACTTTGGACGGCCCCAGGAGGAGCCCTCGTCAACGTCTGCAAAACCTGGAACGCCGACGGACACGGCGCCTACTACGGCACCTGGAAATGGAGCAGCAGCTTCTCCGGCGTGAAGGTCGAAGGCATGCGCGACCTAGAGATCATAGGGAGCCTCGCGAAGAGCGGGAGCTACACGCAGGCGAAAGTCTTCAAGATGAGGGCCTGCAGGAACGGATCCTGCAGCAACTGGTGGTAACAGGACCCCAACCACCCGAACGCCCCCGCCCCGACACCGGGCAGGGGCGTTGTCGTGTACGGCTATCCGACCTCCGGCAGCCCGTCCCCTGGCTCGCTGGGCAGTCCCGTCCGCCTGCCCGCAGGCCCGTCCGCCCTGGCTCGCGAAGCCGCCCGCATGAACACAGAGGCCCGATTTGCCTGGTTTCCTATGGCATTCTGATATATGTCTTCTATTTCACGCCTTAGGTTAAATGCTTAGTGCATGCCGCTCTTTGACGCATGATCATCCGCCGCGTAACGTGATCGCCACACCGGCTGAGCCCTGACCAAGCTCAATCGGAATGTCGCGCACTGGCCATGCCCGATATCGCGCGGGGGGGGGTAAATAGGGGTGGTTTCGCATGCGCCGCAAAGACCCTATTTCTCGAATCCTGCCGCTTTGGTCTCTTCATGCACGACCTAGAGATTTCGAGAGATTAGCTTAATGAAGCGGGTTATTGGCGCAGTTGGCGCCATTGTTTCCATACTGATCGCGAGCCTTGTGATGGCGCCATCTGCAAGCGCAACCACGCAGGGCTGCGGCGACCTGAGTAACGGGCAACTGTGCATCAAGGGTCCCGTGCCCAATAAGGGTACGTACACGATTAGCTATTATCGGTTCAAGGGTGGCGAAATCACGGTCAATCTTGGATACGAGATCAAGCTTGAACGTCGAAATAAGATCGTCGAAGGCCACTGGCTCGGCAACAAGAAGACGAAGAACAGTATCGCACGTGCCAAGAAGTATGTGCTCATGGGTGATGAGGGCTGCATCCGTGGCATGATGAAGCACTCGGGCCACAAGTACGTCACCAAGTGGCGCTGCTAGTTATTTTCCCATAGTGCGCGATGCGGCTACTCTAGTAGCCGCATCGCGCCGTGCCCCCTCGAAGTTGCCTCTATCTACCGAACAGGGAAAGACCGTGTGGCAGATTGTTCTTTACGTTAACCCACTTACGGTCTCCTTGTTCATCGCGGCTTCCGCTATCGCCTCAGTCATATTCGCTGTATGGGGAAGAGCAGACCCATACAGGAAACAAAAGGTTTCCCAGGGAATTTTCGTTGTATGCTTGCTGGTCGTTCTAGCGGCGACGATTGCCCCCACCGAGCCCATCGGGTCTGGAACACGGCACGTCTGGCTGATTCCTGGCGATGGCCTCATTGGTGCAGGCAGTGCCGACCTGTTCCCAGAAGAGCGGCGTATGATCCTGGCACTGTCGATCGCCAATGCTGCGATGTTCGTTCCGCTAGCTATGTTCTGGCATAGCGCAGTGCGCAGACCGTCAATCGTGAGGACACTCTTCGGTTGCTTCTGCTTGAGCATGTTCATCGAAATGGTTCAGTTCGTCATGAACGCCGGACGCGTTGTGGATATCGATGACGTACTCTTCAACACTCTTGGCTCCCTTGTCGGCATCATCCTCGTGAGCGTCTCTGCCTCTTTGGTCGCGAGGTCAAAGTCCGGCGGCCGACACTCGGCCCCGGCTCGTGGCGTCTCGTAGGGGCTGCTCTTCAAGCCCATCCGTTCTCGCTCTCCACCGCGCCTCAACGCGATGTTGAAAGACGCTCAGTGAGCCGGTGCATCGTCGTGATATTGCTGCAGCGGCCCGAACGGCTGACAGGGCACATGGCAAAGCCCTGGCCAGCCGGGCGGCGCTACCAGGCGCACTCAGCCGACAGCAGTCACCGGCAGACATTCGTGGCAGCTCAAGAGATCTTGGCAGTCGGCCTCTCGCCGCGCTGAGCCTGACGTATGCGCTCGACGAGCCCACGGGCAGCAGAGTTGAGAACCTTCGGGTCCGTCGGGCGGTCAGTGTCCACGTTGAGGTTCACATACCCCCAGACGCTGCCCACGCGAATGAGAACCATGGTGCCGCAGCTGGGTGGTTGCTGAAAACAGGAGAGAACGGCATACGCCTCGTCAGAGGAAGCAATGCGTACCGGCACCCGCTGTGACGGTTTGGATTTCTTCCGGAAGTCAGCAAGCTCGGACGTCGCGTCCTTCCGGTCCTTGTACGTATGGACGCCGAAGCCGACGTAGCCCTCAAGGTCCGACGCCCGAAACCCCTGAGAAGTGCTGGCAAGCTGCGGATTGTCGGGAAGGCGCCCATAGCTATGGCTGCCGGACTTCTTCCAGCCCCGCGGAACGTCGGAAGCACCCGGCAGGACAGCCTTAGCCTCGCGCATCCCCAACACACGGTCTTGCCCAACAGGCGACGACGGAGCCTTCGCCGCGGGACGTTTCGCGGGAGCTGACTCCTGACTGCAACTCACCGCCGCAGCCGCTACAACGAGCGTGACGACGGCCCCCGGCTTCCACCTCAACCTCAACCACACCCCCCGAGAACAAAGATCACAACCCGGGAATCCTAGCGACACAACGAGCCCGGCAACTCCTGAAACCAGCCCCAGACTGGCCGACTCTCTCCCACCGGGGCCAAGCCGCAGCGGGGCAACCTCAACTCCTGCTCTGAACCTCCCCGTTCACTGCACCCACCGCCGCCTGCCGGGCGATGATGCGCGGCATGAAGCCGGAGTTGAAGCGCAAGCTGATGTGGGCGGGCGGGGCCGCCGCCGCGGTCCTGTTCGTGTCCGCTCTCATCTGGGGCCCCTGGATCATCGAAGGCCACCACCTCCGCGACAAGCAAGGCGAGTTGACGTCCTCCGCAGGGATCATCGTCACCGGCTTCCGCACCATGCTCGTCGCCATCGCGGCCGGCGCCATCGCAGGAGTCGGCCTCTGGTACACGCACAAGAGTCACCGCCAGACCGAAAAGCTCTTCGAGCATACCCGTGAGAAAGATCGCGAGCAGGCCGAGCTGACCCGCGAAGGACAAGTCACCGAACGCTACGTCGAAGCAATCAAACTCCTCGGATCGGCGAACCTGACCGAACGCCTCGGCGGCATCTACGCCTTGGGGCGCATCATGCGCGACTCAGAGAAAGACCGAGCAACCTGCATTGAGGTGCTGTGCGCTTTTGTAAGGACCGAAAAGCCATGGCGTGACCGCCACGGGAGCGAGGAGGCATCAGAGGATGTCAAGGCGGCGATGGCCGTGCTCCTTGAGAGGCCCGCTCCAGACGACGAGCCATATTTGAATCTGCGCGGGGCCAACCTTGCGGGCGTGCAAATGATGCTCGGTGCCATATATCAGGCCGACCTGAGCCGAGCCAATCTGGCGGGTGTGGACTTCTACCACGCCGACCTGGAAGAGGCAAACCTGGAAGAGGCAAATCTCAGTGAAGTGAACCTAATTGAGACGAACTTGGCTCATGTGTCCCTCGCGCGTGCGAACCTCACCGATGCTTACATGGTTGACTTGGACCTTAGCGGCGTGAACCTTACGGGAGCCAATCTTGACGGAGCGAATCTAGCCGGGGCGAATCTTGAGAAATGTCTCAACCTCACTCAGGAGCAACTGAAGCAGGCAATCATCACTCCCGAAACTAAGCTCCCCTCAAATCTCCGCGAGGAGTGAAGGAGAGCCCTCCGCAGGCGTATACCTGTCCGCCTGCACGCTGCCGAGTGCCTCGGCTGAACACCACAGCGCCCACGCCCGGTGCTACCGCCAGGGTTTACCCCGGATGTCAACCCCCTGCTGTATGTGCCATGCCCTGATCCCCTGCCAGCCTTCAAAGCGACCAACAGGGTCGAACCCCTCGGCCCGCAAGGGGGAATCGTGAAAACACCGAAACTGGGCCGACGCGCCAAATATGGCCTCGTCGTACTGCCCTCAGCCGCCGCCCTAGTCGCCCTCGCAGGCGCGCCCGCCTCCGCCGCCCAGTGGTACTACAACATCCAGACCACTGACAGTCACCACGGCGGGAACACCATCGGCTCCGTCACCTACACATCCATCGGACACGGCTGCTACAACGCGCACATCGACGGCAACGTCTCCGACACGCGGGCCGACGGCTACAGCGTCATCGTCTACCTCCGCGGACGCGTCTGCGGATCAGGCAGGATCGCCGATATTGAAAGTGGCTACGTTGCTGGCAAGGGCCACACCAAGAGCTATGGCAGCGGCTGGGCAAATAATGTCTTCGCCGTCACCGCTCGTGTGTGCCTGTACAAGAACAGCCACGACTACTATTGCAAGACAGCCCACGACTAGGGCGTTTCTGGTGGCTCTTGGACGGTGTCCTTGAGGCAGATGTGGATCGCTGCGACGGTGAGGGTGTCGTTGAAGATGTAGTCGCGCTTGTCGAAGCGGGTGGCCACCGCGCGGTACTGCTTCTACTTGTTCACGCACCGTTCGGCCGCGCTGCGGCGCCGGTACTGGGCCTTGTCGAAGGCCGGGGGGCGGCCCCCGGCCCGGCCGCGGCGACGGCGGTTCCGCCGCTGCGGCTTGACTCTTGTCCGCGTGGGATGTCTTGTCGCCACGTACCCGATCCGGCCGGGTGCGCGGCCGTCCCGGCCCGCGCCTGCGCAGTCGCAGCCCCTCGAGCACTGGTTGGAACATAGGGCTGTCACCACGTTGTCCGGGAGAGGTCTGCCAGGTCAACGGGCGGGCCCGGTCGTCGGCCAGCAGATGGAGCTTGCTGGTCAGTCTGCCCCGCGAGCGCCCCAGCGCCTCACGCCCATCCGCCTCCTCGCGTGTCCCGCCCCCTTTCGCGGGAAGTCGGCCGCCTCCCGCTTGGGTGCCCCGGCGGCATGCTGGTGAGCCCGGCAGGAAGTGGCGTCGATGTTCACCGCCCACTCCTCGCGCTCAAGCTCACGGGTGAGTTGACCATCCGGGTCGCCGGCATCGGCCTCGATCTGCAGCTCCTCAAGGATCGCCTGCCAGGTGCCATCGGCCGACCAGCGGCGATGCCGCTCATAGACGGTCTGCCAGAGCCCATACCGCTCGGGCAGATCCGGCCACGGCACCCCGTCCTCGCCCGGAACAACACCCCATCGATCACCGTACGGTGATCCGCCCACTGCCCACCGGGCCTGCCGTTGGCGGGCAGCAGATGCTCGATCTCGTGCCACTGCGCATCAGTCAGCTCATGTCGCCGCACCATACGAGGCTGCTGCCCCGTCGACCACGTGATCCAACCGACCAGGCAAGAGCCATCAGAAACGCCCTAGGCGATCTCTCCCGAACACCGCGTCGAGTACCCCTACATCATCGACGAGAGCAGCATCCGCCACACGTGGCAGCAGTTCACAGAACACGCCTACGACTGCTACCTCGTCACTGGTGACGACGAAGAACCCGGTCCTCTCAACTGCCGGGAGCGACCCTCCCATCACTTGGGCGAGCATCCCCAGGGCGGGCTGGAACGACGCCTGAGCGTGGGCCTCGACATCAGTGCGCCCCCGGCAAGGTTCAGTTGTCGGGGGCGCTGCCGTGACGGTATTGGAGTGAGGCAGTCAGTGGCGATTGCGCGCCAACCGGTCCGGCACCGCGCCTCCTTCCAATCCAGCGGTGCCTGCGCTCGGTCTACTTTCTGCCGACATGATCGCGACCTGACACGCAGTCGTTCGACACGCGGTTGAGCCATCCCTGACGGCCCGTCAAA
Source organism: Streptomyces odontotermitis (assembly GCF_050510915.1). NCBI lineage: Bacteria > Bacillati > Actinomycetota > Actinomycetes > Kitasatosporales > Streptomycetaceae > Streptomyces > Streptomyces odontotermitis. Next base: position 406 of record NZ_JBNJLS010000002.1, on the reverse strand, counting down.
GCCCCGGTCATCATGGACCGGGGCTTTCGGCTTGGGAACGGCGCGCGCCATCCACCGGTCGTCTGCCAGGAGGCGGGGAAGCAGCGCGGGCGCCAACCCGAGCCGCGCGCACAGGAGTTCTAGCGCCTGGCGGCACTCGCTATGTATCAGCCTGGACTCCGTAGCGGACCGCCATGAGGCCAGTGTGGCGGGCCGGGACCGACAGTTGTGGTGGCCGCCTAGTCGGACACCCGGCACCGCACAAGCCTCCACCCATCGGAGGGGGCTTGTGCGTTTCCCAGGGATGACCAGCAGGTTCCCTAGTGATCGTTTAGGGGATATTTAGGGGACACGGCCCGGCACTGAGGCTGGTTTGAGAGTGCCGCGAGAGTGCCCGCTACGGCATCGCGCGCCTGAGGGAGGTGGC